>NZ_JAPRAT010000002.1 GCF_026805325.1 Natronobacillus azotifigens
AACATCATCTTTCCTTCATTCACTTGGAAGGAATGACTATTCATTTTATCTAAATAGAAACCATTCTTGGCTTCCTTGATATAATTCTCCATCGTACCTCTTTTCTGGTAAGAAAGAACGATATCTTTTGGAGAGAAAGCATCGATCAAGTTCGTTACAAAAAATGAATTGGTGAAAAACAACTCGCCTGCAGGACGTACGGATTTTACAATCACTTTTCTAGGCTTAGACCATGATTTCGCTTGATAAAGGCTTTCTTGTTGAATCATCTGTACATAATAACAAAGATAAGTCATTTCATTTTGTAGTTTTTTATCCTGGAGCAACCGTCCGTAAGACTCCCATTTCAAAACAACGAGAATATCAAGTTGTTTAAGTGGGAGTAACGGACGCTAGCACCCCGAATGGTTCAAAGGCCTTTAGGTCATCCTTTAGGGCTAACAATCAGTGGGGGAATACCCAAAAACCCCCACTGATTGAAGTTTCACTTTATTAGGTGAAGCAAAGATAGGGGAAGTGAATTCTGATTTTAGAACTTGATTTGATAAATCTCCATCCCTTTTCAGAATACAAGAAACAAGTCTCCAAATTTTAGTTAAAAATCGTGTGTGATAAAGAAATGTGTTAGTTAGGTCTGTGAACGTCTATCGACAATCTTTACAACGGTAGCCTTACTCTCTTCCTTCTTCGCCCTCGATATACATTGTGGATTTACCGAAGCGAATGACGAGCTCTATTGAACATTCAGATCGAGAACGGATGTAAAGAGAAAGTTTAACTGACTTAAGATAAATAGTCTGTATAAAACCTCCTTTTTGTTGCATTTTAAAAGAAAAAGGAGGTTTTATTATGAAAAAAATTATTGCAACAGTATTGTTATTGATGAGCTTATCTGTACCGGTCAACGTCTTCGCGGAGAGTACTTATACGGTACAACCAGGGGATTCGATATGGAGAATTGCGGTAAAGTATGAAATTGGCGTTACGGAGATTATCGAGGCCAATCCTCAATTAGATAATCCAGATTTAATTTATCCAAATGATAAGTTAACCATTCCAAATATTGATGCCATTAAACATACAGAACATATTGTTATTCAACTTACTAATCAAGAACGAGCAAAAAATGGATTGGAACCTTTAAGACCTGACTGGCAACTTTCTCGTGTAGCTCGATATAAATCTGCGGATATGCTTGAAAAAAATTATTTTGCTCATACAAGTCCAACTTACGGTTCACCATTTGATATGATGCAAGATTTCGGGGTCACGTATCGACAAGGTGCAGAAAATATTGCTCGTGGACAACAAACCCCTCATGAAGTTGTTCGGGCGTGGATGAAGAGTCCAGGACACCGTGCCAATATCTTGGGAGATTATACGCATATTGGTGTAGGATATGTAGAAGATGGGAAATACTGGACGCAGATGTTTATTACAAGATGATGACCTAGCTAAATTAATCAAGTTCTCTATACAAGCATGATGTGTCGTAAAGTAAGAAATAAACGTAGGAATATAGATTATTCGTAGTATACAGCGATATCCTTCCATATCTTCATAAATAATCAGAATTTTATCATAACATTATCTGATCAAATGTGATAATATTTTACTGATGCTAAAATAAACAAATGGAGAGGTATTTAACATGAAGGTTGCAAAATTTGGAGGAAGTTCGGTTGCGAGTGCCGAACAATTAAAAAAAGTCGCTAATATTATTCAGGGGGATAAACAAAGAAAAGCTATTGTTGTATCTGCACCAGGTAAACGATTTTCTGAAGATATTAAGGTAACTGACTTATTGATAGATCTCGGACAAGCATATCAAGATAGTCAAAATTATCAACAAGAGCTAGATGCGGTTTTGACGCGTTTTCGTTCCATCGTTGAGCAGTTAAAATTATCAACAGACGTGTTGACTGAAATTGAATCCGACGTAAAGGATATAATCCAAAGTGATTATACAATAGAGCTTAAGCTAGAGGCAATAAAGGCTGTTGGAGAAGACTCATTAGCAAAAGTTTTAAGTCTTTACCTTCAGTCGCTAGGAATGAACGCTACTTATTTAAATCCACAAGAAGCTGGGATCATAGTAAGTGATCAACCCGGTAGTGCTCAAATACTAGAAGAAAGCTTTGACAAGTTGTATCAACTACGCAATCGGGAAGAGATTGTAGTTATCCCTGGTTTTTTCGGTTATACAAAAGAAGGGAAGCTAGTTACCTTCTCGCGTGGGGGTTCTGATATTACAGGTTCCATCGTTGCGGCTGGTGCACAAGCAGAGTTATATGAGAATTTTACAGATGTTGATTCAGTATATTGTGTGAATCCTCAAATAGTTGATAATCCAAAAGAAATTACATCTTTAACTTATAAGGAAATGCGAGAATTATCTTATGCAGGATTCTCCGTTTTTCATGCGGAAGCGCTCATACCTGCTTTTAAAGCGAAAATACCTGTTTGTATCAAAAACACGAATAATCCTGATGGTTTGGGTACAATCATTGTATCGAGAAAAGAAGTGCGTGGTAATCCGGTAGTTGGTATCGCAAGTGATGCTGGATTTCTTAGTCTATATGTTAGCAAATACTTAATGAATAGAGAAATTGGTTTCGGTAGAAGGCTATTGAATATTCTGGAAGATGAAGGGATCTCCTACGAACATACCCCATCAGGGATTGACGATTTATCCGTGATTATTCGCGAAAGTCAATTGACACCAGAAAAAGAAGAAACGATTATTAATCGAATTAAAAATGAATTACAACCAGACGCGGTGTATACCGAAAGAGGACTAGCGTTAATCATGATCGTTGGAGAAGAAATGCATAGCTATATTGGAACGGCCGCTCGTGCGACAAAGGCTTTAGAAGATGCTGAGGTTAATATTGAAATGATAAATCAAGGCTCATCGGAAGTATCATTAATGTTTGGCGTCAAAGCAGAAGGGGTTAATCGCGCTGTTCAATCGTTATATCGTGCATTTTTTGAAACTGAACTATGGTAAAAGGAAGGGAACTAGCTGACTAGTTCCTTTTTCCTTTTTTAGATATCAAAATGAAAAACAACCTAAAATTAGATATCTGAGCTGAGTGCAAATTAAACATCAGATTAGAACCAGGTATTAATACTATATATAATAAATCCTTGCTAAAATGACAAGAAAAAGCTATGATAATAATAAATATATTTTTAATCAAACACGAATTCTTTTAGAACATATAATATATTCGAATGAAAGGAGTTTTTTTATGGCGAAAAATTATGACCTGGTCATATTGGGTGGTGGTACTGGTGGCTATGTTGCAGCGATTCGTGCTGCCCAATTAGGAAAATCTGTAGCAATCGTCGAAAAGGAAAAACTTGGTGGCGTCTGTTTACATAAAGGATGCATTCCCACGAAAGCGTTACTTCGAAGCGCAGAAGTTTATCAACAAACAAAAGATAGCGAATTCTTTGGGGTCAAAGTAGAAAATGTAGAATTGAATTTCTCAAAAGTGCAAAAACGAAAAGAGCAAGTGGTTGAAGAATTGTATCAAGGTGTTCTTCATTTGATAAAGAAAAATAAAATAGATTTTTATCATGGACACGGCAGGATGTTAGGTCCGTCGATTTTCTCGCCTAGTTCTGGAACGATCTCCTTTCAACCAGCAGACGGATCAGAAAATGAAATGTTGGTCGCTAAAAATGTCATTATTGCAACTGGATCCACCGCAAAAACACTTGCGGAATTTCCAGTCGATGGGGAGAAAATCATAACATCTGATGATGCTCTGCTCTTTGAAAAATTGCCAAACTCACTTCTAATTGTAGGTGGTGGAGTTATTGGAGTAGAGTGGGCGTCCATGTTAGCTGACTTTGGAGTAAAAATAACCATTGTTGAAGCAGCCAAGCAACTCATACCAACAATTGATCGAGATATTGCTAAAGAATTGCATCGGAATTTAAAGAAAAAAGGAATCAAAATCTATACCAATGCCAAAATCTCAAAATCAATTGATCAAGAAAAAGGTTTATCCCTCCAAATAGAAAGAGAAGATAACTGGGAAACAGTAGAAGTTGAAAAAATGTTGTTAGCAATTGGCCGAACGGCAAATACAACTGATATAGGTATTCAAAATACGGATATTGAATTAGATCAATCAGGATTCATTAAAGTGAACCAAGATAGGCAAACAAAAGAATCACACATCTATGCAATTGGTGATGTGATCGGTGGGAAACAACTTGCTCATGTTGCTTCCTATGAAGGGAAATATGCTGTAGAGCACATGGAAGGCCAAAATCCGCTAAAAATGAATGAGACGGAAATTCCTTCTTGCATTTATTCGAATCCTGAAGTTGCTACGATTGGAATTTCTGAACAAGAAGCTCACGAATCAGGGTATCAAATAAAGATTGGAATCATGCACTTTAAGGCAAATGGCAAAGCAAAAGTTTTGGGTGAATCAGATGGTTTTATCAAAATAATAACCAATGAAAAGAATAACGATATATTAGGAGTTCACATGATTGGGCCAAAAGTAACGGAGCTTATTGCCGAAGCAACAACTGCAAAAGTATTGGATGCTACTTCTTGGGAGATTGGCTCAACGATTCATCCACACCCATCATTAGCGGAAGCGATGGCAGAAGCAGCTCTAGATATTGACAATATGAAAATACACGGATAGAAAGTAGGGATACTATGACCATTAATCGACATGAAAGCTTAGGTTTATCAGATCAAGATGTCCTTGAATTATATCGTATGATGCTATTAGCTAGAAGAGTTGATGAGCGTATGTGGTTGTTAAATAGAGCAGGAAAAATACCTTTTGTTGTTTCTTGTCAAGGGCAAGAGGCTCAGCAGGTTGGAGCTGCTTTTGCATTAGACCGAGAGAAAGATTACACGGCACCTTATTATCGTGATGTTGGTGTTGTATTAGCTTTAGGGATGACTGCTCGTGAATTAATGTTGCAGGCTTTTGCTAAGGCAGAGGATCCAAATTCTGGCGGACGTCAAATGCCAGGGCACTTTGGAGCGAAAAAATTAAGAATGTTGTCTGGTTCATCACCCGTTACAACACAAGTTCCTCATGCTGTAGGTATTGGATTGGCAGCAAAGATTGAAAAGAAAGATATTGTTTCTTTTGTAACGTTAGGAGAGGGATCTTCAAATCAAGGTGATTTTCATGAAGGGTTGAATTTTGCTTCCGTTCACAAATTACCTGTTATTGTGATGGTTGAAAACAATCAATATGCCATTTCAATTCCGCTAAAGAAACAAGTAGCTTGCGAGAAAATATCAGATCGAGCACTTGGGTATGGGATTCCAGGAATTACTGTGGACGGAAATGACCCTCTAGCAGTATATCAAGCGGTGAAACAAGCTGCTGATCGAGCGAGAGCTAGTGAAGGCCCCACATTAATTGAGACTGTTTCCTATCGTCTAACACCACATTCTAGTGATGATGATGATTCGGTTTACCGTAATAAAGAAGAAGTAGAGGAAGCAAAGAAGAAAGACGGTGTTCTTACTTTTGCACAATATCTGCGAGATTTAAATATTTTAACTGACTCAGTGGAAAGTGATTTAGAACAATCGTTGAAAGAAGAAATTGATCAGGCAACAACCTATGCGGAAGCAGCAAGTTATGCAGAACCAAAATCAATTTATCATCATGTTTACGGTGAATAAAGGAGGGTGAAAGATGGCTGTTTTATCTTATATACAAGCGATAACGAAAGCATTAGCAGAAGAAATGAAGCGAGATGAGAAAGTTTTTGTTCTCGGCGAAGATGTTGGGGTTCGAGGTGGAGTTTTTAGAGCCACGAATGGTTTATATGAACAATTTGGAGAAGAACGAGTGATTGATACACCGTTAGCTGAATCTGCAATTGCAGGTGTCGGTATTGGTGCAGCAATGTATGGTATGCGTCCTGTAGCAGAAATGCAATTTGCAGATTTTATTCTGCCAGCGGTCAATCAAATTATTTCTGAAGCGGCTAAAATGAGATATCGATCTAATAATGATTGGACATGTCCAATTACGATTCGAGCGCCTTATGGAGGAGGAGTTCACGGTGCATTATACCACTCTCAATCCATTGAAGCTGTTTTTGCAAATCAACCGGGATTAAAGATTGTGATGCCAGCTACTCCTAGAGATGCAAAAGGATTATTAAAATCCGCCATTCGCGACCCAGATCCAGTTCTATTTTTCGAGCATAAAAGAGCGTATAGAATGTTAAAAGAAGAAGTGCCGGAAACCGATGAATTAATTCCGATTGGTGAAGCGGATGTGAAACGCGAAGGTTCAGATATTACTGTTATCACCTATGGTCTCTGTGTTCACTTTGCTCTAGAGGCTGCAAATAATTTAGCAGAAGAGGGCATTGACGCTCATATTTTAGATTTACGTACGATTTATCCTCTAGATCAAGACGCAATTATCAAGGCTGCTAGTAAGACTGGTAAGGTACTGTTGATTACAGAAGATAATAAAGAAGGAAGTATTCTTGGAGAGGTAGCAGCAATAATCAGTGAGCACTGTTTATTTGATCTAGATGCACCAATTCAACGAATCGCTGGTCCAGATGTTCCGGCTATGCCTTATGCTCCACCACTTGAAAAAGAATTTATGGTGAATAAAGATAAAATCGAGCAAGCGATGCGTTCGTTAGCAGAATTTTAATAAGTTAGGAGGGATCTGTTTGACAGTGGAGAAAATTGTTATGCCTCAATTAGGTGAGAGTGTAATTGAAGGAACGATTAGTACTTGGTTAGTCGAAATTGGTGATAAAGTAGAAAAATATCAGCCAATTGCTGAAGTAATGACTGATAAAGTAAATACAGAAATACCTGCATATCATACCGGTGAAATCACAGCGTTTCATGCTGAAGAAGGTGAGACAGTTGCAGTAGGAGAAGCAATATATTCGATTGAGGTTGATGGCAAGGGTACTAAAGAACAGCAAAACGTGGAGGCAAATTCGAAACAAGAGGATCAAAAGGAAACGATAGATTCTCAAAGTATGAAAACTAGGTACTCCCCAGCAGTTATGCGATTAGCTCAGGAACATCAAATTAACTTATCGGAAGTGAACGGTAGCGGTAGAGGCGGTCGTATTACTCGTAAGGATATCGAAAAGTTGATCTCTGAAGAATCTCAAAAACCGAAAGATGAGTTACTTACGACACCTGCATCAGAAAATAAAAGTACGAATACTGAACAAAAAAAGAAAGCATTTACTCAAAGTTTACCTGGAGATCGCGAAATACCAGTTACAGGCATAAGAAAAGCAGTGGCAACTAATATGGTACGTGCCACAACAGAAATTCCTCACGCTTGGATGATGATTGAAGTAGATGTTACAAATTTGGTGAATTATCGAAATGCCGAAAAAGATCATTTTAAAAACAATGAAGGATATAATCTCTCATACTTTGCCTTCTTCCTAAATGCTGTAGCTAAGGCGTTGAAAAAGTTTCCACAATTAAATAGTTCTTGGGCAGGAAATAAAATCATCCAACACAAAGAGATCAATTTGTCTATTGCAGTTGGTAATGAACAGGAATTGTTTGTACCTGTTCTTCGTAATGTTGATGAAAAAAGTATTAAGGGTATTGCAAAAGAAGTTCATATATTAGCGAATAAAGCGAGAAATGGAAACCTTACACAAGAAGATATGTCAGGTGGAACGTTTACAGTGAATAACACGGGTACATTTGGTTCTGTACAGTCGATGGGGGTAATAAATTATCCGCAAGCAGCAATATTACAGGTAGAATCTATCGTAAAACGACCAGTTATAATTAACGATATGTTTGCAGCAAGAGACATGGTGAATCTTTGTTTGTCGCTAGATCATCGTATTTTAGATGGTGTCATTTGTGGGAAATTTATGTCTCATGTGAAAGAAATCTTAGAAAATATATCTGGAGATACAACGCCTATCTATTAAAAACCCGGTTTTCCGGGTTTTTCTTTTCCATTCATTACCTCTACTGAGTAAAGTCACATCAATAATTCCTCTATCATAAGAACCCCCATTTAATACCGCTAAATACAGTACAGTAGACACAAACTGCGTGGTAAATAATTCATTTTTTTCACTTTAATGAGGTTCACATGATGAAGGAGCTGAAAAAAGGCTCTAACCTCGTCAAGATGCCCAATTTTGCCTAGGTTCAGGACGAAAAAATGCTACAAACCTCATAGGAACGCTCACTTAAACTTAGAATCGCTACCTCGCAGTTTATGGAAATTATATGTGTTTTATCCCGGAGCAACCGTCCGTAAGACTCCCACTTCAAAACAACGAGAATATCAAGTTGTTTAAGTGGGAGTAACGGACGCTATCCCCCCCGAATGGTTCAAGGGCTTTAGGTCATCCTTTAGGGCTAACAATCAGTGGGGGAATACCTAAAAACCCCCACTGATTGAAGTTTCACTTTATAGAATCATAGATATTGAAATACCCATAATTCTATTAATGTTTACAAAAATATAAAAAAAAATGCCCAATAGTTCTCAAACTTAATCGCTATTGTAGTATAATTAATATCGTTTGTAATTAGGGTTAAGTATTTTTTGTAAAATGTCTAATGGTGGAGAAGGGATGAATTTATTTTGACAACAAAGAGAAAAGGACGAAAAAAGGGGATAAGATGTAGATTAATATTTAGTTTTAGTATTATAGCCGTACTTCCACTCCTTGTTATTGGTGGAATTGCCTATTATCAAGCATCGGTATCACTTGAACAAGAAGTAGGTCATAAAGTTGAAGATTTTGCTAGGGTTCAAATGGAAAAACTTGATCGTACAATGTATGAAAGAACAAGAGATATACAAAATTTATCAGAAAGAAATGAAATTATCACATTTCAACAGAACGAGGAATCGTTAACCCCGTTTTTGGACCAACAACTAAATACTTTATCCTATTATGAGTCGTTCAGTATATATGACCTTAATGGGGTTGTAACAGATCAAACTAGTAATGAGCAAGTAAATACATACAATCCAAATGATGCCTGGTGGACAGAAACGATTGATGCTGGATTAGCTTATTCAGATATTACATATGATAAAAATCTAGATAGGCACGTCATTATTATCCACACAACTATATCTACTAATAATCGTACAATAGGACTTTTAGAAGCAAAATATAATGTTGAACATATTTGGGATGATGTTAATCATATTGTTTCGGAAAATAGCATTGTAGAATTAGTGAATAATGAAGGTACAAAGATTGCGGACACTGTCTCTAGCGCAAGTGTGATAGAATCTATTCAAAATGTAAACTCGAATGAAATTGATGCTACAACGAGCGCCAGTATCGTTGATGAGCAAATAGATCCGTCATCACGTATTTATCAGATCATTACGAATGCTGATGCAGGACATACTGGTTTCATTAAAGATGAGAATAGTATAGGTGAAGAAGCGATGATCGGTTTCGCTACAAGCGCTGGATATCATACTTATCGCGGAAATAATTGGAGCCTAATTGTAAGTGAACCAACACAAGTAGCGTTGAGTTCGATTTCTCAACTAGGAAATATGATTTTATGGGTAACAGCTGCTACACTTTTGACCGTTACTGTACTTTCGATCTTCATTTCCAATAGTATTGCAAAGCCACTAATTAAATTAAAAAATCAAGCATTATTGGTGGCTAATGGTAATTTGGCGGAAAAAATTATTGTCAAAGGTTCTGCAGAAATTCAATTATTAGCTGATGCAATGAACACAATGATTGATAACTTGCAAAAAACGATTAAACAGACGCATAAAGCATCAAATCGAGTGGATCAACAGAGTAGTTCATTGAAGAAAATTTGTGGTGAACTTCAATCTGGTAGTGAACAGTTAACCTCGACAATGCAGGAGATTGCAGCAGGTGCGGAAAACCAAGCTAGTCATTCTGGTAACATTGTATCAGCTAGTCAAAAATTAGATGAGCAAATAAATGCGGTAAGCGAGCAAGCTGTTTTCATGGAACAATCATCAAAAAATGTATGGAAACTATCTACGGATGGAACGAAGCAAATGGATTCTTCTCTAAATCAGATGAATCTGGTGAACTCTGCAGTTGAAAATGCTGTGGTTCGAGTCAAAGAATTGGAGGATCGAGCATCAGCTGTATCTGAATTAACAGAAGTAATCAACAATATTACCGAACAAACCAATTTACTAGCACTTAATGCAGCAATAGAATCTGCTCGTGCAGGAGAGGCGGGTAAAGGATTCAATGTGGTAGCTAATGAGATCCGCAAACTTGCAGAACAAGTAAGTGGTTCGGCAGTTGATATTGCAAATGTAATTAGTGAGATGCAACAAGAGTCAAAAGAGTTAGGGCATTCTCTGCATGAAACTTTTGAACAAGCCGATAAAGGTGTTGCAGTAATCAAAGAGTCTGCCAACTTTTTTGCAGACATAAAGAAGGAAGTAGCTACCATGAATAAAAATATTGCAGTCGTAGCACAGGCTTTACTTTCTATTGAGAAAAATAGTAAGGAGATGAACAATGGGATCAACCAAATTGCAGCAGTATCTGAAGAAAGCACTGCAGGTATTGGAGAGACAGTAGCATTTATTCAAGAGCAACGAGATGTGGTTGAATATTTATCGGAACAGGCGCTTGGATTACAAGAGTTATCAAATCAACTACAAGAGATGATAAGTGCATTTAAAGTGTAAGGATAGCATTGTTAAAGGGGATAGATGTAAAAAAGGTATTTCTAGATAGAGTTACCTTTTTTCAATAAATATTAATTCAACTAATTTTTGATTCATATTCTATTTCTTTTAGTTCACTTA
Source organism: Natronobacillus azotifigens (assembly GCF_026805325.1). GTDB lineage: Bacteria > Bacillota > Bacilli > Bacillales > Amphibacillaceae > Natronobacillus > Natronobacillus azotifigens. The sequence goes on from NZ_JAPRAT010000002.1 coordinate 10,818, forward strand.
AACATTCTTCTAGACTGTCATATCCCTTTGGAAAGCTTCCGTTGTTGTTCATTTGTTTGAATGACCATATCGGAGTGAAGGGTAGTAAAAGTTGTTCAGATAATTTCATATACCTTAAGGAAATATAGTAAACGTTGTGGGAAGTCTCTATTTTATAGCCTAGTTTGATTATATCTGCAATATCTTCTTCGTGAAAGAGAGACACGTTTTTAATAGTAGGTATATTCATAATTTCAGAAAATTTGTTTTTAAACTGGTTAATTACTTGATGTTTTGTTAATGTAGTCATATCAATATTCCTCCTTATTATTTTCATTATTTCTTTTATTTAGTTTTTTTATACCTTAATAAGGAAAATGGTGTATTAATATGTTTATCGCAATTCAATCAAGTCACTTGAGACGGAGTTTTGTTATCACAGCATTAATTTTGTTAGCATGAAAAAAATGAAGAATCAGGAAGGAATTTGCGCTTTCCCAGGAAATATTTCCTCTTTCGTTTTGATATGTTAAAATAAGTTTCGGGTTGCATAGTTACATAATAAAGTGAAACTTCATTCAGTGGGGGTTTTTAAGTATTCGCCCACTGATTGTTAGCCCTAAAGGATGACCTAAAGGCCGTTGAACCATTCGGGGTCGCTAGCGTCCGTTACTCCCACTTAAATAACTTGCTTTTCTCGTTGTTTTGAAGTGGGAGTCTTACGGCCGATTACTCCGGGATAAATCATAAAGAAAGGGGGATTTTGAGTGAAAATTGGTTATCGGACTTTAAAAACAGCATTGGCAGCACCATTTGCCATTTGGATAGCGGAATTATTGCAATTGGAATACCATGGATCAGCAGGAATTATTGCTGTACTGTGTATTCTTCCCACAAGAAAAAGTTCATTATTGACAGCATGGCATCGAATTGGTGCTGCTCTTGTATCGATTGTATATGCATATGTCATCTTTGAATTTGTCGGATATCATCCACTCTCGATTGGATTGTTATTATTATTATTTATTCCTCTTATGAGCTATCTAAAATTGGTACCAGGAATTGTAACCAGTTTAGTTGTTTTATTTCATTTTTACGTTGCAGAAAATGTTGGTTGGCCATTAATTGTTAATGAACTTGCTATACTTTTTGTAGGAATTGGTTCAGCATTATTAGTGAATATCTACATGCCAAGCCTAGATAAAGAATTACAACAAATTCAAAAAAACGTTGAACGTAATTATCAGAAGATTTTCAAAGGATTTGCCGCATATTTACATAGGGAGAATAAAGAATTACCAACAAGCGAGATCAGCTTAACAAAAAAGCTTTTTAATGAAGCGGAAGAATTGGTTCAACGTGATGTGGAGAATAACTTTTTTCGAGAAGAACATATTTACAAAGAATATTTCATCATGAGAAGAATGCAATTTGATATACTGGAGCGGATGATTCCATTAGTTAGTCCGTTAACAAAAACACTAAATCAATCGCATCGAATTGCAGATTTGTTTGATGATTTAGCAGATTCTATTTATCCGCAAAACACCGTTCAAGATCATCTCATAACTGTTCAAAAATTAAAAGAGCATTTTGAACAAGATGAGTTACCAAAAACGAGACAGGAATTTGAAATAAGAGCAAATTTGTTTCGTTTACTGTATGAAATTGAACAATACCTCATCATAAAGAATAAAAGTTTAACCTAGAATAAAGGGAGAGAAACTAGAGATAATAAGAGGAAAATGCAGTAGAATGAGGAGCATGGTATGATCTTACGTCTTCTAACATTAGTAATGGTCTTGTCACCACTATGGCCGTTTGGTCAGAATCCAACTTTAAATGCACCACTTATTATTGTTAATACAAACTCAAATCAATTAGCGCATATCGATAAAGGTGAAGTTCAGACTGTCTATTCTGTCGCAACTGGAGTATCTCAGGAGCAAACACCTGATGGACTTCATACGATCACTGTAAAAGCTGAGAATCCTTATTATCGAAAAAAGAATATCCCAGGAGGTACACCAGAAAACCCTCTTGGAACAAGATGGATCGGTTTTGATGCGAAAGAAACAGATGGGCGCATTTATGGAATTCATGGAACAAATCAGCCAGAGTCGATTGGCGAGCATCGATCAAGTGGTTGTATTCGGATGCATAACGAAGAAGTAGAAGAGCTTTTTGATCAGATTATTATCGGAACAAAGGTTTGGATTGTTTCTACCGTAGAAGATTTTGAAACGCTAGCAAAGGATATTGGAGCGACTCCATAAAGGGAAACTTCTCCTGATGCGAAAGGTTAATTACAGAGAGAAATAAAAAAGAAACCCAAAATCACGAGAGGATGGGTTTCTTTACTATTTTATTGGCTAAATCGTCTGTAATGCTCTTGATTTAGCACATAAGGAGATCTCTCTTTATATAAAAGCAGCTAAACCTGCAGTTAGTGTTGTTAACACCATAGCAATAATCATTAAATATACAATTAATTTGTTTCTTTTTTCGCGTTTAGATAGTTTTCTTGGTTGATTCGGTTTTTGGTTTGATTGCTTGCTTTTACCCATTGTATCCCGCCTCCTTAAATCCACTCTTCTTACTATTTTTATTTTATCGCGAAATGAGTCTAGGCACAAGTATTATTGTACGAACAAATTGACAAAATCCATTTCTTTCGCTAACGTACTACACAGACGATAAATCTTGATATAGAAAGGGAAATCACGATGCTAAATAAAAAGAGACTAATTGATGAGTTTATTGAGTTGATCCAAATTGATTCTGAAACAACAGAAGAAAGTGAAATTGCAGAAAAACTAAAAGATAAATTCACAAAATTAGGGTTATCTGTGAAGGAAGATAACAGTAAAAAAGAAACAGGTCATGGAGCAGGTAATCTGATCTGTACATTAAAAGGAACGAAAACGGACGTAGAACAGATTTATTTCACCTCTCATATGGATACGGTAGTTCCTGGTAAAGGAATTCAGCCATCGATTAAAGAAGATTATATTGTTTCAGATGGTACAACGATTTTAGGTGCTGATGATAAAGCAGGGATTGCTGCCATGATTGAATCGATTCTTGTATTGAAAGAGTCTAATCGTAATTATGGTGACATACAATTCGTTATCACCGTAGGAGAAGAGTCTGGACTTGTTGGTGCAAAAGCATTGGATGCAAGTTTATTGCATGCAGCGTTTGGTTATGCGCTAGACAGTGATGGGAAAGTTGGCGATATTATTGTTGCCGCACCAACGCAAACCAAAGTTTTTGCTAGAGTAAAAGGAAAAACCGCACATGCCGGCGTGGCTCCAGAACGAGGGGTATCAGCTATCACAATCGCTTCAAAAGCAATTGCTAAAATGCCGCTTGGAAGAATTGACGAAGAAACAACAGCAAATATCGGACGATTTGAAGGTGGACAAAAGACCAATATCGTTTGTGATTATGTAGAGGTTTTGGCAGAAGCACGTTCATTAGAAGCAGAAAAAATGAATCAACAAGTTGCTCTCATGGAAAAAGCATTTCATGATGCAGCCAGTGAAATGGGTGGGGAAGTAGAAGTAGAGACGACATTAATGTACCCAGGCTATAAGCAAGAAGCTGGGGATCAAGTGGTCGAAATTGCAAGAGCTGCAGCTAAAAGAATTGGAAGAAAGAGTGAACTGAAACAAAGTGGTGGTGGCAGTGACGCGAATGTTATTGCAAGTTATGGTATCCCTACCGTTAATTTAGCAGTTGGGTATGAAGATATTCATACAACAAATGAGCGGATGTCCATAACCGAATTGGTGAAAATAACCGAATTGGTTTTGGCAATTATTGAAGAAGTTTCAAATACAACAAATGATTAATTTGAAAATCAGCTGATGAGTGTAGTCAGCTGATTTTTTTATGCCTGATTAATGAAGAGAATAAAAGAGTGTATATCAGTTTTGATATTTAAAGGAAAATTAATACAAATCACAGAAACTATGATAAACTAAGGTTATCTCAATTCAATATTTAGATGCATGTCTCGTTCAACGAAGTATTATTACAGGACACTAATTAAATTATAGGGAGGTATAGTTATGTGGATGATATTAGGAGTTATTGCTATAATAGCAACTATTACAAATCTTTATATGTATAAGTCTGGTAAGGATTATAAGCTTGCTATGGCAATGGGATTGTCATTTACAGCATTAACACTTTGTGCACAATACAGTCTTGTGTCGGGGTGGGTAGAAGAGGGAGATTGGTCTGCTTTAATGGATGTAGTACCAAGCATGGAAATGACATTATGGTTTTTGACAATTATTTCAATCTTGATAAATATAGCACCAATACTTTTAGAAAGAAAAAATAAGAAATAATGACTCAAGAACAAAAGAAGACTCATTTTAAAGGGATGCAGTGGTTTGGATTTTTCGTTGTCATATTATCGTTAGTAGTAGATACAAGTATCGTCCGACCTAAAAATGGTCCAGGACCTATATTAGGTTTTTCGTATTTAACTTCCTTAGGTATTCTAATAGGTACAATACTCACATTTATTTATATTTATAAAGAAAAGAAAATGAAAAATTAATTCTTTAACTAAAATGGCGTTAGTCAAAGGGTAAATAGATTTAAAAGTAAAAACACGACTTTTAAATCGGAAGTCGTGTTTTTCGCAAGCTGTTTTCCTTTTTCATTCAATGTTTCTTGTTTTAAGACAAGCATGGTGAATCATGTTATAATAGAAGAACTAATGTTCCTGAGAAGGAAGATGACGATGACACGATGGTATCCGAAAAATGGAAGAGTTATCTTTCATGTTGATATGAACAGTTTTTATGCATCCGTTGAGGCGGCCTATAATCCAGATTTAAAGGGAAAACCGCTGGCCATTGCTGGTAATCCGGAAGAGCGAAGAGGGATTATTGTAACGAGTAGTTATGAAGCACGAGCAAAAGGTGTCAAAACAACGATGCCTCTTTGGCAAGCAAAAAAATTATGTCCAGAGTTAATTGTCATGCGTCCAAACTTTGAACGATATCGAAAAGCATCCAGTGAAATATTTAAAATGATGGCAGAAATAACCCCTTATGTTCAACCAGTCTCGATTGATGAAGGTTATCTAGATATTACCGATTGTCATGAGCAGGGTTCACCATTAGAAATTGCTGAACAATTACAAGCAAAGATTCTTAATGAATTAGATCTCCCATGTAGCATAGGGATTGCTCCCAACAAATTTCTAGCAAAAATGGCATCCGATATGAAAAAGCCAATGGGAATAACTGTTCTTCGTAAAAGAGATTTACCACAAAAGTTATGGCCATTAGCTATTGGAGAAATGTATGGAGTTGGAGAGAAGACTGCGGAAAAATTAAATAAGCTCGATATCTATACGATTGGGGATTTGGTTGGTTCAGATCTTTTTCAATTGAAAAGAGTGCTGGGAATTAATGGAGAAAGACTTCAAAATCGGGCTAAAGGAATTGATAGTAGTCCAGTTGATCCGGATGCTATCTATGATTTTAAAAGTATTGGTAACTCAGAAACATTGCGTGAAGATACAACAGATGATAATGTTATTAAACCATTATTTCGTAAATTATCAAGAAAAGTATCGGTACGTTTAAAGCGTAAAAAGGTTGTCGGTCAAACGTTACAAGTGATGATTCGTTATGACGATCGTAAAACCATTACAAGAAGTATCACGCAATCCAATTTTTTAGAAGAGGAAGACGAGATCTTCTCACTCGCTTATGATTTATTTGAAAAACATTGGTCTGGTGACCCAATACGATTATTAGGCGTGACGGTGCAAAGCTTAGTGGAGAAAAAAGAGATTTCCGAGCAATTGGACTTGTTTAGTTATCAAAAAGAAACAAAAAATGAGAAATTAATCGATGTTATGAATAAATTGACAAGCAAATATGGAAAAAATATTTTTCAAAAGTCTGAGGTACAAGAAGACCGTTCTCAACCACGGACAAGTTTTCAAAAAGATTTTTTAGATGATTATCGAAAATAGCGAAGCATTAATTTGCTTCGCTATTTGTAATTTGAAAGGAATCAAAATCATTAGCAATTGTAGTATTCGAAAAGATCGTTGTGGCTTCTTGAATAAGTTGTTGCAGTGCTTTCCCTTGGTATCGAGATGAAATATGGGTCAACACTAAGCTTTTTACATTAGCTGAAGCAGCTAGATTTGCAGCTTGTTCAGTTGTACTATGAAAATAGGTGTGTGCTAACCGATGATCTGCAGCTTGAAATGTTGCTTCATGCACTAAAAGGTCACTTCCATTAACAAATGGTATTAATTCTTTGAAATACCTTGTATCACCAATAATGGAAATGACTCTACCTTGTTTATTTTGACCAATAAAATCTTTACGTTCAATGATTTTACCATCGGGTAGAAAGGTTTGTTCATTTTCTTTAATCTGTTGGTAGATTGGTCCTGGATTGATTCCCAAGTCCTTTAATTTATCAACAAGTAATTGGCCAGGTAAATCTTTCTCTGTAATACGATAACCATAAGAAGGTACCTTATGATCTAATTCTAAACATTGGATAGTAAACTGCTCATCTTCAAACACGATGCCTTCTGCTACAGTCTGAAAATAAAGTGGATAAGTTAGCTGTGTACCACTAATTTGCAAGCTTGTTCTTACATATTCTTCTATGCCTTCTGGTCCGTACACGGTAAGCGGTGTAATTCCATCTTGAAAAGATCGACTACTCAGTATCCCGGGGAGACCATAGATATGGTCCCCGTGTAAATGGGTAATGAATATTTTTTCGAGCTTTCTTGGACGAATGGACGTGTGTAAGATTTGATGTTGGGTTGCTTCTCCACAATCAAATAACCAAACGGAACCACGTTCCTGTAAAAGCTCTAATGCCATTGCACTAACGTTCCTTTCCTTGGAAGGAATTCCGGCACCGGTGCCTAAGAATCTTAACTCCATTCTTAGTACCATCCACGTTGATACTGCTTAGGTGGATCTAATTTGAAATTAAGCTCATCAGCGGCTTCTTTTGCCCAATAAGGTTTACGTAGAAGTACGCGACCTAAAAAGATCAAATCTGCTCGCTCATTTTGTAAGATTTCTTCGGCTTGAACACCAGATGTTATTAGACCAACAGCACCAGTCGGAATTTCGACTGCTTTCTTTATTGTTTCCGCATGTTTTACTTGGTAACCAGGATATACTTGGATATCAGCTAAGACAATCCCTCCAGTGCTTACATCAATTAATGAAATTCCTTGTTTTTTCATTTCTTTACTGAAGTAAACGAAGTCTTCCATTTGATTACCTTCTTGATGATATTCATCAGCAGAAATCCGAACAAATATCGGCCCTGTAAATTCTTTTTTTGTCCCTTCAATTATTTCTCTTAAAAGTCGATACCGATTTTCACGTGATCCCCCATACTCATCATCCCGTTTATTAGATAATGGAGAAAGGAATTGATTTATTAAATAACCGTGCGCAGCATGTAATTCGATGATATCAAAACCAGCTTTTTTTGCTCGTTTTGCGCCCATTTGGAATGCTTTAATTGTTTCTTTAATGTCAGTATCGCTCATTTCTGTAGGAACAGTTTCATTTTCACCTTCACGAATTGAACTTGGAGCCATTTTAGGTTGAGGAGTATTCGCTTTTCTACCTGCATGAGCTAATTGGATACTACTTTTTGACCCGTGAGCATGAATTCGCTCATTTAGTCGTTGTAATCCCTCAATATGCTCATCACTCCAGATCCCGAGATCTTTTGTCATGATTCTTCCTTCTGGTTGCACCGCAGTTGCTTCTACCATAATCAACCCAACTTGCCCAACTGCTCTCGATTCATAGTGGGTAATATGAAAGGGATTCACCTGTCCATCCTCAGACTCTGTCGAAAGTATACACATCGGGGACATAACGATTCGATTCTTTAATGTGACATCTTTAAAAGTGATTGGGGTAAATAATTTTCTTTCCATAGTATATTCCTCCGTTTTAATAAATAATATTATCTTCATATAATTTTCTCGTTTTTAATGCGAGATCAGGTTTATCAGTAAAAAGATTATAACATTTTAATTTAAAACAGCGCATCATTTGATGTGGGCGGTTGACTGTATAGCAACCCGTATAAAGGTTGGATTCCGCTGCCATTTTCGTTTGATTTCTTGTTAACAATCGATACTTAATATGTAGACCCGAAGCATGTAATTGATTCGCAAAGTTTGCTAAGTCAGCACGCTTAGTTGAAGTGATAAAAGCGGTTGTTAGGGACGAATCAATTTCTTTGCAACGAGCAATCGTTTCGTGATTGAAACTGGATAAAATGATTCGATTTAACATATCATACTTTTTTATGAGTTGATAAACAAGTTGCTCGATACCTTTATACTCGATGACATTTGTTTTCAACTCTAAATTAATTAACATATTCTTCGGTTTTGCCCAATGCAAAAATGTATCGAGGGAAATAATTTTTGTACCGGCAAATTTTTTGCTAAACCAGGAGCCAGCGTCAAGTGTGTGTAGTTGATCATAGGTATAGTCCGCAACAAATCCAGTTTTATTCGTAACGCGATTAATTCTTTCGTCATGAATGAGCACAGGAATGTGATCTTTTGTTAGTTGTACATCTGTTTCAATACCTTCAGCACCCTGTTGATAAGCTAATTCAAATGCAGGCATGGTATTTTCTGGAGCATATTTACTGGCACCACGATGAGCAAAAATTAACGTTTTCATTTGATCACCTCAATAATGATCCTGTTAGCCAGGATAGAGATATTTGTATTGATTGTCTGTTATTTATCTGCAATTGTCAATGAAATAACATGGTGTTTTCGTTTGCTTTGTCTCTTTTTGTTTGCAGTTCTCATGGAATAATAGGATAATAAAAAGGAAAAAACACGCAATAATGTTATACAGATTTTTCTTAATAAAAGAGGGAGTATATGCGCAATTTCAAAGGGAAAACTATCATTGTTACAGGAGCAACTAGTGGGATAGGTGAAAAAACATGTGAGCAATTAATAAAACACAAAGCCCAAGTAATTATGATTGCTCGGTCAACAGAGAAATTAAAAAAAATGCAAGAAAAATTATTTAACTTGTATCAACGTTCAAGTGAGTTTTATACCGTTGATTTATCCAATCAATCAGAATGGAAGCAAACTTTGGAAGAGATCATGAAAAAGCACCAATCGATAGACGGTATTATTAATAATGCCGGTTTTGGCATTTTTGATCATGCCGTCACGATGACTTCAGAAGATATAGAAAAAATGTTTCAAGTAAATGTCTTTGCAATAATGGAAGCGACAAAGGCTTTGCTTCCATATTTCATGAAACAAAAACATGGTCATATTATAAACATCGCTTCGTTCGCAGGAAAAATAGCGACATCAAAATCATCGATTTATAGTGCTACCAAGCATGCTGTTTTAGGTTATACCAATGCTGTTCGGTCAGAAGTAAAACCTTATGGTGTCTATGTTACTTCAGTTAACTTAGGTCCGGTTCGAACTGCTTTTTTTCAAACAGCAGATCCATCTGGAGCTTATCAAAAAGCTGTTTCTCGGTATATGTTAGATCCGGAATCAGTAGCGAAACATATTATTAAAAATTTGTTTAAACCAAAAAGAGAAATCAATTTGCCAAAATGGATGGAGTTTGGTAGTAGAATGTATGCCATGGCACCTGGAATAGCTGAAAAGCTAATGAGCGGATCACTGAATAAAAAATAACGGGAGGGAATTGTCATGCAACTGAAGATTACAGATGAAGCCGTTTCAAAATTAAAAGCAATAAGCAATCCAAGTAAACCCTATTTATTGTTAGAATATAATACGGATGATTGTATGTGTAGTATTGACGGCACTCCAATAGTTCGTTTCGTTAAAGAAAAGCGTTCTGGGGATCAAGAAGTGAAAGCAAATGAATTTCAAGTGATTGTTGCTGATGGAGATAGAATGTTTTTTGAGGAAGAATTAATATTAGAGCACAACAATCATGGATTCCGTCTGAATAGCCCTGCAGGAATGATCAATCCAATAATTTCTGAACATGCTGTAAAAGAAGGATTCTCTGGAGAGCAAAGAATGTAACATAAGAGGGGAAGGTAAGGCGGAATGAAGTTCTATTTTTCCTCCACGCCTTCCCTCATTACATAGAAAAATGAATGAGGGAGAGATTGTAATGCATAACAAATTTGAAGAAAAAACGCTGAAAACAGAGCAAATTTTTCAAGGGAAAGTAGTACATTTGCAAGTCGATGATGTATTGTTACCAAATGGGGAAGTCTCAAAAAGGGAAGTCATTAAGCACCCAGGTGCTGTGGCCGTTATTGCAATAACACCAGAAAAAAAGATTGTTTTGGTTGAGCAATATAGAAAACCTCTAGAAAAAAGCATCTTAGAAATTCCAGCCGGTAAATTAGAATTAGGTGAACAGCCGGAAGTAACAGCTATTCGTGAATTAGAAGAAGAAACAGGTTATACAACAGAGAAATTAGAATTTGTTACTTCGTTTTATACATCACCAGGATTTGCTGACGAGCTCTTGTATGTTTACTTCACAGACCAACTAAGCCCTGTTAAGGAAGAAAAAAAGTTGGATGATGATGAATTTGTTGAATTATTTGAATTGACACTTGAAGAAGCCGAAAAGTTCGTATTAGAAGAAAAAATTCATGATGTAAAAACTGTATATGCACTTTTATTTCTAAAAGATAAGTTATCTTGGAATAACCGTCCGTAAGACTCCACTTTAAAACAACGAAAAATTAAGTTTTTTTTCATGGGAGCAACAGGCGCTAGCACCCCGAAGGATTCAAGGGGTTTTAGGTCATTTTTTAGGACTAACAAACAGTGAGGGGAACCCCAAAAAGCTTCACTGTTTGAAGTTTCACTTTATCGAAGTAAGGAGTATACAAATATGTCGCTAGAAAACATTTATGCTGACTTGCATATTCACATAGGTCGAGATATAAACAATCGACCTGTTAAAATAACAGGAGCAAAATCATTAACATTGACAAATGTATTAATAGAAGCAAGTAGGAATAAAGGGGTCGATTTAATCGGCATCATTGATTGTCATGCCCCAGGTGTTCAAGCAGAAATCAAGCAATTACTTGAGACAAACGAAGCGGTTGAATTAGCGGACGGAGGCATTCGTTTCGAATCGGTAACATTGATTTTAGGAGCAGAAATAGAAATTTATGACCATTCTTGTGGTGGACCGATACATGTTTTGTGTTATTTCCCATTTATAAAAACGATGGAGGTTTTTACAGAATGGTTAGCTACTCGAATGACAAACATCAATTTGAGTTCACAAAGAATTTATGCAACTGCTAAGGAATTACAGTATAAAGTAAAAGAACTTGGTGGGTTGTTTATTCCCGCCCATGTTTTTACACCGTTTAAAAGTTTATATGGAAAAGGAGTGATCAGCACGTTATCTGAAGTATTAGATGCTGATCTGATTGATGCGATCGAATTGGGACTTAGCGCAGACACAAAAATGGCAGATTCAATCCAAGAGTTACATAACTACACTTTTCTAACCAATTCCGATGCTCATTCATTACTCAAAATTGCAAGAGAATATCAGAGTATGCTTGTAAACGAAGTAACTTTTAAAGAATTATACTGGGCACTTCACCAAATTGAGGGGCGCAGGGTTCTAGCAAATTTCGGTATGCATCCACAGCTGGGGAAATACTATACAACGGTTTGCAAGCATTGTTTAGCAGAAAGTACACAAGATCAATATTGTTTAACTTGTGGAAAGCAAGGGGTGGTAAAGGGAGTGTCCACACGTATTAAAGAACTAGCAAATGCAAGTGACATACCAAAAAAACGCCCACCTTATAACTATCAGGTGCCATTAGAATATTTGTCCGGTTTAGGTAAAAAAACGTTTGAGAAATTATTGAATAGATTTGGAACAGAAATGCAGATTATTCATCAAACAAGTGAAGAAGAGCTAGCCGAAGTAGTAAAGCCTTCCATTGCGAAACAAATTATTCAAATGCGTAAAGGAATACTACAGATTCAAGCTGGTGGTGGAGGAAAATATGGTAGGGTGAATTAAGTCAATTAAGTTCTATTTATTTTGATATTTTCATAGATTTCATTATAAGTGATTATTCAGTAATGATAACAAGATAGATTTCATTCATTAAGTTGTTTTGCTGATAATTATAGATAGTGGAATGGAGGATATCAATGTATTATAAATCCAGTTATATATCAAAGCATATCTATCAGTATCGCCTCATCTATTTTTTCATGATTGTCTTATTTCTTATTGGTATTATTTTCGGATCAATTATTGTGACTAGTATGGGATTTATTCAAAAACAGGACCTGTTTTTCTATATAGAACAATATTTAGAGTGGATGGTTAATGACTCCATTATAGAAAGTGCAGATGTATTCCAAACCGCGTTATCCTATCATATTCAATATTTGATTCTATTCTTTTTGTTAGGTATTTCTATTATTGGGTTGCCTATTATTTGGGTACTTATATTTATTAAAGGAATCGTTGTTGGGTTTTCTGTTGGTTTTTTTGTTAACCAGTACGGTTGGCAAGGACTAATTTTAGCAGCTACTGGAATTGCTCCACAGAATCTTTTTATTATACCGATTTATTTAATTGGAAGTAGTGTTGCGATGATCTTTTCTTTGGGGTTACTGAAAAAACTTATTGCCAGAAGAACAACGCAGACAAAAGTGCAACCATTAATTCAGTATTGTATTGTATTTCTATGCTTAGTAGCTCTGTCAGTTATAGCAGCTTTTATAGAAGCATATATCGCAAATTTCGCTATGGAAAAACTTGCCGCATGGATTACCAGCAGTTAATCCTTATCTCAAACAAAAACTATCCGGTCCCACGCAGTAGCATAGTATCTGTAAACTGTGCATTAACGAGAAGTTTTTATACCCGCTTCTCAAATGAAATTGACTCCCTTTCCGCAGGGCGCGGCTTCAGCTAACTTCTCCTAGCAAAGAACGCTAGGAGAAGTCGATCTTCAGCTCGCGCTATTCCTGCAGGAGTGTCGTCAATTTCATTTGATACGCTAGTTAGAGAGCTAGTTGTTTTTGAAGTTTTTTCATCAATTATTAAAGACTAAGTTCCCTTAGCTCCTTTAGATATTATATTTACTATACTTACGGAAATCACATCAACGACGCTGTAATTCAATTTAACAGCTTCACCAAGCGGAGGAAAGAAAGGGGCAAGACTCCTGCAGGAATAGCGCGAGCCGAAAATCCACTTGGTAAAGTGTTCTTCTTTACCAAGTTAGTTGAGGCCGTGCCTGCGGAAAGCGTAGCCCCTTTCTTTCCGGAGCGACTCCGTAGGAGGTTGCTTTTCAAATTACTTACTGCGCTGTTTGTGTCAACACTGCAATATCATGTATAAAAAATTAATTTCAATCCTGTTATCGATAATGATTATAAAATAATAATTCCTATCCTGCTTAAATTGTAATAATTTTAATTGACACGTTTTCACTCTCTTATTATAATTGAGAAGGTAAGGGAGGTTTCCGTTATGGAACATCGAATTGATCGAATAAAAAAGCAATTACATGCACAAAGCTATAAACTGACTCCACAACGTGAAGCAACGGTTCGTGTTTTATTAGAACGAGAAGAAGATCATTTAAGTGCAGAAGATGTTTATTTATTAGTAAAAGAAAAAGCCCCCGAAATTGGGTTAGCTACTGTTTACCGGACACTGGAGTTATTATCAGAGTTAAAAGTTGTTGACAAAATAAATTTCGGTGACGGTGTTTCGCGCTATGATTTAAGAAAAGAAGGCGCTGCACACTTTCATCATCATTTGGTTTGTATGGAATGTGGTTCGGTTGAAGAAATAGTTGATGATTTACTAGAAGATGTAGAAAAAATTGTAGAAAATGATTGGGGTTTTCAGGTGAAAGACCATCGTTTGACATTTCATGGTATCTGCCGTGATTGCCAAAAGTAAAGTGAAATAATTTAGAATTATTGCATTATCTATCCTAGAGAGTCGTGTGTAAGACTCCCATTTCAAAACAAAGAGAAGATCAAAGTTTTTTGTTGGAGTACCCGTACTAAGCATCTCGAAGACTCCCATTAACAATCATTGGTGAAAGAAGACTGAAATTCCCACTGATTGAAGTTTCGTTTTTTCGTAATCGAAGAGCCCTTACATAAAGGCTCTTTTCTTTTTTAGCAAAAATATAATGTTAACATGTATAGTTTGTCTAAAAGTTGGCATATCTTGTAGTAAATATGTCTAAAATGGATTATGAACTACGTTTAAAAAGGAGATATGCAAAATGAAATTGATCTGGAGCTATGGAAAGGATACAATTAAACTAGTGATCCTATTTCTCCTATGTACAACCATATTTTATTTAGGTTTAACAGCTATGCAGTCCGAATATCAAAACTATCATCGTTATGATCCTCCAGAGGGAAAAGCAATTAAAGTAATGAATCAAGAGGAACAATCCTTTGTTGATCGATTTGCTATCTTTTTAAGATTAGGAGAATGAAAATGCAAACTGCCATTCAAGACTTCATTCACTATATTCAAGTAGAACGTGGTTTATCGGTGAATACTTTACAAGCTTACCAAAGAGATTTAACCCAATATGAGCAGTATGTAAAAAAAAACAGTAACAAAGATCGCTGGGAACAAGTAGATAGAAGTGATATCTTAAACTATTTGTATACATTAAATGACCAAGAACGTTCTCAAGCAACGATAGCTCGATCTTTATCATCTATACGTTTGTTTCATCAATTTCTTGTCCGTGAATATAAGCTATCTACTGATCCGAGTTTACATATTGAATCACCAAAAAAAGTTCGTAAATTACCGAAAGTCCTTTCTACTAATGAAGTTGATCAATTGTTAGATCTAAATAATAATGATCCTTTATCTATACGTAATAAAGCGATGTTAGAATTGCTTTATGCCACTGGCTTAAGGGTTTCCGAATTAGTTTCTTTACAAGTTAGTGATGTTCATCTATTGATGGGATTTGTACGTTGTTATGGTAAAGGGGGAAAAGAACGAATTGTTCCTTTGGGCGATATTGCCAAGGAAGCTATTGAAATATATTTATCCCAATCTAGACCGATATTAATTAAACGAAAAAAAATAGATGCATTGTTCGTAAACCATCATGGCAATAGCTTGTCTAGGCAAGGTTTTTGGAAAATTTTAAAAACGTTAGCACGTGACAAAGGGATAAAAAAAGAACTTACTCCTCACATGTTACGTCATTCTTTCGCCACACATTTGTTAGAAAATGGCGCAGATCTAAGGGCTGTACAAGAGATGTTGGGTCATGCCGATATTTCAACCACACAGATATATACGCATGTATCCAAGAAAAGGTTAAAAGATATTTATGTAAATTTTCATCCGAGAGCTTAATAGTTTTTTCGAATATAGAAAGAATGAACAAAAATTTATTTTGTTCATTCTTTTTTTTAGTTATAAAATTTTCGTTTATGGAAAAAATATGAACATTACGTAATTGGAGGTTAGAAAAAATGAAAAAAACCGTACTTCTTTTATTTGCTGTATTGTTTTTCGTATCGAATCTATCGCTTTCTGCCAACGAGCAGAGTAAGGAACTTTCTTTCTCTGATGAAGCGAAAAGCGCTATTTTAATTGAAAGAGATACAGGGGAAATATTATATCAAGATAATGCCGAAGAAATGTTACCACCAGCAAGTATGACAAAAATGATGACTCTGCTTCTCATTATGGAAGCGATTGAAGAAGGGAAGATAGCACTTGATGAACAGGTAAGAGTTAGTGAATATGCGGCGTCTATGGGAGGTTCGCAGATCTTTCTTGAAGCCGGTGAAGAAATGTCTGTAGATGATTTGCTAAAGGCTATTGCTGTTGCTTCAGGTAATGACGCAAGTGTTGCTTTAGCAGAGAGAATTGCAGGAAGTGAACCAAGTTTTGTCGAGAAAATGAATCAAAAAGTAAAGAAACTGGGTTTAAAGAATACTAATTTTGCTAATACAACAGGTTTACCAGCAGAAAACCATTATTCTACTGCGCACGATATGGCGGTAATTGCGAGAGAATTATTGAAACACGAGAACATTACACAATATACAAGTATTTATGAAGACTATTTGCGAAAAGGAACGGAAGATGAATTCTGGTTAGTCAATACAAATAGGCTAATAAAGTTTTATCAAGGGGTAGATGGTTTAAAAACAGGTTACACATCGAAAGCAAAATATTGTTTAACAGCAACTGCAAAAAAAGATGATATGCGTTTGGTTGCTGTTGTGATGGGAGCAGAAACTCCAAAGACAAGAAATCATATTATCAGTCAACTTTTGGATTATGGTTTTTCACAGTATAAAACAGAACAACTCTTTACAAGAGGTGAAAAAGTAACCGACTTGTCCCTTCCTAAAGCAAATAAAGATCGTGTTGATGTAATTACAGAAGATGCCGTTTCCTTGTTACTAAAAAAAGGGGAAAGCAGTGAAGATATTACGACTGAACTTCACATGAGTAAAGAACTAGCATTACCATTAGAAGCAAATAGTGAAGTAGGGAAATTACTCATAAAATTAGATGATCAAGTAATTTCAGAAACAAATTTATTAGTAGCAGAGGACCTAGAGCAAGCATCGCTTTGGCGACTAATTAAATATTCTTGGCGAGAATTGTTGAAAAGCGGTAGGTAATTGAGCAAGAATTATTTTTTACACTAGTTTTGTCGAGTAGCAGGGATTGACAATGTAAAAAGAGAAAAAAGTAGGGAACAAAGGATAAAGAGGAGGAAGTTTACGTGAGCTTATCAACAGAATTTACCATGAAGGAAAATGTCTTATTGGTTCGTTTGGCTGGTGAATTAGATCATCACGAAGCAGAATTGTTAAAAGAAAAGTGGCAAAAGAAGATAAAAGATATGAGTGCAGAGCATATCATTTTAAATCTGGAACAGTTACATTTCATGGATAGTTCAGGCTTAGGCGTCATTTTAGGCCGTTATAAAGAAATGAAACAACAAGGCGGTGAAATGGTCGTCTGTTCCATATCACCAACAGTAAAACGTTTGTTTGATTTATCGGGCTTATTCAAAATTATTCGCTTGGAGGAAAATGAGGCATTCGCACTCATTCATTTGGGGGTGGCGTCATGAAAAATTCTATGCGCGTATCCTTTAGCAGTGTAAGTTCCAATGAATCATTTGCGCGGGTGACGATCGCTTCATTCATCGCTCCATTAGATCCAACAATGGATGAATTAACGGAAGTGAAAACCGTTGTTTCTGAAGCTGTCACAAATGCGATTATACATGGATATGAAAAAGCGGAGGACGAAATCGTAACATTATCTTGCTCTATTGACGACAATATCGTAGAAATCACAATTGAAGACACTGGTATTGGAATTTCTAATATTGACGAAGCCATTCAGCCTCTTTATACGTCAAAACCAGAGTTAGAAAGATCCGGCATGGGCTTTACCATAATGGAAAACTTTATGGATAAAGTAGAAATCGAGTCGGCTCCTGGACAAGGAACGACAGTAAAGTTAATCAAAGAATTTCAATCCACACGAAGTTTGTGCAACTAAAGGCGGCTACGTAAAATGGATATGAAACAATCCAAGACAAGTAAACAGTTAACAGACGAAGAGGTAAAGAGGTATCTTCGTCAAAGTCAAGAAGGGGATCAACAAGCAAAAGATATATTGGTGGAACGTAATGTTCGACTTGTGTGGTCAGTCGTACAACGTTTTATCAATCGGGGCTATGACCCGGATGATCTGTTTCAAATTGGTTGTATTGGTTTACTAAAATCAATTGACAAGTTTGATTTAAGTTATGATGTACGCTTTTCCACCTATGCTGTTCCTATGATCATTGGTGAAATTCAGCGGTTTATTCGCGATGACGGTAGTATAAAAGTTAGTCGTTCCCTAAAAGAAATTGGTCATAAAATTCGAAGGAAAAGAGATGAACTTTCCAAGAAATTTGGCCGATCTCCAACGGTAAGCGAGATAGCGAGTGAATTAGACATTACCGTGGAGGAAGTTGTTCATGCGCAAGAAGCTATTCGAGCGCCTCATTCTATTCATGAAACGGTATATGAAAATGACGGTGATCCAATTACGCTATTAGATCAAATTTCTGAAACCGACACGAATTGGTTTGATAAAATTACTTTACAGGAAACCATTTCAGAGCTTGATTCAAGAGAACGCTTAATCGTTTATCTGCGTTATTATCAAGATCAAACACAATCAGAAGTTGCCAAGCGTTTGGGAATATCACAAGTTCAAGTATCTCGTTTAGAGAAGAAAATATTGGCCTGGATGAAAAATCAAATAAGTGTCTGAGAAAACGAAAATGCTTCCCTTAAGTATTCATTAAGCCAAAACTTTTGGGGAGTTTTTTCTCTATTTATTTGATAATCTGTTGTACAAAAGTTAGAACCCCAGTTTATCCTGGAGCAACCGTCCGTAAGACTCCCACTTCAAAACAACGAGAAAAACAAGTTGTTTAAGTGGGAGTAACGGACGCTAGCACCCCGAATGGTTCAACTAACAATCAGTGGGGGAATAGCTAAAAACCCCCGCTGATTGAAGTTTCACTTTATCGTTCTTAAATGATACGCATAACTTTCTCATGTTTATTCCATACTATAAAAGAATTATGTAAATAGGAATAACCACATCAAATATTACTTTACTAGTGGTATGAGAGAGGGCATTTTATGAAAAGAAGAAAAACGAACGACTTGAAGTTGGAAAGAATCGATGACGTACAATCTTACATGGAAACTAGGGTTGGAGTAGGAACATCATTTGATGTTGGATTTCGTGAAGTCATTATACTAAAAAAGAAAGTACAGTTATACTATTTAAACGGATTAAATGACACGCCGGTAGTTGTCGAATTGTTAAAAAAATTAATTTCCATCAATGATGAAGAATCTAACCAAGACGAATTACCGTTAATTGTTAAAAACCGTCTGGTGCATCAGCAAGTGGAAGAAATTGATGAGATAGGAAAAGCGGTTACTCAATTATTATCTGGTCTAATTTTAATATTTGTTGATGGTTACGAGCAAACGTTTGTTGTTGATGTCAGAAGTTATCCT
The DNA here is from genome assembly GCF_026805325.1 of Natronobacillus azotifigens. Lineage (GTDB taxonomy): Bacteria > Bacillota > Bacilli > Bacillales > Amphibacillaceae > Natronobacillus > Natronobacillus azotifigens. The sequence goes on from NZ_JAPRAT010000002.1 coordinate 29,947, forward strand.
GGTAGAGGACCTGAAGAACCAGATACAGAGCGAGTTGTACGAGGATCACGTGATGGTTATACAGAAAATATTATTGAGAACACGGGTTTAACAAGGCGTAGAGTTAGGGATGAACGTCTACGTAATGAAATTTTTCAAGTTGGAGATCGATCAAAAACAGACGTATGTATATCGTATATTCAAGATGTAGCAGATCCAGGACTTGTAGAAATGCTCAAAAATGAAATTCAGGCGATTGATACAACCGGATTATCAATGGCGGATAAAACATTAGAAGAATATTTAGTCCATCAAGGTTTTAATCCCTTTCCGTTGGTGCGATATACGGAAAGGCCGGATGTAGCATCCAATCATTTATTCGAAGGACATATTTTGGTGATGGTAGATACTTCTCCGAGTATGATTATTACACCGACTACCTTTTTTCATCATGTTCAACATGCAGAAGAATATCGTCAATCACCGGTTATCGGTTCGTTTATTCGTTGGATACGTTTTTTAGGGATCTTTGTTTCGGTCTTTCTATTACCTTTTTGGTATATTCTGTCTAACCAACCAGAATTGTTACCAGAGGGCCTTGAATTTATTGGACCTTCTGATGAAGGAAGTATTCCTTTATTCGCTCAAATAATTATTGCGGATATTGGGATCGAGTTTCTAAGGATGGCAGCTATCCATACACCAACACCTCTAGCGACTGCGATGGGTTTGATTGCAGCTGTTTTGATTGGAGATATCGCTATTACAGTTGGTCTATTTACGGCTGAAGTTATCTTGTATGTAGCAGCAGCAACTATTGGTTCTTATGCTACACCAAGTTATGAGTTGAGTATTGCGAACAAATTAACCAGAGTATTATTGATTCTATTAGCTGCGACATTAGGAGTTAAAGGCTTTGTTGTTGGTATTACTATCTATTTACTAGCATTAACGAAAACATCGTCGCTAAATACTCCCTATTTTTGGCCATTTATGCCATTTAATTTTCGAGCAATGCTTCAGATTTTATTTCGGTTTTCCGTTCCAGCATCTCAATCAAGACCAAGTGTTGTGCACCCGAAAAGTATTAAAAGACAATCCTAACTTGGCAGTTGAATAGTACCCTTAGTTGTGGTAAATTAATTTTATTCAAAAAAATAATCTTCGAGCGTATTTATTGAAATCCCTTCCTATTATCGATCGTAATCGTTATTATATGGGAGGGGGTTTTCATTTTTGTTGATTAAAAACGAGCACTGTCAAAAGTCTTAATATAAAGGGGGGATTTTGGTGAATAAACAACTAGAGATAAATGAAAAAGGTCACTTAACAGTTGGAGGCGTTGATACTACCTACTTGGCTGATAAATATAGTACACCCCTTTTTGTTTATGATGTCACCAAAATTAGGGAGAATGCGCGAGCTTTCGTAGAAACGTTCGCTTCACTTGGTGTTAAAGCACAAGTTGCATATGCGAGTAAAGCTTTTTCATCTATAGCTATGTTACAAGTAGCGAAGCAAGAAAATCTAAGTCTAGATGTTGTTTCCCAAGGAGAATTGTATACAGCACTTCAAGCAGAGTTTCCTGTAGAGAAAATACACTTACATGGAAATAATAAAAATCGTGAAGAGTTGGAAATGGCGATTCAACATAATATCGGTTGTATCGTTATTGATAATTTTCATGAAATTGATTTATTAACAGATATACTAGCAAACTACGAAAAAGAAGTTGATGTGTTGTTACGTGTCACTCCGGGCATTGAAGCACATACACATGATTATATTCTAACAGGTAATGAAGATTCTAAATTCGGTTTTGATATAGCGAATGGACAGGCAGAGAAAGCATTTCGTCTCTTGAACCAGAAAGATAGAATTCATCTTAAGGGACTACACTGTCATATTGGTTCCCAAATTTTTGAAACGGATGGATTTATTATGGCGATCCGTCGCTTGTTCGATACCCTTGCTGATTGGAAGCGGAAATATCAATTTGAAGCAAATGTATTGAACCTTGGTGGAGGATTTGGTATCCGGTATACAAACGAAGATGACCCGTTACCGTTGAATGAATACGTACGAGCATTGGTAACAGAAATTAAAAAGCAAGTCACTATCCATCAGATGGATGTTCCGGAAATATGGATTGAACCAGGTCGTGCAATTGTCGGCAATACTGCAGTTACGTTATATAGTGTAGGTTCTAAAAAAGAAATTCCAGAAGTTCGTAACTATATTGCTGTAGATGGCGGCATGACCGATAATATTCGACCAGCACTGTACCAAGCGAAGTACGATGCTATTTTAGCAAATAAAGCTGATCAACCAAATACGTATACAACATCGGTTGCTGGTAAATGTTGTGAATCTGGTGATATGTTAATGTGGGATCTGTTATTGCCTTCGGTTGAGTCTGGTGATATACTTGCAGTATTTAGCACAGGTGCTTATGGCTATTCGATGTCTAGTCATTATAATCGCTTTCCAAAAGCTGCTGTCGTATTTATTGAGAATGATAAAGATACATTGGTGATTAGACGAGAAACATATCAAGATTTAGTGCGAAATGACTTATCTTACGAATAATAGGAGGAAATACGAATGAAACAAGCAATAATAACGTTTGAGAACGGTGAAAAAATTGTAATCGAAATGTATGAAGATGCTGCACCTAAAACAGTAGAGAATTTTGAGAAGCTTGCGAATAGTGGTTTTTATGATGGAGTAACTTTCCACCGTGTGATTCCAGGATTTGTTGCCCAAGGTGGAGATCCAACGGGAACTGGAGCTGGTGGACCAGGGTACTCGATTAAATGTGAAACAGCTGGAAATCCACACAAACATGTCGCAGGGTCTTTATCCATGGCACATGCAGGGAAAGATACAGGTGGCAGTCAATTCTTTTTGGTTCATGAACCACAACCACATTTAGACGGTGTGCATACTGTATTCGGACAAGTAGTAGAAGGAATGGATGTAGTCCTACGTATTCAGCAAGGTGATGTTATGGAAAAAGTCGTTGTTGAAGAAAAATAAGCAAGAAATCGTTAATTGTTTTACCTATATTTCGTAATTACACCAACGATCACATTTATGAATGACACATAACTAACCATTCCAAAAAAGTTAATAAGATTGATGAACCTTTTGTAATACTCAACATAAACTTACTATTACTTAAGTTCTAATCTGGTGAGGGGTAATTATGTTAATAAAATATAAGAAATCAATGGAAAAAATCGCAATGGGTCTGTTATCATTTATGCCAGAAGAAAAAGATGTAAAGAAATTGCAACAAACCATTAAAGAGTATGAGGAAAATCAAAATTGGCAGTTATATCTATGGAAAGAAGATGAAGATGTTCTTGGAGCAGTAGGTATTCTGATCAATGATGAGAAACGACAAATCATTATCCAACATATTTCCGTGAACCCATCTCATCGTGAAAATGGAATTGGTCAAGAAATGGTTCAAGCGATTAAGGATATCTATCAAGAGAAGAATCAAGTATGTGCAAATGATTTGACCGGAAATTTCTTATCAAGATGTGAAGAAAATTGAAACTTTTTCAATAATGATTTCTAGAATGCCACAGTGTCCATCGCTGTGGTATTTTCATTAGACGAGTAGAGCATTATTGTAGCGAGACGAACAAATGATACCGTACTTGCAAAAGGTATATATGATACAATAGTTACGAATTCTAACCAATTTAAAGGGGAAACCAATATGCATCAAGCTATCTATCATGTTAAGTTAGAAGGCTTTGAAGGGCCGTTAGATTTACTTTTACATCTTGTGAATCGTTATGAAATTGATATTTATGATATTCCTGTATCAGAAATAACGGAGCAATATATGTATTACATACAAACAATGCAACAACTTGAGCTGAACATTGCTAGTGAGTATTTAGTAATGGCTGCTACTTTATTGGCGATTAAGAGTTCCTTATTACTTCCTAATCAAGAGCTGATCGATGATGGAGAAGAATATGAAGAAGATCCTCGCGAGGAACTTATTAATCGTCTGATCGAATACCGTAAGTATAAAGAAGCTGCTGGACAGTTAAAGGAAAAAGAAGATGATGAACAATCTATTTTTACGCGTGCTCCCGAAAAAATTTCTTTGGATAAAGAAGAACAGCGCCCGATGCTCGATGGAAATGGTAGCATTTACGATATGTTGGCAGCTATGCAGCAAGTATTTGAACGAAAGAAATGGAATCGTCCACTTGCAACAACGATTGAGCGTAGTGAAATTCCGATAAAACAACGGATGGAGGAAGTTTTGGATCAAATTAAAACTAGTAAAGACGGTATCGTTTTTGACGATCTGTTTCCTTACCCAACACGCTCTTATATTGTTATTACATTTATGGCAGTACTAGAACTTATGAAGAATAATCAAATCTATTGCCAACAAGAGCATGCGTTCGATCAATTAATTTTATATAACAGGGGGCATCAGGTGTGAATTTAAATGAATATAAAGCCATTCTTGAAGGATTGTTATTCGCAGCTGGAACAGATGGGCTAACGATAAAACAAGTTTCCAATGTTTTGGATATCGACTATGTAACAGTACGTCATATTATTGACGAATTAAAATACGATTATGAGCGTACAGATCGAGGTATTAACATGATCGAATCTGAGGAAATCTTTTATTTAGCGACTAAACCAGAGTATGCTAGTTATTTTAAAAAATTACTAGCAGCACCACAAGCTTCTAAGCTCTCACAAGCCAGTTTAGAAACACTTGCGATCGTTGCTTACAATCAACCGATTACAAGAGTAGAGGTTGAAGAGATTCGAGGGGTAAAAAGTGATCGTCCTATTCAAACTTTGGTATCACGTGCCTTGATCGAGGAGGTTGGCAGAAAAGAGGGGGTAGGTAGACCAATGATGTTTGGAACAACGATTGATTTCCTTACTTATTTTGGTCTAAAGTCTATTGATGAATTACCTCCATTACTAGAAGATTTTGATGATATTAATATCGAACAGGAAGCTGATTTATTTTTATCAAATCGAAACCAAGACTCAGATAATGCTGTACAAGAACAAGAGGACTAAAATGCGTTCTCTTTTTTTTGTATGTTTCTTTGAAAATGGATAATAAAATAGTTATACTCCTCTGATTCTATCTATTTAATCCCAAAATGGATTAAAGGTTAAATGTATATACTGGACCTCTATCTGCCGTGTAAATAGATAGATGCTCCTCATGAAATCAAATGTATCAAAAATAAAACCTCACAATAATCAATAACCTCTAATGACGACAAAGAATCATCATGAATTAAACGAAAAAAATCATATACATGTCCAATTCGCATAAGATGTAACAGACAGAATTGTGAGAGGATTGAAGAATATGAAATCACTAAAGCTATTAATGATTGGATGTATTTGTCTAACCTTACTTTTACCAGGTAATGTTTTAGCAAGGCCAGGTGTTTCAGCAGAACAAGCCATATTAATTGATCAGGCTACAGGCGAAATTCTATATGAAAAAGATGCAAAAAAACCACAATTGATTGCAAGTATTACCAAAATCATGACTGCATTGCTAGCAATTGAATCAGGGATGTTGGACGAGCATGTAAAAGTTAGTAGAAATGCAATCATGACTGAAGGTTCATCGATTTACTTAGTAGAGAACGAAGAAATTAAATTATTAGACCTTGTGTATGGTCTAATGCTTCGTTCAGGTAATGATGCGGCGGTTGCAATAGCGGAACATGTAGGTGGAAGTGTTGAGGGTTTCGTCTATTTAATGAACGAAAAAGCCGCATGGCTAGGAATGACAGATTCAAGTTTTGAAAACCCCCACGGATTAGATTCAGAAAAACATTATTCAACAGCGTATGATATGGCCTTACTAACAAAATACGCGATGAATAATCCGGAATTTGCTCAGATTACTGGGGAAAAATCATTTCGATCTGATAATAGAACTTATGCTTGGGGAAATAAGAATAAATTATTAACCTCTTATTATAGCTATACGATTGGTGGAAAAACAGGTTATACGAAAGCCGCTGGAAGAACATTAGTTTCTATAGCTGAAAAAGATGGGATAACTCTAATTGCGGTAACGCTGAACGATCCTAACGATTGGCAAGATCACATTCGTTTGTTTGATTGGGGTTTTAATCAAGTAGAATCGACAGCGCTAGCCTCCAACTATACAGATGAAGACTTAGAAAGTGATGATACATTATTTGAACAAGTGATAAAGCTTTTTAAACAGATAGTTGGTGTCGTTTAAAATGGTTCATTTAATATGGGCAGGCATGGCAGTAATCGGAATTATTTATGCGTTGTTCAACGGAACAATCGATCAAGTAAATGAAGCTATTTTTAATAGCGCTGCAGAAGCAGTGAATCTTTCCATTGGTTTAATAAGTATACTTGTATTTTGGCTTGGGTTAATGCGTATTGCTGAAAAAGCCGGAATATTAAAAAGTCTTTCTGCTGTATTTAAACCATTAATCACGAGGTTATTTCCTGATATCCCTAAAGATCATCCTGCGATGGGCTATATATTATCAAATTTTATTGCCAATTTATTTGGACTAGGCAATGCTGCAACCCCGATGGGGATTAAAGCGATGAAGGAAATGAAAGAATTATCTGGATCAGAGAAGGCAAGTAGATCTATGATTACATTTCTGGTAATTAATACTTCTAGCTTAACGTTAGTCCCTACAACCATTATCGCTATTCGAATGCAATACAAATCCGCGTTTCCAACCGAGATTGTAGGAACTACCGTGATAGCCACTCTAATTACAACTACTGCAGCCATTATCATTGATCGAATCTTTTACCTCAGAAGGGTGAGTAATCGTTAAATGAATATTGTATCTATGATTAGTGTCGCAATTATTCCATGTACAATTTTATTGATTTTAGTTGTTGGTTCAGTGAAAAAACTACCTACGTATGAACTTTTTGTAGAAGGCGGTAAAGAAGGGGTTTCGATGGCAGTTTCTTTATTACCCTATTTAGTTGGAATGATTGTATCCATTTCTATCTTTCGAAGTTCAGGAGCACTGGACGCTGCGATCGGACTGATACAGCCCGTGTTGAGCTTTTTATCGATACCAGGTGAGATTGCTCCGTTAGCTCTTACCAGACCGATTTCAGGAACTGCTGCTTTGGCGATCACTGCTGATCTATTAAAAATATATGGTCCGGATTCCTTTATTGGTCGTTTAGCATCAACGATGCAAGGTAGCACGGATACAACCTTTTATATTATCACTGTTTATTTTGGTGCAGTTGGGATTCGGAAAATGGGGGATGCATTAAAAGTTGGACTATTAGCAGATATTATTGGTATAATAACATCTATCATTATCGTAACGATTGTATTTTCCTAAGCCTAGCGTTAACATACATGTTAACGCTATTGTTTTGTTTATTTATTTCTGGCAAAATAAGTACAAGTGACCTATTCAGATGAAAAATGTATTATACTAAATAAGGAAATATGGTGATTATATGTCAACAAGTGAAGAACGTCTACAAAAAGTGATCGCACAAAGCGGGGTGACGTCAAGAAGAAAAGCAGAGAAATTGATAACGGATGGAAAAGTAACGGTTAACGGTGAAACAGTAACTACACTAGGTTCAAAGGTAAATAAAGATGATAAAATTGAAGTAAATGGTGTTCCACTTGTGAAGGAGGATCTTGTTTATTTCTTACTTTATAAACCACGTGGTGTCATTTCAAGCGTTCAGGATGATAAAAATCGAAAAGTGGTGACTGATTTAATTCCTAAATTAAATGAACGAGTTTATCCAGTTGGACGATTGGACTATGATACATCAGGGCTAATTATCTTAACAAATGATGGTGATTTAGCACAGTTACTTATGCATCCTAGTCATGAGATGGACAAAGTCTATGTTGCTAAAGTAAAAGGAATTCCAACAAAACAAACATTAAACAAGTTAAAGCGTGGAATTAATTCAGAAGGGGAGAAATTAACAGCAGTTGACGCCAAGATTATCTCCGCAGATGTAAAGAAAGAAACCGCTATTGTCGAACTGACTCTACATGAGGGGAAGAATCGACAAGTAAGAAGGATGCTTGAAGCAGTAAACCACCCAATATTGAAACTGAAACGCGAACGCTATGGTTTTCTCAATCTAAAAGGACTTACATCTGGAGATTTCCGTGAACTGACAGTACATGAAGTAAAACAACTGCGTGCTGAAGCAATTCAAGCAAAAAATAGATAAGAAAAACTTTTATGTTTTTTGCAAAAAATGTAGAATAGTATAAAGATAAAAATGATCAAACGATTCATTTAGGGGTGTTTTTTGTTAGAGAGGGGTATTTGGGATGGAAGGTAATCAAACAATCTTAATTATAGAAGACGAAGATAGAATCCGAAGATTACTTAGAATGTACCTAGAAAGAGAAAGTTATTTAGTTGAAGAAGCGGAAAATGGAACCAAAGGCATAGAGATGGCCAAGGCATTTGATTACACATTGATTATTTTGGATTTAATGTTACCAGAAACAGATGGAATAACTGTTTGTAAGTCCATTCGAGAAGAAAAAGCAACACCGATTATTATGTTAACAGCAAAAGGGGAAGAAGCGAACCGAATTGAAGGTTTTGAAGTTGGGGCAGATGATTATATCGTAAAACCTTTTAGTCCGCGAGAAGTGATGTTACGAATAAAAGCACTATTACGCAGATCTCAATCCGCTTCTTTGGCTCCAGCAGATACAGTTACAAAAGATATTTTAGAATTTGAGTATTTGACCATAGATAATGATGCTCATCGTGTGCTAGCAGAAGATGTCGAGGTAGTCCTTACCCCAAAGGAATATGAACTACTTTATTTTCTAGCTAGCAATCATGATCGTGTTTATGAAAGGGAGCAATTATTAAAGGAAGTTTGGAAATACGAATTCTTTGGTGACTTAAGAACAGTAGATACACATGTCAAACGATTAAGAGAAAAACTGAATAAAGTTTCGAAAGATGCTGCGAAAATGATTGTGACCGTCTGGGGTGTTGGCTACAAATTCGAAGTAGCGGAAGCGTGATGTTTTGGCGTAGTGTAGTTGGTAAGTTATGGTTCATCTTTTCGGTTGTCATTTTTAGCTTAATTTCAATTATCAGCTTGTTGCTATTTGAGTTTTTTAATCAATCTTATATCCATGAAGCGCAAGAAAAATTATTAGAAACAGCCAATTCTGTTGCGAACCTTCTAGATGAATATCATGATCAGACATGGGTAGTAGATGTTATTGAACAAATGAAAGACGAATCTGTTTTTGTTTCTGTACATTATGATGACGGTGGACAGTGGGTAACTACAGACGGCAATGATCATTCGGATTGGCTCACTTTGAATGATACGGTAATGAATAGTTTATCTGAACGTGCGGAAATCATGACAAAAATCAAGCTAGAAAATAATATGGAAATTCTTTTGTCTGGTACGCCATTTGAACATGGATTTGTCTATACTTATCAACCAATGAGTGTTACGAACGTTCCAATTGATCAGACAACGGGGACGATCTTGCTTATTGCTATGCTCGCGATTGTGATGATGATAATCTTTGTATTCTTTCTATCACATAGAATTACTGCGCCACTAATAAAGATGAGAGAAGCTGCTTTAGAATTGGCAAATGGAGAATTCAAAACAAAAGTACCTATTCTAACGCATGATGAAATTGGTGAACTTGCGATGGCCTTTAATCGCATGGGACGTCAATTGAATTATCATATGAACGCACTCAAGCAAGAAAAGGAATTGCTATATAGTATTTTAGGATCTATGGCTGATGGAGTAATGACAATAAATCGTGATGGAAAAGTTATTATTTCCAATCCGCAGGCAGAAAAGTTCTTGAAAGATTGTCAATTTGAACTAGAAACCAAAAAGGAGAATATTCTACCATCAGAGCTTGAATCATTTATGCAGGAAGCGATGGAAACAGAGATAGAACAATCGCGAGAGTTATATATACAGGGGAGAAACTGGGTAATCATCATGTCTCCACTTTACGATCAAACAAAAGTGCGTGGCGTGGTAGTTGTTATTCGTGATATGACAAAAGAGCGTAAAATGGATCAATTACGAGAAGCATTTATTGCGAATGTTTCGCATGAATTGCGCACTCCTATTTCTTTGTTACAAGGGTATAGTGAGGCTATTATTGATGATGTTGCTTCATCTAAAGAAGAGAAGAATGAACTTGCACAGATTATACTTGACGAATCATTACGGATGGGCAGACTCGTAAATGATTTACTTGATCTTGCCCGTATGAAGGCCGGTCAAATGCAACTAAACCGAACAATTATTGATTTGGAGTTATTTATCCCGCGAATTCTCCGGAAATTTAGTGGCGTTGCAGAAAGTAAAAAGATTTCGTTAGACCATCAAATCGATCCAACCATATCAACAGTTAACGTTGATCCGGATCGTCTAGAACAAGTCTTTATTATTTTGATTGATAATGCTATTCGTCATACTGAAGAACAAGGAGAAATAAAAATATCGGCAGAAAAATCTGATGAGTATGCTCAATTTTCCGTTCAAGACAATGGAACGGGAATACCGCAAGCCGACTTGCCGTTTATCTTTGAACGATTTTATAAAGCCGATAAATCAAGAACTAGGCTAGCTGCAAATAAAATGGGAACTGGCTTAGGTTTAGCGATTGCGAAACAAATAATTGAAGCACATGGTGGATGGATAGATGTTCAAAGTAGAGAGAATGAAGGAACAATGTTTACTTTTCAACTACCTTTGGACATAAATAGAATATGATTAATAGAACAATTGGTGTAAGGGAATCGGGTGAAAATCCTGAACTGTCCTCGCAACTGTGAATAGGACGAAATGAACATAACCACTGTATCTTCTTGATATGGGAAGGGTTCAAAGTAGGAAGACTATCAGTCAGTAGACCTACCAATTGTTTTCTATCAAAGCTTCGAGGGTTGGGCGTTTGATGTGGACTAGTTGTGTGAAATCATAACGTTTAATCCTCCTAAATAATTGGAGGAAGAAAAATGAAAAAAACAATACAATTTACTATTATTTTAATGATTAGTGTAGCTTTATTATTTGGTTGCGCACAAGATTCAACAGAAACACAAGGTGATGAGCCGTTTGAAGTTACAGTAACTATATCCGTTGACTACGGCGATGAGGTTATTACAGATGATTCCTTTATGGTAGAACCGGGTACGGTTTTGCTTGATTTACTTGAACAAGAGTATGAAGTTGAAAAAACTGCGGATGGTTTTATAACAGCGATTGAAGGAATTGAACAGGATGGTAGTCGATTCTGGATATATGAAGTAAATCGAGAAGAAGCACAGGTGGGGGCTGGGGATTTTGAACTCTCTCCAGATGATCAAGTGGTTTTTGATTTGCACGCATGGGAATAAGAAATAGATGACTACGAAACGAATAACATTAATAGCTGTTTTAGCCGCAATTGGTGTAATCGGGAGAATCTATATGCAGTTTATTCCTAGTGTTCAACCGGTAACGGCAATTATTATTATAAGTTCCTATTATTTAGGTGCTGGATCAGCTATGCTATTGGCGATTCTTACTACTTACTTATCAAACATGGTATTAGGTATGGGTTTTTGGACAATTTGGCAAATCGTTGCCTGGGTTTCCATAGCTGGATTTGCCAGTCTGTTCGGTAAGTTGTCTGTTCGTAGAGCCTTTCCTATACTTTTATGTTTGGGTATAGGAGCAGGTTTTTTTTATGGGTTTATCTTTAGTTTACTTAATTATGTTGTTTCAGGAAAATTTATCGCGTATTATTTGGCGGGTTTACCATTTGATGTTAACCACGCTATAGGTAATGCTATCTTTATTTTTTTGTTGTATAAGCCGCTTTCCTATATTTTTAAAAAAAATCTCTGAACTGCTGTTTAGTATGTAACATTTCGACAATCTGTTCGACTAATATAATGAAAATGGGGGGTCTTACTTATGAGGGCCGCATTTGATTCCTTTTATGATAAGTATCATAAAGATCTTTTTCAATATGTTTTTTACTTGGTAAAGGATCGGACTACTACGGAAGATATTGTTCAAGATGTCTACATCAAGGTACTCCGTTCATATGATCAGTTTCGTGGGGAAAGTAGTGAGAAGACGTGGTTATTTTCGATTGCCCGTCATACTACGATGGATTTCTTTCGCAAGCAACAGCGTAGTAAACAACGAATTACTGATTTTTTTAATCGAAACGATCAAGTAGAACAAGTGAGAGATCAATCTGCGTTACCAGAAGAAGTGATTATTCTAAACGAAGAATTAAAGGGAATTTATCATTTGCTTGATCAATGCTCTTTTGATCAGAAAAATGTACTCATATTACGGTATTTGCAATCCTTATCGATTCGAGAGACTGCGGATATTTTATCATGGTCAGAAAGTAAAGTGAAAACAACACAACATCGAGCAATAAAAAAACTGCAAAAATTGATGGTTGCAGAACGGGGAGGAGGAGACGGTGATGGATAAGAGAAAATTTTCAGAGCAACAACTACAAGAGCAAATAAAAAAATTACCCAAAATTGAAGATCATCAATCAAAAGAACTGCTTTTTGAAAAGATTCAAGCCCATACACCATCTCGAAAAAATACAAACAAACGACAACTTTCGTTCAGGTGGTTGATACCATCTATGGCTGGACTTACTGCAGCAGTGATATTATTTGTTGTACTTCAATCAGGTGTTTTTAGGGATGATCAAATTACGGAACATCATGAAGAAAACATGGAGATTATGTCAGGTCATGATCAAAATGATTCTAGCTATGATGCCAGAGGTGACATGGAAAGTGCTGAATTTGATGAATTTGCGCAGAATACAGAGGGCTTTGTAGAAGAAGAGCTCGGTGATTTCATGTTATACTATCAAGATGAACACCAATTTCCAACCTTTACTATAGCAGTGGCTGATCAACAAAATATGTTTGCCATTCCAATTACTTTAGTATCCACATCATCAACTGGAGACCCTAATGATTATTATAACAGAATAGATACGTTTGTGGATGAGGACCAACTTGGAGTCCAGACATTTCCTTTTGAAGATATAGCTTTTGAATTCACGAAAGGAAATCAACAGTTATTTATGACGGTGGCTGATGATTACCAATTCCCACCTGGTTCTAGTAATGCGTATATGTTTCAAAAGATGGTGAACATCATGTTTGAAAAATATTCATTTGACCATATTACTTTACAAACTGATTCAACCGATCAAGTAGATTTGGGACCAATCGGTGTGAAAGATCAACTCGAATTACAGCCTGTAGACAATCTCGCTTATAAAATTTATCAATATGAAGAAAGCACGCAACGATTGTTCGTTCCGATTGATATGACGAATGGAAATGAAATTACTAATATAGAAGTTGCATTAGAAGAAATGCAACAAGATCAAAGTGATTTTAATGTTTATGCAACGATACCAGAAGAAGCTGATTATCGTCTTGTAACCTCAGATGATGAGACATTGGTAATTGCTTTCACATCATATGAACTCTTCGGTTATAATGAAATGACGTATGAAATGACCCAAGCAATCTTAGCTACTGCGAAAAGCTTTGGTTACACAGAAGTAGATTTTACTATTCCAGGATTGGATGGGATGTTCGGACGATTTGATTTAGACCACCCAATTCCAGTACCTGATGGTATCAATCCACAAATTTTACACTAAGAGAAAAAGTAGTCCAGCTTTTGAAGTGCGAAATAACAAATTGCACTCCAAAATGGACTTCTTTTTTGTGCTTAGTAAACATTTGCATAAGGAATCAATTCCGAAACAGATATAGATATGTTCAGTTCCAAGCATCAAAACAGACAACTTCACGAAGCAATCTGCGATAAGTTCTCATCGGTTAGCAAGTTTCATGTAATTCCTCTATCTCTATTGATTCGCTCCAGTTGATGGAAAAATTACTGGGAATTACTTATACTCTAAATCCATTTTGTGATTTGAAGTAAATTAGCTCTTTCTAATCAAATTGTTTGCTTATTTTCGAAAAAGGGTGAGTTCGGTTGTTTTATTATTTTGGGTCTTTCTAAATGATTGTTACTTTCTAACAATTATTTATTCATTGACTAACCGTTAAAAATATATTACAATTAGTTAAAAATATATTACATTTTAATTAAGGATGGGTGGTGAACAGATGTAATGAATAAAAATGGTGAACTATTTAATAACATTCCTGTTCTTAGGGCCGAAAAGAAGTGGTCGCAACAAGAGTTGGCACAACGAGTTGGAGTTAGCAGACAAACCATTGCATCTATAGAGGCAAATCGTTATAATCCTTCTTTGATTTTGGCATTTGAAATTTCCTTTGTCTTTAGTAAAGAAATTCACCAAGTATTTCAGTATAAATTGTAAAGTGGGAGGTGTTTTTAATGCTCGACTTATTTGGTTTTGTAGTTTCATTTTTAGGACTTACTATATTTGTTTTCGTTATTCGTTTTATAAAACAAGAAGGAAATGATGAAAGGGGATATAAAATATTAGGGAAAGCGGGAATGCTTGGTTTTGTCTCCTTTTTGCTCGGTTACAATATAATCTTCCTCGTTAATACTCTTAACGCTTTAAATGGAGTACAATTTGCATTTGCTTTAACTTGTCTTCTTGCCTTCGTTCTTATTTCTTATAGTGGTTCGATTTTCTATTTAAGAAAGAAATACTAGAATTTAGAGTGAATCTATAATTTGGCCTCTTACTTCGAGAAGTATTTTCTTATGCACTTCTCAACATTTCAACGGTAGCATAATTAGTTATCCCGGAGCAAACGTGTCCGTAAGACTCCCACTTCAAAACAAGGAGAATACCAAGTTATTTAAGTGGCTAGCACCCCGAATGGTTCAAGGTCCTTTAGGTCATCCTTTAAGGCTAACAATCAGTGGGGGGAATACCTAATAACCCCCACCGATTGAAGTTTCACTTTATCTAGTTTTTCTAGAAACAAGTCCTATTTCATAGTATCAAATAAAGACATTTGCTCTAATTTTATTAATTCGCTAAATTCCTGCTTTACATCTCTCCAAGAATGCCTCCTTAAACCCTCGCAGTTCCCTCTCGAATGGCTCGACTTGTAAATATCTGATTTAAATAGTATTATGTGGGTGTAATTTAAAAGGTGCTTTTTCAAGAACAGGCGGTGGTTATTTCAATAAGGATAGGAATTAGATAGAAGGATTAATTGAAGGGAGACGTTGTCAATGAAAAACGGTAGTGATGCTGGTTTGATTTATTGGAAGTTGAATTATAAAAGTAAGTTTATAAGAACCCTTTGGATGATCCCGATTTGTTTTATCGCCATTATTCTGTTACTCATAACAGATGGATTGATTCCAAGAACCGTTATTCTAAGTTTGCTAATTGTTGTTACGCTGATTTTGCAATTAATTTATACAAATATAAAATGGAAGAATGAATGTAATTCTGATAACTCTTCTTGATCTGAGTTTCACAAGTTGATGAGACAATATAAAAATAACCAAAAGAACTTGGAATTCCTCTAGCTCTTTTGGTTATTTTTATCCTCGCGATTAATGACTTGTTTGTTACATTTTTTATTTATTCAGTCCTTTTATCAAAGGGTAATTCAGCAACCTTTACCGATTCAGTTGGACAACCATCACAAGCTGCGAACATATCTTCTAGTAACACTTCCGGAATCTCAATTGTACCTTTATTATCATCGAGTAATACAAAAGCAATGCCTTCCTCATCATAATCATATATATCAGGTGCATACGCCCCACACACACCACAAGCAATACAAGTTTCCTTGTCTATAGTTGTATAATATGCCATTTTTCTTCCCCCTTCGCACCAAAAACCTATGCTACTATTCTACGATTGATTATATTATTTAGCAATAATGGAATTGGGTGAAAAATATTGGTATGATAATGAAGAATAATGTTGAGAAAGGGAGGATACGATTGTTCCATTACTTATTGTTATTCTGTATCGATAAAATTAACGGGCAACGTACAATAGCTGCGATCTTTCACCTATTGAAAGGAAAGCGATCAGCTCAAACAATACAAGATGCGAACTTATATCGATTAACCAACTATTTCGGCATTTATCGAGACCTTACTCGGGAAGCATTTGCGAAAGAAGTGGAAAACTTGCATCAAAAAAAATGGATTTCAATTTCTGATAATCACGTAGGTCAAATCACTTGCATCGGTACCCAAATATTACAAGAAAAAAAGGGACACTATCCGCTATCAATGTATAAAGGAACGGAATTTGTATCCTTTTTAGAGTTGTTCAGGCAGAGATTACAACTATGGATTCAAACTTATACAAACATTGTGGCAGATCAACGTAAATTTTTGGCAGTTACTGATAACGAGAAGGCACAAAAATGGGTCAAAGGGCATTATCGGTTACATAAATCACAAGTTGACAATTGGCTTGCTGGTGTGTACAAGGAAATGTCCGGTTTTCTAGAAACTGTACCTACCTTTTATGCGCAACTATTTGTCGATCGATTAACTGGTTATCAAAAAGTTGGATTAACGATCGGTCAATTAGCTAACAAAAATAATGTAAGTGACCATGACGTTCGATTGTCATTAGAGGCAATTTATCATCAATTACTACAATATATTGAACAAACCAAACCACTCTATTTAAGTGATTTCGTACCAATAGATCATGTCAAAAAAAATACTTTTATAACGGAATCGGCGACTAAAACGTTCAAACTCATGGAAGAAGGCTATTCTATTAAAGAGATTACACGGCTCCGCAGGTTAAAAGAAAGTACGATCCATGATCATATTATTGAGATTGCCTATGCAGATCCCCAGTTTACGATTGCTAATTTTGTTGGAGCAGATGATGTGGAAAAGATTAGCCATGCTATTCGGAACGTCCCGAACAATAAATTATCACTAATTAAACAGGAACTTCAAGGTAATTATTCTTATTTTCAAATTCGATTGGTGTTAGCAAGCAGTAGTGATCTACGAACAAGGAGGGGATAATATAACATGGAATTGGAGAAAACGTTGCAACATTATTTTGGTTTTTCAACATTTCGAACAGGGCAAAAAGAGATTATTTTGGATGTATTAGCTGGTCGTAATGTGCTAGCTGTGTTGCCAACCGGTTCTGGTAAATCCCTTTGCTATCAGATTCCTGCCATGGAACGTTCAGGAGTGGTTCTTGTTATTTCTCCTTTACTTTCCTTGATGGAAGATCAAGTAAAACAACTAAAACAGACAGGCTTTCAACAAGTGATTGCAATTAATAGTTTTCTGAAAAACAAACAAGCCATTTATCCATCACTAGATCGTTATAAATTAATCTATCTTTCTCCTGAAATATTGCAAAATCGTGAACTTTTGACTCAACTGAAATACTTAAACATTTCTTTGTTTGTTATTGATGAAGCTCATTGTATTTCTCAATGGGGATATGAATTTAGACCAGATTATCTTAAATTACGTGGGATAATCGAAGAATTGGGTTCTCCACCTTTTATGGCGTTAAGTGCTACAGCTACGCCAGAAGTGCAAGAAGATATCATTGCACAATTAAACCATGCTCCAATTGTGAAACATATCTATCCAATGGACCGAAACAATATCGCATTTCTGGTTGAAAAAGTGAGTTCAAATCAGGAAAAAGATAGCTATTTGACTGATTTATTTAGTCAATTTACTGTACCGGCAATGGTGTATTTTTCGAGTAAAAAGGAAGCAGAACGCGTGGCAAAAATGTTGAGTAGTGAATTACCAGAGTTGCAAATTGCCTATTACCATGGGGGAATGGATCAAACAGATCGAATCCTGATCCAACAACAATTCATGGAAGGAAAATTAGATGTTATTTGTTGTACGAGTGCTTTCGGAATGGGGATTGATAAATCAAACGTTCGTTTAGTTGTTCACTATCATATACCTATTCAAATCGAATCATTTATTCAAGAAATAGGAAGATCCGGTAGGGATGGCTTATCTAGTGTAAGTATTTTGTTATACACGAATTTTGATCATAAAATACCAGAGCGATTGATTGAAGGAGAGTTACCAGACACATCAGTCGTCCGACCATTAGTTTCGATGTTGCAAAAGTCTGTAATAAATCAAAGTTCTATAAAATTGGATGAAAACAAGCTAATAGAGCAATTTTGTTTATCAGAAATTCAATGGCGGTTTTTACACTTTCAACTCGAAAAACATGGTATGATTAAAGAAAATCGTATTCTTAAATCACGTGTTGAATATGATGCTATTGCAAAAAAAATCGTTTGTAAAATCACAGAACGAAATCGGTATAAAATGAAGAAATTAAACCAGATGTTACAGTGGGTTAATGTTGATGAGTGTCGAAGGGTAGCTTTGTACCAACCTTTTCAGAAAACAATAAATCAACCAATATATTTTTGTTGTGATCGATGTGGATTTATGCTATCTCAATGGGATCCTGTTATACCAAAGAAACAATCTGATCCAAAGGATTGGAAAGTCCAGCTACAGCAATTGTTTTCTCAAGGAGAAAGCCAATGATTGATAAGCAACAGGTATGGATAGAACAAATGACAAGTAAACAAATTAGATTACATGTTTATGCTACGCAAGGGTTACTTCTTTTACTTAGTATTTTGTTACTTCTTTTGTTTTCTTCACCAACAGAACATTTTATCGATCTTTTTGACTGGTCGAGTGGTGAGATTTTATACCTTGGCGTAGTTCCGTCATTTTCACTGGTAGTCTTAGAGATTGTTTTGTATCGAGTTATTCCATCAAGCCATTGGGATGACGGAGGAGTCAATCAAATAGTATTTCGAGATATTTCTATGCGAGAATTAATCGGATTAACCTTAATGATTGCTTTTTGTGAAGAATTGCTATTTCGAGGTGTCTTACAGCCTCTCATAGGGTATATTGGTGCAAGTTTATTATTTGCGTGTATTCATTTTCGTTATGTAAAGAAACCGTTCTTATTAATGATCATTATTATGTTAAGCTTTGGACTAGGTTTTATGTTTGAACATACAGGGAATTTATTGGTGTCTATCACTGCACATTTTGTAATCAATTTTTGTTTAGGCAGTTATATTCGTTACACAGATGGGGGAATAAATCATGACTGAACACCAGGAAGATCAAGCGGCATTGCTTAGGAAACAAATGGAAGGTATTAACCAACACGAGGCTGAGATGAATAAGGATGAAGATCAGGGACAAAGAGAAGATACAGAAATAGAAATGGATGTCCTAAATTTACCGCCAAGAAGTGAGATACATGACGAGAAAAGGGCAAAGACAAGACTTAAAATAAGTATTGCTCTCGTTCGTTTACTAGTTGTTTTGTTTTTGATCATTGTTGGAATTGTCTTGACTTATCATTTTTGGGGAGATTTGTTTTCTCAATCAATCGAACATCAGGCTGCCGCTAGAAATAGAGCAGGTGAAACCGTTCAAATTATTTCTAATACAGACTCGCTGTCACAAGAAGTAACGATCTATGCCCAGTTGGATCCAGACATTGACGAACTAACGCCTTTAACTGGTAGATATTATTATACGAAGGCTGACGATACAATAGAGTCCATTGCAGAACGCTTTTATCAGTCATCTGAGATCATTTCATTATTAAGGCTGGTAAACAATCTAACTGAGGATTCTTCTTTAGAAAATAACCAACAGATCTTTTTGCCGACTATTCAAGAATAAAGATAAGAAGCGATTTAGAAAAATCGCTTCTTATCTTTTTCATCGATTAACATTTGCGCTGCCTCTCTAAAACGTTGAGAGTGCACGATTTCACGCTCTCGAAGGAATTTTAAGCTGTCGTTTAATTCCGGATCATCGGACATATTGATTATCCATTGATAGGTAGCTCTCGCCTTCTCTTCTGCAGCAATATCCTCATAGATATCTGCAATTGGATCTCCTTTTCCTTGGATGTATGTGGCTGTCCATGGGTTTCCGGCAGCATCATGATAAAACAAAGCATGATCATGAGCTACATAATGATCTCCTAGTCCAGCTTCTTTCAGTTGTTCGGGTGTAGCGTCTTTAGTGAGTTTGTATATCATGGTAGCGATCATTTCTAGATGAGCGAACTCTTCTGTCCCAATATCATTTAATAAGCCAACAACTTTATCGGGAATCGAATACCTTTGGTTTAAGTACCGAAGTGCGGCAGACAACTCGCCATCTGCTCCTCCATATTGTTCGATTAAATATTTTGCTAAAGTCGGATTGCATTCTCTAACACGTACCGGATATTGTAATTTTTTTTCATAATACCACAAGTAAACTTACCTCCTTTTAAACTTGCCACGGCCATGGTGGTGTTGCCCAGTCAAATGGGTAATCAGAGTAACTTGCTCCGTAGTTCATTAATGGGCCGAACTTTTCTTCGAATTCTTTTTTTAATGCTCTACTCTCATAAGATGATTCATTGTATTGTTCGATTGCATCGGCATCATTCGGGTGAGTATCTAAATATAAATTCAATTCAAGTAAGACAAAATCCACTGCTTGTATTTTTTCTAATAAAGAATAGTAGGCTTCAGGCATTGGTTTTGGTTTTTCCATTTGTGCGAGCTCCTTTCTTTTATTTAAGAATAAGGATCATATAAGGATGGCCATAACGTTCCGCGTTTTAATGCTTCTGCAGCTGATTTGTATTGAGGTGAATTTTCTTCTTGAAAACCGAGAAATAAATGTGGTGGAGTAGAATAAGTTTTCTTTTCTATAGGTTTACATGGATCGAATGGACTAATGTAAGGGTGATAGTCTCTTTGATGCATAAAAAGCCTCCTCGAATAATATACTTCCCTTTAGTTTATGTAGCGGTAACTTGGCCTATGAATAGAACATTGTTTAATTATCCCGGAGTAACGGACGCTAGCACCCCGAATGGTTCAAGGGCCTTTAGGTCATCCTTTAGGGCTAACAATCAGTGGGGGAATACCTAAAAACCCCCACTGATTGAAGTTTCACTTTATGAAAAAGATATAAATCATGGTGTAAATCATAAAGTGTTTGATAAATCTTTTTGGACAAATCAGAATTTTTTTGTAAAATATAATGAAATGGATCAATTTCGTTTCAAAAATAAACATAATAGCATATAATAGTTTAAAGCATGCTACTATGTGAGATAATTAGTAAGTAGTAAAAGGGAGGTAATTGACATGCGGTTGGAACGTCTTTCATCTAATCAATTTAAAATTTTTCTAACGTTTGATGATTTATCAGAGCGAGGATTAACAAAAGAAGATTTGTGGCATGATTTACCAGAGATGCAAGCATTGTTTCATGACATGATGTTTGAGGCAAGTGATGAACTGGATTTTGAATTAGAAGGAATATTAATTGTGCAAGTCCACCTCTTACAAGCTCAAGGCATGTTAATTATCGTGACACAAAATCAGCTTGATGATGAAAAAGAGGATGATTTTGTTGAGATGAAGGTAACTCTAGATGAGAGTAAAGAATTGATTTTTCTATTTGATGATTTTGAAGACATTATTCAATTGGCTCTGTACCTGAAACCACTTGGTATTTTGGGTGGAGATTTGTACCACTTTGAAAACAATTATTATCTTCACTTTCTAGATGAAGATATCGAAACATTCGATCGTGAGCATTTTATAGCTGTTTTATCAGAATTTTCATCCGCAAGTGTACTTACCATTGAACGTTTACAAGAATATGGGAAGTTACTTATTCATAACAATGCGATTGAAGCATTGCAAAATTATTTTCCAACTAATTAAAAGAAGCAGGAACAAACGTAAAAAGGCAGAACAATAACCGAACCATAATTTGACTAACCATCTATTATGGTTCGGTTATTTTGCTTAGAAATATTTACTTCTAGAAATGTAGTTTGCTTCGCGTATTCTTTGTTCGAAAGTCTTCATGTCTTCTTAGCTACAAACATATAGAAGAAACCCAGAAATCCTCACCATTTGATTCCCCTAGTATTTTGTGAATATTATAACTCCAACAATGTTTTGATATGCTCATACGAATACTTTGCTTCTAAAAGCATCATTAATTTAATTCGTGCTTTAGGACCGGACAATCGTTTCGCAAACAATACACCAATATCATGTAGCTGTTTGCCGCCACCAACATAGTCATATGTAGGTTGAACTACACCTTCAAAGCTTCGAGAGACAACCACAACAGGAATCTCTTTTTTTAGCAATGTTATAATCGGATCAACAAAAACAGGTGGAACATTACCTTGACCAAACCCCTCGATCACTAGTCCGTCAATGGAAAGATTTGTTATTGCCTGAATGAATTCTACATCAATGCCTGCATGAACTTTAAGAAGTAATACTTTTTTTGTTACTGTTTGTATTCGGAATTTCTCAAAACTAATCCATTTATGATAGAAGTAAACCTCTTGTTTTGTCAAAATTCCAATAGGTCCATATTGTGGACTTTGAAAAGTAGCTACATTACTTGTAGAAGTTTTCGTAACGTAGGCAGCACTATGAATCTCATCATTCATTACGACAAGAATTCCTTTTTCTTTTGCCTCGCCACTACTAGCAACTCGGATTGCACTAATGAGATTGTATAAACCATCAGAGCCGACTTCATTACTGGATCTCATGGCACCAGTAATGACAACCGGGACTTGAATATCCAAATATAAATCGAGAAAGTAAGCAGTCTCTTCCAGAGTATCTGTTCCGTGTGTGACAACAATTCCATCATAACTTTCCTGATCTAATTTTTCCTCAATATGTATACCCATATCTAGCATGTGACTTGGTGTAATATGTGGAGACGGTAAGTCAAAGAGGAAGTCTTCATGAATATCTGCCATTGACTTCATTTGGTCGAAATGTTTTGTTAATGGATGCTCAACAGCTGTTGAAATTGCCCCGGTTTTTTGATCTTCTGCCATAGCAATTGTTCCACCAGTATGGATAATTAATATTTTTTTCATTTTGCACCCCCAAATATAATGAGAAAACTCTCCATCTATTTATCCCAGAGCAACCGTCCGTAAGACTCCTACCTCAAAACAACGAAAACACCAAGTTGTTTACGTGGGAGCAAAGGACGGTAGCCCCCAAATGGTTCAAAGGCCTTTAGGTCATCCTTTAGGGCTAACAATCAGTGGGGGAATACCTAAAAACTCTCACTGATTGAAGTTTCACTTTATCATACGCTTTTTTTAATCATAATAAAAGATTTTTAACCTTTTTCAAAATGAAAGTTTGTTGAAGGAAGGAATATTTTTATGTATAAAATATTCAATTCACTAAACAATATATAGCAACAACAAAGTGATAATTACTGCT
The DNA here is from genome assembly GCF_026805325.1 of Natronobacillus azotifigens. Taxonomy (GTDB): domain Bacteria; phylum Bacillota; class Bacilli; order Bacillales; family Amphibacillaceae; genus Natronobacillus; species Natronobacillus azotifigens. The sequence goes on from NZ_JAPRAT010000002.1 coordinate 53,304, forward strand.
CAACTTGAGGAGGAGATTTAAATGGAGATCAAGAAAAGTAGGTTTTTAACATTATGTATAGTAACTTTGCTATCTGGTGTAATGTTCCTATACCCTGTTTCTAATGTAAATGCATTTAGTGAACAAGTAATTCAACATGGGGCAACAGGAGAGGATGTTATTGAACTTCAAGCAAGATTGCAATATATAGGTTTCTACCACGGCACGATTGATGGTGTTTTTGGTTGGGGAACCTATTGGGCGCTACGCCATTTTCAAGATGAATTTGGTATGCCTGTCGATGGTCTCGCTGGTGATCAAGCAAAAGATATGCTAGTGAGAGCAACAGATTACAATAAAGATTTTGTTAGAAAAAACTTAGAAGAAGGGAACACGTTTACCCATTATGGTGGAATGCCATGGGAACATCAGGTGAAAAGGCACCATTCAGGTAGACAGCAAACGCCAGCACCACAGCAACAACAAGATCAAGGTGAGCAACAGCCTGCACCTGAGAAACAACAAGATCAGGCCGAGCAACAACCCGCACCTGAACAACAACCGGATCAGGCCGAGCAACAACCCGCACCTGAACAACAACCGGATCAGGCCGAGCAACAACCCGCACCTCAACAACAACCGGATCAAGCCGAGCAACAACCTGCGCCTGAACAACAACAAGATCAAGCCGAGCAACAACCCGGTCCTGAGCAACAAGAAGATCAAGGTGAGCAACAACCTGCGCCTGAACAACAACCAGAACAAGAGGAGCAACAGCCCACACCTGAACAACAACCGGATCAAGCCGAGCAACAACAAGATACAGATCAAGCGGATACTATTGATGATGCTCCAATTGAACCAACTTCAGTAAATATACCAGATGGATATTCACAGAATGATATTCAATTAATGGCTCAAGCTGTTTATGGCGAAGCAAGAGGCGAACCGTATGAAGGACAAGTCGCTGTTGCTGCAGTAATACTAAATCGTATCCAAAGCCCGATTTTCCCAAATACAGTATCTAATGTAATTTTTGAACCAAGAGCCTTCACGGCTGTGGCTGACGGTCAAATTTATATGGAACCTAATGAAACAGCTAGACGAGCTGTAATTGATGCAATTAATGGATGGGATCCTTCTGGTGAAGCAATTTATTATTTTAACCCAGATACAGCAACGTCTAGTTGGATTTGGTCTAGACCACAAATTAAGAGAATAGGTAAGCATATTTTTTGTGATTAAGAAAGAGGTGGTATAAAAATGAGACGATGGATTTTAGTAGGAATATTAGCAATTGCAGTGATTGGAACAGGCGCTTGGGGTTATCAGGAACATCAAGAGAAAAATGCGATGATGATTCAAGCGGAAAACAATTATCAACGAGCATTTCATGATCTGACTTATCACATGGATCTATTGCATGATAAGATTGGTACGACACTTGCTTTAAATACAAATGAGCAGCTCTCACCACAATTAATTGATATTTGGAGATTAACATCTGAAGCACAAATGGACGTAGGACAATTACCACTTGCGTTGCTTCCCTTTAATAAGACGGAACAATTCTTATCAGAAATAGGTAACTTTACTTATGAAGTAGCTGTTCGTAATCTAGAACACGATCCACTTTCTGAAGATGAGGTAGAAAAGCTACGCCAACTATATGTATCATCAGATGAAATTCGTCAAGAATTAAGAACCGTACAACATCAAGTGCTGAACGAGAATCTAAGGTGGATGGATGTTGAATTAGCGCTACTGTCCAATGAAGGACCTTATGATAACCTAATTATAAACGGTTTTGAAACGGTAGAGCATGCGGTGCAAGGCTATTCAGAAGCACAATTTCCTAATTTAATTGCTGGGATGCCTGAACAGCATGATGGTTATCTAAATATTTCTGGAAGAACACTTTCTGAAAGAGAAGCAGAGGAAAAAGTTAGAGAGGAATTTAATTTAAATGATGATTTAACTCTATCTATCGCAGAGAGTGGTGAGGGTGCACAGCTTCCAACCTATAGTGCTTCCTTTGACGGCCAAGAGGAGCATGGTTATGTGACACTGTCTAAACAGGGTGGGCATATCTTATCATTTATGTTGAATAGAGATGTAAATGAAACTCAAATAAGTTTGAATGACGCACAGCATAGAGCAGAAGAATTGTTAGCTGATCAAGGATTAGAAAATATGATTCTTCTTCAAGGTAGTCAGTATAGTGATTCGGGTGTGTTTCAGTTTATTTACCAACAAGACGATTACCATGTTTATCCTGACCGAGTTCAAGTGAAAGTTGCGTTAGATAATGGAGATATACTAGGATTTACTACGAGAGATTATTATCGAAACCATAAAGAAAGAGAAATAGATGAACCTAAATTAACATTAGAAGAAGCACAAGATAAGGTTAATCCATCTGTAACGATTCAAGATTATCATTTGGCTATCGTTGAAGATAATCGTGGAGATGAATTGGTAGCTTACACTTTCCTTGGTACGATTGATAATGATACCTATCGAATTGTCATTGACGCTGAAACTGGCATGGAAGTTTATGTAGAAAGATTGAATGATGTGGAATCAAAATGGGGTTAATAAAGGAAAACTAGAGTAAATCGGTGGCTTTTTCCGACTGATCATTCAATTACAGGATGAGCTAGATACTCCTATGTCATCAGGGCTCTAACATCTGTTATTCCAAAATAAAGATAAAGGAATAAAGAAAAAAGAAAACGGCATACGTCGTTTTCTTTTTTTACAACATAAATGTGATTTATTTGTATTTAGTTAACTGTTGACAAACTGATAACATGTCGTTTTTTTGTTAAAAAAAGTAAAATCGCAAACATAGGTTTATATTCAAAAAAAAGATACTTATACAAATATAAAATAATCAACTTGCGCAATCCCTATCTTTTTTGCAATAATAACAGTATACATAATTATTGATAGTGAAGGCAGGGGAACAAATTGATTAAGATTGGTACAAACTTAACGCTTGAACGTGAAGGGCCTGATGGTGTGTGCGAACGTTATCGTTGTAGAATCGTGGAGTTAAAGAGCCATACTATTTATATTGATTATCCTATTAATGTGAAAACAGGTCGTACGGATATTTTCCCTAAAGGAAGTTCGTTTTCTGCGTATTTCGTTGGTGAGCATGATTCTGTTTATACGTTTGAAACGGAAATTAAGGGGAAGAAGAAGAATAAAATTCCAATGCTATTATTACATATCGATTTTTCTAAAATACAAAAAATTCAGCGCCGTGAGTATGTTCGTGTCGATGCTAATCTTGATGTCTCTGTCCATCATCCGGAGAATAACTTTCTCCCATTTACATCGTTAACAACCGATATCAGTGGTGGAGGACTGGCGATTTTGTTACCTGAAAATCATAAAATGAAAGCCGGTCAGTTATTAGCGATATGGATCGTTATTCCGACAACGAAAGCAAGCAATCTATATGTATCTGTAGAAGCGGAAGCTATTCGAATTCACGAGAAAAATCATCAGAACAAACAGCTATTATCGGTTAAATTCAAAGATATTGGAGAAAAAGACCGAGATAAAATTATACAATTTTGTTTCGATACGCAGTTAAAAGAACGCAGAAATCAATTGGAATCAGGGATTTAATGATGGAAATAAGATGTCCATTGTTGTGAAAGGGAGAAAAACATGTTAAAAAGTAAATTAGCCATAGCCATTGACGGACCAGCGGCAGCTGGAAAAAGTACCGTGGCAAAAATTGTAGCAAAAAAATTACAATATATTTATATTGATACTGGGGCAATGTATCGTGCTATCACACATAAAGCAATAATTAATGATATTGACTTGGACAATGGTGAAGAACTTTATCAATTATTGAAAAAAACTACTATCGATCTTCAACAAGGGGCCAAAGAACAAAAGGTATTTCTAGATAGCACCGATGTAACAGAGGATATTCGAAATCAAATGGTTACAAATAAAGTTTCTGTTGTAGCTCAACACGGTTTGGTTCGAAAAGAGATGGTCAAGAGACAACGTGAATTATCGAAAAAACGTGGTGTTGTTATGGATGGTCGTGATATCGGATCCCATGTTATTCCTGATGCAGAAGTCAAAATATTCTTAATTGCATCGGTAAAAGAACGTGCAGAAAGAAGGCATAAGGAAAATACAAAAAAAGGTTACCCTTCAGATCTAAAACAGTTAGAAAATGAGATTGAAAGAAGAGACCAATTAGATACAGAACGTGAAATTTCTCCATTAGTTAAAGCTTCAGATGCTATTGAAATTGATACAACATCACTATCTATTCAAGAAGTAAGTGAAAAAATACTAGAAATAGTAAAGCGTAAAGGAGAATAGAGATGCTGTTTTATAAATTTGCAAAAACTCTGGTTTGGTTTGTCTTAAAACCAATCTATCGAATGCAAGTTATTGGAAAAGAAAATATACCTAAATCAGGACCTTTAATTGTCTGTTCTAATCATATTTCTAATTTTGATCCACCAATTGTAGGGGGATCTTGTCCACGTGACCTTCATTTTTTAGCGAAAGAAGAATTATTCCAAAAGAGACTTTTACGGTTACTTATGAATAGCTTAGGAGCGGTTCCGATTAAGCGTGGAATGAAAGATCGTAACGCTTTAAGAACCGTGCTAAAAATATTAGAAGATGGGAAGGCGCTAGGTTTGTTTCCTGAGGGGACGAGAAGTAAAACGGGCGAAATTGGGGAAGGTTTGTCCGGAATCGGGTTCTTTGCATTGCGTTCAAATGCTAACGTTGTTCCCTGTGCTATTATCGGACCTTATCAAAAAGGAAAAAGGTTAAAAATTGTCTATGGGAAACCTGTTGATATGGAGCAACTAAGAAACGAAAAAGCTTCAGCAAAAGAAGCAACAGATAAGATAATGAATGAGATCAAAAAATTAAAACAAAATAATTTGTAAAAAATATTTGCTATTGCTTGACAAACGATAAGAAATGTTAGAAGTTAGAAAAAAGAATATCTTAATTTATTTTTGTCGCAAATTGAAGGAGGATTTTTTCATGGATGAAATGAACGAAGAAGTGTCAGACTTTAAAGAGTTGACTGTTGGTGAAGTGGTGACTGGTAAAGTAGTAAAGGTTGAAGATAAACAGGTATTAGTCGATATTGGCTGGAAGACAGATGGTATTGTTCCAATTGGTGAATTGTCAAGTCTTCATGTAGAAAATGCAAACGAAGTTGTATCTGTTGATGATGAATTAACATTAAAAATAAAAAAAATATCTGACGATGAAGTGGTATTGTCAAAACAAGCTGTTGACGCAGAAGCGGCATGGCAATCATTAGAGCAAAAATTTAATGACAAAGAAGTGTTTGAAGCTACCGTTAAGGAAGTAGTAAAAGGTGGGTTAGTTGTTGATGTAGGCGTGCGTGGATTTATCCCCGCTTCGCTTGTAGAAACACATTTTGTTGAAGATTTTTCTGATTATCAAGATAAAAGTCTAACCTTACAAGTTGTTGAGTTGGATAAGAGCCAAAATCGTGTGATCTTATCTCATCGCGCGGTAGCAGAAGCGGAAGATGCTGCAAAGAAACAACAAGTACTAGAGTCATTAGTGGAAAACGAAGTACTCGAAGGAAAGGTTGCTCGCATTACAGACTTTGGTGTTTTTGTTGATTTAGGAGGCATCGACGGACTTGTTCATATTTCACAGCTGGCTCACGATCATGTGGATAAAGCTAGTGATGTCGTTTCTGAAGGTGAGACCGTAAAAGTAAAAGTGTTGTCTGTTGATAAAGAAACAGGAAGAATTTCTTTGTCTATGAAAGCCACGCAACCAGGTCCATGGGAAAATATCGAATCAAAGCTACAGGTGGGTGATATTGTAGATGGAACGGTAAAGAGATTAGTACACTTTGGTGCTTTTGTTGAAGTTTTACCACAAGTAGAAGGTTTAGTTCATATTTCTCAAATTGCAACAAAACATATTGGATCACCTCAAGAAGTATTAGAAATTGGACAAACCGTTAATGTAAAGGTTTTAGATATTAACGAAGACGAAAAACGTATTTCATTAAGTATTAAAGAGATTCAAGAAGAACAAGATCATAAAGAACTGCAATCTTATCAAAAAGAAGAAGAGAATAACGGTTTCTCCTTGGGTGATATGATTGGTAACCAGTTAGATAAATACAAATAATAAAAAACTTGTGCACAAAAATTGTGCACAAGTTTTTTGTTTTTAAAGGGAAAATCGTTTGAAATTTCTTTTTCTAGTTATAATGGCTAAGGAAGGGATGTGATGAGATGTTTTTCTATTGGTTAAGTTGGTTATTTTGGATTATTATCACTTTTTTCTTTCCAAATATTCAACTTCGAAACAGGCTAGCTGCTCTTACGTTAATAGTGATATCTCTATCACAATCAACATTCATCATTTTTGGACTAGAATTATATATGTCTTATGTACTATTAACGATCACTTATTTGTTAATTCTTTTAAAGCAGAAGGAAAGCTTAGAGCTTCTAGCGGTAATATTTTTTCTTGCAATTAGTTATACTGGTTTGAAATTCATCTTGATTGTAAGACCGATATGGTTATTTATTCCGGATGCGATGATTTTAACAACAATATATACGTTGGTTGCATTTCTCGTTACAAATTCGGTTGTGAAACGTTATTTAATTGCTAGTTTCCCCCTATTATTAGGTGAATTTTTTTACGTTATCTTTGTATCTCAACTAGCTTGGTCGATGAGACTTGGTGATATTCGTTTCATTCATTTGATTTTGATTCAAATCGCCTTTCTATTTATGTTTCAACAATGGAAACAAGGTAAATATAAATATAAAAAGTTGCTTGAAAAGTTGGAAGAGCAGACGAATTAAACAGGATTATATTGATCATAGTACTAGTTGGTTGTGAATGGAAAGGTTGTTTAATCATACTGCTTTTGCTAAAATGTATAAGTTAAGGTTCGTGATGATTATCAAAGAACTAACAAGGAAACAATAATAGAAGAATTTGGGAAGGATGTACCTTTCGTGAGAAAATCAATTGTAGCAATAGTAGGAAGACCAAATGTGGGGAAATCGACAATCTTTAATCGACTTGTTGGAGAGAGGATCTCCATTGTTGAAGACACACCGGGTGTAACGAGAGATCGAATTTATTCAGAAGCAGAGTGGTTAACAACAAATTTTAATTTGATTGATACAGGTGGAATTGAATTAGGTGACGAACCATTACTTGTTCAAATGCGTGAACAAGCAGATATGGCTATACAAGAAGCGGATGTTATTATTTTTCTTGTCAACGCTCGTGAAGGGATTACTGCGGCAGATGAAGAGGTTGCTAAGATTTTATACAAATCGAATAAACCTGTCGTTTTAGCGGTAAATAAAGTAGATAATCCTGAAATGAGGGATGAGATTTATGAGTTTTACAGCCTCGGATTTGGTGAACCATACCCAATCTCAGGAACACATGGATTGGGGTTAGGAGATTTATTAGATAAAGTTGTCGACTATTTTCCTAATCTTGAAGTAGAATCCGTTGATCAAGATACGATCTACTTTAGTTTGATTGGCAGGCCAAATGTAGGGAAATCATCTTTGGTAAATTCGATCTTACAACAAGAGCGAGTGATTGTTAGCTCGATTGCTGGTACAACCCGAGATGCCATTGATACGCCTTTTCATAAAGAGGATCGTGATTTTGTCATTATTGATACCGCGGGTATGCGTAAAAGAGGAAAGATATACGAAGCTACAGAGCGGTATAGCATATTACGAGCATTAAAAGCAATCGAACGTTCGGATGTTGTGCTAACACTAATTGATGCCGAAACGGGCATCATTGAACAAGATAAAAAAATTGCTGGGTATGCCCATCAGGCAGGAAAAGCTGTTGTAATTGTAGTAAATAAATGGGATACGGTAGAATCAGATGAAAAAGCGATGAAGGCATTTGAAGAGAAAGTGCGTGCGCATTTTCCGTTTTTAGACTATGCTCCGATCGTGTTTTTGTCAGCTCTAACGAAAAAAAGAATTCACACATTAATTCCACAAGTCTTAATAGCAAGTGAGAATCACTCAAAAAGAGTGGAGACTAATGTCTTGAACGATGTTGTGATGGATGCCGTTGCAACCAATCCTACACCAACGAAGAATGGTCAACGATTAAAGATTTTATATGCTACTCAAGTTGCGGTTAAACCGCCAAGTTTTGTGGTGTTTGTTAATGACCCTGAATTGTTACATTTTTCTTATGAGCGTTTCTTAGAAAACCGTATACGAGATGCTTTTGGATTTGAAGGCACACCGATAAAGATTTTTGCTCGAAGACGAAGCTAAAGGGGGAGGACTATTTCATGGGAAAAGTTGCTGTATTAGGTGCTGGAAGTTGGGGAACTGCATTAGCAATGGTATTACACGATAATGGTCATGATGTGCGTTTATGGACACATATTGAAAGTCATGCAAAAGAAATGAATGAAACACATACCAATAATAACTATTTGCCTGGAGTTACAATACCTGCAGGATTACAAGCATATCATGATCTATCTGACGCAGTAGAACAAGTTTCTGCTATCATTTTTGTACTTCCGACAACTGCAATTCGATCAGTGTGTAAACAGGTTGGAGCAGTGTTGAAACACAAGGTTACCATGATTCATGGAACAAAAGGCATTGAACCAGTCACGTTTAAACGTATTTCTGAAATGATGGAAGAAGAACTTCCGCGCGAACTATTTGAAGAAATTGTTGTTTTATCTGGGCCTAGTCATGCAGAAGAAGTAAGCATTAAACAACCAACAACAGTAACTGCTGCTTCAAGAAGCAAGGTAGCTGCGAAACGCGCACAAGATTTATTTATGAATCAGCATTTTCGTGTATACACAGGAACAGATTTAATTGGTGTGGAGTTAGGTGGATCTTTAAAAAATATTATTGCACTAGGTGCTGGTATTTCTGATGGACTTGGCTATGGAGACAATGCAAAGGCTGCCCTTGTAACTAGGGGGTTGACCGAAATCGCTCGTCTAGGCACGGCAATGGGGGCGGATCCACTAACCTTCGTTGGCTTAACGGGAGTGGGTGATCTTATTGTTACGTGTACGAGTGTACATAGTAGGAATTGGAAAGCGGGTAATTTGCTTGCTAAGGGTCACACGTTAGATTCTGTTTTAGATCAAATGGGAATGGTTGTCGAGGGTGTTCGGACCGCTCAAGCAGCATATCAACTTGCTGAAGCAAAAGGGATACAAATGCCTATTACGACCGGTATTTATCATATTCTGTTTGAATCTGCTGAGCCAAGGGATGTTGTAGACCAATTGATGACAAGGATGCGTCGTCAGGAAACAGATGAAGTACATGCGATGTTAAAAGAGCATTATCAAGATTAACAGGTTTACTCCTTCTTGCATATAGTATGATGAGAAATATAGTCAAGGAGGAGAGCTTGTGAACGATTTTCAAAAAAATATGTTCGAGCAAATTCAAAGCAAATCAAATATTAGTGCTGAAGAAATTATTAAGGTAGCTAACTCTGTCCAAAATGCTGATTTTACAGATGAAGCAACTGTCCGATCACTTGTAAGACAACTCGCAAACATGGCTAACAAACCGATTTCACCTGAAAAAGAAGATAAGCTAGTTCAATCGATTACAAAGAATAAAATGCCTAAAGATATTAGTACTTTAGGACAACTGTTTAAAAAATAGTGAATACTAGGCAAGTGTTGATACAATAAACCAATATTACGCATAAAATATAACGCACAAGCATTCATTTTAAAGTTGCCCTGGGTATTATATTTAGTCGAACCAAGATAGAATTGCCCCTTCTATCTTGGTTTTTTTATTTTTGAGGTTATATTCTTGTGGGACAACGTCATAGACTTTAAATGTCAGAGATTCGTATTCGTTTAGGTTGAAGACCGGGAGGGGATCATTTGGAAAAGGTAGATATTTTTAAAGATATTTCGAAAAGAACGAACGGTGACATTTATTTAGGTGTTGTCGGAGCAGTTCGCACGGGAAAATCAACGTTTATCAAAAAGTTTATGGAAAAAGTAGTTTTACCAAACATAAGTGATGAAGGTGACCGTGCCCGTGCGCAAGATGAACTTCCACAAAGTGCTGCAGGAAAGACTATTATGACTACGGAACCAAAGTTTGTTCCAAACCAAGCAGTTTCTTTGCAAGTAGATGAGGGACTGGATGTAAATGTACGGTTGGTGGATTGTGTAGGATATACCGTCAATGGTGCACAAGGGTTTGAAGATGAGAATGGCCCTAGAATGATTCATACACCATGGTATGAAGAACCTATCCCTTTTCATGAAGCAGCTGAAATTGGAACAAGGAAAGTAATTCAAGAGCATTCTACTATTGGGGTTGTTATCACAACAGATGGCACAATAGGTGATATTCCGAGAGAAGATTATTTGGAAGCTGAGACAAGAGTGGTAGAAGAACTAAAGGCAGTTGGTAAACCATTCATTATGGTTGTAAATTCCGTACAACCTTATCAACAAGAAACAGAGTTACTTCGTCAAGAGCTTGTTGAACAGTACGATATTCCAGTTTTAGCAATGAGTGTAGAAAGTATGCAAGAAGATGATGTTTATAATGTCTTACGTGAAGCACTTTATGAATTCCCAGTTCTAGAAGTTAACGTTAACTTACCAAGCTGGGTGATGGTGCTAGATGAAGAGCATTGGTTAAGAACAAGTTATCAAAATGCTATTCAAGAAACAGTGAAAGATATCAAGAGGTTGCGAGATGTAGACCGCGTCGTTGGTTATTTTGATCAATATGATCATATTGATCACGCGCAAATTGCTGGCATTGAGATGGGCGAAGGGATCGCTGAAATTGATTTGGATGCACCAAGTCACCTGTATGATCAAGTCCTCAAAGAAATTGTTGGTGAAGAAATTAGAGGGAAAGATCACTTGCTAGAACTGATGCAAGATTTTGCAAATGCAAAGCGTGAATACGATCAGGTAGCGGATGCTCTGCAAATGGTCAAGCAAACAGGATATGGTGTCGCAGCACCAACTATTGCAGATATGAGCTTAGATGAGCCAGAAATCATCAGACAAGGTGCACGATTTGGAGTTCGCTTAAAAGCTGTTGCACCTTCTATCCATATGATCAAAGTGGATGTAGAATCAGAATTTGCTCCAATAATCGGAACAGAGAAACAAAGTGAGGAGCTCGTAAGGTATTTAATGCAAGACTTTGAGGATGACCCGTTATCTATTTGGGAATCAGATATTTTTGGTCGATCTCTAAGCTCCATCGTTCGAGAAGGCATTCAAGGTAAGATCTCATTAATGCCTGAAAATGCAAGATATAAATTAAAAGAGACTCTAGAACGGATTGTAAATGAAGGTTCTGGAGGCTTAATAGCAATCATTCTTTAACGGCTTGGTACTCAAGTCGTTCTTTTTTGTGCAAAAAAGGTGACAGTTTTAACAGAGCGAATAGTGAATACAAAAGTGTTGGAGTAAATGTTAAGGAAAAACTGTGTGATAACGAGCTGTTGCTTCCTATTGAGGATTTAATAGGTGTTATTATATCGATTGTTTTGCAACTAGAATTTTATATTAAAATACGTTTCATTATCTACAGTAATTATTTTTAAATCCATCATTACCGCGGATTTTGGCATAATGGATAGATAACAAAAGGAATCTTTATAAATATCATCTTCTGTTGTATATTCCACAATGATGATTAATACAGTAACGTTTATTATTTGCCTCAAAGCTAAACCCTATGTTAAGATGCACTTAAATCTCCTAGTACTTTAATGAATTTTCCATCTATATGATTAAAAAGCATCATTTTTGTATAGGTATATAGAACAAATTTAATTAATATTGTAATTTTTGTTGAATTTAGGGGAAAAGTCGTATATTATAAGGCTTGTCATCATTTAATTGATGGATAGAAGTATAGGATCACCAAAAAATGTGAACAAATGGATTATGGACCATTTAAGTTCGTATGCTTCAACTTATTTGATTTTGGGAGGAGGTGAATATCATGAACAAAACAGATCTAATTAATGCCGTTGCTGAATCAAGTGAATTGTCTAAAAAAGATGCAACAAAAGCTGTTGATGCGGTTTTTGAATCTATCATGGATTCACTTAAAGAAGGCGAAAAAGTACAATTAATTGGTTTTGGTAACTTTGAAGTACGTGAGCGTGCTGCCCGTAAAGGTCGCAACCCACAAACAGGTGCTGAGATTGAAATCCCAGCTAGCAAAGTTCCAGCATTTAAACCAGGTAAAGCCCTTAAAGACATCGTGAAATAATCCTTTACATAGGGGCAAGAAGAAGGGTGCAAAATTTGCATCCTTTTTCTTTTACCATTTTTTTATTGTAAATATAGTTGATATACATATACTGAAATATAAAGGAGTGAGCTTATGCAAGGAGATCATTTTATCATCAAGGCATTAGAAGATGGTGTACAAGTAATTGGTTTAACAAGAGGGCAAAATACCAAATTTCATCATGCTGAAAAGCTTGATGAAGGGGAGTTACTTGTTGTACAATTTACGGAACACACTTCTGCAATGAAAATAAAAGGGAAAGCTATTATTCAATCTAGCTTTGGGGAAGTTCGCTCAGGTTAATGCTTTACCGGAATCGATAAGCTTGTGTTATAATAATAAAAATGAGTGAAAACAGGTCAACAACGTTAGGAGATGATACGGTGGAATTATCGTTGGAGAATATTGAAGAAGAACTAAAACATATTTTACAACATCGTTATTTACAAAAATATATTCAAACACCGATCATTGACCAAAATAAACTTATTCTTTTATATCATCTAATTGAGGCTACACCACTTGAAATTGAAGAAAAGAAAAAATACATTATTACAACAATGTTAGTTCAGATTGCGTTAGATACACATGATTTAGTTTCCGAAACAAATAGTAATGAATCTAGTGAAAAAAAGAAAAGTAGACAACTTACTGTTTTAGCTGGAGATTATTACAGTGGATTATATTATTACATACTTTCCAAACTAAATGATGTACCAATGATACATACGTTAGCATCTGCAATTAAAGAGATGAATGAATTAAAAATGTATATGTATTATGAAAAACAACAGACACTTACTATTTTTCTTTCTCGCCTGAAGAAATTAGAAGCAAAATTAATTACGAGGGTAGGGGAGCACCTTAGGTTTCCTGATATCAATGAATTTGCTGAGAATTGGCTCTTAACTAGCAAATTAACAAAAGAAAAGCATAACTTTTTAATGAATAAAAATACGCCAGTGCTTAATGCACTAAATACCGATCTTGTTAGTGGAATTACAAGACATGATTGCGTAAAAACGATTGAAAAAGCAATGAATAAATACTGGGAAAAATCGAGTTCTTTGTTGCATGAGTTACCTAGTCAATTTTTTTTATTGAGAACGGAATTAGAGGATTTTTTTCACGATGAAACGCCTGATTTCTCTTCGCTCTTAGAACAAGGTTAATCAACAAAGTTAAATTATTTGCTAAGTTGTACGATAAACTAATGTATAAAGGTGAAAAATATGAAATTAGCCCTAACCTATTCCTACCTAAATGCCGATCTAAAGGTTATTGAACAGGAGTTACAAGAAACTTTACGAGCAGAACATCCTGTTCTAGCTGAGGCATCGTCGCAATTGCTTCATGCGGGAGGGAAGAGATTACGCCCTGTATTTGTGTTGTTGGCGGCACAATTTGGTGATTATGACTTAGAAAAAGTGAAAACAGCTGCTATCACATTGGAATTAATTCATATGGCATCATTAGTTCATGATGATGTGATTGATGAATCGGAACTACGAAGAGGAAAGCCAACCGTTAAAGCTAACTGGGATAACCGTACAGCAATGTATACTGGTGATTACATATTCGCTCGAGCACTTGAATGCCTGTCCACTTTGAATACTCCTACTGCGCATCAGTTACTCTCTAAAACTATGGTAGAACTAACCTTAGGTGAGATGAAGCAAATTGAGGATAAATATCGGCTAAATCAAAGTTTTAAAGATTACCTAAGAAGAATAAGACGAAAAACAGCCTTGTTAATCGCTGCTAGTTGTCAGTTAGGTGCTATTGCAGTAGACGCCCCCGAATTTGTTCAAAGGAAACTTTATCTCTATGGATACTATGTTGGCATATCCTATCAGATCATTGATGATATTTTAGATTTTACTGCTTCAAGTAAACAGTTAGGTAAGCCAGCAGGAAGTGATCTTATTCAAGGGCAGATCACATTACCAACTTTAATTGCACTGCAAGATCAAAAGGTTTCACATCAATTGAAAAAAATCTTTTCTGTAACAAAGGAACCAACATCAATCGAAATGGAGCCAATTATTGAATTAATAAAGCATTCGGACGCTATTGAACGGTCCTATCAAATTAGTGAAGCTTACTTGCAAAAAGCTTTTTCAACTTTAAAAGCTTTACCAGATGTAAAGGCGAAGCAAACTTTCGAACAAATAGCGATTTATATCGGTAAAAGAAAAACATAGTGCTTCCAATGAATATATTATTCGTTTCCTCGTCATTGGCGAGGTTTTTACTATTTATTTATCCTGACCAACCGTCTTTAAGACTAACACATCAAATCAATAAAACAGCCAACGTGATTTAAGTGAGCGTAACAAACGCAATACTTTGGGTGGTTCAGTTAACCAATCAATAGCAAATAGGTATAAAACCCCATTTACTGAAGTTGCGCTCTACACGGGATGAGAAGAAGGAGAAGAAGAAAATGTCTGATTACCAAGCGTTTACACAATCTATCAAAAAACACACAGGAATAGATCTTTCTTTATATAAAGAAGTTCAAATGAAACGGAGATTAACTTCATTACGAGATAAGAAAGGGTTTGATAACTTTCAATCATTCTATAAGGCGCTAGCTAGTGATACGGAATTGATGGCAGAATTTTTGGACAAAATGACTATTAATGTGTCTGAATTTTATCGCAATTCAGTCCGGTGGAATGTATTAGAAAATAAAATACTTCCTGAAAAATTAAAAAGATCAAAAAAAATTAAAATTTGGAGTGCCGCATGTTCAACTGGAGATGAGCCTTATACGATCGCAATGATGCTCAGCCAATATGTTGATCTTTCTAATGTTACGATTATAGCAACAGATCTTGATGACAAAATTTTAGAAAGAGCAAAAAAAGGCATTTATACCGAACGAGCATTAAAAGAAGTACCAAAAGAATTAAAAGAGAAGTATTTCAAACAGGACGGTTCGTTATATGTGATTGATGAGAAGCTCAGAAATGCAATTACTTTTAAAAAGCACAATCTTTTATCTGACCCGTATCCAACAGATTTTGATTTAATTGTCTGTCGAAATGTACTAATATACTTTACAGAAGAAGCAAAAACAGAGATCTATCAAAAATTTAGCCAATCGTTGAATGAACAAGGGGTGCTTTTTGTTGGAAGTACAGAGCAAATTTTTACCCCAGAAAAATATAATTTTCGTGTAATTGATACATTCTTTTATCAGAAAGATAAGTAGGTTCCCACAATTCATGATCAAAAAAGAACAGGTCCTAGACAAAACTTTTAGAAAAAAAAGAATAATCTATTAATTTACTACACACAGACCTCGTGAGGTGTGTTATATTTAATAAAAATTACATACAAATTAGGGGGGATTCTAATGCGTTATCTAACAGCAGGAGAATCGCATGGAAAACAGTTAACTACGATTGTGGAAGGTGTACCTTCTTTGATGCCATTAACAAGTGCAAATG
The DNA here is from genome assembly GCF_026805325.1 of Natronobacillus azotifigens. Classification (GTDB taxonomy): domain Bacteria; phylum Bacillota; class Bacilli; order Bacillales; family Amphibacillaceae; genus Natronobacillus; species Natronobacillus azotifigens. Next base: position 69,088 of record NZ_JAPRAT010000002.1, read on the forward strand.
TTAATGAATCTTTATTACGTAGACAAAAAGGTCACGGTCGAGGAAAACGTATGCAGATAGAAAAAGATCTAGTCGATATTGCCGGTGGAGTACGCCATGGCTATACCTTAGGTTCACCAATTGCCTTGGTAGTAAAAAATGATGATTTTAAGCATTGGGAGGACATTATGGGTGAAGACCCCATTGATATGGATGGAGATATTCGTAGAACAGTAACAAGGCCTAGACCTGGTCATGCAGATCTCAATGGTGCGATAAAATATGGTCATCGTGATATGCGGAACATTTTAGAGAGATCATCTGCTAGAGAAACAGCAGCACGTGTTGCTGCAGGTGCTGTTGCTAAAACCTTACTTAACCATCTTGGCATTAATATTGTTGGATATGTTCGTGAAATTGCAGGGATTAAGGCAGAAGATCAAAAGGAGCTGTCTTTTGAAGATAAGCAGAGGATTTCTGAAGAATCGCCTGTGCGCTGTTTAGATGATACGAATGGGAAAAAAATGATGGATGCGATTGATCAAGCGAAAGCAGACGGAGATTCGATCGGTGGTGTTTGCGAAGTTTATGTGGAGGGATTACCAGCTGGAATCGGTTCTTATGTTCATTACGATCGCAAACTAGATGCTAGAATTGCATTTGCTGTTCAAAGTATTAACGCTTTTAAAGGAGTAGAATTTGGAATTGGATTTGAAGCCGCCCGTCGTAATGGTAGCGAAGTTCACGATGAAATTGGTTGGAGTGAAGCAGAAGGTTACTATCGTAAAACCAACCGCCTTGGTGGTTTTGAAGGCGGTATGACTACTGGTATGCCAATTGTAGTCAAGGGCGTTATGAAGCCTATTCCAACCTTGTATAAACCTTTGCAAAGTGTAGATATAGAAACCAAAGAAGCTTTTCAAGCAAGTATCGAACGATCAGATTCATGCGCGGTTCCAGCTGCGGCTGTTGTGATGGAACATGTAGTAGCATTTGAGATCGCTAAAGCTGTGTTGGAACAATTCCCTAATGATCAATTTCCTAAACTGAAAGAAGTGTTTGACCAATATCGCGAAGAAGTAAGGTGTTTTTAATGGATTCTATTTCTGTCAAAACTAGTACAAATGAATATGCTGTTTCGATTGGCCCAGGTTTACGCTTTCAAATGGAGCGCTTTATTAACAAATCTTACAGTAAAATATTTATTATTACGGACAGCAATGTAGAGCCATTATACTTACCGGATGTCCTTCAATCATTAGAGCCTTCTTTTCCAGTAAATTATACGGTTGTTCCTGCGGGTGAAAGTTCCAAAAGCGCCCGTGTTTACTTTGATATCATTACGGAAGTGATTCAATCTGGTTTAGACCGAGACAGTTTGATTATCGCTCTAGGAGGCGGTATGGTTGGAGACTTGGCTGGCTTTGTTGCTGCTACATTTATGCGAGGAATTGATTTTATCCAGATGCCAACAACCATTCTTGCTCATGACAGTAGTGTCGGTGGAAAAGTAGCAATTAATCACCCAGAAGGAAAGAACTTGATTGGTAGCTTCTATCCTCCGCAAGCAGTTGTATATGATGTAGACACACTTCATACGATCCCTTTAATGGAAATACGATCTGGTTATGCTGAAATTGTTAAACATAGTTTTATTCATGATCAACCATTTTGGGAAGACATTGAAGAAGTTGATTTAACAAAACCATTATTAGATGATCAACTCATGAATCACTTATTTCGTGGCATTCAAGTGAAGGCGAATATTGTTGAACTCGATGAGAAAGAGTCCAATATTCGACAATATTTGAACTTCGGGCACACATTAGGCCATGCATTAGAGTCTGAACTAGGTTATGGAAAATTAACACATGGTGAGGCTGTTGCAATTGGGATGTTATTTGCAATAAAAGTTAGTGAAGCACATTTCCATACGGAATTACCTTATCAAAGTTTATTCGAGTGGCTAAAAAGAAACCACTATCCGATTGCATTACCACCAACGATTAATGTGAATAATCTAATTAATCGAATGAAAAAGGATAAAAAAGCAAAGAAACAAAGTGTTCAGATGGTTTTATTAAGAGAACTGGGTGAGCCTATCACGGAATCCATTGAGGATTTCACATTAATCGGATTACTAGAACAATTTTTACGAGAGTTGGTGGATCGATGATTCGTGGTGTAAGAGGTGCAACAACAGTATCTGAAAATAATGCAGATGAAATTATCTTACATACCCAAACATTGGCTGAAGAAATGATCGCTCAGAATGAGATTTATCCGAACGATGTTGCTACCGTGCTTGTATCTGTTACAGCAGATCTTAATGCTACATTTCCCGCAAAACCAATTCGAGAAATTGAAGGTTGGAGCTATGTTCCGGTAATGTGTATGCAAGAGATTGATGTTCCAGGTGGTTTAGCTAAGTGTATTCGAATTATGATGACGATCAACACTTCGAAAGATCAGCAAGAGATCGCTCATGTGTATCACCATGAAGCAAAAAAACTAAGACCAGATTTACTCAAGTAAAGTAGGGAGCGTTTATGATGCAAGCGAAAAATATTTTCAATCAGATGTCACCGTACACCCCAGGTAAGCAAATAGAAGACGTGAAAAAAGAATACAACTTAACAAGGATAGTAAAATTAGCGTCGAATGAGAATCCATTTGGTTTTTCAGATAATGTAAAACAAGCAATAGTAGATTTGACAAAAAACTTAGAAATTTATCCAGATGGTTATGCAACGGAATTGCGACAATTGCTTAGTGATCGTCTTGAAGTTGATCCTGATCAATTAGTGTTTGGATGTGGTTCTGATGAAATTGTTGATATTATTTGCCGTACATATTTAGAATCAGGAACAAATACCATTATTGCTAAGCCGACATTTCCACAATACAAACACAATGCATTAATCCAAGGTGCAGAAGTAAAAGAAGTGCCATTAATTAATGGTTATCATGATTTGCAAGGGATGTTGGATCAGGTAGATGAGCAGACAAAAATTATTTGGCTATGCACTCCGAATAATCCAACTGGATGCATGATTAACAGTACTTCCTTGTCAACGTTTATGCAGCAATGTCCGAGTGATATTCTTGTAGTAGTTGATGAAGCCTATTATGAGTATATAACTGCTGATAATGCGCCAAATACGATTGCAGCACTTAAGGACTACACGAATTTAATTGTGCTTCGAACATTTTCTAAAGCATACGGATTAGCAGGTCTTCGGATCGGTTATGGTGTAGCAAATGTAGTGGTAAGTAATGCCCTCAATGTTGCACGAGGGCCATTTAATACAACAAAAGTCGCACAAAAGTCTGCTATTATAGCACTACAGGACGAAGAGTTTTTACATTATTCCTTAGAAGAAACAAAGAAGAACAAAGCCGACTTGTTGTCTTTTTTCGATGAAATGGAATTAAAATATTATGATTCAGAAACGAATTTTGTATTTGTTACCTTACCAGTTAGTGGTGACTCGCTTTTTGAACACTTACTTAGTAAAGGTTTTATTATTCGATCCGGTGAGGCATTGGGCCATCCAAATGGTGTAAGAATTACAATTGGAAAAAAAGAAGATATGAAAGAGCTTCAAGAACACATTCGGACATTTTTAACTGTGGATTCAAAGGAGAATTAAATCATTGTGGCACAAACGATATTGATTGCTGGACTTGGCTTAATTGGTGGGTCACTAGCATTAAGTATGAAAGAAAATAACGATAATCATTTGATCGGTTATGATATAGACCCTAAAGCGATTGCTTATGGAGTAGAGAACGGAATTTTAGATGAGGGTGTTGCAGATTTTAAAGTTGGTATCAAGCAAGCCGATATCTGTATTCTAGCTGCACCGGTATCTAAAACGATTGAATTAATCCATAAGATCAATGAGGTTAATTTGGAGAAACCGATCATAATTACGGATGTATCCTCGGTAAAAGGATCAATTGAGAAAGCGGCTGAGTGTATTACATCACCATTGGTAACATTTATTGGTGGTCATCCAATGGCAGGTTCACACAAAAAAGGAATTGAAGCAGCGAAATCACATTTATTTGAAAACGCAATTTACATTTTAACACCAACGAATGATTGTCCAAAAGAGAAAATAGCACTTTTAAAAGATGTATTAGCAGGGACAAAAAGTACTTTTATTGAATTAAACCCAGAGGAACATGATGAAATGACAAGTGTTATCTCACATTTTCCACATCTCATTGCTTCTTCACTTGTACATCAAGCAAAAAGTTGGCAAACAAAACATGAAAAAATTCCGAGCCTTGCTGCAGGTGGATTTCGTGATATTACGAGAATCGCATCGAGTAATCCAGCAATGTGGCAAGATATATTCTTCCAAAATAAGCATGTAATTTCTCGATTATTAACGGATTGGATTGCGGAAATGAATGATTTACAACAATTGCTTCAAACAGACAATCAAGTTGAGATGTATGATTATTTAGTGCAGGCGAAAGAATTCCGAGACGGATTAGACAAGACAAAACGAGGCGCTATTCCTGCATTTTATGATCTATTTGTTGATATATTCGATCAAACAGGAGCGCTATTAAAAGTTGTTTCATTATTAGCAGAAAAAGATATTAGTATTAAAAATATAGAGATTCTCGAGATTCGTGAAGGTATCACTGGAGTACTTCGTTTAAGTTTTGTAACAAAAGAAGACCAGTTAGCTAGTCATCGTCATCTCACAAAGAATGGCTATGAAACGATGCTGGAGGAGTAGAGGGGAGTATATTTATTTATGAATCAGATTACATTACACCCAATAACATCACCGTTAGTTGGAAATATGCTTGTGCCTGGAGATAAATCGATATCGCACCGTGCTATTATATTCGGATCACTTGCAAAGGGAACAACAGTTATCTCTCATTTTTTAGATGGAGAAGACTGTATGAGAACTATTCATGCGTTTCAAGCAATGGGCGTAAAGATAAAAAAAGAAGAGCAACGCGTAACGATAGAAAGTAATGGTGTAGAAGCATTAGAAGAACCTTTAAAACCGATTAATTTAGGCAATTCGGGTACTACAGCTAGACTGTTACTTGGTGTCTTAGCAGGATTACCTTTTCACACGACTTTGTTTGGTGACGAATCACTAACAAAACGCCCGATGGATCGTGTTGCAGTCCCACTACGTGAAATGGGTGCGAAGATTGATGGTCGTTTTAATGGTAAATATTTACCAATTTCTACTCGAGGTGGACAATTACAAGCGATTACTTTTCATCCACCAGTGAAGAGTGCTCAAGTTAAGTCTGGCGTTCTTTTAGCTGGGCTACTTGCCAATGGAATGACCGAGGTTATTGAAGAAACGAAAACAAGGGATCATACGGAAAACATGTTTCAAGCATTTGGTGGAGAAATTTCTATTGATGGAAATAAAATCTCGGTAAAAGGAGAGCAAACCCTAACAGGAACAGACATTCAAGTACCAGGTGATATTTCTTCTGCAGCATTCTTCCTAGTAGCTGCTGCAATTGTACCAGGAAGCAAAATTACAATCACTGATGTTGGGTTAAATCAAACACGCACGGGGATTATCGATGTCTTACAGAAAATGAATGTAAAGATCAACGTGGAAGAAGAAAAATTTATTGGTGGTGAACCGATTGGTAAGATTACAGTTGAATCTTCAGACATAAAAGCAACAGATATTGATGGCGACATTATTCCGCGCATGATTGATGAGATACCGATTGTTGCTTTACTAGCTACACAAGCAAAGGGAACGACAATCATTCGGGATGCTGAAGAATTGCGATACAAAGAAACAGATCGAATCGCTTCTGTTGTTCATACATTAAATAAGCTGGGAGCAAAAATAGAAGCTACAGAAGATGGGATGATCATTGAAGGTGGAACGCCGATCACTGGAGGAGAAGCAGATTCTCATGGCGATCATCGAATTGGAATGATGATAGCTATCGCTTCCTTGATTGCAAAATCAGATACTATTTTGCACCAACCGGATTCGATAAATATCTCCTATCCCACATTTTTTGATGATTTAGCAAAACTGAAAAAATAAGAAAAAAGTTTGTTCGGTAAGAAGAATAACTTTTATTTTACTGCGAACTACTACTTAAGCATCTTCCTAGAAGTCATGTTGTGACTAATGGAAGGTGTTTTTTCGTCGTGCATAAATAACACTTTAGAGTACAGAAATTAGTTTATAATTTTTCAAACAACAGAAACTAAGATTCGTTTATTTGCTAATGATTGCTTGATTGTAATTTTTTCGGTATGATGAAGCTATTCTTAGGATATCTTGTGTTTAGAAGGGTTGAGTGAAGACATGGAAAAAATATATCGTGCCATCGATTTAATTGAACAAAACAATACGGAAGAAGCACTTCGCATATTAGCAAATCATCTACCTCATGCGGAAGAAGAGGAATTATTTACAATTGCTGATTTATATCAAGAATTAGGGTTAATTACCGAAGCAAAGGAAGTTTTATATGATTTGCTACCAAAATACCCCGATGAAGCAGATGTGAAAATTGCGCTTGCCGAAATACATATCGATTTAGAAGAAGATCCAGAAGCAATTGAATTATTAAATAGCATAAATGAAAAGGATCCGCAATACTTAAGCGTCTTATTGCTATTGGCAGACCTTTATCAAGCTCAGGGCTTGTTTGAAGTAGCAGAACAAAAACTGTTACAAGCTAAGCAACTAGAGCCAAGTGAACTATTAATTGACTTTGCTCTTGCCGAATTGGCATTTTCTAATGGTGAATATCAAAAAGCGATCACTCATTACGAAAAAGTATATCGGGAACAAAAAGTATTTGCAGCTATTGATATCTCACATCGATTAGCAGAGGCTAATGCGTCGATCGGAGAGTTTGAAACAGCACTAGAGCATTATCAGACGGCTGAGTCAGACGATACAGAGACACTATTTCGTTATGGTTTTATTGGCTTCCAGGCAAATCGCTTAGATATTGCGATTAAATCGTGGGAAAAAGTATTAGAACTAGATCCTGAATACCCTTCTGTATATCAATACTTAGCAGAAGTTTATGAATCAGAAGGCTTAATTCCGGAAGCCTATTCAACGGCTAAAAAAGGCTTGGCCATGGATTCGTTGAATAAAGACTTATTTCTGCTAGCTGGTATGCTGGCACGAAAAATTGGGGAATCAGAAAAAGGTTATCAATTTGTTCGCGAAGCAGTAGCAATTGACCCAGGTTTTAAAGAGGCGGTATTATTTTTAGTAGAAAATTATAAGGATGATGAAGATTTTCAAGCAATAATTGACCTGCTCACACATATTATAGATCAAGGGGAAGAAGATGGATACTATAAATGGGAGCTTGCCAAAGCTTTAGAAAAGGAAGAAGAATATCAGCAAGCATTAAAATTTTATCAAGATGCATACAATACATTTAAGGATGATAGTGATTTCCTTAAGGAGTATGGGTACTTTTTAGTTGAAGAAGGGAGGAAAAATGACGCGATTTCCATTTTCACTCGGTATTTAGCTATTGAACCTAGTGACACAGAATTAGAAGCATACTTATCTAGATTAAAGGCATAATGACATTTTAGAGGGGTGAAGGCATCCAATTCATCATATGTGTTACTTTCCTAAACGATGATTAGGAGGGAAGAAGTTTGAGTACTTCGGTATCAGTTCAGGATAAGAAGGAATTTATTCATTGGTTTTTAAAAAATTATCAACTGAAAAAGCGTGAAAGTGTTTGGATCTTAAATTATTTAACAAACCACGACACGTTGTTGGCGAACGTACACTTTATTCGTGAAGCGCGTTTTTGCCCACGAGGAATCATTATTTCAAGCCACTGCTCTAATGATGTTCCTTTTCGTTTCTATAAAAATCATATTGTAACTACAGATGCTGAAAAATCTTTTCATGATATTCGGTTAAATAGAGATGAACCAATTTATATTCAATTGTGTTTCGAGAACGCCAATCAAAATACACATTATATTGCTGTGCTTGAAGATAATCCGTATTTGCCTGACGATTTCTTTATTACGAAAAGAGAAAAAGAACTCGCAAAAGAGTTTATTGATTATACTGTTTTTCAAACACAAAAAAAGCATCTTCATCAAATGATTGATTCCGCTCTTGATAACCGTGATCAAGCTGCTTTTGAAGTGTATCTAGAACAATTGCAGGCATTAACAAAATCATATGATGAAAATATTTAGTGTACAAAGGAACTTGTAAGATCGATTTTAACATGATAATCTTAATAATATATCTGAACCCCAACCAATTGGAAGGGGTTTCTTGTTTGCGGAGGAAACTACAGTGAATCTTATTTTTACTCTTTTACGTAATCGAACCTTCTTGATCATGTTGTTGTTCATTAATTTTTTTGGAACAATTTATGGCTATTATTGGTACGAAAATCAACTTGCCCGAACGCCAGCTATTTTTAAAGTGTTTGTGCCAGACAGTCCTACAGCTAGTTTGTTTTTCACCATTTTTTTGCTGTTCTTTATTTTCGGGAAAAATGTCCCTTATATTGAAGCGTTAGCATTAGTAACTCTCTTTAAGTATGGGATATGGGCTGTCGTCATGAATATATTGACGCTTATTGTATCAGGTGACCTTAGCTGGGCAGGCTACATGTTAATTGGTTCCCATGCGGCTATGGCTGTTCAGGGCCTTTTATATGCTCCTTTTTATCGCATAAAAATGCGACATCTTGTTGTTGCAAGTGTTTGGACATTACATAATGATTTTATTGATTATGTTTATCAAATGATGCCTAGATACCATAGTTTAGATGTATATATGAATGAAATCGGTTATTTTACTTTTTGGTTAAGCATGCTCTCCATAGGTCTTGCTTATTATTTAACTATTCACAAAAATAGTCAACTTACCTATCAATATGATTAGTTCTACAAATCCCGATATTTTCATAAGCTAATTGTAGTTTACTTGTGAAAGAAGGGATCTTAATGGTTGCTGGCTGGTATGGTCAATTAGTAGCTTATACTGTATTAAATGGATTAAAACGTATGGCTTCCCTAAGTGTTCTGGATATTTTAACAACTCCACCGGAGCCACAAAATAAAATATCTTTTCTTACTTTTTCTTTAATTATTTTGGGGGTTATTGCCCTCACTTTGACGTATGTTGGTTTTCGGAAATATCAGGCTGAGCAGAAGAAAGAAAGACTAGAACAAAAGAAGACTAACGACAAAATGAACTCAAATGAATGAGTATGAATGTTTAGTTATGAAAGATATCATGGTGGCTAGCATATGATCAGTATCACACTTTTCTAATGATGATTAATAGTAATAAAGAGACAGTTGACCATGAAGGTTAGCTGTCTTTTTTATTACGAGAGCCGAGATTATCCCCTGTTTCACAAACATATCGTTCCCAAAAAGAATTTGACACAAACAGTGCTGTAGTGCTCTCTAACTGCTACTCAAATGAAATTGGCCCCCTTTCCTCAGGCGCGGCTTCAGCTAACTCGGAAGAAATGCACTTCCGAGTGGATCTTCAGCTCGTGGGACTGCGATTACTCGTCCCATCAAAAACATTCGCTATTCCTGCAGGAGTGTCGCCAATGTAATTTGATCCGCTAGTTTAGCTCCTAAAAGCTGCATAAAAAACACACTTCAAATGTTTCTGATAACCAGCGAAGTCAGCAAATGGATGAGACTCCTGTGGGAACAGCACAAGCCGAAGATCCACTTGGTAAAGTGTTTTTCTTTACCAAGTTAGCTGAGGCTGTGCCCACGGAAAGGGAATCCATTTGCTGACGTAGCGGGATGATTCGTTAATGTACAGTTTATTCAAACTTAGTCATAAACAATGATGGATTTAGCAAACAAATTTTAATTACAAACAGAAAAACTGGTCATTATTAGACCGGTTTTTCTGCTTGCACAAAATTATTTCGACAAATTAACTAAAAGATTTGTCAAATGAATGAGTTTTCGCTAACATTAGAGAAGAAGTATTTTAGGAGTACTAGAAGGATGTTAAAAAGGAGATCATAATGGAAGGTCAAAATAAAGCTACTCTACATGACATGCAAGATCGCGTTGATACATATATTTCTCAATTTAAAGAAGGCTATTTCCGTCCTTTAACTATGATTGCTCGGTTAAGTGAAGAAATAGGTGAATTAGCTAGAGAAGTAAATCATGTTTATGGAGAAAAACCGAAAAAAATAACAGAAGACGAAAATACAATCGAAAACGAATTAGGTGATTTACTATTCGTATTGTTGTCTTTTGCAAACTCATTACATATCAATTTGGAAGATGCTTTTGATCAGTCGATGACAAAAATCGAAACAAGAGATAAAGACAGATGGACAAAAAAAGAAGTGGAGTGTGAACAGGATGAGTAAAGTTCGTGTTGTTGTTGCGGGAGCAAGTGGTAAAATGGGAAGTGAAGCTTTACGTATGATTGAAAAACAAGAGGATTTGGAATTAGTAGCGTGCATTGATTTACATAACGACGGAAAAAAAGTGAAAGAAATTGAAGGGTTACCAAATTTTGATGCATTGTTTTATAATGATATTGACCGTTGCTTTTCCAATGAAGAAGCCGATGTCTTAATTGATCTAACAAGTCCGGAAGTTGGTTATCGTCATACAAAAAAAGCGATCGAAAACGGTATTCGTCCAGTGGTAGGAACAACAGGGTTTACAAAGGAACAGATAACGGAGTTATCCTCGCTAGCTAAGAAACAAAAGACAGGTGCAGTTATTGCCCCAAACTTTGCAATGGGTGCTGTTTTGATGATGCAATTTTCAAAATTAGCAGCAAAGTATTTTCCTGATGTAGAAATCATTGAAAAACACCATGATCAAAAATTAGATGCACCATCAGGTACTGCTGTAAAAACTGCTGAATTAATTCAAGAAGGTAGAAAGAAAAAAGTACAAGGGCACCCTGATGAACAAGAAACGATTGACGGAGCAAGGGGTGCTGATTTTGACGGAATGCGAATTCATAGTGTTCGGTTACCAGGTCTTGTTGCTCATCAAGAAGTGATTTTTGCTGGGCCAGGTGAAAACTTAACCATACAACACGATTCTTTTCATCGAGAGTCCTTTATGTCAGGAATAAAGTTTGCTATTGATCATGTAGTGAACATGGACGAACTTGTTTATGGTTTAGAAAACTTAATGTTGGATAAAGAATAAAATTTAGGGAGATGAAAAAATGAAAATATCTTTAATCGCACATGATAAAAAGAAAGAACAAATGATTCAATTTGCAACATCTTATCGTCACATTTTAGCAGAACATGAACTATTTGCAACAGGCACAACCGGGCAAAAAATACAAGATGCTACTGGATTATCCGTTGTTCGTTTTCAATCCGGCCCAATTGGTGGAGATCAACAAATAGGTGCAAAAATTGCAGAAAACGATATGGATTTAATTATTTTCTTCCGTGATCCATTGACTTCTCAACCTCACGAGCCGGACATTAGTGCCTTGATGCGTCTTTGTGATGTTCATCAAATCCCACTTGTAACGAATTTGGCTGGTGCTGAGATCGTTATTCGTGCATTAGAGGCTGGTTTTTTTGCTTGGCGAGAAATTGTACGTGATGTAGATAACTTGGATAGTAATACATGATGAAAATTGGTATTACTTGCTACCCTTCCGTCGGTGGCTCCGGTATTGTGGCAACAGAACTAGGCAAACTATTAGCTGAACAAGGGCATGAGGTGCATTTTATTACATCGAGTGTTCCTTTTCGGCTTAATAAAGTGTATCCTAGTATATATTTTCACCAAGTTGAAGTGAATCACTACCCAGTATTTCAACATGCACCATATGATTTAGCATTAGCAAATAAAATGGCTGAGGTTATTGATGCTGAACAACTTGATATTTTGCATGTCCATTATGCAATGCCACATGCCATTTGTGCTATTTTAGCAAAACAAATGGCGACTCACGACGTGAAAATTGTTACAACCTTACATGGTACCGATATAACAGTATTAGGGATTGATCGTAGTTTAACGAAGATGATAAAATATGGGATTGAGTATTCGGATGCAGTTACCGCTGTATCCGATAGTCTTGTCCAGCAAACCATTAATATGCTTGATATAACAAAAAAAATCGATGTAGTGTATAATTTTGTTGATCAAACAGAGTACTATTATCGATCAAATGAACGATTAAAAAAAGAATACAAAATAAAACCTGAAGAAAAAGTACTTATTCACATATCAAATTTTCGAAAAGTAAAAAGGATAGAAGATGTCATTCGAACCTTTGCCAATGTTCAAGAACAAGTCTCAGCAAAATTATTATTGGTTGGTGATGGTCCTGAATATTCAGAGATGTACGAACTTGTAAAAAACCTAAATATTCAAGATCAAGTATTATTTCTAGGGAAACAAAATGATATTGCGGGATTGTTCTCCATTGCTGACCTTAAACTGCTAATGTCGGAAAAAGAGAGTTTTGGATTGGTATTAATCGAAGCCATGGCATGTGGTGTTCCTTGTATTGGGACAGAAATTGGCGGTATACCTGAAGTTATCGTACCGGGTGAAAATGGATTTATTGTTCCATTAGGCGATATAGATAATGCAGCCAAACATGCAATTGATTTGCTAAAGAATAATGAAAAATGGAACAGATTTTCCATAAATGCACTAAATCATGTTAGCGATAATTTTTCCTCTGAAAAAATTTTGAAACAATATTTACAAATCTACGACGCTGTCTTAATGGGTGAGTAATATGTTTGAATCAACTTTTTATAATGCAATTAAAATAATAGAAGAGATCGAAGCAAAAGGTCATCGTGCTTATATTGTTGGTGGAGCAGTTCGAGATTTTTTGAATGACAGAAAAATTCATGATGTCGATATTGCCTCATCAGCGACACCGACAGAAATCCAAGAGATCTTCACAAAAGTAATTCCAGTAGGAATTGAACATGGTACGGTAATTGTAAGATACAATCACCAATCCTTTGAGGTAACTACTTTTCGTACAGAAACTGGTTATACAGATTATCGACATCCTGATCAAGTTGAATTTGTGCGTTCTATTTATGATGATCTAGCACGACGAGATTTTACGATTAATGCGATTGCCATGGATAAGAAAGGTAAAATCATCGATCCTTATTCGGGGAAATTAGATATAGAGCGTCGATTAATTCGAGCTGTCGGTAATCCTGAGGATCGATTTACGGAAGATCCATTAAGAATGTTACGAGCTTTACGATTTGTTAGTCAGTTAGATCTTGAAGTGGAACCGGCTACGTTAACGGCAATAAGTAAACAAATTCATCTCATCAAACACTTAGCGATCGAACGTATATCTGTTGAGTTTGAGAAAATGTTAGCTGGTGCCAATTTTAGAACTGCTCTAAAACTCTTTAAAGAGCTAAATGTCTGGACTTACTTCCCTGTTTTGCATTTCGATCGATCTCTTATCAAATGTTTATATGATCTTCCGATTTCCTTATTAAAACTATATGAATGTTTTGCTTATCTAAAAATGAAAGACGATCAAGTAGATATGAAGCAACTAACAAAAAGTTTTAAACAGTCCAAGGAAACATTCCGAAATGCAGAGCAGTTAGTAACATCATTAGTAGAATACAAAGTAGATGGATTGTCCAATTGGCTAATTTATAAGTTTCCTGAATCACTCTATGAAAGTTTCTTTCGTCTAGTGAAAGCATTATTTCACTCCTTTGTTGTGGGTGATCTAAAAGCGAGAAGGAAACATTTAGCGATTCAATCAAGAAAAGAGTTAGCGGTTTCAGGGACTGATATCATTATATGGTATCCAGATCGTGCTAAAGGTCAATGGATACAAACACTTCTGAACCGAATAGAGTATGCGGTAGTAGAAAATCAAATAGATAATAACATTGATGCCATAAAGGAGTGGGTCAATTCGTGTCATCCACCCGAGAACAATTAATCGAATTACTTGCAAAACAAGGAGGTTCTTTTGTTTCTGGTCAATGGATATCAGAAACATTAGAAATTTCAAGGACAGCTGTCTGGAAGCAAATGAAGCAGTTGGAGAAAGACGGATACCAGTTCGAGGCAGTCCCTAACAAAGGCTATAGAATTGTAGAAGTACCTCATAAACTAAGCGCAAATACAATTCAATGGGGATTACATACGAAGTGGCTAGGGAAAGAGATTGTTCACCATGATCGTATTTCGTCTACACAAACAACTGCTATTGAATATGCTCAAGAAGGTTGTGATCATGGAACAGTGATTGTTGCGAATAGACAATCGAATGGTCGAGGGCGTTTGAGTAGACAGTGGTATTCTGATAATGATCAAGGTATTTGGTTAAGTGTCGTCTTACGGCCAGATATCTCACCAATGAAGGCGCCCCAACTTACATTAGTAACGGCTACTGTATTGGCAGAAGTAATCGAACAGATATCCCAAACCACTCCCGCCATTAAATGGCCAAACGACCTGTTACTGAATAATCGCAAGCTTGCCGGAATCTTAACAGAGATGCAAGCTGAACAAGATAAAATTCATTATCTTGTCATTGGCATTGGCATCAATGTAAATCAGTCGTATCAAGAGATGGATCTTTCGGTGAGAGAAATAGCAACATCTTTGCAAATAGAAACAGGTAAAACTTTTCATCAAACAACGTTTATTCAACTATTGCTAGAATGCTTAGAACGTCGTTATCAGCAATATTTAGATGAGGGTTTTCATTTGATAAAAGCAAGCTGGGAACAATATGCTTATAAAATGAACAAGGAAGTTACTTATCAAACAGGAAAGGCTAAGCAAAAAGGGTTCATTCGTGGAATTGCAGAGGATGGAGCTTTGTTAATGGAGACCGAGTCAGGACGCATAGATTCTCTCTATTCAGCGGAGATTGATTGGTTTTCATCTGATCCCGGAGCAACCGTCCGTAAGACTCTCACTTCAAAACAACAAGAAAATTAACGTTGTTTACGTTCGAGCAACGGACGCTAGCACCCCGAATGGTTCAACTAACAATCAGTGGGGAAACCACCCCCTGATTGAAGTTTCACTTTATCCCGGAGCAACCGTCCGTAAGACTCTCACTTCAAAACAACAAGAGAATTAATGTTGTTTACGTTCGAGCAACGGACGCTAGCACCCCGAATGGTTCAAGGGCCTTTAGGTCATCCTTTAGGGCTAACAATCAGTGGAGAAACCACCCCCTGATTGAAGTTTCACTTTATATGAGGAGTGTTTTGTTATGAAAAATACGATATCATTAAAAAATATGAAGTACGATAAGGAAAAAATTACGATGGTCACGGCATATGATTATCCTTCAGCGAAGCTCGTTGAGCAAGCTAATGTTGATATGATTTTAGTTGGAGATTCTTTAGGAATGGTAGTGTTAGGATATGAATCAACCATTCAAGTCACAGTAGATGATATGATTCATCATGGGAAAGCTGTTACACGAGGAGCACCAAATACATTTGTTGTAGTGGACATGCCATTTATGTCTTATCATATATCCCTGGAAGACTCCATGAAACAAGCCAAAAGAATTTTCCAAGAAACCGGAGCACAAGCTCTTAAGGTTGAAGGGGGATCTCCTGAAATCCTTACTGTCGTTCAAAGATTAACAAATGCGGGAATTCCAATTGTTGCTCATATTGGATTAACGCCACAATCGGTAAATGTGTTTGGTGGTTTCAAAGTGCAAGGTAAGGACCAGGAAAGTGCAGAAAAATTAATTCATGATGCAGAAGCTTTACAAGCTCATGGAGCAATCGCTTGTGTATTAGAATGTGTACCGAAGCAACTAGCAGCAACAATTACAAGTCGTCTAACTATTCCCACGATTGGAATTGGGGCAGGAGTTGATTGTGATGGACAAGTGTTAGTTTATCATGATCTTTTACAATATGGTGTAGATCGCCTAGCTAAATTTGTGAAAACCTATGCGGATGTAAATCAAGTAACGAAACATGCAATTTCAGAGTATGTAGCAGATGTAAAAGCAAATAATTTCCCAGAAGAAAAACATAGTTATTTGTTGGATCCAAACACTGTTTTACCTGAAAAGATGGGGGAATAGTCCATGAAAATAATTCGATCTGTAAAAGAAATGCAAGATCAAGCGATCCTACTAAGGTCTCAAGGGAAAACGATCGGATTTGCCCCGACAATGGGATATTTACATGATGGTCACATCGCTTTGATGAGACAAGCACGGAAAGAAAACGATATTGTGATTGCTAGCATCTTTGTTAATCCACTTCAATTTGGTGAGAATGAAGATTTCGATAAATACCCTCGTGATGAAGCAAGGGATAGGAAAATTGTAGAAAAGGAACAAGTAGATATTTTATTTCTTCCTGATATTTCAGAGATGTATCCTAATTCAATGGGTGTTACAATGGATGTAGTTAGTCGTATAGGCGTACTATGTGATCGTAATCGCCCTGGTCATTTCAAAGGTGTGATTACGGTATTAACGAAGTTATTCCATCTTACACAACCAAGTCGAGCCTACTTTGGATTAAAAGATGCACAACAAGTAGCAGTTGTTGATTTACTGGTAACGGATTTAAATTTTCCGATCGAAATTAAGATGGTACCCACGGTTCGTGAACCAGATGGTTTGGCAAAAAGTAGTCGAAATGTTTACTTAACAGAGCAAGAGCGACTAGAATCTAAACACTTATATCAAGCTTTGCAATTAGGAAAGCAAAAAATAATTGACGGTCAAAAAAATCCTGTTATGATAGTGAATGAAGTTAAAACCTATTTGAAACAAAATATAACAGGTAAAATTGATTATTTGGAATTACTATCCTATCCTACATTATCACCAGTTAATTTGATTGATGAACAAGTAATCATAGCGGTCGCTGTCCAGTACAGTCAAGCCCGCTTAATTGATAATATCATTGTTACACCATAGAGAAATGATCTGAGCTGTTACACTAGGAGGAATAAACATGTATCGAACCATGATGAAAGCAAAAATTCATCGCGCACGTGTCACGGAAGCGAACTTAAATTATGTTGGTAGCATTACGATTGATCAAGACATTATGGACCAAGTAGGGATTTTACCACATGAAAAAGTTCAAATAGTAAATAATAACAATGGCGCGCGTTTGGAAACCTATGTAATTCCTGGTGAGCGAAAAAGTAAAATCTTTTGTCTAAACGGCGCAGCAGCAAGACTTGTACAAAAGGACGATATCATTATTGTTGTTTCCTATGCAATGGTATCGGATGAGGAATTGACGACTTTTAAACCCAAAGTTGCTTTAATGGATTACGATAATCAGATCACTCAGATTATTGACCAAGAACCTCCGTTAACAGAACTTTAAAAAACGAGCTCTTACCATTTTGGTAAGAGCTTGTCCTTATGTAAAGAAAATGTAGATCTTGGGGCTGAGAAGATGAACAAATTTGCAATCATTGATCTTGAAACAACGGGAAATTCTCCTGCCAAAGGAGACCGAATTATTGAAATTGGTGTGGTGGTTTGGAAAGACGGGGAAATCATTCAGCAATACGATCGTTTGATTAATCCGAATGTCCATATTTCTCGTTTTATCACTTATCTAACGGGAATAACGAATGAATCTGTCATTCACGAACCAACTTTTGAAATGGTTGCCCGTGAAGTTCGTGCGTTGTTTAATGATGCTTATTTCGTGGCACACAATGTACCATTTGATTTAGGTTTTTTAAATGCTGAACTAAAACGTGTTGGATTAGCGCCATTAACTCAACCAGTAATTGACACGGTTGAACTAGCGCGTATATTATTACCAACCGCCCCTGGGTTTAAACTTGTCCAATTAGCAGATTGGTTATCGTTTCAACACCAAAACCCACACCGAGCTTTATCTGATGCATACGTTACAACCGAATTATTATCAAGATTAATCGATAAAGTGAACAACTTACCGTTAAGAACAATTGAAATGCTGGCAAAAATTGAGCCAAATTTAAAAAGCAATTTGGCAACGATACTTGCAACACGACAAAAAGAGGCCAAGAGTTCGTTGGAGGAAGATGATCGCTATGAAGTCGTCCAAGGGTTGGCGATTAAAAAAATGCCTCCGGATCATAAAGTAGAACATCCAACTTCGATCGAATCGTTTGGTGCCTTCTTAGATCAATTATTTTCAAACAATGGAAGATTAGCATCTGAAATGGATAATTATGAAGCACGAGCTGGCCAAAGAGAAATGGCAGAGCACATTTATCATATTTTTCAAAGTGAACAGCACGGTATTATTGAAGCTGAAACAGGCACAGGTAAATCATTAGCCTACTTGATTGCTGGGATTTATCAAGCAGTTTCCACAAACGATAGAATTATAATAAGTACATACCTGACATTATTACAAAGTCAGTTAATGGATCATGAAATTCCATTATTAAAGAAAGTTGTACCTTTTCCCTTTACTGTAGTCGTACTAAAAGGAAAACAACATTATTTGAGTTTAAAAAAGTTTTCAGAAACTTTGCGTTATCACAAAACAGATAACTATGATCAAGTACTAACGAAAGCAATTTTATTAGTCTGGTTAACGGAAACAAAAACCGGTGATATCGACGAAATTCAGTTACCGACTAGTGGACAACGTTTCTTTCGAATGGTATCTTCTGAAGCAGAAGGCCAATTGCAACCAACGTCTAAGCCTTCTATGTATTCCTTTTATCAACGCGCTAGAGAACGGGCCCTGTCCGCTGATCTCGTTATTACGAATCACGCCTTGTTATGCACGAATATGACGCATGAGGATCGTTTATTACCCGAATTTGATAAAGTGATTGTAGATGAAGCACATCATTTAGCAGCGAGCACAGGTCAACACTTTGGATTACAATTGGATTATGTTTCATGTTTAAGAATATTAACTAGTACAGAGAAACTTTTTTCAACTCGTCATCATCAAATAGGTGGTATCAAAAATGACTCTGATCTATCTCTGTTTAAAGAAACCCTTCAAGCTGCGAAAGAAGAGACGGACACTTTGTTTCGTTATCTATTTCATTTTGTGAAAGGGAAGCAAGAGAAAGATCGAAATATTAACGATACGGGACGCTATCAATATACCATTGTTGAGGAAGACTCATCAGATTGGCGAATTTGTCTTGAAATGGTTAGTCGACTTCGTTTTCTCCTTCGTGACCTCACGACAATGTTAGAAGCATTGTACATGCAGATGGAAGGTCCTGATAGAGAGCGATTCTTATCAAAAACAGACGAATTAGAGGCATTGTCAAAAAAACTTCATAACTATTTTTATTTAACCTCAGCGAACGATCGAATTAGTTGGGTGGAGATTGAAGCAACTGGTGCTCAAAATGCCGTGTTCTTGTTTCAACAACCCATTGATGTGGCAAAGGTCTTGAAAGAGCAATTGTTTGATAAAAGAAAAAGTGTGGTACTAACTAGTGCATCTATTAGTGTAAAAAAATCTTTTGACCATTTTAAAACGACAATTGGCTTAAATGATCTTGCACTGATTGAACACAAGCTTCCCTCTCCATATCACTATGAAGATCAAGTGAGAGTATTGATTCCTAATGATTTTCCTATAGCAAAATACCAAGCAATGGATCCTTTTATCGAAGCAACGTGTGAAGCTGTTTTTAGTCTAGCTGAAGTAACGAAAGGTAGAATGTTAATTTTATTTACTTCTTATGATATGCTAAAAAAGGCTTACAAAATATTACGAGAAATTTTAGCAGATGATTATGTTATCATTGCACAGGGTATTTCAAGTGGAAGCCGAGAACGA
Organism: Natronobacillus azotifigens; assembly: GCF_026805325.1. Classification (GTDB taxonomy): domain Bacteria; phylum Bacillota; class Bacilli; order Bacillales; family Amphibacillaceae; genus Natronobacillus; species Natronobacillus azotifigens. The sequence continues at coordinate 88,864 of NZ_JAPRAT010000002.1, forward strand.
CTAAAAAAGAACTTTCAAACGTTTGATCAGTCCATATTATTAGGTACCAATTCTTTCTGGGAAGGAATTGACATACCAGGTAGCGATCTGTCTTGTGTGGTTATTGTCAGGCTTCCTTTTGAGTCCCCTAACCATCCTGTGTATCAAGTGAAGTCTGAACAGTTAAAGAAGAAGGGGAAAAATCCTTTTATGGATTTATCATTACCGAATGCCGTAATTCGTTTTAAACAAGGGTTTGGTCGACTTATACGGTCTACCACTGATCGGGGCATCATTTTTATTTGTGATGATCGGATTATGACTGCTAAATATGGTAAATATTTTATTGATTCAGTGCCAAAAGTTCCGATTCACTATCGCTCCACTAATGAATTATTGGAAATCGCACAAATTTGGTTATGACGCACGCTATGATTACACATCCTATTGCTATAATTCAGGAAAGCAGGTAGGTAAATGCGTCTCAAGCGATTCATTATTTTGTGCATAAGCATCGGTATCCCATTCTTGGTATCCTTTTCGTCTGAGGATTACCAAACAGGAGTGATTGAACTAGAAGAAGCATCTCTCTATTTTTTAAATCTCCCAGACGGAGAAGCAACGTTAATAAAAACGCCTCAAAAGGGATATTATTTGATCAATACTGCCTCTGCATATAGTAAAGATGCCTTATTTGATAAATTGAAACATTTACACATAAAAAAAATTGAAGGACTCTTTTTAACTGAAGAAACAGACCAATATGCAGAAAATGCGGGAGCGATTATTGAGGAATTTGAAGTATCGGATCTTTATTTATCGAATCACAGTACTTTGAGAAGTCACTATTCAGAGCTAGACGTGAATCTTCATCTCTTGAAGGAAAATGACTTTATAAATCTTGAAAGTGATTTAAGTGTGAAAGTATTGGCGACCAACTCAGGAGGTGCGATGACACTGTTGCTAAATTATGGGGAGACAACCATTTTATATATGGGTATTGATGATCCTGTTCATGATTTAATGATACAACATCATCAGTTGAATCCAAATATCATAAAAGTAGCGAATTTTGGTCAAGGATACTCTCCTAGTGAAGAACTTCTACAAGCATGTGACCCGCATGTGGGTATTGTTTTTCACGAAAAGAATGAACTTGTAAATGAAGATATTATTAATCGGCTTGAACAGTTTTGGATTGATGTTTATCAATTGAAGCAAGTGGGTACAACGATTGTGCGTATGAATAAAAATGATTATGAAATTATTCCGTAGAAATGCAAAAATAGTCAAAAAATCGATAACCAGTCATTATTTTGATGAAAAACCTGTTATAATTAGATAAACTGTTTTTATTAACATTCCTTAATTAAGGATTTTATTAAATACAACCTAAATGGAAAGCTGGGATATAATGAAAAACGATAAAATTGTAACACTAGCGACAGTAACATTAGAAAACAATCCTGAATTGTACAAAGTAGTTGATAGTTTAAACCGTACATTAAAAGAAGATGATTTAATGTTTGGTTTAGCATTAGATGAGGATGATCATGAAACAGCGATCTTTACTATCTATCGTACCTAATTGGCTTAAAATCGGTTTGGTTGTTGGGTTTCTTTTATTGATTGGGTTTCTTGGTTATGGTATTAATTTGTATCAAACCATTCAAGCAAACAAAACAGAAGACTTTGATCAGACGAGAAGAAGAGTCATTGCTGAAACAGAGCTAGTCGAAATAGATGACATTTCGCGTTATCATGGTAATGCTTTTTATCATGTCGTTACAGGGACGACCAGTGAAGATGAGCAAGTACTAGCTTATGTTTTAGTGGATAACGATGAAGAAGAAATATTGATTTATCATCTTTCAGAGTTAACATCAAAAGAAACGGTTACACACACCTGGCAAGAAGAGATGGACGTTAAGGAACTTTTATCTAAACAATATGGAATTAGGGGTACTACACCATTGCTTGAATTCATTTATATCGATGCTAACAACCGTTTAAGCTATGATTATTACCGTTTAGATGATGGCTCTTATGATAGTGGTATTTCTTTTTCCCAAAAATTTAATTAGAAGAAAGGTGATTTCATGCAATTAGCAAATCGCGTGCAAACATTAACACCATCAAGTACTCTAGCTATTACAGCGAAAGCGAAGGCGCTTAAGCAAGCAGGACATGATGTCATTGGTTTAGGAGCAGGTGAACCCGATTATAACACACCGGAGTATATCTTGAATGCAGCTAGTGAATCCATGCATGCGGGATTAACAAAATATACTCCAGCAGCAGGTATTATGGAATTGAGGCAAGCTATTGTTGATAAAATGAAAAATGATCATCAATTGGACTATCAAACCAATCAAGTTATCGTGACACTAGGGGCAAAACATGCGTTATATACCTTGTTTCAAGTACTGTTAAACGAAGGAGATGAGGTAATTGTACCAACTCCTTATTGGGTTAGTTATCCTGAGCAAATAAAACTTGCTGAAGGGAAGCCTGTTTTTGTTACTGCTCAAGAAGAAAATCAGTTTAAAGTACTTCCTGAACAGTTAGAGGCAGCGATTACAGATAAAACAAAAGCTGTGATCATCAATTCACCTAGTAACCCTACAGGTATGATGTATACGAAAGAAGAGTTAGCAACCTTAGGTGAAATTTGTTTAAAGCATAATATCTACATAATATCTGATGAGATATATGAAAAATTAATTTACACCGAGCAACAGCATGTCTCCATAGCTGAAATTTCGGATAAACTAAAGAGTAGTACGATCATAATTAATGGTGTTTCAAAGTCTCACTCGATGACGGGTTGGAGAATCGGATATGCAATTGGCAACGTTGATATTATTCAAGCCATGACAAACCTTGCTTCACACTCAACATCGAATCCAACCACAGTTGCTCAGTATGCTGCTTGTGCAGCCTACCAATCTGATTCGAATGCAGTAGAAGAAATGAAAGTTGCATTTAAAGAACGCCTGGATCAAGCATTTGAATGGATATCTGCATTACCGGGAGTTAGTTGTATAAAACCTAAAGGTGCTTTTTACTTGTTTCCTAATGTTATAGAAGCAGTGAAACGAACTGGCTTTGAAACGGTGGAAGATTGGGTTACAGCAATTTTAGATGAAGAAAAAGTTGCTCTTGTTCCTGGTTCAGGGTTTGGTGCGCCAAATAATGTTCGTTTGTCCTATGCAATTGGATTAGATCAATTGGAAGAGGCAATCAAGCGGATACAACGTTTTATCGAAAGACATCAACAATAAGAAGGATAATTTTGGAGGTATTTTTGTGAAAAAGACAATAAGGGAAGTCAAAGATTATGTAGGAAAAGAAGTAAAAATGGGTGCATGGCTTGCAAACAAGCGTTCAAGCGGAAAAATTGCATTCCTCCAGTTACGTGATGGTACGGGATTTATTCAAGGAGTCGTTGTAAAGGCAGAAGTTGGGGAAGAGGTCTTTCAATTAGCGAAGAATATTACCCAAGAAACATCCTTATATGTGACAGGAACTGTTGTGGAGGATACACGTTCTCCATTTGGCTATGAGTTACAAGTAAAAGAATTAGAAGTTATTCATGCGGCGGTTGATTTTCCGATTACACCAAAAGAACATGGAACAGAATTTTTAATGGATCACCGTCATCTATGGTTGCGATCAAAAAAACAACATGCAGTGATGAAAATAAGAAATGAAATCATCAGAGCAACTTATGAATTCTTTAATGAAAATGGATTTATCAAAATTGACCCGCCAATTTTAACTGGTGCTGCTGCAGAGGGCACAACAGAATTATTCCACACAAAATATTTTGACGAAGAAGCTTATTTATCACAAAGTGGACAACTCTATATGGAAGCGGCTGCCATGGCGTTTGGAAAAGTATTTTCTTTTGGCCCAACATTTCGTGCGGAAAAATCCAAAACAAGAAGACATTTAATTGAATTTTGGATGATTGAGCCGGAAATGGCTTTCATGAATCATGAAGAAAGTCTTCAAGTGCAAGAGAATTATGTAAGTTATTTAGTTGCCTCTGTTTTGAAGAATTGCCAATTAGAATTAAATACGCTAGATCGTGACGTAGAAAAACTAGCAAAAATCAAAGCACCATTCCCAAGAATTACATATGATGAAGCTGTTACGTTATTACAAGAAAAAGGTTTTGACGATATTAAATGGGGAGAAGATTTTGGAGCTCCTCACGAGACAGCAATTGCTGAAAGTTTTGATATGCCAGTGTTCATCACGCACTATCCTGCTAACATCAAAGCATTCTATATGAAACCAGATCCAGAACGTCCTGAGGTCGTTTTATGTGCGGATTTGATTGCGCCGGAAGGTTATGGGGAGATTATTGGGGGATCACAACGAATTGATGACCTAGATTTGATGAAACAGCGCTATGAAGAACACCAGCTTTCTGGTGATGCTTATCAATGGTATTTGGAATTAAGACAATATGGTAGTGTGCCACACGCAGGTTTTGGTTTAGGACTAGAACGTACGGTTGCATGGTTCTCTGGTGTAGAACACGTTCGGGAGACGATTCCTTTCCCACGTTTGTTAAATCGTTTATATCCATAAAGAAAACAACCCCCGATCGTTATAAGCTCGGGGGTTGTTGATTCTTCGTGATTATGTTCAAAAAGCGGATAATAATTCAAGAAATTAAAATGCCCTTTACAGAATAATCCATCATAATTACAGATTCCAAAAGTTATCCCTTTTTCATATGCATGTTTTTCAAAGGTAGCCTCTCCCTACCGCAAAGTTGGGTGATAGTATAAAAGGTATAACAAATCATTGGTGTAACGGGTCTAGTAAGATAAGGAAAAATCTCTACTGCTTGAAGTTTCGCTTTATGGTAAAATGTTTGAAGAGGTGAGTGAATTGACACAGGAAGATCAATACCAGAATTTTTTAATGGATCAAATAACGATCCCAAGTAAATTGTTATCAGACTATCACAAACATAATATCGCAGAAAAAGAAATGATTGTTATTCTTCAAATTCATCGCTTCTCTTTATTAGGTGTTTATTTTCCTACACCGGATGAAATTGCAGCAACAGTATCCTTTGATGGACAGGAATGTAGCACAATATTACGTAAACTGCTCCAAAGAAACATGCTAAAAATTATCGAAACGAATGATGAACAGTCGATGGTAGGAGAGCGTTATTCATTAGAACCGTTGTGGGTGAAACTTTATCAAGATTCAACAGATAAACAGGAGCAGTCATCCAATGAATCAATGAATATATTCCTTCTTTTTGAACAAGAGTTTGGGCGAACGCTTTCTCCATTTGAAATTGAAAATATTAATATGTGGATTGATGAAGAAGAGCAAGAGCCAGCACTGATAAAAGCAGCTTTGAGAGAAGCAGTGTTAATGAGCAAGCTGAATTTTAAATACATTGATCGAATTTTGCGCGAATGGAAACGAAAAGGGATCCGTTCTGTTGGACAAGCCCGAGAACATTCGAAAGCATTTCATGATCGTCAAAGTCAGCAAAGTAATAGGGGCCAGACTGAACAAAAAAGAGATCACTCCATTTATTACAATTGGCTCGAAGACGAGTAAAGGAGGGGATTGTTGTGCTAAATAAAACAGAAATTCGATTTGTATTAGACGTGATGGAAAGAATGTTTCCAGACGCAGAGTGTGAGTTAGTTCATGATAATCCATTTGAACTTGTTATTGCTGTAGCATTATCTGCACAATGCACAGATCAATTAGTGAACAAAGTAACCAAGGATCTTTTCAAAAAGTATAAAACACCAGAGGATTATTTGTCCGTTTCCCTGGAAGAATTACAGAATGATATTCGATCGATCGGTTTATTTCGTAATAAAGCAAAGAATATTCAAAAATTATCGCAATCATTACTTGATCATTTTAATGGGGAAGTACCAACGACGAAAGAAGAATTAGAAACATTAGCAGGTGTAGGCAGAAAGACAGCAAATGTGGTTACGTCTGTTGCTTTTGGTGAACCAGCCATTGCCGTTGACACGCATGTAGAGAGAGTGTCCAAACGATTAGGCATTTGTCGGTGGAAAGATTCTCCCTTAGAAGTAGAAAAAACGCTTATGAAGAAAATTCCTCGCGATGAATGGAGCGATACTCATCATCGGATGATTTTTTTTGGAAGATACCACTGCAAAGCACGCAACCCAAATTGTGAGGAATGCGATTTACTTGTGCTTTGTCGAGAAGGAAAAAAGCGGATGAAACAAAAAGGAGCATCGAATTCATGAGTAATGAAAAGAGATCTTTGATTCAAGTTTGGAAAGATGAACGAGATTCCATTTCAACATTATTTCAAGAAAAAAAATACAAAGAAGCGATCAAGCCAATGCAGGAATGCACAAAAAATTTTTTGCGAATTATCCTTGAATTAAATCATCTTAAGTCATCCATGCATTTAGATCAGGAAGCTTTGGAACAAGTAAAACATAAACCAATCAACCTGTCAGAACGGTTGGACTATGTTGATCAAAATCCAAGTCAATATCACGCATTTATTCAGTTAGATGCATTGTATACAGAAGTTGAGAAATTAGCTGCGAAAGTTGAGATTCTTGAACAAACAAAAAAGAGCTAAAAATCTAGCTCTTTTTTTTGTTAATCCAAATTACTAATCGCCCTGGTCTGTTTCTTCATCATCGGGTTCCTCATCAGGATCGTTTTCATCCTCTTCATCATCTCCATTTTCATCGTTTGATGAGTCATCTGAATTTGAATCATTTCCTGAATTCCCTTGATTATCTCTATTCCCATTATTACCTGGATCAGGCGTTTCTTCTTGAGGTTCTTCAGGCTCTTCCGGTTCTTCCGGTTCTGGTTCTTCTACCTCTTCTTCAGGGATTTTTATCTCTATTCGTTCGGTATCACTTCTATTGGAACTATTTCGATTACTTACTGCACTTACTTCTATCGTGTATGTGGAACCGCGCTCCACATTACTGATTGTAAAACTCGTATCTTCGGTTGTCGATTGATTATTTGCTGAACCATTGGTTCCATACCTAACTTCAAAAGTAACATCTTCGTTTCCATAATTCCATGATAGGTTAATTTGATTACTGCTTTCATCATAAGTGGCTTTTAAACTTCTTACGGCTGCAAGTTGATCAAACCGCTCAGAAGATTGTTTCGGTTCATGACCACGTTTGAAAAGTTCGGTAACAATTTGAGAATCAGGTGTATACTCACTTGGTAATTTTGCCGGATTCGAACCCCGTTCAACACCGACGCGAACAACGGAATTCGGCATTTCAAAATCTGGAGTATCCTTACCAGATGATATACTAGACATTAATTCTTTAAATAATAGCCTCGAAATCCTTGTGTCTTTGACAGCTTCGGTATTGCTATCTGGATAACCTGCCCAAATAGAAATGGAATAATTCGTTGTATAACCGGCAAACCAAACATTAGAATTATTATCTGTAGTTCCTGTTTTCCCGGCTACCGGCAATCCTGGTATGTTGGCAGCTGTTCCTGTACCACTACTCACTACAGTTTTTAACATATCAGTGATCATATAAGCAGTGGAATCAGACATCGCTGCTTCAGGTGTTGATCGAAAACTTTCTTTATGACCATCAGGAAATACTACTTCTGATACAGCATAAGGTTCATTATAGATTCCTGCATTTCCAAAAGCACTATAAGCTCCAGCCATTTGGAGGGGTGTAACTCCAGTTTCTGTTCCGCCAATAGCGTCACGTATATTTATTTGATCATCATAAAATTTGATTCCTAGTCCTTCGGCAAATGCTTGTGCTTGACTCAATCCAACAGCATCTAGCGCTTTGGCGGATGGAACGTTATAGGACTGTTCTAGAGCACGACGTGCGGTCATCCATCCATGATTATTTCGATCCCAATTTCGAATCGGATCCGTACCTGTTACTTCAAATGGCGCATCATCATTAATTTGTTCATAAGTAGACCAATTTAAATGTTCAATTGCGGGTCCAAACGAAATAATTGGTTTAATTGCTGATCCAGGTTGTCTACCATCACCTTGAATGGCATAATTCCAATCACCCGCTTGACGATTACGTCCACCACCAATCGCTCGAATGGCGCCAGTTTGGGTATCTACCACTGCGATACCAGATTGCAAGCGATCATCTGGAAAACTAATTGGACTATCTTCAGACAATACGCGTTCAACATGTTGTTGTGCAGAAGGATCTAATGTTGTATGAATTTCTAGTGAATCCGTATAAATGTCTATTCCTAATTTATCTTCCATTTCTTTTGCTACTTGATCAAGAAAAGCACGATAAGGCGTGGCTTTTCTTTGGGTAATATTCAACATATCCTCAATTGACACAGCTCTTGCTTCATCTGCTTCTTCCTCAGTAATCTTTTCGTGGCGAACCATTAGGTTAAGCACTGTATTCATTCTTCTTTCTGCCAAGTCAGGATTCACGGTCGGATCATAAGCGGAAGGGCGTTGTGGCAATCCGGCTAGTAAAGCTGCCTCTGGCAACGTTAACTCATCCAATGTTTTCCCGAAATAAACTTCTGCAGCTGTTGCTACACCATATGCTCCAGCTCCGTAATAGATTTTATTTAAATACATCTCTAAAATTTCATCTTTTTCATAACTGCGGTCCAATTGTAATGCTATCCATTGCTCTTGTACTTTTCGCTTTACGGTTTGGTCTGTAGAAAGAAAGGCACCCTTTACTACTTGCTGAGTAATAGTACTACCACCTTCTGCTCCAAAACCTCTTGAGACGTTAGCGAGCACTGCACCACCTATTCTACGAATGTCGATTCCAGAATGATCATAGAAACGAACATCTTCCGCAGCTAACACAGCGTCAATTAATACTTCGGGGAAATCTTCATAATTTACCGATGTTCGTCTTTCTGTGCCTAAATCAGCAAACAACTCAGCGTTCATATCATAAACTTTTGTGGAGGTAGGATCTACTAATAACGCATGATCTAGCTCAGGTGCTGTAAAAATATAATAAGAAAAGACAGATCCAACACCGATAATGGTAAGGAGAAAAATTGCTAATAGGCTTAGCATGATTTTTTTCCATATGGATGGTTTATTTTTTTTCATTTCTTTTTGTTGTATTCTTCTTTGTGTACGTGATTGGCTATTATTTGCCATAACACATCTTCCTCCATTCTAAAAATACAATTGATCAATGATGCTTAAATAATCAATTTTGACAGGGTATTGTATCGGTATCTCTAAGCCCTGTTCTTGTATTACTTGATAAGGGATTGACTTTCTCCCTCCATTACTTTGACTCTCCCAATACGGAAAAAGTTTCGTTGCTGGGAAAAAAAACGTTTGATCATAACAATGGAAACGAATTAAGATAAAAGCAATACCACTATGCGCAACGATAGATTTCATATGTTCGACCTGATGTTCATGAAAATTACTTAAAGGGAACGAAGTCTTGTTTTTTGTTTCTTTTGCTTCAAAATCAATATATTTTCCTCGATAAAGTCCATTATAATCGGTTGTAGATGCCTGCTTAAAATATCCTTCCTTAATTACTGCCGCACTACGTTTCGGGTAATCCACTTTAACAATTTGAACAGGTGTGGGTTTTTTGTGTACAACAGCGATATCTCTACTCAGATAATATTTGTTTGTATCATTAATATCTTCTTCTAAAGTCATTCCCCGATTACTGAAGTCAGGATCTTTTTTTCTCTTTGAAATGCTAGTAATCTTGTTATTCTTCTTTCCATTCGGATAATTCATTACATTTCCCTCCTGCATGAGAGTATCATACCAGATAATTAGTACTTTTGAGAACAAAAAAGCATAATTGAGTAAAATATAAGGAATGAACCACGAAAGAATAACTTCAATTGATCCTACTCCTATTATAATCCTATTTTGGTTATTTTATAATCCTACTTCTATATTATTTTTTTCATCATAATAATAGTTTGGTAAATAAAGAGCATTATAACACTAGTTTTGTATAGAAAACACTAGTTTTGTCAGTTGGGAAGGTAGATAGAAAGAGTTGTCGAAATCAAAGTTAACCAAAACAAACGAAAAATGGAGTTGAGAAAAATGCGAGACATAATCGAGAAAGAAGCTTATCAAATGAAGTTTAGAAAACTGATGGATAATATGACCAAAGTTGATCAACAGGTGACAATTAAAATAGATCAATGGGTAACAAAAGAAAGAACGATGATGGAAGATAAGATTAATCAAACATCCATTCACTTGACTGTTGTTGAGGAAACACAAATAAAAAATAAAGTAACGAAATTAAAGCGATTTTCACTGGCCAAACTATTTATTCCAGCTAGAAATTTGTAAGTCGTAGATAAAGTGCAATTTTAATGCTTCAATGGATGCTGCGTGTTGCAAACTGATTCCCCTTTTTATACAATTCGTGATAAAGTGAATAGAAGGGGGCATTTTGAAATGAAGAAATTTCTCGACATCACGAGTCAATTAAAGAGCGAATTAGAAAAGTTAAAGCAAAGATATCTAACCGAAGAAAAACCGGAGAACAAACGTGATCCTGATTTTTTTGCCATGGCGAAAGCAGAAACAAGCCATCTTTTTCAGTTGATCGATACGTGGGAAGAAGAGGCAAATGATCTTATCCAAAAGCGTGTGATTACTTCTGTCCATCCTCAACAAGTTATCTCCACCAAAGAGAACATGGAGCTGTTGTTGATGCATAGTTATTATATTGATGTTAACAAAAAAAGGTATATGGAATTATTTCAGTCTGTATTTTACGTTTTCGACTTAGCAGTTCGTAATTGAGTAAAAAAAATATCCTGAATATGGTCATCTGTCTTAGACGTCTTCGCCTTTCTTAACATAAGTTAATAGTGAACCAATCAGATAAGTTAATTGATTGAAGAAAAAGCTATTATAACAGAAAGGGGATCATTTATGTATCCAGGAACTTGTGGACCAACAAAGACGGTGGTTTGTCCGACTAAGTTTAATCAAGTGAACACTTGTAGTCAAAGCAATGTGAACTATGTGCACCCATCGCATACAAACGTATTGAATCATCATTTAGTGAAAAATACGCACTTCTATCCACACACGACATCATACCAAAATACAGTAAGTCATGTTAACCAGTATGGTGGTGCATTTTTCCCACCGCAACAACCAGTAGCAAGACCATGGCGATAGATAACTTTCGATACAAAAAAGCTGGGACTCCAGCTTTTTTGTATCTTTACATAAAGTGAAACATCAATCTGCGGGGCCTCTAGGTTTACGTTCACTTAAACAGTTTGGTAATTCTCGATGTTTTGAAACGGGAGTCTTACCGGACGATCGTTCCGGGATAAAGGGGAAGATAGCGAGATGGAAAAAGTAATGACGGTGACTGGATATAAGTCCTATGAATTAAATATAGCCAAGCTGAGCGATCCGAAGATTTTTTTTATAAAAGAAGCGTTAAGAAAAGCCATCATCGCTTTTATTGAAAATGGTGGGGAATGGATTTTGATTTCTGGTCAGTTAGGCGTTGAACTATGGGCAGCTGAAGTTATCCGTGATCTTAGAGATAATTATGAAATAAAGTATGCAGTAATTCCACCATTTGATGAACAGGAGAAGCGTTGGTCAGAAGGGGAACAAGAAATGTATCAAAAGATTGTTGCTGAGGCAGATTTTTTTCAATTGTTATACCAAGGTCCATACCAAGGTCCATTTCAGTTCAAAGCGAAAAATAAGTGGTTACTGGAAAAAAGCGATGCTAGCTTAATTTTAGTGGATGAGGAATTTCCAGGAAGTGTTCAATACTATTTAGACATAGCGAAACAAGAAGAGAAGCACAATAGTTATTCAATTTATTACCTAACACCATTTGATTTAGAGGAAATTGTTAGAGAATGGAATGAAAATAATAACAATTTATTGAATGAATGATTGACATTTGCGCCTAAATTTGAAAAAATACTAATAAGTGTTGTGAATAAGAGGTGAATAATAATGACAACAGAAACAAATCAATTACAAGCAAAAGACATTCTAGATAAAAACTTTAAAACATCCATGCGAGGCTATAATCAAGAAGAAGTGGATGAATTCTTAGATGTAATTATTCAAGATTATGAATTTTTCGCCAATCAAATCGAACAATTAAAACAAGAAAACGATCGTTTGAAATCAAAAGCAGAACAAACAAGACCTCGCACGCAGACATCTAATCATCAAGTGAACTATGACATTTTAAAGCGATTATCTAATTTAGAAAAGGCTGTTTTTGGAAAGAAATATGTAGATTCGTAAGCGACTGTTAGATGGTAAATCTTAACGGGTGTTTTTCTTTTGTATACGTGTTATACTATATTTTAGTGTTCAATCATTAGAATATGAGAATCGTATAGATAATGAATGTTTTGATAATCGCTGTGCATGTATGTGCTCAGAGGAAAGTCCATGCTCACACAGGCTGCGATGCTTGTAGTGTTCGTGCTTGATGAATTCATAAATCAAGGGAATCGAGTATTCGATTAACGGCAGGATAAGTAGCTAAGTCTTTTTTAAGATATGCTATGATATCCTTGAAAGTGCCACAGTGACGTAGTCAGACTGGAAACAGTTTGAGTGGAACGAGGTAAACCCCACGAGTGAGCAACCCAAATTTTGGTAGGGGCATCTTGTAGTAGGGAAACGAACCGAAACAAGGACAAGTAACAAGATTACTTGTAGATAGATGGTTATCACCAAGGTACAAGGCTGACCACCGTTTGTAGTACTTTGGGACAGAACATGGCTTATAAAACATTCATTGGTTAACTAAAGATTTAAAAACCTTTCAACAGCATAGTTGCTGTCGAAAGGTTTTTTGTTTAGTATAGGAGTTATAATAGTTCATAGGCATATTTACGGAAATAGAGAGGATAAGTTTAATGAAGAAAACAGTAACATTATTGGCAACGGCAGCAATGGGGTTGGAGTCGGTTGTAGCTAACGAGGTAAAAGCCCTTGGTTATCAGGATGTACAGGTAGAAAACGGCAAAGTTCAGTTTGATGCAGATATTTCTGCTATCCCACGATGCAATTTGTGGCTGCGAACTGCGGATCGTTTAAAAGTAGTTGTTGGGCAATTTACAGCAAAAACATTTGATGAACTGTTTGAAAAGACAAAAGCATTGGATTGGGAGTATTATATTCCGGAGGAAGGTAAATTTCCTGTCCTTGGAAAATCAGTGAAATCAACGCTATATAGTGTATCCGATTGTCAAGCGATCGTAAAAAAAGCGGTTGTAGAGAAATTAAAACAAAAACATGGAGTAGCTTCAAGAATGCCAGAATCCGGTGCGCTTTATCGAATTGAAGTAGCTCTTTTAAAAGATGTTGTAACATTAACCTTGGATACTTCTGGAGCAGGATTACATAAGCGAGGCTACCGTGTTGGACAAGGGGAAGCACCTTTAAAAGAAACCATGGCAGCTGCTCTTGTTCAATTAACCAATTGGAGGCCCGATTACCCGTTAGTTGACTTGTTTTGTGGTTCAGGAACGATTTTAATTGAAGCGGCATTAATCGGACAAAATATTGCCCCAGGTTTTAATCGAGAATTCGCAAGTGAGGATTGGTCCTTTCTGCCATCATCTTTATGGGAAGAAGCTTTCCAAGAGGCCGAAGAGAAAGCAAATTATGATCAAGCCTTAGACATTACTGGTATGGATCTAGATCCTAAAATGATAGATATTGCGAAGAAAAACGCAGTCGAGGCAGGACTAGCAGATTTAATCCAATGGAAACAGATGCATGCAGCTGATTTCTCTCCAAAAAAAAATAATGGGTATCTTATTTCTAACCCTCCTTATGGGGAACGAATTGGTGATCGACCGCAAGTAGAGAAAATCTATCGGGAATTAGGAAAAGTCATGAACCAAAACGATTCGTGGAGTAGTTATGTATTAACATCACATGAAAACTTTGAAGCATTGTATGGAAAAAAAGCAACGAAAAAAAGAAAATTATTTAATGGTTTTATTAAAGTCGATTATTACCAATACTTCGGCAAACACAAGTAAATCGGAGGGTTTAAAATGGAAAAGATGAAACAACAGTTTACGGATTTATTAAAAGAACAAAACGCATACAAAGAAGCACTTGGTTTAATTCAATGGGATTTACGAACGAAAATACCGAAAAACGGGATGGAACAACGTGCAGAGGTGATTGGGTTATTATCTGAAAAAATTCATCAGTTATCTACTTCCTCTCAAATGAAGACTTATATTGATGAGTTAAAAGGGAAGACAAACGATGCCGTTTTAGAAAAAGTGATAGAAAAATGTGAAGAAGATTATTTGCGTAGCAGCAAAATTCCGGATCATGAATTCAAGGAGTTTGTAACATTACGTTCAAAATCAGAATCAGTCTGGCAAGAAGCGAGAGAAAAGGATGATTTCTCTTTATTGCAACCATATTTAGAGCAGTTAGTTGCCTATAATAAAAAATTCGCCACTTACTGGGGCTATGAAACAAATAAATATAACGGTTTATTAGATAAGTATGAATCTGGTTTAACCACATCCGTATTAGATGAAGTTTTTCAGAAAGTAAAGGAAGCTTTGACAGCTTTAGTGAAAAAAATCGAGCAATCTGAGGTTGAAATTGATGTTGATCTATTGTTGCATCATTTCCCAAAAGAAGATCAAGAAAAATTTAGTTTAGCTATTCTTGAAAAGATGGGATATGACTTTCAAGCTGGTCGATTAGATGAAACCATTCATCCGTTCGCAATTGGAATAAATCCACAAGACGTTCGAGTTACTACGCGTTACGATGAAAAAGATTTCAGAATGGCTGTATTTGGTACGATTCACGAGGGAGGTCATGCATTATACGAACAAAACATCTCTCCTGAATTGTATCAAACACCATTAGCATCAGGTACTTCGATGGGAATCCATGAATCGCAATCATTATTCTGGGAAAATTTCGTTGGTCGTAGTGAAGGTTTTTGGCAATCACACTTTGATCTATTTCGTAGTATTGCCCCAGCAGCTTTTCAATCCTTAGATTTCACTACATTTTATCAAGCAATCAATGAAGTGAAACCTAGTTTTATTCGAATCGAAGCAGATGAATTAACCTATTGCTTACACATCATTATTCGTTATGAGTTAGAGAAGGACTTAATTGATGGTGAGTTAGAAGTGAAAGATCTACCAGAAGCTTGGAATCAAAAAATGGAAGACTATTTAGGAATCCGTCCGAAGAACAATAAACAAGGAGTATTACAAGATATTCACTGGTCTGCAGGAGATTTTGGTTACTTCCCAACCTATGCGCTCGGATATATGTATGCTGCTCAATTGCATCATCAAATGAAACAAGAACTTGATCTAGGAACAATCATTCAATCTGGTGACTTTGCTCCAATTAAAGAATGGATGACGAAACATGTGCATCAGCACGGAAAAATGAAGAAGCCATTGGAGATTATTCGTGATGTAACCGGTGAAGGGTTGAATGCAGATCATTTAATTGCGTACTTAACAGAGAAGTATTCAAAAATCTATCAGTTATAATGTTTCGTTGATGACAAAAGTGAATATTGAACAGAGAAACCGATTCTATTTCTGAATGATTCAGTTAGATTCGGTTTTTCTTTTACGATGGCTCTGTTAAATTATAGTGTTGTTTTTTCTCAAAATTAATGGAAACCAATGCTACAAAGGTTTCCATTAATTCAAAATAACTTTTAAGAGGTTAATCAAAGAAAGAATTTAATCCAAAATACTGTGTTAAAGGAACTTTTCGACCTTCGTTATGCCAATTATGATACTCCTTAAACACAGCATTCAGATTATTGTTAGCACGAACTTCTACTAAATGCTTTACAGCGAGATAACTTCGCCAATAATCAAACATAATACTTGATAAATTACCTTCATATGAATTACTACCAAAGTTGTCTATTGAATGTTTTCCGTATTTATCATTGAATGTTTCTACTAATTTCATTTCTGTAAAAGTTATATCATTAAATTCTTTCTCGCTTAATAGTATTTTTCGAGGTAGATAAAAACACATCCCTTCCTCGAACCAAATACTATCTTCTCTTTCGTCTTCAAATTCATCTAAAAATAAGTCTGAATGGTGTGTTAGTTCGTGTGCTAATATGATAAATACTTGGTTTTCAGAAAAATTCTTGTAAAACTTTCTAACATCTGGAAGTTCTTTATCGTCTAATTGTTTTACAAGAATATTCCTCCACGTTACTATATCAGGCGACATATATATTAAATTTTTATTTGTATAGGCAGGAATAGGTATTTCCGAGAACACAGTAGTGGCTAATTCTTCATTAGTCCATAAAATTGCTTTTGGAAAATCCCTCAAAGCATATTCGTTTTCGAGTACCTGTTGATATTCCTTCAATTTTTCATTAAATCGTTGTATCGTATCCTGATGTTTTTCATATTCCTCTATACCCTCAAAAGCAAAGATATGTTTCATTACGTTTCCCCCATTATTTTTCTTTCGTTGAAATAATAAGTGTTACACACTAAACTTTGATAGACGCAAACTATCATAAGTATCTATCATTTCAAATACAAATGATGATAACAAGAATTCTTTGATATTGTGTTTTGTACTTTCATTACTACGACTATCAATGAACAAAAACCAAGATAGGTAATTATCGAGATATTTTGTAGCAACACCTTTAAATCGGTCTAACCACTGTTTCATACGAGAATGTAGTCCATTTACATTCTGAATATGGTACAAGCCTTTAATAACGTGCTTCCCATCATTTGATTTAATTCTATAATGTTCTATTCCCTTTTCCTTCGCATAGGTTTTGTATGCTCTCCAAGCGTCAGTTACAAACACATTTTCTGTTGAAAGTTTAGACCCAATCATATTATCGACCTTAGTTTTCACAACTCGACCCATACAAGCAACTTTGGAGACGGTTGCTTTTGTTCGGTCTCTGGCAACAAGAACACAGACCTGTTCGTGGCTAATACCTCTGTGTTTAGATTTCCCTCCACGCTTACGAGGTTTGCGGTCAGAAATGCCACGCTTACCTTTTTCGGAGTATAAGAAATAGGTCTCGTCAACTTCAACGATACCTTCAAATTGCTCAAAATCCAATTGTTTTAAGGCACTTAATAGTTTGTGCCTCCAATAAAATAGTGTAACCCAAGTAACCCCTACGATTTCGGCAGATTTTCGTAGGGAATAATCTTTGAACATACAATCAACAAATGTAATCCACTCATTCCCTTTTCGTGTTCGGTAAAGAACAGTATTTGTTGTATCAGTAAATGTTTTACTGCAACACATACAGCGATAGCGTTGGCGGTCATTATATTTTCCAAACCTAACTACGTGTCCTGAAGCACAATGTGGGCATTCAAACCCTTCCTTAAAACGAGTTTCTCGCATTTCGTTAATTAGGCGACCACCGACAGATGAGGAAGGTTCAACATAGCGTTTAACCCATTGAAAAATACGTTCTTTTTCTGTATGTGTCAGTTTGTCTATGTGCTTTAACAAGTTATTAAACGGTTTGCTCATTCTTACACGCCACTAATCGAATGTACGTTCTCAATTTGATTATATCAAGAATTTAGCAAGGTATCAAATTTCAACATTAAACAATAACAGAGCCTTTACGATAAAAACTGCTGAAGTCACGAACGGAAATGTATGTTCGTATAAAAAGCTTTACAGCAAAATCTGATTTGTATTATACTAGGTGAAAGTATGGTTGTTCACCTTGAAAAAAGAAAGAAAATTGTCCAAGCGTAGCAACGGGGAGAGGATTGGATGAAAAACGATCGAACTTTAGCTGATTATATTGAACACTTATGGGTAAAAGGATTCAAGTTAACTGACGAACAAGTACACTTCATTTATTTTGGTAAACAATATACGAATGCAAGTGACAAACTAGTTCGAATTGCTTTAGAAACAACACTGCGAATTCAATATAGTTTTGATGGGAGCTTTTATATTAGCTTACTTGAATTATTAAAAGAAAATAATATTATTACCATTGCGCAAGCTAAAAAGCTTTTCCATGAAAGAGGGATTAAGTAACAATCGTTTGTTTTGTGAAAATGGCGTTCCTCGCTAGTTTATCTGCCGCTTTGTTTTGCTGATCAGGAATCCATTTGATAAAACAAAAAGGGAAAACATCCATTAACGTTAGAATCTCCTGCAAAAGTGGTTGATAAAGTGGGTTTTTCGTGAACTGTCTTTCAATCATATCAACAACTAACTTTGAATCAGTACGAATAGATATAATCTGATCTGGATAGGTTTTTTGACATATTTCTAGTGCTTTAATGACCGCATACCATTCCGCCTCATGATTGGTTAAGTCGCCTAAGAAAAACTGTCCCGTGTGATAAATCAACTTGTTTTTAATTACTACTCCAGCACCGCTTGGACCAGGATTTCCGCTGGCAGCTCCATCTACATATACTTCTAACATCGATAACTCCCCTTACTATTCAGAAAAAAACGGCGACAACTGTCACCGTCTTACGATTATTTTTTTTCAACGTTTGTTGCTTGTGGTCCACGATCGCCTTCTACAATCTCAAAGACTACTTCTTGGCTTTCCTCTAGTGTTTTAAATCCTTCTTCTTGGATAGCGGAATAATGTACGAACACATCATTACCATCTTCCGTTTCAATAAAACCATAGCCTTTTTCTGCGTTAAACCACTTTACTATACCACTTTGCATGTACACAATCCTCCTAAGAATGTCCACGATTAAACGTGGGAGTAAATACAAATAAAACATATGGACGGACAGAAAAAAGATAGCTACACAGAAGCGTAGGATCATTCGTGCATCCACTTCTTCTGTAGAAGCTATCTGTCATCCATACATCTTCTTTGCTTAGCTATAATATAGCGTACTTATTTTTTATCGTCAAGAAATTGAAAACGGTAGATAGTTATGTAAAAATGAAGGAATATTACTTCATGAAATTATTTTTTTATCTAATTTTTTTAAAGAAAGTTCCACTTAAAGTTAATATTCCTAAGCCACAAATCAGAAAAGGGGAAATTCATGAAAGAAAAAGAAGTAATCCATGAGATAGAGAAATATATTACAAAAAAATTCGCTTTCGATACCACAGGACATAATGCGGAACATATGTACCGTGTAGCAAAAATGGTTAAATTCCTTGCGATTCATGAGGAATCGGATCATTTTGTATGTGAAATTAGTGGTTGGGTTCATGACCTTATTGATGAAAAATTAACAGATAATCCAGAACGAGAAAAACAACAGATGCTTCAGTTATTACAGAAACTTCAACTATCCCAACAACAAATCGTAGCAATTTTTGAAGCAATCATAACCGTATCCTTTCGTAAACAGAAAACACCAACAACAAAAGTCGGGCAAATTGTTCAAGATGCGGACAGGCTAGATGCTTTGGGGGCGATTGGAATTGCTCGAGCATTTAGTTATGGTGGAAGTAAACACAGACCGATATATAAAGGAGAAGAAAGAACTGATGACCAGTCGACTGTCCAACACTTCTATGATAAATTATTACAATTAAAAGAACAGATGCATACCACAACAGCAAAAAAAATTGCTAATGACCGGCATGAATTTCTTCATACATTTCTTGAACAGTTTAAACGAGAATGGTATTTTCTTGATGAAGGAAACTTTGTTTGAGTGGAATTAAAATAGAGCAAGTAGTAACATTACTACTTGCTCACGGAATTTCTTTTCTTTACTTATTCACTTGAATTCTTCTTGCACCAAGATAACGTTCTTGCCAATAGCTCTCACTGAGTTCAGAAATCTGCACACCACGCGATTCGCTGGCGTGGATAAATTGATTATTTCCCATGTAAATCCCTGCATGAGAAGGTCCTTTTTTGTATGTTTCGAAAAAGACAAGGTCACCAACAGATGGTTGATCTACACGAGTTGCTACGTTCCACATTTCTGATACAGTACGAGGTAGCTGTATGTTTTTTTGCTTGAAAACATATTGAATATATCCACTACAATCAAACCCATCAGGAGAAGTACCGCCCCAACTATACCTTGTGCCAATATGATCTTTTGCACCTTGTAACAACTGATTGACATCAAACGTTTGATAGTCGCTTTTGTTCGCAGCTTTTACCGTTTCTTCTTGTTCTGAAACTTCTTTTGGCGCTGAAGAAACACGAACTTCACTTTCTACCGCCATTGTTTGAATTAGTTGATCATTTACCGCATTCGTTACAGTAAGACCATGATCTTGTTGGAAATCGGTCAATGCTTTATTTGTTTTAGGTCCGAAAATGCTATCCACTTCTTCCAGATAGTACCCAAAGTAATACAGTGCTTCTTGAATCGTTTTGACATGGTCTCCGATTTCACCATACTCTAAAGGTTGATCAATTTTTCTTAACGGGGCTAAGTATCGTTGCCTTTCCTGTTCCAGTAGTCGTTGGACTGTTTCCACATCAACGGCGCCATTTGCCGTAATATCATGGTCGGATTGAAATTTTTTTAGGGCATATTCTGTAAATATCCCGAATTCTCCATCAATTTCTTCATCATAGTAAGTTAAGTCGTTTAACTTTTGCTGAAGTACCCGCACCATGTTACTATGGTCCCCGTAAGCAATAATAACTTCATCTTGTTTAAATAGCTCATTTTGCAACATGGGGTATGCATCTACGTAGAATGAAAAAGGTTGTGTCATGACATATCCGTAGGCAACAGAATGTTTTAACATCTGCTCAAGACTTGCATTTGCTAACAAGAATAACGCCTCCTTTATCAACAACATTCTTCTCTCCTTTATCCTATGATTTAAATTGGTCAGAAATGTTTATTGAATCAAATGAAATAATTCTGTAATATGAGACAATAGAGGTAAATAGTAACGGAGGGATATCATGTCAAAAAATGAACAAGCTTATTTAGATTTATGTCAAACCATTTTAGAGCAAGGAAATAAAAAACAAGATCGTACAGGGACAGGGACGTATTCTGTTTTTGGGGCACAAATGCGATTTGATTTGTCAGAAGGATTCCCATTACTTACGACAAAACGGGTTAACTTTCAATTAATCGCTTCTGAATTAATCTGGTTTATTCGAGGAGATACCAATATTCAATACTTATTAAAAAATAACAACAATATTTGGAATGAGTGGGCGTTTAAACGATGGGTGGAGAGCGATGAATATCAAGGACCTGATATGACGGACTTTGGTAATCGTAGTTTAGTGGATGATGCTTTTGCTGCAAGCTATCGAGAAGAAATGAATGCATTTAAACAACGTGTAATTGAAGATGACCAATTTGCTGAGAAATATGGTGATCTAGGCCCGGTGTATGGTAAACAGTGGCGGGCTTGGCAAACATCAAAAGGAGAAACCATTGATCAATTAAAAGAGGTGATCGCTTCGATTAAGACGAATCCAGACTCTAGACGTCATATTGTATCTGCTTGGAATCCAGAAGATGTTCCAAGTAATATGGCACTGCCTCCTTGTCACACGATGTTCCAATTTTATGTGGCGGATGGGAAACTTTCTTGTCAATTATATCAACGAAGTGCTGATGTCTTTCTCGGTGTACCATTTAACATTGCAAGCTACGCACTTCTCACTCAACTAGTGGCACACGAATGTGGACTAGAAGTAGGGGAATTTGTTCATACACTAGGGGATACACATATCTATCAAAATCATGTCGATCAAGTGAAAACACAGTTATCACGGACACCTTATGCCTTACCAAAAATAAAAATTAATCCAGCACTTCCATCCATTTTTGATTTAGAATTAACGGATATCGAATTAGTCGATTATCAAAGTCACCCAGCAATCAAAGCTCCGATTGCTGTATAAAAAATTGAATAGAAAGGAGAGCTAGTAAATGATTGCAATTATAACCGCAATGAGTAAGAATGGCGTCATAGGCAAAGACAATTGGATGCCTTGGAACATACCTAGGGACTTGCAATTTGTAAAAGATACAACAAAAAATCACACGATTATTATGGGGCGAAAAACATTTGAAACGTTTAATCGCCCTTTACCAGAACGAGAGAATGTTATTATTACGAGTAATCATGCATACACACAAGCTGGATGTACGGTTATTCATTCGATGGAAACCGTATTGAATTGGAACAAAGAAAATCCAGAAAAGGTCTTTTTTATCTTTGGTGGAGGGGAAGTGTATCGGCAATTCCTTCCCTATACGGATCGAATGTATGTGACGTATATTGATGAAACTTTTTCCGGAGATACGTATTTTCCATCGTATGATCCAGATCAATGGCAGGAAACGAGTAAAGTAAAAGGGGTTAAGGATGATGCCAACCCTTACGATTATTATTTCATCCAATATGACCGGAAAAAATAGATGCTAGTGAGCGAGGTAATTACGAATGAAATCTTTTCATGAATACATGATGCGTTATCGAGGAGCTAAATTAGCTAGTCAAAAAAAAGAACGCGAATTAGCGGAATGGATGTTTCATGATCACGACTTCCCAAAACATAGTTGTGATTATGATGAAATCAGTCGCTATTTAGAATGGAATATTCCATTTACCGATGCCCTTCGATTGTTTGATCAATTATGGGAGGACTATATCGAAACACAAAGATAGGCTCTTTTTCTAAGAGTCTATTTTCACATAAATGAGTTTTACTTGTTTACAAGATAGGAGAGGAGGAGAAGTTATGAAAATTTTACATACAGCCGATTGGCACCTTGGCAAAATAGTCAATGGTGTTCATATGACAGAGGACCAAGCAGAAGTTCTGAAACAAGTAATTCAGATCATTCGTCAAGAAAAACCGGATGTCATGATTATAGCTGGTGATGTTTACGACCGGTCTGTACCTCCAAAAGAAGCGGTTGAATTATTAGATCAGACATTAACCGAATTAATCACTGATTTTAATATGCCAATACTGATTACTTCCGGTAACCATGACAGCCCAGATCGACTTCATTTTGGTAGTCGCTTATTTAGAGAGAACAATCTGTTTATTGAAACGAAACTTTCAGAAAAAATTCCTAAGATTACGCTAACGGATCAATCTGGCCCTGTGCACTTTCATCTTATACCATACGTAGAACCAGCAGATGTACGCCCGATGTTTCCTGATCACAAAATACAGACGCATCAAGAAGCGATGGAACAAATAGTTCAGCAGATAAAAAGTAATGAAGATATGAATGAACGTCATGTCTTGATTGCACACGCTTTTATCACAGGGGGAATGGAATCGGATTCAGAAGAACGTTTATCGATGATTGGCGGCAGCCCCTACATTGACGCTCACATTTTCCATGATTTTCATTACGTTGCCTTAGGACACTTACATCAACCACAAAAAGTGAGTAAAGAAACCATCCGTTATAGTGGCTCCCTCTTAAAGTATTCCTTCTCAGAGGCGAATCACAAGAAGTCGGTCACGATGATTGAACTCGATGATTGTGGCAAAGCGGATATCGAGCGGATTCCACTCCACCCGAAACGAGACATGCGTATAATAGAAGGTTATTTCAATGATATAATTTCGAATGAAGACATTGCCCCTAGTGAAGATTATTTGCACGTTCGATTGCTTGATGATGGTCAATTATTAGATCCAATCGGTAAACTTCGCAAAAAATTTCCGAATGTGTTGCGACTAGAACGTAAAGCAAAGCAATCAAATCTCGGTCTACATGAAATGAAGCAAATTCGAGAAAAACAGCAAATGTCCCACACCCAACTCTTTGAAGCGTTTTACCAGGAAATGAAGGGGGAAGAGATTCCACCAAATCGTGCTGAGCACATTCATCGAACGGTTGATCAATTAATGAAACAAGAAAGGGAGCAATAACATGCGTGCATTAATGTTAACCATGACAGCTTTTGGACCTTATAATGAGCAACAAGTTATTGATTTTCGTCAGCTAGGTGAGGAATCAATTTTTTTGGTAACTGGTCCTACTGGTGCAGGTAAAACAACGATATTTGATGCGATTTGTTTTTGTCTTTATGGGAAAGC
Source organism: Natronobacillus azotifigens (assembly GCF_026805325.1). Classification (GTDB taxonomy): domain Bacteria; phylum Bacillota; class Bacilli; order Bacillales; family Amphibacillaceae; genus Natronobacillus; species Natronobacillus azotifigens. Next base: position 112,894 of record NZ_JAPRAT010000002.1, read on the forward strand.
AAGTGGTAGTGAACGAGAGCATGATACGTTTCGTAGTGATTTTGCTTCTAGCGATCAATTAACTGCTGTTAGCTTTCTTTTTCAACTAAAAGGAAAGACGTATTTAGTGAAACGTCAACCGAAACAAATGCGACCAAAAGAGCGCGGAGAAGGATTGCGGGAAGAACCAGCTCAAGCAGAATTCTATCAAGTCGAAGAAGAGGAAGAAAAGATTCTTCATACAAAAATAAAAGATGTGAACGAAACGATCGAACAGTTATTAGGTTTAGATTATGACCAGTTCCGAAAAATGATCATGATTCCTCAAGGGGAATTTCGCAAATTAATCGCCGAAAATAGTAAAGATCGAGAAGAAATCTTGCAGAAGATCTTTCGCACCTATTTTTATCGTGACATCACCGATACATTGAAAGCAGAAGCGAAAGAGAAAAAAGAAGCATTAGAACAAATAGAGTGGAAACTAACACAAGAAATCGAAAAATTGGATGGGCATGAGGAAGGCTTGTCCGACCATAGTACGAAGGAAGTAATGGATGAGCTTACCGAACGGATAGAAATAAATCAAAAGCTTAAGTTATCGATTGAAGAAGAAAAAAAGAAAAGGGAAGAAGTACGAAAAGAAAGACAAGCTCACTTCTTTCAAGGTAAACAATTAGCCGAACTATTTGATGAACAAAGTCAACTGTTCATTGAAAAAACGAAATTAGAGCAAAAGAATGCGGAGATCACAGACAAAAGAACGATCGTATCATTAGCTGAAAAAGCCGAACAAATTGTGCCGATCGAAAAACAATTAAAGAACCGAAAAAAAGAGTGGGAAATGCAGCAACAACGCTTATCCTCGCTAGAAAACAAGAGGCAACAATTACAGAAACAAAGTGAGTCGATTGCCGCTCAATACCAAGCTTTTCAACAAAATGAACAAAAGATGGAGCAAAAACGGCAAGATATTCAAACAAAAATGAGTCAATTGACCAAGTGGATACAATACGAAAAAATCGCCGATGAACTCAAACAAGTAAAAGAAGCAAAGGAGGAAGCTCGAACTAAACAAAAACAATTAGAACAGAAAAAGCAAGACAATCAAGATCAGCTTAAAGCGTTAGAAAAACAGTTAGAAGATCATCTAACAATTACGAACCAATATTTCCAAGCGAAAGAAGCGTTATCGCAAGCAGTTACAAAGACAGAACAATTTGAACGATTATCTTCTGCCTTCACTAAGTTAACACAGTTGCGCTCCGAATATAAAAAAGTAGAAGAAAAGTACCAAGCCCAAAAACAAGCGTTAACAAAGCAACAAAAAAAGTTAGAAGAGATAGAAACAGAAAAAAGAAATCAACATGCATTGCTACTTGCCGCACATCTAGAAGAGGGTGCACCTTGTCCTGTTTGTGGATCTGAGGAACATCCAAAACTAGCAAAATCAGAAAATGAAGCTGCCGCTAATCAATCAAATGAGCAAGTACAAGAAGAAATAAATAAGCTAACGAAAGCATTGGAACTCTGTCAAGATCAATTAATTGATGCAAAATCGAACGGTCAAGGTCAACGACAACTGGTCGAAGAACTAGTTCAACCGTTCGATACTACTTTTGATAAGTTAAATGATCAAGAGCTATTAATATTAGGACAAACATGTCAAAAAAATCAGCAAGCTAAACAACAAGAACTTCAACGATTAGAAAAGCAAGTCGGGGAAATGGATCAAAAGCAGAAACAGAAGCAAACCCTAGCAAAACAGGTAGAAAATGTACAAGTTGAATTAGAAAAGAATGCAAAAAGAAATGAAGAAATTCATACGAAATATATTAAACTAGCAGGAAAGCTCGAACAATTAAAAGAAGAAATACCAACTGTTAAAAAAACAAGGCAAGCGTGGCAAGCGGAGATGGAAGTCCAAAAAACAGAAGTCGAACAATGGTTTACGGATTGGAAAAGACTGAAACACCAGATTGACGAACACAATTTAGCAATTGCTGATGTGAAATCGTCCGTAAAATCTCATCAAGCTTTTTTAAGTGAAACGAAGCAAGCTTGGAACAAAGAACACGATGCATTTACTGCTGCCTTAAAAGAATATGGGTTTGAGTCAGAAAAAGCCTACCAAGAAGCAAAAGAGAAGCGTGAACACATCGAGCAATTCCAACAAGAGATTAAAGAATACGAACAACGCCTCGACCGTGTGAAAGATCGTCTAGCTACTTTATCTGTTCAATTAAAAGAAAATCAGAAACCTGACTTGGATCTACTAGAAAAAGCAGCAAACGAAGCGAATGAAAAATGTGAAGAAACGATGCAACAGCTTCATCAAGTAGAACAAGAGCTAACTAATCAAAAACGTATTTTGCAAAACCTTACGCTACTATCTGACAAGCATAATGATATCGCAAAAGCATATTATGATATCGCTGAATTAGCTAATTTAGCACGAGGAGATAATCATTTACGCTTATCCTTTGAACGATATGTTTTATCCTCATTTCTTGATGAAATTTTATTGCAAGCGAATTTACGAATGGATCAATTAACGGAACATCGTTATCAATTAATACGTAGTGATCAGATCGCAAAACGAGGAGCACAAAGTGGATTAGACTTAGAAGTGATGGACCAACATACAGGAAAAAGACGTTCCGTCCGCACGTTATCAGGCGGAGAAGGATTCAAGGCTGCCTTAAGCCTAGCATTAGGTATGGCTGATGTGGTTCAAGCACATGCTGGTGGGGTGCAATTAGAAACACTATTCATTGATGAGGGGTTCGGTACGTTAGATGAATTATCGTTAGAACAAGCGATTGACTGTTTAAAAGGTTTGCAGCAATCGAATCGAATTCTCGGGATTATTTCACATGTACCTCAATTAAAAGAAGAAATACATGCAAAGTTAGTCATTACCCCTTCACCTCGAGGATCAACGGTAACATTTCACTTATAAAATCTCGTCAGATTTAGTATAATATAGTATATAGAATAGGAGGTCATCATCTATGTCGATGCCACTTACCATGGAATGGAAACTAATAACAGAAGGTTTAGAAAAACGTGTAGAAAAAAAAGAAAATCATTTTTCCATTACGCTACCAGGATATCGTCTTTATCCAATCCAAGATCCCATTGAAATTAGACGACATGTAGAATCAGATCAAATAGGTTACGGGAAAGTTGTCGAGCTTACCTGGCGCGACGATGAAACCATTTGTACTTATCAACTACTTTCTTTGTATAGTGTCAATTAGCGACAAGTTGTAGTTAAGTTTTCATCATTCCTTGTCATAATCTCGCGGTTGATGCGCTTGCCCGGGAAATAGAGTAAACTATTTCATGATTATTTTTACCAATTGTTAAATAAAAATGCCGATCGTTGTGTGAATCACTAGGATCGGCATTTTTGTTAGTTTCAAGAGTTTTCGATCACTCTTCTAAATAACAAGTATGTTCCTAAAAAAAGAAATATCCAATTGATTGAAGTTTCCCTTTTTTCGATTCAAAAAAATACGCATACGCCTACACTTTTTTTGTTAAATTACGTACAATATCCTAGCACATGGATGAGAAATGAGGGATAAATATGTATCCGACAAATGGTTTCCATCATTCACCACCTGCTTATCAAAATTATATGCCGAATCAAGCACCAAGTTTTCCTGCTGGGTATCAATCCGGATATCAGCCATCTTTTCAACAATGGCCGAATCAATATATGACAAATCAAACTTCCAACTTCAACCCGACACAAGCAGCGCCAGCGGAGAAAACTGGACTTCAAGGTTTATTACAAAAAATCATGCCGTCCCTTACATCAACAAGTGGAGGGAGTGGGAGCAGTGGTGGCGGACTGACGAAAACAGTAGATAACATTCAACAAGTAATTAAGATGACCCAACAAATTACACCAATGGTCCAGCAATATGGACCTTTTATAAAAAATTTACCTAGCATGTTAGCGATGTTAAAAGCATTTCAAGCGGCAGATCTAGCAGATAGTGAAGAAGAAAGCTCAGAAAATCCAGACAATCAAGAGGATAAAGAGAGTGACGGGGACAAGAGTAAGGATGAAGGAGAAGATATTCTAGATCAGCTTTTGAAAGAAGACGATGATGATCAAGTAGATGTAGAGCAACAAAAAAAAGCAGAGCATGAAGCTGAAATAAAAAAAGAAAAAGCAGATAGTGAAAAAAAGAAAAAAAAACAAACGGAGAATATCTATATTATCGAAACAGCAGAAGGTCCATCCAAAAGAAAAAAGAAGAATGAAGAAAAAACGGAAGAAGCAGAAGCTAAACGAGATTCACAACCAGTGCTATATATTTGATTCCCATTACTATTCCATTTACAATAGATCTAATCCATAACAAAATAAGAAGCTATTGAGGTGAATAGTAATGGAACAAAATAAAGCATATGCTACATTTGCAGGTGGTTGTTTCTGGTGTATGGTAGAACCATTTGATCAACAACCAGGTATTATCTCGGTTGTTTCTGGATACACGGGTGGACATACAGAAAATCCAACCTACGAACAAGTTTGTGAAAATACGACAGGGCATGTCGAGGCGGTACAAATCATTTTTGATCCTAGTGTCTATTCCTATCACAAACTATTAGATGTGTTTTGGAAACAAATTGATCCTACTGATCCTGGTGGTCAATTTAATGATCGTGGTGAATCGTATCAAACGGCGATTTTTTATCATACGGAAGAGCAGAGGGAGATTGCAGAACAATCTAAGCAAGCGTTAATCCAATCCGGTAAATTTTCCGATCCCATTGTTACGAAAATTTTACCTGCACAAACGTTTTATCCAGCCGAAGAAAAACATCAAGATTATTACAAAAAGAATGCTTTTCACTATCGATTATATAAACAAGGATCTGGTCGTGCCGCTTTTATCAAAGAGCATTGGCAACCATCCTATAATAAGGACGAACTGAAAGAGAAACTTACACCAATTCAATATAAGGTAACACAAGAAAACGGTACAGAAGCACCCTTTCAAAATGAATATTACGACCATGATCAGGATGGAATTTATGTGGATATCGTTAGTGGGGAACCTCTGTTCTCGTCAACAGATAAATATGATGCTGGCTGTGGATGGCCAAGCTTTACAAAACCCATTAACCGAAATCAATTAGCGGAATCATTGGACACGACACATGGCATGCGAAGAATTGAAATTCGAAGTAAGGATGCCGATTCACACTTAGGTCATGTCTTTGATGATGGTCCGAAAGAAAGTGGTGGTTCTCGTTATTGCATTAATTCTGCCGCTTTACGTTTCATACCAAAAGAGCGGTTGGCGGAAGAAGGCTATGAAGAGTATCTTGCTTTATTTCGTTAATGACAAGGAAAACTGTTGGCTCGTACACCAATGACTACATTGGTTCTTTCTACAGTTTTTTATGTCGGTCAGCCCACATCATGATCTTCCACCATTCCATGCGTTGACATGTTTGTTTCTCATTTGCTGTCCTTTGGAAATACCTCACCGTTAGCAGGTGCAACATCGCTGTTCCTGCTTCGGTATTTTTCTCACTGCAGAACTTATTTTTTTTGAAAAAACGTGCTAAAATAGAAAAGATAGCTAATATAGGGAAAAAGAGAGGAGTGTACGCATTGATCCATACATATTGGGAAGAGAAACAAACAATAAAACAAATTAAGTGTGTGCATGCGGATGCGAAGAAATTCGTCGTCCATAACGTCTTAACACCTGGAAAAGTTTATGATGTTAAGAATGAGACAGATGAATTTTATTTTATTATTGATAATTCCAATCGAATTGGTGGATTTAAAAAAGAATATTTTTCTGAAAATATTTCATAAATGATGGTTTCTATCTTTGCATTTACGGAAATAGTAACTAGTATACGATCTTAGTAAGATTCATAAATCCAATCCCCTTAGGAGATGATCCCGTGAAAGAGCTTATACTAATTCGTCACTGTCAAGCCGAAGGTCAGCACAAAGATTCCCCTTTAACAAATAATGGGGTGAATCAAGCACGCCGATTAGCGGAATTTCTTAGTAAAAAGAATATTAAATTAGATCGCATTCTTTCTAGTCCGTATATGGGGGCAGTAGAGACGATCAAACCATATGCGGATAAAAATCATTTAAAGGTAGAAATCGATCCTCGCTTACAAGAGCGAATATTAAGTGAAGAGCCAATCGATGATTGGTTTGATGTACTAGAAACCTCTTTTCTTGATATGGATTATCGATTACCAGGGGGAGAATCATCAAATGAAGCTGGGAAACGCGGTTTGCAAGTAATTGACGAAGTATTAAAAGATCCGAGTTGTCAAAAGATCGCCCTGATTACACATGGGAATTTGCTTACTCTGATCCTTGCTCATTTTTCTGAAGGATTTGGTTTTTCACAGTGGCGTATGTTAAAGAATCCAGATGTTTTTCTTATTCAAAATCAAGAGAATTCTTATTCTCTCGAACATATTTGGTAGTTTCTTACTACCACTATTCTCTATTCTTTGGTAACATATGATTAGATTATATAGAAGGAGGCGTTATTCTTGGCGTTTGTTATTACATCCCCATGTATTGAAGAAAAAGCGGGCGAATGTGAAGAGGTTTGTCCAGTTGATTGTATAGAAGAAGGCGAAGACATGTTTTACATTGATCCTGATATTTGTATCGATTGTGGCGCTTGCGAAGCAGTTTGCCCCGTTGATGCAATTTTTATGGAAGATGAAATTCCTGATGATGAACATGAATATATTGCATTGAATCGTAAATTCTTCGAAGAAAAATAGACAAGTATGATCATGAAGCATTGTCTTTTTAAGGCAAGTCACCACTGGCAAAGGTGAAATGAAGTCAGAGGTCTAATCGTATCTATACTTTATTCATAGCAATAAAAGTCGCGTGTTGTACTAAATACGCGACTTTTTCCTTTAGTTTCAATAAACGATTTCAAAATCATTATAATTTTGTAGATCTTCATACAGGCTAACGTCAACATTCTCAACGTTAGCAGATGGACTTGGTCCAGCTTTAACAAGATCGATGAATTGATAAACTGGCTCTTTTTTTCCTTCCACTTTCATTTCTACGGAACCGTCGGATAAGTTTTTCACCCAACCATTCACTCCGATTTCTTTTGCTTTCATTTGGGTGGTGAAACGAAACCCAACTCCTTGAACGCGCCCTTTCACAGTTAAATGTGCACCTATTTTCGTCATCTTATCACCTCAGATTATGTTCTCTTTCGTATAATTGTATATTTTCCCTGACGATCTGCTATCTAAACTCAAAAATATCGGTTAACTTAGCTAGGATCGTAAAAAGAATCATTTGCTTTCATTGCAAAAACTATGATGTATTGGTAGGAGAATAGTGGTGCTGTCATAGTATTAGGAAGCGTAAAAAAAAACGATCTAACTCTCCTTCTGATAAATCCATTTTGAATTTTATAAAAAATAAACCGCAAAGTATGTTTAATTGTGAGTTTTGTCACTGCTTTTTACGGTGGTTACTTCATAATAAACAATAGACTGTATTTTTTAGAGGTGAAACTATGACGAATTCTTTTCAACCAGAATTACAAGCAACAGCAAAGGATCTTGATGAAGTAAAACGTTTAGCAGAAGCGGGGGCGGATGCTCTTATTATTGGTCATCAAGACTATGGTATTCGTGTCGCAGGTGATTTTACGATAGACCAAATTGCTGAAGCAACAACCTATTTACATGAACAAAACAAACGTATTTATCTATTAGTGAATGCGATTTTTCATAATGAACATATTGAAACACTACCGAGCTATTTACGAGAATTAGAACGCTTAAACGTAGATGGTATCGTTTGTGGAGATCCATCTATTTTTCAAATGATCAAAGACATCGATTTATCTATCCCTTTAACATGGAATCCGGAAACGTTATCTACTAATTATCAAACCTTACGTTTCTGGCATCAACGAGGTTTAAGTCGAGCAATTTTATCGAATGAATTAGCATTAGATGCGATTAAAGAAATCAAACAAGCAGTGTCATTTCCAATCGAAATACAAGTACATGGAATGACTTGTATTTTTCAATCCAAAAGAAAGCTAGTGCGTAATTATTATCAACACATTGATAAAGCTTACGATTCGGACAAGCCCATGTTTTTGAAACAAGAGAAAAAAGATGAAACTCACTATCCTGTATATGAGGACGTCAATGGTACACATATCATGAGTAATGAAGATTTGGCTATGGTGGATTATTTGGATGCGATTCTTGAAGCGGAAATTGATGGTTTGAAAATAAATGGTTTGTTAAAATCGACGGACTATAATGAGAAAATTGTAAAGATTTATCGTGAGGCAGTCGATACGTATTTAAAAGATCCAGCTTCTTATCAAATGAAAAAAACAGGATGGAAGCAACAGATTTTCGCGATTCAACCAGAAGATCGTAAATTAGACACTGGATTCTATTTTAAAGAACAGATTTATTAATTGAGGTGTAGAAAATGAGTGAAACAACACGTAAACAGAAGCCAGAATTACTTGCTCCGGCAGGTAATTTAGAAAAATTAAAATTTGCGATCCATTATGGAGCAGACGCTGTGTATATTGGGGGAAAACAATTCGGCTTGCGTTCAAAAGCAGGAAACTTTTCTTTCGAAGATATGGCTGAAGGGGTAGCTTTTGCCAATAAATATGGAGCGAAAGTTTATGTGGCGGCAAACATTATTGCACATAATGATAACTTAGAGGGTGCGCACCAATATTTTAAGAAATTATATGAGATTGGTATTGCAGCTGTCATCGTTGCTGATCCAGCATTGATTCAAGCGTGTCGAGAAGCTGCACCAGATTTAGAAGTGCATATTAGTACCCAAGCTTCGATTGCCAATTGGAAGACCGTTGAATTTTGGAAAAACGAAGGAATTCCACGAGTGGTACTAGCTCGTGAAGTTTCCTTAGCAGAGATCAAAGAGATGAAAGAAAAAGTCGATATTGAGATTGAAGCATTTATCCATGGGGCAATGTGTATCTCTTACTCCGGTCGATGTGTTTTATCCAACCATATGACTTCACGTGATGCAAATCGAGGAGGTTGCGCCCAATCTTGTCGTTGGAAGTACGATCTATTTGAAGATGGTACCGATGGTGCTGTATCGGTAACTGAAGAATCTGACGAACTGTATACAATGAGTTCACAAGATTTAAGCATGGTCGAGCATTTACCTGATTTACTTGATCTGGGGGTTGACTCGTTGAAAATTGAGGGGCGAATGAAAAGCATTCACTATGTTGCAACCGTGGTAAATGTGTACCGTAAAATAATTGATACGTATTTCGATGATCCAGAAAATTATCAATTAAATCCTGAATGGACAGATGAGATTTGGAAAGCAGCACAACGGTCTTTAACTACTGCTTTTTATTATCACGAGCCAACCGACAAGGATCAATTATACGGCAAACCAGATCGTATTCCGAAATATGACTTTGCGGGGTTGGTACTTGATTATGATGAAAACACGCAAGTCGCAACCATTCAGCAGAGAAACAGTTTCGGCGTGGGAGATGAAGTGGAATTTTTCGGTCCGAATTTCTATCATTTCAAACAAACGATTAACGAAATATGGGATGAAAATGGCGAGCCATTAGAACGAGCAAAGCATGCGATGATGATCACAAAAGTAAAAGTAGATCAGCCATTAAAGTATTACGATATGATGCGAAAACAAAAATAGTATTAAAAAGAAAAGCAATTAGAGGTTACATGCCTTTGATTGCTTTTTTTATACAGAAACCACCACGTCAATTGTGAGGAAGATGTGTCCACGGAAAAAGCCATTAGATCTTTTCACCATTTCCTTTTTGAGTGTAATTTGCAAGCTGTATAATTGTATTCTTGAAAAATGCTATTGTATATAAAATATAGGATTTTTATGTGGATTTAACGGAGAACTTTATTCTCTTATTCGAATAGAGGTTCAGATGTTTTGGTAACGGGTATAGTCCGTTATAGTATTAAACAGAACTCATACATAGGAGCGTACTGAAATGAGAGAGAAACCAATATTATTACCTTTATTTATCATATGGTATACAATCGGCTTTATTCTGCAGGTGTTTTTTGTTCTTCCAGAATCATTAGCATTTTCTAAGCCAGCCTTTTTAATTTTTTATTCTCTAAGTCTAGTAGAGTGGATTGGCAAAAAAGAAGGGGGATGGAAAAAAGTCCTCCTAGGATCTATCATTGTCGCATTATCGACCTTTTTTGTTGAGATATTAAGTGTCGAAACGGGCTTTCCTTTTGGAGAATATAGTTATTCAACGATTCTTGGCCCTCTTGTCGTCGGTGTTCCTTTCACCATAGCACTTGCTTGGGTGGGTGTTTTGTTAAATTCACTGATCATGTCCTCTCAGAATAACAAAACAAAAAGAGCGCTTGAAACAGGTTTTTGGATTGTCATTATTGACTTAATACTTGATCCAGTTGCTGTATTAGAAGGCTATTGGACGTGGTATAATCCTGGAGCATTCAGTTATTATGATATCCCGATTACGAACTTTTTCACATGGTTTATTTTAGGTGCGTTGTTAAGTTATCTCTTTCCACTATACAAAAGAAGTAAACAAATGCTTCGAATGAACACGTTTATTTATCAGCTAATGTTATTATTATTTGGTGCACTCGCACTAACGCACGGTGTCCTTTCGATTTCGATTATGAGCGTGCTATTCATTCTTTTAGCTGAAGGGAAATATCGTTATGATTCCGGCAAATAAAAAACCTACATTTATGAAACTATTTGATCATTATCTTAAATGGTATCTAATACCAAAAACTTTTCATGCTGTACATGTAAAGGGACAACTCGATCAAGAAAATAGCCATCCAAACCTATACATCATCAATCATAGCTCATGGTGGGACGGTCCAATACTTTATTTTTTAACGCAACGAAGAAGTCAACAAGACCACTATGTGATGATGGATGAACAAGGGTTAAGATGTTACCCATTCTTCGGTAAATTAGGTGCTTTTAGTGTCAACAAAGAGAAACCAAGAGACTTAATCGAGACCTTTCGTTATACAGAAAACTTATTTAAAAAGGATAAATCCGTCTGGTTATTTCCACAGGGACAAGTTTATCATCAGGATGCAACACCTTTTAAATTCGAGCAAGGCCTTGGACGATTAATTCAGTTAAACAAAACAGTTAATGTGATCCCTGTTACATTTCATTACTACTTTTTAGAAGTACAAAAACCAATGGTATCGATTGTAATTGGTAAGGCACATACGATTATTAGTGCTAACAAGAAACGTAAAGAATGGGTTCATTATTTTGAAAACGTGATGACTGAGCAGTATCATAATCAAAAACAAGCATTGATCGTAGATTTGAATTATCACAAAAGCGATGCGCTGACTCCATTGATTAAACCGAAAAAATCAACAAGTGATTGGTTGGATTGGCTAAAGAGAAGGTGAATGTATGACGTTAATGACCATAATTATTGTTGTATTAATCATCCAATGGATAGTCGTTATCTGGAACCGTCACGCTTTACTAAAAACGCGTGATAACGATTCAAAAACAGATACTTCAGCAATCAAATTAAGTATTCTCGTACCCGCACGTGATGAAGAGGCAAATATGGAAGCATTAATTACATCGATTTATCATCAAACAGTTCTACCAGATGAAGTAATTGTTTTAGATGATCATTCTAGCGATCGGACACCTGAAATATTGATTGAATTAAAACAAAAATATAGCACGTTAAAAGTCTTACAAGGTAAAAGGTTGCCAGAAGATTGGTCGGGGAAATCCTATGCTTGTCACCAACTCGCCAAAGAGGCGAAAGGAGATTGGTTTGTCTTTTTAGATGCCGATGCTAGACTTTACCCGAACGCACTAAAAGAGCTCATCGCTTTTCTTCCATCTCAAAAGACAGGCATTGTGTCTGGTTTTCCTAAGCAAGTTGTCAAAACACTATCAGAAGCGCTTGTTGTGCCACTGATGATGACATTTATTATGATGCATTTACCGATACGCTATGTCACCAAAAGTCAAAATCCAAAGTTTTCTGCAGCGCATGGTGGATTTATCGCAATTGAACGATCAAGTTATCACAAAGCTGGTGGTCATCAAGCCATTCGTTCCTCGATCGTTGATGATATGGCGTTATTTACACGTCAAAGAGCGTTTGGATTTCCTGCCACTCTGATGAAAGTAGATGATTGGGTTTGTATGCGGATGTATGATTCATTTAAAGGAGTGTACACCGGTTTTCAAAAAAACATTTTTGCTGGTGTTGGGAGACGTGTCCCTTTATTACTTTTTGTGATGCTTTATTATATTGGTTTATTCGTCATGCCTTTCTTCTTAACCCCTGTTGTTCCCATATCTCTTGTTGTAGTGAGTTACGCACTAGGTGTCGGTATAAAGTGGATCATAGACCGAACGAATCGTATTCCGGTATGGGTCAGTTTACTTATGCCCTTTAGTATGATTTTGTTTGTATTGATCGGGACAAGTTCCATGGTACGTAGTGTAACGAAAAAAGGTTATCAATGGAAAGGGAGGCACTATCAATGAAAGATATTGTAATCGTTGGCGGTGGTTTAGGGGGATTGAGTGCAGCGATTCGTTTGCAACATGCTGGTTATCACGTTCGAGTTTTAGAAAAAGAGGCAACGATTGGTGGAAAACTTCAATCCGTGACCATGGGGGATTATCAATTTGATTTAGGGCCAAGTACGTTCACATTAAAACATGTGTTTGAAGACGTGTTTACATCGGTCGGAAAGGATCCAAATGACTATTTGACTTTTTATCCAATAGAAGAAGGAACGCGTAATTTCTTCCCTAATGGCCAAATGATTGATTTTTCCACTGATGTGCAGCGTGTTCAATCACAAATTCGTACATATTCTGAAAACGATGCTGATCATTACCCTTTATTTTTAGAAGAAGCTAAACGCCTATATAGAATAAGTGAGCGACAATTTTTCAGTCAATTGATGTATCGTACCAAGACTAAACTGTCTCCATCTCTTTTAAGAGACTTTATAAAAATTAAACCGTTCACGTCACTTAACACACTTGTTGAACGTTATTTTGAACACCCAAACACCTGTATGCTACTGAATCGTTATGCAACTTATGTTGGTTCAAGCCCTTATCAAGCACCGATGATATTTGCTATGATGGCTCACCTTGAAGGTGGACAAGGGATTTGGGGTGTTAAAAATGGAAGTTATCAAATCGTTCGCGCATTCGAGCAGTTAGCCCGTGAACTAGGTGTTATTTTTCATATGAATCATGAAGTTAGGGAAGTAGTACAAAAAGGAAAACAGTTGATAGCTGTTCATGCAAACGGGAAGCGATTTGAAGCAGATCAAGTCATCTTTAATGCCGACGCGTTAACGGTTTATAACCGATTGCTTAAACGTCATCCATTGAATAAAAAGCTCAAAAAGAAAGAAGTATCTCTATCAGGATTTACCTTATTACTCGGTATTAAGAAAACATATCCAGAGTTACGTCATCATAATGTCTTTTTTCCAAGAGAATACACGCAAGAATTTAAAGCAATCTTTGATGAGAAAATTGTACCAGAAGAACCAACCATCTATATTTGCCAATCTAGTGTATCTGAACCGTCAAGAGCAAAAAAAGAGGGCGGTAATTTATTTATCCTGATCAATGCACCCTACCTTAGTTCAAATGTGACATGGAACGATGAAACGAAAGAAACGATCAAGAATCGAGTGATTGATCAGTTGGAATCACATGGATTAACCGATCTATCATCTCGTATAGAAGAAGAATATATCATGACGCCTGAAGACATTCATGATCGAACAGGTGCGTTTAAAGGGTCAATATATGGCATGTCATCGAATCATCTTAACCAAGCTTTTTTTCGTATAGAGAATAAAGACCCTGTTTTATCAAACGTTTATTTCGTTGGAGGATCAACGCACCCAGGTGGTGGAACTCCGATGGTAACCTTATCAGGACAATTGGTGGCAAAAGATATCATGGATCAATATGGATCTATGAAAAGAGACATTTAACTTTTCAGATTTTGCGTTGATTGCTATACTGATTTAGATAGAATGAATGATAGAGAGGTGGTTCACATGCGTATTATTATCTCACCAGCAAAGAAGATGAATATAGATAATGATAGTTTTATTCACAATCAATTACCGCAATTTATCGATAAAACCGAATATTTACTAGGCCACTTGCAAACTTTGAGTTACGATGAATTGAAGAAGATTTGGAAAGCGAGCGACAAGATTACCACGTTAAATTATGAACGTATTCAACAAATGAATTTACATCAAAATCTTACCCCTGCAATTTTGGCTTATGAAGGCATTCAATACCAACACATGGCGCCAAGTGTTCTAGAAGCATCTCATTACGATTACTTAGAGCAACATCTCAGGATTTTGTCTGGTTTTTACGGCATCCTAAGACCCTTTGATGGCGTTGTTCCTTATCGACTAGAAATGCAGGCGAAATTAAAGCATGCAACGTATCCATCTGTGTATGATTTTTGGGATGATCAGCTAGCCAAACAACTCTTAAGTGAGACAGATTGTATTATCAATTTGGCATCAGAAGAATATAGCAAAACCATTACAAAATATAATGATAAAGCAAAGATCATACGCTGCAAATTTGGAGAATTAAAGGATGGAAAAGTGAAGGAAAAAGGAACATTAGTTAAAATGGCTCGAGGAGAAATGGTTCGATTTATGGCCGAATATCAAGTGCAATCACCAGAAGAACTAAAAGCATTTAATCATTTGAATTTTGAATTTAGTGAAGACCATTCAACAGAAGATGAATTAGTATTTATTCGGTAATAACTAATATAAAAGTAAATGTTTTAAAGCTTTGTTGTTTTAAAACTCTCGCAGGGTGCTTAGTAACGCACGAGCAGTTCCAGTACAAATGTTTTTTCGTTGCGAAGGTTTCCTTTATTATACATGAACTACATCCTCCTAGAGCATAATAATGGTAGTTTGCTACAGGAGGCTGAATAATGGCTAATAAAAGCTATCAAGTACCTAAGGATACTTCGTCTTATTGGAAAAACAACACGTCATTGCCTAGTTTTGCATCACTGAAAGATAATATCAAAACCGACATTCTTATTGTTGGTGCAGGGATAACAGGAATTACAACAGCATATTTACTTAGAAATCAAGGATTCAACGTTACATTGATTGAATCGGATACGATATTAAGTGGTACAACGGAATATACAACCGGAAAAATTACTGCACAACATGGTTTGATTTATGATGAATTAATCCAACACTTCGGTGTAGAGAAAGCAAAACAGTATTATCAAGCAGCGAACGATGCGAAGCAGTGGATACACGACACGATAATAAAAGAACAACTGGATTGTGATTTCACGACACAAGATGCCTATCTGTATACGAATGACGAAAAAGAAATAAAGAATTTAGACAAGGAATATGAAGCATATCAACAGTTGAAGATTGATGGTGAGCTTGTTACCGAGATGCCATTAGGCATTCCGATTCGAAAAGCATTGGTTATGAAAAATCAAGCACAATTTCATCCACTAGCATTTCTTAAGCACCTTGTAACCTCCATCCATGAAGATGATATCAATATTTATGAACACACTACAGCCGTAGATATAGATTATCAAGAAAGCATAACAGTTACGACAAAAGACAATCATAAAATCGCGTGTAAACAGCTCGTCATGGCATCACATTATCCTTTTCATGATAAAAGTGGGATGTATTTTTCTCGTATGTATGAAGAGAGGTCTTATTTGATAGCTGTCAAAACAAATACCAAATTTCCTGGTGGAATGTACGTTAATGTAGAACAACCGTCAAGAACCGTTCGTGCTACAGCGGATAATGGTGAAGAAATATGGTTGGTTGGCGGAGAGCGGCATAAAACAGGACAGGAGAAAGAAGCCATTAATCATCATGAGCAATTAGAGCTTTTTGCTGATCAAAATTTTGGCATCACTTCTTATCACCATCGTTGGTCAGCTCAAGATTTAACAACAGTAGATAAACTTCCATACATTGGTCCAGTTACAAAAAATAAACCAAGAGCGATGATTGCTACAGGGTATCGCAAATGGGGGATGACGAGTGGAACCCAAGCTGCAATAATTATTTCTGATTTACTACTAGAAAAAGAAAATCCTTACGCTACACTATTTACTCCATCACGGTTTGATTTTGATCCTGATGTAAAAAACTTTTTTCAGATGAATACTAATGTGGCTAAGCATATGATCAAAGGCAAACTAGGCAATTGGAAAGAAAATCATGATAAATTAGAAAAAAATCAGGCAACAATTCTCCGTGAACAAGGGAAAAGGGTAGGGGTTTATCGTGATGATCAAGGTAACCTTGGTAAACTTGATACTACTTGTCCTCATATGAAATGTGAGGTTAATTGGAATTCAACTGAAAAATCATGGGATTGTCCTTGCCATGGATCTCGATTTTCCATCGATGGTAAAGTGTTAGAGGGCCCTGCAAAGACGAACTTGACGAAAATAGTAGACTGACTAAAACATTCAACCACTTGTAAATGGAATTATACCATTTACAAGTGGTTTTTATTTGTTTTTAAAACTATTATTCCGATTCAATTTAACGCAAAAGATTCAATCAGTTGACTAACATAACCATATAAGTATATACTTATATAAAGAGCATAAGCTATAATTAATCGAATTTTTTATTTGAAATGGGAGGTTTTAAGCATGAAGAAAGTAGAAATTTTTGACCCAGCAATGTGCTGTTCTACTGGTGTGTGTGGGCCAAGTGTGGATCCTGAACTGACACGTGTTGCAGCGGCAGTACATTCTCTAGAAAAGAAAGGTGAAAATATCCAGCGATATCAATTAACAAATGATCCGGAAAAATTTGCTGAGAACGAAGAAGTGACGAAAATTTTAACAGAAAAAGGACCAGATGCCTTACCTATCGTTTTGGTAGATGACCAAGTGAAGACGATTGGGACATATCCGACAAACGAAGATTTTTCCGCATGGTTTCATGTAAGTGAACAAGAGTTAAAGACAAAGCCAACCTCACGACGCACGATTGATTTAAATACACTATCATAAGGAAATGAGGGGAAAGCATGTATGAAACATTTACGCTAGATGATGTTCAGACACCATTTGTCTTTTTAACGGGAAAAGGTGGGGTAGGGAAGACGTCCACCGCTTGTGCGATTGCAGTTGGGTTAGCTGATCAAGGAAAAAAGGTGTTATTAATCAGTACAGATCCCGCTTCCAATTTACAAGACGTTTTTGATTTATCCTTATCAAGTACCCCAAGAGAGGTACCCGGTGTAACCAATTTATTTGTGAGTAATATTGACCCAGAGGCATCTGCAGAAACTTATCGAGAAAATATCGTCGGCCCATATCGAGATAAATTACCTGCATCAGTCGTAGCGACAATGGAAGAACAGTTGTCCGGTGCTTGTACAGTTGAAATAGCAGCCTTTGATGAGTTCACGCATTTTCTGACCGATGATGAGATTGTGAGTGGATTTGATCATATTATTTTTGATACGGCACCAACTGGTCATACGCTAAGGCTTTTGCAATTACCAACTGCTTGGGATGGTTTTCTTGAAGAAAGTACCCATGGTGCATCATGTCTTGGTCCATTATCAGGATTAACCGATAAAAAAGAACTTTATGCGAATGCTGTAGCCGCACTATCTGATCCAAGCCAAACGACCTTGATGCTAATTACACGACCAGAAAGCTCATCTTTTTATGAAGCAAATCGAGCTTCGACGGAACTAAAGGAAATTGAGATTAAAAATCAACGATTGATTGTTAATGGTTTATTCAAAAGCAATCATCCGGAAGACGAAGTATCTGCAGCTTTTTATCAAAGACAGCAAAATGCATTACAAGAGATTCCTAAGAACTTACGTGATACGCCGATTTATTCTTTACCATATGTTCCTTATTCGTTAACTGGAGTAGAAAATCTACGCATGTTTTTTGAACAAGGAGAACATGCAATGCCTGACAATCAACAACAAGTTAGTGAGCATTCACTTCCTGGTCTGAATAAAGTAGTTGAAGATTTTTCGAAAAAAGGGACGAAACTCATTTTTACGATGGGGAAGGGTGGCGTAGGTAAAACTACGGTTGCTTCTG
The DNA here is from genome assembly GCF_026805325.1 of Natronobacillus azotifigens. Taxonomy (GTDB): domain Bacteria; phylum Bacillota; class Bacilli; order Bacillales; family Amphibacillaceae; genus Natronobacillus; species Natronobacillus azotifigens. Next base: position 131,091 of record NZ_JAPRAT010000002.1, read on the forward strand.
CGATAGCTGTAGGGTTAGTGGAAAAAGGACATCAAGTTCATTTAACAACGACAGATCCGGCGGCGCACATCGAATATCAGTTCCAAACCGATCAATTAAATGATAAACTGACCATTAGTAGCTTGGACCCTAAAGTGGAAGTGGAGAAATACAAAGCAGAAGTTATTGCAAAATCGAAAGAAGAACTAGATGACGATGGATTAGCTTATTTGCAAGAAGATTTAAATTCTCCTTGTACAGAGGAAATTGCGATATTTCAAGCTTTTGCTGAAGTAGTGGCGAAATCAAAGGATGAAATAGTTGTCATCGATACGGCACCAACAGGACACACTTTGCTATTGTTGGATGCATCACAAGCATTCACGAAAGAAATTGCACGCTCTACAGGTGGCGCTATCCCGGAGAATGCGCAAAAGTTATTACCACAAATTCGCAATCCTAAAGAAACATCGGTAATTATTGTTACTTTGGCTGAAGCTACTCCAGTGTTAGAGGCATCTCGTTTACAAGACGATCTACGCAGGGCATTGATTGAGCCGGATTGGTGGATCATTAATCAAAGTTTATTTGCGACTACGACGAGAGATCCAATTTTAATGGCGAAAGCACAAGCAGAACAAGAATGGATTACGGATGTTCAAGACGATAAGGCGAATCATACGGCAATTATCCCTTGGCTACAAGAAGAGAAAATTGGTTATGAAAAATTAAAAGATTATACCAAATAAGATTGGAGAAACGAAAATGAACATTACAGACGCAGCGAAGGAAACGTTAGAGAAATTCTTAAGTGAGAAAGAAGCTTCAAGCATTAGACTTTTTACAGAATCAGGTTGTTGTGGACCGCAAATCGCTATATCTTTAGAACAACCGAAAGAAAAAGATACGATTGCAACGATAAACGGAATCAAAGTGGCTTTCGATCCAGAAGTTACGGGAACAGATGAAATAACACTAGATCATGATCAAAACGGATTGGTACTGCTTGGTGCAGGTGGGTGTTGTTAAGGCATTGAATAGAAGGTTTAGGCGTAGTAACAAAAATTACTACGCCATTTTTTGTCCATCAATACATGTTAATTGATCTATTTGGCATATTAGTAACTAACACGACTAGAATGGAGCGAAAATATTGTGCCAAATGTAAGTTTTGATAACACGATTGTTTATTACGAAAAATACGGCGAAGGTATCCCAATCATCTTTATTCATCCTCCAGGATTAGGTGGAGTTGTTTTTGATCATCAATTACCTTTAGCAAATTACTATCAACTAATTATTCCGGATCTGAGTGGCCACGGTTATTCTGTGGGACCATTAGCAGATGATCCGATCAAACAATATGCGAAAGAATTGAAAACAATCATTATTCATGAAAATCTATCTAAAGTCGTGCTGTGTGCGTATTCAGCTGGTGGGACGATTGCGCAATATTTTGTTCGAGAATATCCCGAACTTGTTGAAGCATTAATTATTTCAGGAGCTTATCCGAAAGTTTCCACATGGAGTTTGGATACGGTGTATCGGTTAGGAATGGAAACGTTAAAATTGTCACCAAAATTTCTAGCCAAGCGATTAGCAGCGAGTAACTCGACAAACCGCAGTGACAAAAAACAGTTGTTGCAATACATGAAAAAATCAAGTGTAAATCATTGGTATGCGTATTATTTAACGACTTATTATTATGATGTACGTAAATTCATTGATAATATAAGCTGTCCAAGTTTATTTATTTACGGAAACGAAACAGACTTCACACACGATCACCAAGCATATTATTATGAACAAGAGCATATTCAGATTGCTTATGTTGAAAAAGCTGCACACCAGATACCGACAAAAAAATATATAGCATTTAATCACTTAGTCAGACAATTTATTGATCGTGTAGTTTAAAATCTCATGGTCAATTTTCTTTTTTGTCTCATTATCACAAGTATACTTTAATTATGAGACGAAACTTTGTTTTCTATCAGCGACTTCCGATAATATATATTATGTAAACTAGATTAAAAATAGTTAGAACAACTACTTCAACTCCTTGTTCCCCTTATAATCCTTATCATCGACTTTCGAACCGGATTTTTTTTAATCTTCCTTTCCGTCGTACATTAATTCAGTCTACCCTATTGGATGTGTAACATCATAAACCATAGTGCAGATATCGTTGATCTTATTCTTTCTTCATTCTATTAGTGTCGCCTTATTCTCCTATCCGCTTGGACCGGGGTTAGTCAACAACTAAATTTTAAATCAATATTATAAATTTTTAATAATATTGATTGTTTCTTGATCAATTTGATAACTTTTTTTACATTTTTTCATTGAGTGTTCATATAATCTCTCCTTCCACTATTATCTTTATAGTTGTCCGAATACCTTAATGTCAAAATGATTAGGACTCACTAGTTTTCCAAGTATGCTTAGATAGGAGGACAAACTAACCGTGTTGCTTAGCCAATCAATGAACCCTGAATTTACAAGCATTTACATATAATAAAACTACATTGACAATATTTTAAAAATAGTATATCGTAAATTTTACAGATAAATCAAATTTATGTAAATTAAATAAGTGGAAATATTGAAACTAGCAACCTATTAACAGGATTTTTAATTATAAGTATTTTTAAAGAATGAGAGGATTATATTATGTATAAGTTTAAAATGAAAAAGCTCTTCGTTTCTTTTACTTTAATTTTCTTCATAATGAATATTATTACAATTAGTGGTGTTGAAGCAGGAATAGCTAAACCATCGATTAATCGGGATTTATCTAAAAACGACCAATATAATTTTAGTGATAAAGCAAGATGATATGAGCCTAATACAATTATATTTAGAAAAAATGATCCCCTTTGTAATCGTAGGTTGGTTGTTGTTTATCCTAATCAGAACTATTATTGTTAAGAGAAAAAAGTTGAAGGTCTCGTGGCACCGAGAAATTGTCATGTCCATTTTTGTAGCCTATATAATAGGGTTATTATCTCAAACAATATTACCAATGTGGCAATTTGGTATAGATAGTTTAACAGGAGAAATATATTTCTTTGTAACGTTTGAAAATTCGCTTGCAAGTATCAACCTAATTCCGTTTAATACGTTGTATGAATACTTTTTTTCTTTTAATGAAACCGTTAGTAGTTGGGAATCTGTATCCATGTTAAATATTGCAGCAAATTTGTTGCTTTTTTTACCCTTTGGATTTCTGCTTCCAGTTCTATGGGAAGAAATGCGATCAGTTAAAAGGTTACTAATAGTAGGTGTTGTTTTTGTATTAGCAATAGAATTTATTCAATATTTTATAGGGCGTAGTGCAGATATCGATGATGTTATTCTTAATTCTATTAGTATTGTATTTGGATATTTAATTTTCAAATGTTACCACGTGTTAACTAATAAAGATCATAACAATTGATTCACGGGAAAAATTCTGTTGAACTTTCCTAGAACCTACTAGGTTGTACTGCTGTACTTCACGGTTTTCATCATTCGAAAATTAGGGTATTAGCCAGCAAAGTGGACATAAATATACTAGCTGATAAATACCTTATCTAGTGCATAAAAGATATAACAACCAAAAGCGGAAAAGGATTGCCCCCCCTCCTTTTCATCATGCTCCTAGTTGTCCATTTTTGCGAGAAATTTCTTGATACAGAGCCACTTCGTATTGCTAAGAAAGAACTATTTTACGCATAGCTTAGTGATGAGAAGTTCACTTGTCCATCTCTCATCATTGCATGAACATCACTATACGATGTTAATTCTAAGTCATGCGTAACAAGAATGATCGTCACCCCCTGCTGTTGAATATCTTTTAAAACTTTCATGGTTTGATCCCGACTGTTTACATCAAGATTGCCCGTTGGTTCATCACAAATTAGTAGCTTTGGATCATTCATTAATGCTCTTACAATTGCTGTTCGTTGCTTTTCACCTCCTGATAATTGGGAAGGCTTATGGTACATTCGTTCACTTAAACCGAACTGTTCAATCAGCTGCTTAGCTTTTTGCTCAATAACACTTTTTTTCTCGTAGGGTAATAGTGGTACCATTACATTCGTTAATAAGTTAAATTGATCGAATAATTGAAAGTCTTGAAAAACATAACCAATATGTTCTCTTCTAAACGCACGCGTCTTTTCTTCTTTCTCCTTGCTCATTTCAAAATCTCCTAACAAAATGGAGCCTTGATCTACAGATTCCAGCCCTGATAAACACCGCATTAATGTTGTCTTTCCCGATCCGGATGGTCCAGTAATTGTTAGCCAACAACCTGATTCTAATTCTACATTCACATTTTTTAAAACATGGATTGTTTCTTGCTCAGTTTGATAGCTTTTTTTGACATTATTTAATTGAATGTTCATGATAAGGTCCCCTTCTGCTAATAATTTGATAGATACTTGAGTACGTTAATATCAAAATAATTAGGAAAATCACTAGATTGCCAACTAGACTCAGATAGAACACGCTTAATGTTTTATTTAACCACAAAATGAGTCCTAAATTTACTAACAGTCCAATCAAGATTGTTGTTCCAGACCAAATAACGACTTCTTTAAAAAAGTAACTATAAATTTTTCGGTTTGCCCAGCCTATAGTCACAAAAAGTTCTAGTTCGGACTGACGCCTTTTCAGCATCCGACGGAAAGACTGGTAGATCGTCATAAAGCTTAAACCATAAAGAATAAATAAAATAATTACCAGGATCCCTTCGATTTCCCCATGGACATACGTACCGAGTTTTGTTTCGGTCACATTTTTAACTGTACCCCATAGAAAGACTGGAAGAAAGCTAGTTAAAAATGTCATAGAAAATATTTGCACAGCAGCTGACATAATATACCCACAATAAAAGCGTACGTTCGCAAGGATAAAATTCTGTCTTTGGGTGTCGATAACTCTTCTAAATGGTCTTCGAAATACAAGTCTCTCCACAATTCCATACAAACCAAACACAATTACACCTAATCCGAATAGAAACAATAGGGGGAGACGGTTATCTGACTCGTAGCGATAATAAAAGAGCACCATGGTAACGATTAGAAACGGTACTACTAACATTATCCCCCATTCACGATAGCGTAACTGTTTAATCTTTTTTTCTTCCCATCCAAGAATAGCTAGACGTTGTTCATCAACTTGCCGGTCCGTTACTAAGTTAAAAAAAGTGAAACCTAGGAATGTCAATGCAACTAGGGTATAGAGACCAATGAGTAATATTTGGAGAATATTCCAGCTTGCAATAACCGTATCAGCAGCTCCAAGAGTAGTAAAGGATTGCACAACCTCTCCAATCCCTTCCACATCAACGACGATTTCTTGTAGAGATGCCCCCGCGACTATATCCACGGTAAAGCCTTGTTCCTCCCACTCTGAGGCAAGCTGGCGTAGTTTTTCGGCAGCATCTGTATCATAACCAGTAATTCCTCCTACTCTAACACGAATTGCATCAATCGGTGCTTCTCCTTTTGCTTTTTCCGCAATATCTAATGAGACAAGCCCATGTGCAGGTGTCGTGATAAAACTTCCCGGGACAGCAGATGGTTGGAGCTTCACATCAGGATTTGATTTTAAATAGGGCAGCTCCCTTCCATAAATACCGAGTGGTGCCGAAGCAAGAGTAGACATATCCTCCTCAATCGAAAACGTTCCATTTTCAACAAAGCCGATAAAGTCTTCGTCAACTAAAGCCTGATTAACTTCATCTAGTTGATAAAATTCAATTTCTTCAATGTCTCGATAAATTGGTGCTTCATAAATAGGATCCTCACCGATTTGCCGAACAACTAGTGTTTGGTCAGCATTCACCTCATATTTAATCGGTGCTAATCGATAACCTATCCGTTGACTATGTAAATTATATGTTCCACCTGGTGCTCCACTTGTGATGCCATCCCCAGCTTGAGAAGAAAGGTTAAAATCTTCATCAATGAATAATAGGGTTTGTGTAAAAGGGGAATGTCCATCGTCTGGAGTAATCAATAGTTCTTTTTGATTAAATTGACGCTTAGTTTCAATATGCTCATCAACTATCGAGATATATTTATCACGTTCCTCATACAAAGTCAACGAAGGATTGCCATCAATAAATTTTTCAGATAATATTTCAATCTCACTTTGAGTTAGTGGCGTTAATTGATCAATAGTTAAATCAAAGGAAATTGGTATAGAAACATCTTTTAAACTTAGAACAGGTACAGATAATTCGCCATCACGATACGTTTGATAATCATAAATAGTCTCGTTTAGTGAACTAAAATCAAAATCTACTAACTTTCCTTCTTCTCCAGGATCAATTGCAACTACTTGATGATATGATGCAGGGAATAAAAAAGTCGCAATGTTGAAACTAAAATAGTCGTTTATTAATTCATGCTTAGACGGAAAAATCCAAAATGGTTGTGTAGCTGTTGGTTCACCGAAATCATACAAATAATAGTTAGTTTGGTCTGAATAAGTATGAACGCCGTCACTTGTTTGATAAGTAAACGCAAAATAAACAGGTTCATCTTCTTTTTTAATTGCCCATGTTCGTTCCCTTGCGTTAAAAAGGGCAATTGCCGCAACCGGTGCAGCAATATCCACATCTGGATGTGCTTTGATTTCTTGCCATTGTTCCAGAGTAATACCGCCATTCCCAATTCCAAGATAATTTTCTTCGACTAAGCCTAATTCTTCTTCTATGTTAGTACGTGCATTAGCAGGTCGAATAAGGATATCATAGGTACTTCTTGAAAAGTCGCTAATGCCTTGCTGAACTTGCTGTTGGGCGTCTGTTAGTAATGACAATGAGAATGGAATCGTTAAGAAGATCAATAATAGAATAAATATCATAAAAAGATATATTTTTTTAGAAAAAAGTTTAAACATACTGATCTCCCCCTTCTAATCTAAAATAATATAAATCTTTTAGTAAATATATTAAGAAATGCACAGGTACCAAAATATAAGTACCTATGCATTTTTTCAGTGAATACCTAATGCTGATTTAATATCTTATTGTTGCTGTACCGTATGTCCAATGGCTTGGACCATAATCGCGGCTAGTTACTCTTGCACCTGTTGTAAAAGTTGTTAAGCTTCTCGTTGTCCATTCTTGAGAGAAATTTCTTGATCCAGATCCAGGTTCGGTTCTTGGATTAACTCCAGTTATTCCAGGATCAAAGGTAAATGAGACAGACCCGCTAACATTAGTACTAACTGTAAGTGTGTACGAAGTATTAGTTCGTCCATTTAATCTAGAAGGTGTGAGATACGCTTGCGTTGCATTTTGGATGGAAACATTTTCTTCTTGGAAGTGTAATGCTTTAATTTCAGTGGCGTGTAAATCTTGCTGAGTGATAACAAACAAAAAAGACATGAAAATTAGTGTTTTTATAACTTTTTTCATAATAATTACCTCCTCAGATTTGTGTACAGATATTTCAACAGCCGCCCTCCCTCGTATAATATTTTTACTAATATCTGTATAATAGTAGTCTAGCAAAAAAAAATGGAAATATCAACCGTTTAATAGAAAAAATTTATTTTTATGTAATATTTTCTCACAATAATTAGTGAAATTAATAAATAAGAGAGAGAATAAACACATCACTGTTTATTCTCTCTCTTATTTAAAAAAGGTAAAAGTTCAAAATTTTATTATAGCTCTCTGCTATTCCGGTTATTCAATGAGCAAAAAATGATTTCAATGCTCATTATTAGTTCAGATGCTAACCCCATTCTATACGATCTCATCCTATTTTCAGAATATAGCCTTATATAGGTTTATTTTCTTCAAATTATATATTTCTACATTGACGACCCCTAACAAGGTTATATTATCTACGTATAAATCCATAAAAAATAACCCACATCTAATGAAGTGCGGGTTATCTTTGCAAATAGCGCTCTCGTAATACTGTCCTTGTCTCTAAAGATCCAATCTTTGATGTCGATATTGAACACCCTTTATAAGAAATTCAATAACGAAATAAGAAGAACAAGCAGCATAATTCCATAAATGAAAACATCTGATTTAATAATGACTTGCTCCATTTTATTTAAGACTTTTTTCGTCACAGCAATAAATTTATCATAGGCAGGTTGATAATACCCGCTCTCTGGGTTTAATTGTTTAGGGAGATGAAAATGAAATAAGTGATATCTCATCCCTACTATATAAATCAATGCACCCATTGAATAAACAGGTAGCATCGTGCTCAAATCATCGTACAAAAATACGTTCATGCCGACCAAATAATTATCAATAAACTGTGCATCGTAATTTAATGTTCTAGCTGCAGGAATAATAAAATAATCTAGTAAGGCATTAGGGAACAAGCCAATTGCAACCACACCAACTGCTAAGATAACCATAGCAACCGTTCCTGAATTGTAGGTTTCTTTTACATCTTTATGTGCTTCGGCACGCTTACCAAAAAAGATTTGTATAATAAATTTGATGAATGATGCTGCTGTTCCGGCACTTGCTAACATAAAGAACTGTTCTGCCCAGAAAAAACTCGAATGCCCATATACGTGTGCCTCTACGATTGCATGGTGTAAGACAGTTTTACTAGCATACCCATTAAATAAAGGCATACCTGTAATGCCGAATGCAGCAATAATAGCTACGATAGTAGTGAATGGCATATTTTTATATAAGCCACCTAATCGATACATGTTCTTATCTTTCGTTTTGAAGTAAACAGCTCCTGCGACCATAAATAATAATGCTTTAAAGATCCCATGATTGATCATATGATAAAATCCACCAGCAAACCCCATTGATCCATCAAAACCAAGGTATGCGGCGACACCAATTCCCATAATCACATATCCCATTTGACTTACACTATGATAGGCAAGCATACGTACCATTTCTTCTTGCTCCAGGGCAGCGATAACACCTACGATCATCGTTATAATCCCTATCCAGATGATGATCCCGCCAATATTTTCTAAGGTAAGGAGACTACCATTAAGCATTTGTTCGGATTGACCATTGGTTGATTCAATAACAGAGACGAACAATCGTAAAATCCCATAACCACCGATTTTCATCAAAATACCTGAAGATAAGGCGTTCACAGATAAGTGGGATTTTGGATAAACGACAGGAACCCAGTGGTGCAAGGGAACCATACCGGCTTTTACACCAAAACCAAGAATAAATAAACCAGCCGCCACATAGCGAACCGCACCTAAATCACCGAATTTTTCTCCTAGGGTTAACCATTCGTAACTTTGTGTGTATGCTGATAAGATCAGAATACCAGCTAAAATACTTAACCCACCTATAATTCCGAAGTAAATATAGATACTCCCGGCTTCAATTACATTTTGACTTCGCTGGTGAACCATTAGAACATAACTAGCAAAGGTCATGATTTCAAAGAACATGAAAAAACTCAATAAATCCCCCGCCATTAACGTTCCAAGTGTTGCTACATAGGTAATCATAAAGAATGAATAAAAACTTTTTTCACGACCAAAATTTTTAATGTCCACCGCTGTATAAAAACTGACGACCAAAAAGATCAGTCCAGCAAAAATCATAAATAATAAACTCAATAAATCAATTCGAAAGATAATTCCATTTCCGAATACATGAGCAATATGCCACTCCAATGGAGCGTTTATAACTACGGGATAAATACTCACCATTAATATGATCGTTAAGAAAATAACGATGCGAACAGTGACTCGCCTTACACGACGACGACGGCTAACCCTACCGAGGAATGGAATTAAAAGCAATTCTAATAGTACAATGACAATGATGATGATGGGTAAAGCTAGTTCAACCATCAACCGTAACTGAGTTATATTCATAAAGCCCCCTCATTCTATGAGAATTTTGTTATTTTCTTACTCAATAAACGTTGGCACAGCCATATTTATAATATCCATGACAATATTCGGGAATAACCCAATGATAATGACTCCGGCGCCCACCAGTGCCATCGAGATTTTCATCGACCTTGGAACAGTTGTCCCCTGCGTGCTAACCACCACAATTGTCTCGCGACTTGGCTTCTCTTGTAAAAATGCTGAAATAACAATAGGTAAATAATATAATGCATTCAAAAAGCTACTTATTAAAATGACAATTAGTAACTCTGGTTGTCCTGCGTCTAAAGAAGCAAGACCTAAATACCACTTACTCATAAACCCACTTGTTGCAGGAATACCAATCATTCCTAAAGTCCCAATGCAAAACACCGTCATCGTGACTGGCATCGTATAAGCAATCCCGCTGAGGTCTTTCACATGTCGCTTTCCTGTCAAGTAAATTATCGAACCTGCACTTAAAAATAATGCGGATTTCATAAAGGCATGTGAAATGACATGAAATAACGCTGCTGAAATTCCAAGATCCGTCGCAAGCCCTAACCCAAGAAAAATATAGCCAATTTGCGCTACACTAGAGTATGCTAAACGACGTTTTATATCGGTTTGCGATAAAGCATACACCGAACCCATGATAATACTTAGTACAGCAAAAATGAGAATATAGTCGGTTAAACCTATATTTGTTGAAATATCTGGACCAACTACTCGGTAAATCATCTTAGCGATAGCAAATACATACGCTTTTACGACTAAACCGGATAGAAAAGCACTAGATGGCGTTGGTGCACTTGAATGCGCGTCGGGCAACCAATTATGTAGCGGAAAAATCGCTGCCTTGATACCAAAACCGGTAAGGATAAAGCCCATCGCTAATAAAATATTTAGCGGATATTGCTCCCAAACTAATACTATTTCTTCGGCTATTAACGTCATATTTAAATGTCCCGTTACCATATAGATTAATGCAAAACCCATTAATACCGTAATGGAACCAATCGTCCCCATTATCAGGTATTTCATACTCGCCATTAGAGAGTCTTTCTTGTTTTTAATCGCGATAATCGCTACAGAGGTGATTGATAAGATTTCGACAAAGACATACATATTGAAGATGTCATTGGTAAAAATCATCCCAATCATAGCGAATAACAATAAGAAAATGAGTGTATAATAACTGTATATACGAGAAGGATCAATTTCATGTTCTAAATCACGAATCGAGTATAACAGAATAAAGAAGGCAATAACGATAACCACTGCTGTCATTAATACCGAAAATTCATCAACAAGAAACTCAATTCCAATTCCACGTTCATAAGAGCCAAATGTATAACTATAAGCCCCATGGTCAATTACATAAATTAATTCACCGATAGCCATAACTAAACTAACCACCAAAACAGACATCATAATGACTTGGAATCGTCGGTCAAACGGCCGCTTTTGTAATGGAATAATTGTAGCAAAAGCTAAAAGAAGCGTAAGAATAAAGATTGGAAAATGGATATTAATCATTTTTTTCTGCGCTCCTTATCTGCATGATTTCATCTAATTCTATCGTACCGTATGCCTCATGAATTTTGACAATAAGGCTTAATGCAAAAGCTGTAACACCAATAGCAACAACAATTCCTGTTAAAATCATCGCAGACGGCAACGGATTTACAACGGTTTCAGCTGCTTGTCCTTGCTCAACAATTGGTGCATTCGCCCCACTTATAAAACCGATCGAAACAAAAAACAAAAAGACAGATGTCTCCATAATATTGATACCAATAACCTTCTTGATTAAGTTTGGATGTGTTAGTACTGTATATAATCCAATCACAAACAGTACCATCGCACCGATATAATTGATATTGTTCAAGAAAAAATCTATTTCAATAGGCATTATTCTTCCTCCATCATCGTGTGGAATAATGTCACGACGGCACTCATTACTTTTATGCCGAGCGCAAACGTGATTATTGGGATAAAACCGGCACTAAAAACGCGCCCCCATTCCCCCATTGGAAAACCAGCCTCTTGGTTCGTTAAAAATTGATAACCCATCAAAATACCTGTCAGACCAAAAACAATAAACACAAAAATGCCACTAGTCTCAAGTTTTGAAGATACATGATGAGGTAGCCGTTTCTGTCCGATTCGCAACCCGAAAACAATCGTGAACAAGACAATGCTGGTCGCAAAAATAGCCCCACCAGGAAAGGCCCCACCAGGAGACAAGTGACCATGAATAATGACATAAATGCCGTACAATTGGATAAAAGGTAAAACCAATTTCGTCGTCATTTTAACAATTAAATCATTCATGATTATCCCCCTTATCCTGCTTATGATGTACAACACCAAGGATCGCGACAACTGCCGCAATTGCGGTAAACAACACAGTCGCTTCACCAAGTGTATCAAACGCTCGATAGTCGGTAATAATCGCCCCAATTAAATTAGGGCTGTTCGTATCCTCAGGCCCCTGTTCAATATAGTGGTTCGATATTTCATTGTGCGCAGGAGCATAACTTTCACCAAACGTCGGTAATTCCGTAATACTGGTCAGAAGAACAAAAAGAAGTCCACCAAGCATTAAAAAAGTAAATATTTTTGTCATTTTTCTTGCCTCCTTGTCCGGCTAATGACAATGACAAAAAGGTTTGTCGTAATGCCGGCTCCTATCGCTGCTTCCGTCATTGCAACATCCGGTGCACGCAAGATTAACCAGAGTAATGCCATGACTAAACTATATGAGGTGAAAATAATGACAGCACTAAGTAAATCTTTTGTGCGTTCAACAGCGATGGCTGCAATAATAAGAAAAATAACAAGAATGACATTAAGAATTTGCATGGTCAGCCTCCTTATTACGCTTCTGATCATGATAATAAGCAGATTTTGCGATAATATGTGCTGAAACAGGATTGGTAATCGAGATAAACACCAAAATAATGAACAATTTAATACTAATCGGATTAAACCCTTGATACACGATCAAGGCTAGTAAAGCCAGTCCAGCTCCTAACGTATCACTTTTAGCCGTCGCATGCATCCGTGTAAACACATCAGGTAAACGAATTAATCCAATGGTGCCTACCATAAAGAAAAAAGCACTGCCTAATACGAAAACGACTACAATAAGTTCACGAATCATGGTAAACACCTCCTAATATAGTTTGCCTTTTTCAATGTATTTTGAAACAGCAACTGTTGCGATAAAACCCATCATCGCATAGATCAATGCAACATCAATAAATGCATTTTGCCCCGTAATCACGGCAATGAGCGCAATTAAAATCGTTACTTTTGTCGTAATAACATTAATGGATATGACACGATCTGCAGCCTCTGGACCGATATATGCGCGATATAAACAAACAAAGGCTAACACCATTAAAAAAACAGCCAAAGCTGTAAATATTTCAATCGTCATGTGAATTCACCTCTAACTGCATGACGCGTTCTTCCATCGGATTGTTTTTCAGATCTGCCTTGGTTTCCTCGGTTAAGGTATGAACGATATAACCATTTTTGGTGACGTCTACTGTCAAAGTTCCAGGTGTTAGCGTAATGACATTACCATAAACCACTTTATGAAAATCTTTTTTTGGTTTAACAGGAATGGTTACAAACGATGGTTGAATTGGCATCTTTGGATGAAGCACAATTTTAGCCACTTGAATGTTTGATTTCACGACTTCTATGACTAGGAAGGCAACTAATTTTAAAAAGCGCCACATATAAATCCCATTGACTACTCCGATTTCCCTTGATGAGAAGGCAAGGTCACGATTTAAATACATAATACTGATTACTGCGATTAACCCAAGTATGATGGACTCAAATTCAATTTGTGCATCAATCACGATCCAAAACACTAATAGAACAATGCATACTAGCCACGTGTTTCTTTGCTTAAACAATGATGAAAAGTTTTTCATCAAGCACCTCTTCCTTCCTATTTAATTAGTCCAAAAAGCACTATATTATACTTTAACGCAAAATACGTCTATTTTCAATACTACTTGTCGTCTTTCCTGTTCTTCTTTTTTACCTCTTTTCCTTATGATCGATTCGCCTTTAACGATTTCCGTATGATCGTTCTAGTTAACATAACCACTTAATTCTAACTCCCCCTTATCTTCCCAGTATTTTTTTCTTTTACTGATACATTTATAGATAATTTCATCATTTTGAATTATAATTAGATGAAAAGATCGAGTTGATAATCATTTCGATCATTTAATCGAATTATTAGTCATTTCGTCTAATTAGTCGAACCAAGTGTCTTTTCATTACGAATATATGATCAAATAAGGAGGTAAACATGAAACAACCCATTTCGATTTTTATTATGGACGTCTCAAATTCTACAGACAATAACTGGGAAGAGATTGCAGAATACGTGCAAGGTTGGGAAAAAACGATTCATTCTTTAAGAACGGATAGCAATCAAATCAAAGTACATCACCGCATGGGAGATGAGATTTTATTTGTAGCAAAAAACTTCTCAACAGCATATATCGCTGCATTTTTTATCCTATTAACTTGGAAATTTAAAAAGCAAACACCGTACTTTGGTTTTTCCTTCGGTTATACCGAGTCAAATTTAGAAAAAATTCAAATTGATTCATGGAATCATCCACTAATCAAAAGGGCAAGAGAACAAAATGAGAAAATAAAAAATAGTCGAATTAGAGAAACAACGATGATCTTTGATATAGATGAGAAAATAGCAGATTCACACCAAGTGAAAGATAGTAAAGAGACGTTGAACTTGTTAGCACAAATACAAAGCAAGTTACTGTATGACCAAACAGATCAGCAACGATTGATTTGTTCGCTTTATTCGATATTAAGAGAACAGAAGAAAATTGCCCACTTACTCCAAAAGACATCTTCTACGATATCAAGTCATTATAAAAAAGGCCAGAGCGAGTTGATATTACAGATATTCTACAAATTAATCGATACATTAAATATTCTTCAAGCGGGAGAAAATGCGGAGAAAACAGAAGACCTTTCTACCTTATCAAAAGAATTCGCAACATCAATTAGAGGATACATGAAAACGAATTTCAAAGCATTTTATCCAAATTTATAAATAGAAGACGAGGGTTGTTAACGCATTTCCTTCAGAAAGGATCATGACTTTTATGTTTTTTCTAATTTTAACACTAGCCCACCTCATTGCAGATTTCTATCTACAAACCGAAAAGATGGTCAAGAATAAGGAGAAACATATTCTCCTTCATTTGACACATCATTTTATTACGACCTTCTTCTTCCTTGTTTTGCTGTATCTCTGGAGTAATAGAATGACTAGCATGTTGTTTCATATCTTGTACCCAACTGTAGCTATTATTTGCTTTCATTTACTAATTGATATCCTAAAAATAAAAATCTGGAATAAAGTAGCTAAAGGACCTAAGAAAAATACATGGGAATTTATTCTTTTTATAACTGATCAACTGCTTCATTTCGTTTCGATTGTGCTTGTTAGTTCTTTCTTTTCCGGAAAAAGTACTTTTCATTATTTTTATCAATTTATTCTTATCTTAGAAAGATCTCCGGAAGTAGAAAACTATCTTTCACCAATGAATCTAGCAATATTCATTATTATCATGCTAATTATCATAACCACAGTGAGTGGCAACGGTATACGGTTGTTGTTAGGTACATTACCAGAACATATTGCTCTATTCGAAGGAAAATATACATTTGATCAAGTTATTGACAATGTGGAAATGATGAAAAGAGATGGCAAACTAGGAATAATGTCGGAACAGTATAATTATATGCTTGTAAGAAAACAGGATCTTTCCAGAGGGAAAATAATTGGTTATCTGGAAAGACTAATTATTATTATCCTTGTCATAAACGATCAGTATACAGCGATAGCATTTATATTAACAGCAAAGTCACTTGCGCGTTTTAAACAAATGGATGATAGAGAATGGGCAGAATATTTTCTTTTAGGTACGTTATCATCCATTTTTTTGGCTATTGTGTATGGAATATTTATAAGATCAATTATCTTTTAGAACAATAACGTGTTTCCTAAATAATCTCTCATATCAAGAAAAGCGAATACGATATATTAAACAACCGTATCAAATGGTTTTATCATATAAGTTGGATTTTCTAATAAATCAATGATTTTATCATTGGAAAGCAATTTTATAATTGGACGTTGTAGGTGTTTATGTATTTTCGTGACAATGGCAGGTTCCTTATTATCAACGATTACCTTTGTTCCAGGTGGATAGCTGGCAACAGATTGGCTAAATGCTGCAACAATTCGATGACTATAGGCTCTGTCTGATGCAGCCATAATTGCTTCCATTGCATCGTGCGGGGCAAAATTCTCTTTTGAAATCATATTATCGTACCAGTTTGCGAGTCCACAGATTTGTGCCATTTCTAAAAAGGCTTGGTCCTTCAATTTTCGAGGAAACCCTCCCCCATCCAATCGCTCATGGTGCTGATAAGCAATGTGTGCGGAAACAATACTGAACTGACTGATGTTTCGTAAAAAATCAAAACCTTTTTCCGGATGTTTGTTAGGATCATCATCAAGTATTTTTCCTATGTCATGCACTAACGAACCAATTGCTAAATCCTTCTGTTTAATATCGTTATAACCCATTTCTTTTGCAATAAGCAGTGCAAGGATTGTTACATTTACCGCGTGTGCGTATGGTTGTAGATCCTTCGTCATTGTACCGGCAGGAATTAATATTAAAGTAGGTCGATATTTTACCTCTTGAAGTAGAGTACCTGCAACTTTTTGAATTCCTTCTAATTTGGGGGAATGATAGGTTACTGCTTGATGATAAAACGTTTTTACTGCTTCAATAGCATCCGTCCATGTAGGCATATCAAGCATGTCTTCAATGCTAATCCCTTTAGAAATTTCATCTTCTACGAATAAAAATTCAATACCGATCGCTTCTAATCGTGTAATGATTTTCGGATCGATCGTTCTCCCCGCTGCTAGTAAAATCCGTTTATTCGAATCATAGATTGGTTTCCCTAGCACCATACTGTTATGATCATATTCTGAAATGTTAATTAGTCTCATGTTGTTCCCCTCTTTTATCTCGATGTAGTGTGTAATGCTTCTCTGTAAAAAAAAGAAAGGACTATCTCTATAATTAGAGATAGCCAAATAAACCTCAAAATGAGTTTGGTAGTCTGGCAATCAATAGTAATAAAGTGAAACTTCAATCAGTAGGGTTTTTACGTATTCCCCCCCACTGATTGTTAGTTGAACCATTCGGGGTGTTGGCGTCCGTTACACCCACTTAAACAACTTGATATTCTCATTGTTTTGAAGTGGGAGTCTTACGGACTGCACCGGGATAAATGGTTACCTTTATACCTTAGACCCATGACTTTGCGTCCTATCTTTTCAAATAGTTTGCCTTTATCACTATGTAATTTTTAATACGTTATTCTTATATTAGTCTAATTTTTTGTATTTTTCAACAAAAAACGACATGGGTTGTTGCTAAATTTTCATTTGTGTTTAAAAATCAAGAAAACGCTACTTCATCTGTACAAGGAAACACTCCTAACGAACAGACAAGGAATTCAAGATTTGTTCCTTTCTTTCCAAAAACAATTTTATTCGTATTGTGATTAAACCTTCCTTACTTTCGTTTAAAACCTGAACCCCGGATAAACGTTCGATCAGCAATAATAGATAGAATAACAATTCCAGAGATAATTAGATTTATTCGAAACACTCGAAAGAAAGTCATTTGGCTACGAACCACATATCTTGTTACTTCATCCCAAGTATATGTATTGTTATACAAAAAGGAAAGTTGATGCTCCTGATCAAGATTTTTATTGTTTGTCACTAAAATATCTTGAGTATTTAATGGGAAACGGTTGTAAAAAGGTACATTACCATAAGAAATACTAACAACGAAAGGAATGAAGACAAAGATAATGAATAGAATGAGCAGAAGAATTAGTAACGGTTTATTATTTCTATTCATCATACTTCTAGATCCCCCCTTTATGTGTATTTTATTAAACAAGTACCTTTGAATATGTTTTTTTATTATAGAAATCATAAAAAAAACAATAGAAGCTATATTTTTGTAAGGGGCTGATGAAAAAGCAATCATGATCCCCTACTGTATGGCAGTAAAACTCATACTCTCCTAGTATAAAAAATGGAATCCTAAGGCTTCAAGGCCTTAGGATATCCTTTACGGCTAACAATCAGTTAAGGGAGAGATTTACATTGATTGAAGTTTTATTTGATAAAAATCATGCTCCTACATTTGCTTAATTTCTCTTTATTGATCTTCCTAGCTACTAATTCCGAAAACCCTGGGCATTTTGATGTAATCTCTCTAACTCCACTTCTATCTCTTTTTGCTCTAACCTTTCAAATAGTGGCTGTACATTGGAAAGGTTTGTTGCTGGTAATTCGCGCTCTTGCCAAGTAAGTTCCTCCAATTGCAACATTTCTTTTATTCGTTCACTAGAGAACGGAAGAAAGGGTTGTAGAATTTGTGCGAAATTGACAATGAGATATACACAATTGGACATTACGTTATCACATGATGAAGGGGCCTCTTTGATCAATTGCCAAGGTTTTTGTTCATCAAAATACTTGTTTGCTTTACGAACATTCTCAAAGATTTTCTCCAATCCTCGTTTTAAGTGTCCTTGGCTAATTTCTTCGTCAATATACTGATATAATTTAATCGTCTCTGCTTTAATCGATTCATCAATCAAAGACTCAGGTGTCCTCCCGTTGTAATATTTTCCGATGAACTTAAAGGTTCGGTGAACAAAATTGCCATATGCCCCAAGCAATTCGCTATTATGACGATGAAAAAATTCTCGCCAGGAAAAGTCTGTGTCTCGATTTTCAGGGGCGTTGATCGTCATAAAATACCGGATCGAATCCGGGTGGTATTTCTCTACCAAATCTGGTATCCAAACAGCCCAATTCTGACTGGTAGATAACTTCCGCTTTTCTAAGGTTAAGTACTCATTTGAAATAATATGAGTCGGTAAAGCAGGATTGTCAATCCCCATTAAAACCGCTGGCCATATTACCGAATGAAAAGGAATGTTGTCTTTCCCATGTATATAATATGATCTCGAATTTTCATTCCACCAATCTGTGATATTTTCTCCATGTAACTTCGCCCACTCCATGCTTGCAGTTAAATAGCCTGATACGGCTTCGATCCAAACATAGATCTTCTTCCCTTCAAATCCTTTGACGGGGACATCAACCCCATTGGAAATGTCTCTGGTAACTGCGCGATCTGGTAATCCTTCCGCTAAATATCTGCGTGTTAATGCAATTGCATTGTTACGCCAATTTTTGTTTTGAGCACTTTTGGTTACCAATTGTTCTAACGGTTGTTGAAAGTTCTGGAAAGCATAATAAAAATGCTCCGTTTCTTTAATCGTTGGCTCCATCCCACAAAGTTTGCACTTTTTCTGGATTAAATCCAGTGGATCTAGGATGCTTGAACAATGGTCACATTGATCTCCTCGCGCTTGTTTTTTACAATGTGGACAAATCCCCTCAACAAAACGATCTGGTAAAAAGCGCTGATCGGTTTCACAATACGCTTGTTCGATAGTTTTCTTATATAAATGTCCATTCTCAAGCAGTGTAAGAAAAATATTTTGTACACTTAGATGATGATGCTTTGCATCGGTTCGTGTATAAAAATCATAAGAAAATCCTAACTTGTTAAAACAATGAACAAATTCATCGTGATAACGATCTGCAATTTCTTTTGTTGTTGTGTTTTCTTGATTTGCACGGATCGAGATTGGCGTTCCGTTGCAATCACTACCTGAAACATATAGTACTCTTTCTCCTTTCTGTCGAAAATATCTTGCAATAATGTCTCCTGGCAATAATGCGGCTAAATGTCCTAAATGAAGAGAACCGTTTGCGTATGGCCATGCACCACCAATAATCACTGTCATTGCTTTTTCCTCCTTACGTTATTTTTGAATACAAAAAACCTCGCCCAATAGACAAAAGTTTTGTCTAAGGACGAGGTATTCACTCGTGTTACCACCTTAATTCACTAACGATTCACACCATTAGCCTCTGTAAGTACGACGTGTTATTCTTTAACACGCTTATACTTTGACATTGGTAACGAGTGCCAACTCTCGTTAAGATCTAATTTCCAAAGAAACTCAACCTTAAAGCTCCAAGGCCATTTTCCAATCACTTATTTCCCGCTTCTTTTCAGCTACCGAAGCTCTCTGTATGAAAATGTTGGTGAATGTACTTTCCTTATCATCGCTATTGATAATATTGTGCTTATTATTACATAATAATGGATTCCAATCAAGTCTAATTTGACAGGATTATCATACATTTCATTGCAAAAATAGATGTTCTTCTGTGAGAACCATTTTTTATAACAGCTAAGATCGCTCCACTTCCTGCAATTGCAAGATAGCGATTTATGCCCCGGAAAAATTGAAGAGAATGCCAATTACAGCAGCAAAAGCAATAAAAACAACAGGGTGTAGTTTTTTTGTGGCTTTGACTCTGTTGGTTAAGAAGAAAATTACCACTGCCAAAAGGAATGCTTGCCAATTAAGTAAATCCAAGATGAGTCCTGTCTCTTCATATAATTCTATCCGGATTAAATCCATCACAAGTACCGAAAAGCCTGCAGCTGCAATCAGCGCAGTGGAAGCGGGACGTAAACCAGAGAAAACGGCTTGAACATTAGGGTTATTTTTGAATGTTTTTAAAATTCTTGCAATAATTATAATGATAATGAGCGATGGTGTAATTAGACCAAGGGTTGCGATGATGGCACCGGGTATTCCAGCAGTTGTATACCCGGCATAAGTAGCCATATTCACGCCGATTGCACCCGGAGTTGATTCGGAAATTGCGATCATATCCGCTAAGTGGCCATGGGTAAACCATCCCGTTCGATCAGAAATATCATACAAAAACGGAAGCGTAGCTAGACCTCCACCAACCGCAAACAATCCCGTCATAAAAAACTCATAAAAAAGTTGGAAGTAGATCATCCTCTAACTCCTCCCTTCATCTTTTTGTTTGAGAAAAACCCCGCGATTCCAGCAAATAAGATAAATACAACTGGCGACCAGCTTGTTAGAACAGATCCAAGAAAAACAATCAGGAAGATAACGAATCGGTATGTATTGGTAACGGATTTTTTCCATAGATTTATGACGGCATTGAGAATAAGCACGTATACACTAACACGAATGCCTGCAAAAGCGTTTTGTAATATCGCAGCGTCAGCAAAGTTTTGTATAAACATCGCAATCACGCTAATAATGATCAAAGAGGGAAATACAACCCCAAGTGTCGCTGAAATAGCTCCCGCGACCCCTTTGTATTGTTGCCCGATAAACGTAGCTGTGTTTACTGCAATGATACCTGGTGTCGTTTGTCCCATTGCGTAATAATCCATTAGTTCTTCTTCGGTAGTCCATTTTTTATTTTCTACAACTTCACGTTGTAAAATGGGTAGCATAGCATAGCCACCACCAAAAGTAAGTCCCCCAATTCTTGCAAAGGTAAAAAATAAATCAATTAATTCTTTCAAGACTTTTTCCTCTCTTTCTGCCAATCCATACACGTACTCTATAGATTAGTTAGACAATATATAAATGATGCCATATACAAAAATATCATACCTAACGCTTATTGAATAGTTATTTCAACCAAATAACAAAAAACGCACAACTGTGCGTCAATGTACTAGCAGACAATGGAAAATTGATTTAATTTTTCGCAAATTCCCCGTCCACTTCAACGGTCTCATATATATTAATAAATGCTCGTTCATCATGTTTACGTACGATTTTTTTGATTTGCATCGTTTCATAACGTGTGACTACCATCATTAAGATTTGCTTTTTTTCCATTGTATACCCGCCATACCCATCTGTTATCGTAATCCCGCGATACACACTTTCCAATAATTCTTTGCGGATCTGTTCTCCTTTGGTTGTAACAATCTGCATCGTCAGCTTGATATGATTGGTATGTAGCGTATCAACCATGCGCCCAGTTAGATAAATCGATAACATCGTATATAAAGCAATGTTCCAATCAAAAACAGAGCCTGAGATGAAAACAATGATCCCATTCATTGCTGTTAGCAGTAATCCAATACTGATATTACTTTTTCTCGAAACGAGAATAGCAATAATATCTAATCCTCCTGATGTGCCTGAATACTTTAAGATAAGTCCAATCCCTAAACCGCCAATAACACCACCGAAGATGCTCGATAACAAAATATTATCTGCCACTGTAGTAACGGGGACGAGATAAAGGAAAATGGATAAGGACACGACACAGGTAATCGTATTAATCGTAATTGTTTTTCCAAGCTTAAAATATCCTAATACGAGTAGAGGTAAGTTGAGCACAAAATTAATTAATCCAATATTAAAAGGTGTAAGTAGCCCAAACAATATCGCAATACCACTTATTCCACTGCTTAAAATACCATAGGGAACAAGAAAAAAATTAAAAGCAATCGAAACAATCAAAGAACCAATAATGACGATGAAGTTTTTCATAGACGCATCCTCTCTTTTTTCTTCAATAGGCTTAACTTAGCAAATTTCAAGTCACAATGCAATAAAATGACTTATTCACATTCAATTCGAAATATTGTCATCTTTCTTTGCAATTTATTCTCATAAAATAACTTCAATATATTTGAAAGAAACATAATATGTATTATGTTTCTTTATGAAAAATCATGAAAACGTATCATATCAAGGTATTCTTGATCATTTCCCTAATTATAAAATAATGGTACAATACATAATGAAGAAAGCGTTCATAAAACTTATGGATAATTTGGTTGGAAGGATCATTGCTTATCAAAAGGTTTCATCGTATAATATAGAAAAGAAGAACGTATGTACTGTTGTGGGAGAATCGCATTTTAAGCGAATGAGTTAGAGAATTCCCTAGGTAGACATGGTTCATTCGAACAGAGATCGATATTCTCGATAAAGTGAAACTTCAATCAGTGTGGGTTTTTAGGTATTCCCCCACTGATTGTTAGTTGAACCGTTCGGGGTGCTAGCGTCCGTTACTCCCACGTAAACCACTTGATATTCTCCTTGTTTTGAAGTGGGAGTCTTACGGACGGTTGCTCCGGGATAGAGCGGATTATTGGAGGGGTATCATGGAAAAGAAAAAGGTTGCAGAACATGTCGCTTTATCTGAAGGCGAACATTTGTACTTATTACAAAAATACGGTGAATACGAATTAAAAAAGAAAATTGATCAATTGAATCAATCGAAACAACGAGACTCACGTAGAATAGAACAAATAAAATCAGACTTTCATGCGCTCATTAGTAAAGGCATGCAAACCGTTCAGCCAATTCGAGAAAAGCATTTGATTGATGCGATGAAAGAAAAATTACGTGAAACTTCTGAACGGAACTATTTTTTGTTTGTGATGGGGATGAATACAGGATTACGGATAAGTGACCTCCTACCACTTCGGGTACAAGATGTTCGAGGGAAAACACATATAATTATGAAAGAAACAAAAACACGGAAGAACAAACGGTTTTTGATCAATATGGAGTTAAGAAATATTATTGTTGCCTATACGAGTGAAATGAGTGACGAGGACTACCTCTTCCCTTCTCATAAAACCGATCTACCGCTTCAACGGGTACAAGCATATAAAGTATTAAATCAAGCGGCAAATGAAGTTGGTATCAAAGATTTTGGTACACATAGCATGCGGAAAACATTTGGTTTTTGGCACTATACGATTAATAAAAATGTCGCATTATTACAAGATATTTTTAATCATTCATCACCAGACATTACCTTACGATACATCGGAATCAATCAAGATATTGTCGATAAAAGTTTGGAGAATTTTAGTTTGTAAGAAAAGACAAAAAGTGACTACCTAATAAAGAACTGCACACCTAAGCTATTTTAGGGTGCAGTTCTTTTAACATCTATAAGCCGGAAAGTAACTATTCTAAACTATGTATCTAAAAAAATTAATTTACTTCATAAATTTTCACATCACTAGCTAGTGCCTCTTGAATTTTATCTAATTCCTTAATTGCTTGTTCTTTTGTATCATAGAATCCAAGATGCACAGTTTTGGCTCCCCAAAATCCATTGTCAATTATTCCACTTAGAGAACCTTTCTTCTTTCCTCCAATTACCATATCAACTGAATACGAAATACATTGAGCCAGTTGTTTTTTGTCTTGTGACCTTACCCACATAACAAATCCTCTCCCTTTTTTAACCGAATTTTTCTCCCTTTGTTATAACAAATTACAAAATGCTGAACATAGGAATCAGCATTTTCATCCTATACTCCACGCTTGTTGCCCCAAACAAGTGCATGTACTTGGGGTAAAACGCGAACAGCATTTAAGGTGTTAGATAGCATCACCTGATCAATCAACCATTCGTATTTGGATAACAAATGATGAGCTAGTTGTTCTGGATCTATTTCCGATAAATCATCGTTCCCAACTTGTAAGAATAATGAAACCTCAGGGTATCGTGCATGAATGTATGTTGCATAGTCCAAATCTTCTTGATCAAATACAACCACTTTTAAACTAAGATGTGACAAACGATTTTCTTCTGTTAAAGAAGCGATGATCTTGTCAAGCATTTCCCAATCTGTTTGCATCTTAGAACTTGGTGGTTTTGGCGAAATGGTCAAATCATCAATCGTTAAAAACCACGGTTGCCAACGACTTCCCTGTGTTTCTAAAGCAACGTTAAGATCGCACGCATGTAGGGCATCGATTAGTTGATTTAGATTCTGTAATAGAGCTGGATTTCCTCCCGAAATCGTAACATGATCAAATCGGTCCTTTCCTACTTCTTTCAAACGGTCCATAATTTGTTCTGTCGTCAACATTTCTATTTCCTCTTTAGCTGAACCATCCCACGTAAAAGCAGAATCACACCAAGAGCACTGATAATCACAACCAGCAGTTCGGATAAACATCGTTTTTCGCCCGACCACCATCCCTTCTCCTTGAATGGTTGGTCCAAAGATCTCAAGAATAGGAAACTTACTCATGGCTCATCCACTCCCGCCTAGCTTCAGCATAACTGGTTGGTGTTTCGTATAATTGAACGAATTCGATCCGGCAGTCATTGGTTTGCTTTTTCAATGCTTCTTCCATTTTTTCATAAATCCACACGACCATGTTTTCGGCTGTTGTATTCATTTTTGGTAAAGTTTCGTTTAAGTAGCGGTGATCTAAAAATATTTCTATTTCACTTTTCCAAATTTCTTTTATCGTACCAAAATCAATGACAAGGCCGATTTCATCCACCATCCCACTAATTCCGAAAATAACTTGATACGTGTGACCATGAAGGTTTTTGCACTTCCCTTCATAACAATGCAAATGATGGGCAGCGTCAAAGTGAAAAGACTTACTCACCAGAACACGTTTTTGATGGTATTTCAGTTCATGGCGTTGAATATCTTCTTCTAGTTTTTGTAACTTTTCTACGATAGAAAATTCATACATCCTGTTCACCTTCCTTCGATTTCTTTCAAATAAGTATCCAGTCCATTTTTACGTAACGTACATGCTGGACATGTACCACAGCCATCACCAATGACCCCGTGATAGCAAGTTAATGTGTTTTTTCTAACATAAGCAAATCGATTAAGTTGATCGGCAAGTTTCCACGTTTCTGCTTTATCTAGCCACATTAGTGGTGTATGAATGACAAATTGATCGTCCATCGATAAATTAAGCGAGACATTTAGTGATTTGACAAAGACATCTCGACAATCTGGATACCCACTAAAGTCTGTTTCGCAGACACCCGTAACAATGTGTTTTGCCCCAATTTGTCTTGCTAAGATGGTAGCGAAAGAAAGAAACAGTAAATTTCTACCTGGAACAAAGGTTGATGGAAGTTCTTCTTTCCCCCCATCGTTCACTTGAATTTCCTCTCGGGTTAATGCACTTGGTGCCAGTTGATTTAATAAGGACATGTCGAGTACGTGATGCGTCACGTTTAGTTCCTCGGTAATTTTTTTTGCAACTGCAATCTCTTGTTTGTGGCGTTGCTGATAATCAAAAGTAACCGCTTCGACGTGAGCAAATCGTTCAAGTGCCCAGAATAAGCAGGTGGTACTATCTTGTCCACCACTAAATACGACAACGGCTTTTTCATTTTTCTCCATGATGATCCCTTCCTTTTCAAAAAGAGCATTCCACGCACCCAAATAAAAAAACGATACCCTAAGAAAGGTAACGTACATTCTTAGTTTTTTATAGAGGGTGTAGCTAGAACCTCTCCTGCTCTGTAGCAGAATTGTATGATGTTTGCTTCTATATTGTACCATAAGAATCATGTGAGTTTAGAAGAAATAGTTCATTTTCCGGTAAAACTTTGATGAATTTATGAAAAATCGTGATTAGTGTCCATTACACTTCATTGACCAATACATATAATACTCTTGAAACAACATAAAGGAGGTATATAAGAAATGGCTTACCCAGCACATGGCGCAGCAGGATTTGGCGGAGGTTTCGCTCTGTTGATCGTATTGTTTATTCTATTAGTAATTATTGGTGCTTCATTTGGAGGATATGGATACTAAATTGATGCAATAAAAATGAATCAAAAAAGGAGGTTTTTCTATTATGGCAATGGGTAGCGGCGGCTCTTTTGCTTCAGCAGAAGCACAAGCGCAAGCAGGTGCACCAGTTGGAGGGGCTCCAGTAGCAGGTAGACATGGCGGCTTTGGCGGTGGATTCGCTTTATTAATCGTCTTGTTTATTTTGTTAATTATTATTGGTGCTTCTTTCACTGGTTATGGTTATTAAGATGTAATGAAACACATTACGTAATATTGTGAAGGAGGGAAAAACGATGGCATACGGAGGCTTTGGCGGCGGATCTTACGCTGCAGCACAAGCACAAGCATTTAGTGATCCAGGATTCGGAGGTTGCTATACTGCTCCTTGTGGTCCAGTTCGAGGATTTGGCGGAGGATTTGCGTTAATTGTAGTACTATTTATCCTTCTCATTATCGTTGGTGCAACGGTAGTATACTAAAAAGAATTTAGGAGTTAACATCGATTGATGTTGACTCCTTATTTCATTCGTACATTAAATTCATGAAAATTGGATGAATGTCCATGACCAAAACCCTATATTTACATATAATACTCTCGAAACAAGAAAAGGAGGTTGGTAGAAATGGCTTGTTACGGTGCTGCACCAGGTGCAGGATATGGCGGAGGATTCGCTTTGCTAATCGTATTGTTTATTTTATTAATTATCATCGGTGCTTCTTTCGTAGGTTATGGTTGGTAGAAATTAATTCATTCCATTTCACTTAAAGAGGAGGAGGGGAAATCTATGGCATATGGATATCCAGGGGCAGGAGCTCATGCTGCAGCTGCAGCGTATGCTGATCCGGGATTTGGTGTAGGGTGTGGTTGCCACACTGGACCTGTCGCACCAGTACGTGGATTTGGCGGTGGTTTTGCGTTAATTATTGTTTTATTCATCCTATTAATCATCGTAGGAGCAGCTATTATATAAATGAATAAAAAGGAGTCAACATGCGTAACGTGTGTTGACTCTTTTTTCTTTGAATAGAGTAGGCTTGAAATTTAAATTATTATTTAGGAGCAGATATAGGCGCGTCCAGATCCGAGACTCGAATGGTGAACTTCACTAGTTTATCTTCTTTCCACGTTTTTGATAAAAATAGATGAATGCCCCTTACATAAAAGCCCCTCATACATATAATAATTTTGTAACCTGTTAAGGGAGGGATTCAGTAATGACTCACACAGGCGCAGCAGGGTTCGGCGGCGGATTTGCACTATTGATTGTACTGTTTATTTTATTGGTAATCATTGGTGCTTCTTTCGGCGGATATGCAGTTTAGAAAAAGTTCGAATGAATCGTAATTTCCGTTAAGGAGGGAAATTTTTTATGGCATATGGTCATCCAGGAGCTGGTGCACAAGCACAAGCAGCAGCATTTGCAGACCCAGCAATGGGGGCAGGTTGTCACACTGCTCCAGTAGCAGCTCCAGCACGAGGATTTGGAGGATTTTCATTTATTGTAGTAATGTTTGTTCTTTTAATCATCGTAGGCGCAACAATTATCTAGAACATCAAGAGAGCCAATACGTAGGAATACGTATTGGCTCTCTTTTTACTGACCAATCCTATCTTACATAGGGCGAAGTTGATCTTTTCTTGCATAGTAAGTTAAGCGATTGAATAAAAATAGTACAAGCTGATAATACAGAGGAGTGATCCAATTTGGGTACTTTTTTTAGTTATTTCTTATTAGGTCTTACATTAGCAGCACCGATTGGTCCGATTAATGCTGCACAAATCAATCAAGGAATCAAGAATGGTTTTTTTCATTCTTGGGCAATAGGTTTAGGTTCTATCGTTGGGGAATTTTTGTTTATTCTCTCCATCTTCTTTGGGGTTGTTCATTTCATGGAAATTCCATTAATGAAAACCTTTTTATGGTCTTTCGGCGCGTTTGTACTCCTATACACTGCGATTGAAAATATTGTGAGTATTCCTCAAATAACCGAGTCAGACGAACGAGAAAAAGAGTCAATTAGAAAAACATTTCTAAGTGGCTTCTTCATCACCATTGCCAATCCATTATCGATCTTATTTTGGCTAGGTATTTATGGCTCTATTTTAGCTGATACGATCCACCGCTATGACTTACAATACGTGATTTTATATGGAGTAGCAGTCATTATTGGACTTATGCTATGGGATGTAACAATGGCAATTATTTCGAGTGGATTCCGAAAAATACTCACACCAATGTTACTAAAGGGCATCTCCCTTGTATCAGGAATTTGTCTATTTGCTTTCGCTGGTTATTTTGGCTTTCAAGCGATTAAATTATTGCTTCAATTTTAATGCCATTTTTTTCGCATAAAAAAAGTAACCGTTGCAATGATCGCGATAAATCCAAAACTAATAAAAAATCCGATCCGAGCTGTCTGGTCAAACAAAGTTCCCACAATGCCGATTAACAATAGACCAATTCCAATCCAGCGTTTGATCTCACTAAATTTCGTAATTTTTATTAGTTTATGATAAGAATACAATATAAAAATCCATATATATAACAACATTAGACTCGCTGCCGTGGTAATGTACTCATAAATTTTATCAGGTAATAACAATGCGACTACGATCGATCCTACTAATCCAATTGCGGTTACCAATACCGAATAATAGGGAACATCACGAAAACCAGTTTTGGCAAATATTTTCGGTGCATCTCGATCTTCTGCTAAAGAAGTCAAAATCGTCGTGATTCCATACAGCGAGGCTACCATTGTTGAAAATCCTCCAATAATAAGTACCCCATTAAAGATGTGTGTAATAACAGTAAAATTAAATTGTTGTAAAACCATAATAAAGGGACTTTCATCTGTACTAAATGAATCAAGGGGCGAAATCCATACAGCTAATCCGATGGAAAGTAGATAAATGATCGTTAAAACAGAAATCATGACGCGCCCTGCTTTTGCAGCTTGTTTCGTATCTTCTAACTCATTGGACATAATCCCCATTACTTCGATGCCGGCAAAAGCATATAGCACAAAAATAAATCCTGTCCAAACCCCTTTAAAACCTTCAGGAAAAAAACCTTCCATGGTCAAAGGAAAGCTTCGTTCGGCTGAAACGTCTGGAAAAACCCCACTAAGTGCTAAAAAACAAATTATAATGAACATTAAGATAGCTGCTATTTTCATTGCACCAAATACATTTTCTACCTTTTCAAACCCAACGACACCAGTAATGATAACCCCAATTCCTAATACAGAAAAAACACTAGACATAATCCATAGTGGTAAGTTCGGAAACCAAAATTGAGCAAATATCGAAATGGCAATTAATTGACTTCCCATAATGAGGAGTTCTGATGTCCAATATACCCATCCATTACTAAAACCAGCCCATCGTCCATAAGCTTTTTTCGCATATGTTCGAAACGAACCTTTCTGAGGATCTGCGGAAGTCATACTGGATAATGCATCATAAACAATATAAGTAGCTAAAGCTGCCAAAACAAACAAAAGCAATATCATTGGTCCAGAACGTTGAATCGCGATAGCAGAACCTAAAAAGAACCCAGTTCCGATTGTGCACCCAACACCAATTAACGATAGTTGCCACCATTTTATTTTTTTTGCTTGTTTCACTTGTTTTGCACATGTTTTCATAACCGTAACTTCTCCCTTATCGCAATGTAGCTTCAAAGTAAATGCCTTAGCTCGCATTAGTATTTCCGCATTTCAGGAAATCTTATTCAACAATAAGTGAAACATCAAGACAGTGTTATTTTTTTGTGTGAAAAACCTAACAATCCTTTGGAATGCTGGCTTCGATTATTTTTAAGAAAAATCAAGAAAAAACGAGCATTCCAGAACGGACTACTCGTTTCACATTTTTACATGTATTTTGATCGAGGGAAATGTGATCATTGTTGGCGCAACGTTTCATCGTTATCTAAAATCGTCCTCATCATCATCAAATTCTTCGTCATAATAATCACTTAATTCTTCTGACGTTTCCATGCTGTATTCCATTCTTCGTATCGGAATAGCTTGAAGTTTCTGTTCATGTAGTTCATTTACCACATAGCGATGGTAAAATGCTTCAAAAATACCGATTAAAATGGCTGAGAATAATGCTGCAATAAGTGGATCTCCACCAACAGTCAATACATCTGCCATTAAATAGATAACCGCAAGCGCAATACCAAAATCCACCAAAGTAGTTACTGCATTATTTGTCCTCTCGAGAATAATTAGATCACCGATAAAATAGGATACAATGCTAACCATGTTGATAAAAAGAATATATTCAATAGCCATTCCATAAACCATTCCTAGAACGAGATACAACAATACGAATGTAGCAACAAATTTTATCGCAATTAACTTTATGTGTTCCATAGATGCTCCTCTATTCTACAGTTATTTTGAGTCTTAACTATCCTATCAATCTTGGTCTTCAGGTTGAAAAAACACACCTAACTCATCAGAAGATTCCATTAGATAATTTGCACGCAACAAGGCAGCTTGTTTATTCTGGGAATAACTTAAGCCCCTAATAACAAAAGGATGGAAAAACCATTCATATAAACCAATCAAAACTGCTGAGAGCAATGCTGCTATAAATGCCTCTGTACTTGCCAACAATGCATCCGTCATGAGAAAAATAACAACAAAAGCAATACTTATATCTGCTAAAGTTGCAATCGTATTATTTGTTCTCGAAAGTATCAGTAAGTCTCCAATGAAGTAAGCTAAAATACTGACCATATTAATAAGGACAATATCAGCGATACTAATGGTAAAACCTATCCCTAATACGAGGAATAGTAAAATAAAAGTAGCAATAAACTTCATTCCAATTAACTTTGTATGATTCATCCGAACACCTCCTACTTGCTATCATGTCATGAATATTGGAATACTATACCTTTAATCTTATAGAAACATTATTTCATGGACACTTCAGATTCGACCTGAATTGCTAAACATAAAATTAAAACAATTCATCTTCATCTTCAAAATCCTCGTCATATTCAGGATGAAATTCCTCAGAAGTTTCCATATGATATTCCATTCCTCCTGAAGTTATAAAGTCCTCACTGGAAAAATCCAACGCTTCATAAACATACTTATGGAAAAACAGTTCAAATACTCCAAGTGCCAATGCTGAGATAAAAGACGCAGTAAAAATATTTGCATCGATCGCTATCAAATCAGTCATGAGAAAAATAACAACAAAAGCTACAATAAAATCTGCAACTGTCGCAACGGTATTATTTGTGCGTGGCAGAATGAACAAATCTCCAACTAAATAGGCTACGGTACCAATAACTAAAGTAAGCATAAACACATTCCCTAATGTAACCCCGTAGCCAAAACCTAAAACGAGATAAAGTAATCCTAATGTTGCTAAAAATTTCACAACGAATAATTGTACGTGTTTCATCTGAACACCTCCTACGTCTATCTTTTGTAAAAAAAAGAAAATTATACACGTTAGTGATGTAGTTTTTTAAAACATTATGAATAGGAACACCATAATAGAGAAGAATACAATCGAGTTGAAAAAAAGGAGGATTACGATGGGCATTCTATCTGGTAACCCAAAGAAACAACCACTTCATTACGGAGAAATTTTCAGTTTGTGGTCCTATTTACTAACCGCCAAGGGGAATTATGCTTCATACCAAACGTTTAGTAACCATGCGGGTGACAAAGAACTGAAGCAATTACTTGATGATTTAATTCAAGGAATCAAACAAGAAACGGAAACGATTGAGGAAATATTAAAAGTAAATGGAATTGCTCTCCCCCCTGCCCCACCGGAACGATCATTAGCAAATTTGGAAGATATCCCAAGTGGAGCAAAATTTAATGATTCAGAAATAAGCGCTACTATCTCCCTGAATATCGGGCAAGGATTAATTGCTTGTAGCAAAATTATGGCGGAGTCGTTACGAGAAGATATCGCAATGATTTTTGGAAACTTTCATATGAATAAAGCACAAGTAGGAGCAAAAGCACTACGATTGAATAAAGAGAAAGGTTGGGTCATTCCCCCACCACTTCATGTAAAAATTCCAAATCAAGATTAAAAAAAACAAACAATCACTTGGGAAACATTACTCCCAGCTGATTGTTTGTTTTAAATTTCTCAAAGCTCATTTGCTTTTATCTAATTCTATCATAAGTAATGCTTTTGCCTAGGTTGAGTATGAAAAAGAGCTACAACCTCGTCGAAATAGCCACTTTTGCCTAGGTTGAACCTAAAAAACAGCTACAACCTCGTCGAAACACCCACTTTCGCCTAGGTTGAGGCCCAAATAGAGCTACAACCTCGTCAAGATACCTTAGATCTTCTAGGATATAACCAAAAAATGCTCCAAACCTTAATAATAAGAAGGGTGAGTCACATTTTATAATAATATTTACTAAAAAAATATTATATTTTTATTTCAACAGATCAATTGGCCATTTTTCTAACTTGTAGGCCATTTCCCAGAATGAATATTCATATTGTGAGCTAATAATGAAATGTTCTTTCATTCGCTCTCTATCTGATTCCGTAACGGTTTCTGCAATTTGATCAAGACGATTAATTTGTTCCTCTACGGAGGCTTTAAACCACTCAGAACCATAAGTTGAGATCCACTTTTGATAGATCGGATCATCTGGACTCTTTGTTTTTAAGCGTTCTCCAATTTCATAATACAACCAATAACATGGTAGAATCGCTGCAATAACATCACCCAAGTGCCCAAATTGTGCTGCACGAAACAAATGAGATGTATAGGCATAGGCTGTAGGTGCCGGTTTAAAATCTTTTCGCTCTTGATCTGTTATATGAAGCAATTCTGAGAACGTTCGATGTAGGCCAAGTTCTGCCTCGTATGTTCCTTGCGCGTGTGATGCCATCCGATTCGTTATTTCTAAAGATTCTGCCTTTGCACCTCCTAGTGATTGTACACGAGCAAAAACCCCTAAATAGTATGAATCTTGCATTACATAATAACGAAAATTCTCTAACGGTAGTGAACCATCGCCGATACCTTGTACAAAAGGATGTTGAAAACTTGCTTGCCAAATGTGATCTGCCTCTTTACGAATTTGCTCTGTAAACTTCATTGTCTCCTCCTCATAAAGTGAAACTTCAATCAGTGGGGGTTTTTTAGGTATTCCCCCACTGATTGTTAGCCCTAAAGGATGACCTAAAGGCCCTTGAACCATTCGGGGTACTAGCGTCCGTTACTCCCACTTAAACAACTTGATATTATTGTTGTTTTGAAGTGGGAGTCTTACGGACGGTTGCTCCGGGATAAAAAAACCACTTCTAATCTAAAGACAGAAAGAAGTGGTGGTTTAATCAAAAGGATATAGAACATAAACTTTTGCCCCACTTCCCTACGCTAGTCTTAACTAAATCAGGTTCTAAGGGTCTTGAAGATCACTTCAATCTCAGCCATTTAAATTTCATGACACCCCTAGTGGTTTTTATTTTTATTATATTTTTCTCTTAAAAGGTTATCATTTTCCCCTTTTTTGTCAAACAAGTTGCTTGGTTATTTGAGCACTTTCCAAACATCGTTCGTAAAACTGATTGGGTCTTCTACCGTTAGTCCCTCGATAAGCAATGCTTGGTTATAAAGAATATTCGTATAAGTAGCTACTTTATCTTTATCCGTTTCATGAGCTTGTTTCATTGTTTGAAAAATTTCATGATTAACGTTAATTTCTAAAATTTTATCTGCTTGAACGTTTTGATTATCAGGCATCATGCTTAGTACTTTTTCCATCTCGATTGAAATTTCCCCTTCATTACTTAAACATACTGGGTGTGTTTTTAATCGTTTGGAAGCACGTACATCGGTCACTTTATCTTTAAGAATTTCTTTCATTTCGTCAAATAGTGCTTGATCTTGATCTGTAGTTTTACTTTCCTCTTCAGAATCTTCTGCATCAAAACCTAAATCGCCACTAGAGACGGATTTAAATGATTTCCCTTCATATTCTGCCAACATTTTGATCGCAAACTCATCCACATCATCTGTGAAGTAAAGAATTTCATATCCTTTATCCAGAACGACCTCTGTTTGCGGTAAGCGTTCGATACGTGCATTGGATTCACCCGTTGCATAATAAATGTATGATTGATCTTCTGGCATTCTCTCTACATATTCTTTTAATGTCACCAATTTTTCTTCTTTAGAAGAATAGAATAATAGCAGATCTTGTAACGTTTCTTTATTTTGTCCAAAATCACTATATACACCATATTTTAATTGGCGTCCAAACGCATCATAGAATTTTTCATATTGTTCGCGTTCAGATCTTAATAATTTCACAAGTTCTGTTTTGATTTTTTTTACGAGATTTTTCTCGATTAATTTTAATTGACGGTCATGTTGCAACATCTCACGAGAAATATTTAATGATAAGTCTTCCGAATCTACTAGACCTTTAACAAAACTAAAATAATCTGGCAGCAAGTCTGCACATTTATTCATGATCAATACGCCATTTGAATAGAGTTCTAAACCTTTTTCATAGTCAGCAGAATAATAATTATATGGCGTAGTTTCAGGAATATAAAGAATCGCTTGATAACGGATGTTCCCATCTACACTGACGTGAATATGTTGAAGCGGTTTATCAAATCCATAGTGTTTGTCCATATAGAATTGATTGTAATCTTCTTCTGTAAGTTCAGCTTTATTCTTCTTCCAAATCGGTACCATGCTGTTAACGGTTTGTTCTTCTGTTACTTCTTCAAATTCGTCTTCTTTATCTTCTTTTGGTTTTTGTGTAGTGAGTTCCATCTTAATTGGATAACGAATAAAATCGGAATACTTTTTAACAATAGTTTTTAATTGATTTGGATCCAAAAATTGATCAAAATCGTCTTCGTCCGTATTCTCTTTTATTGTTAAGGTTATATCCGTACCTACCGTTTCTTTTTCCGTTGGTTCAATCGTAAAACCTTCAGCACCTTCTGACTGCCAGAGGTACGCTTCCTCTGAACCTAGGGCTTTTGATACAACCGTTACTTGATCCGCAACCATAAATGCTGCATAAAATCCAACACCAAACTGACCAATGATATCATAACCATCTTTAATCTCGTTCTCTTTTTTAAATGCTAATGAGCCACTTTTTGCAATAACGCCTAAATTGCTTTCTAGCTCTTCCTTTGTCATTCCGATTCCGGTATCTGAAATCGTTAATTGACGGTTTTCTTTATCCGTAGTGATTTTTATGTAATAATCAGACTGGTTAAATGTAATAGAGTCATCCGTTAATGCTTGATAATACATTTTATCAATTGCATCGCTTGCGTTCGAAATTAACTCTCTCAAAAATACTTCTCGTTGAGAATAGATGGAATTAATCATCATTTCTAGCAATCGTTTTGATTCTGCTTCAAATTGTTGTTTAGCCATATTGTTCTCCCTCTCTTAATGATATTATTAGCAGTCAGCACCATCGAGTGCTAACAATCTCTTTTTTATCATAAATAATCAAAGATGTCAACGAATACAAATGAAAACGCAGGGTATGAAAGCAACCCTGCGTTTTTTTATGGTATTTTGTTGGATGTATTAATTAGCTGTAGTATAGTTCAAGATCTCTTCTGTTGAAGAATCATTTTGGATTTGAATGTATTGTGCAGTTAATTCGTCAAACCATGCTTTATCATTTGTTAAAAGTGCAAGGTCGATCAATTGTGCTAATTCTTGAACAGAATAATTTGAGTTTGACTCTTGCATTGTTAACTTCGACTGATTCACTTGAATACTATGACCTGTTAACATGTCATTATCACTCATTATTACACGTAACTGTAACATATTTTCCTCTTCTGTGTCTTTTTCAATAAAACCGAGAATTCGTTGACCTTTACTTGATTCTGTTTCTACCCAATCGCCCACTTGAATAGACTTGTAACGATTTTTTTCCATGCTTTGACACCACCTTTATGAATAATTAATTTCCAAATATTTAAATTGACAGAATAATTTGAATCGTCAATTAAAATAGTTAATTGTTATTTTATTCTTAAAAGTGAAAACTGTCAATGATCTTGCTTGAAATAGTTACACATTTTTTCTTATTAATAAGATTTACTAATTGTTCGGCTCAAAATTTCTCCATGTTTATCCATGTACTATTACTTAGACAGATTATCAAAAACGTATTGTAATCCCGTTACTAATTTGGTATAGTGGACACAAATTCATTTACTTCAATTTAATTTGAAGTGAGTATAGAGGTGCGAAGAACAATAGTAAGCAATAGGAAGTCAGTGAGGACTAGTGAATATTGTTGAAAGGGTGATTCGCCGAAGTAAGCAGAAGCTCATTTATTCTGCTCACTGGTGCAGTATTGAATAAATACCGTACTGTCATATAGTACTTGTGCTATATGGAGGGCTATCTCACGCATCATCGTGTAATAATATTTGGTGCAGTAGCGATTAGCTTTCGTTACTGCTTTTTGTGTTATTTATCAAGAGATAGCCACCTTCTTGCGTTCGTGTCTGACACGATTTTAACGTAATTTATTTTAAAACAGAGGTGGTAATTATGGATTTTGGCAGAGTAATAACAGCAATGGTTACCCCGTTTAATCAGCGGGATGAGATTGATTTTGGACAAGCAGAACGGTTGATTGATTACCTAATTACGAATGGATCAGACGCATTAGTCGTAAATGGAACAACTGGAGAATCACCTACTTTATCAAAGGAAGAAAAAATTTCTTTTCTTAAATTTGTCGTCAACTACGTTAACAAGCGCGTTCCCATCATTGCCGGAACAGGTTCAAATAACACGACGGAATCGATCTCTCTAACTAGAGAAGCGGAAAAAATAGGTGTAGATGGGATCATGCTAGTGACTCCCTATTATAATAAACCATCACAAGAAGGCATGTATCAGCACTTCTTAGCAATCGCGAATGCGACAACATTGCCTGTCATGCTTTATAACATTCCTGGCCGAAGTGTCGTGAACTTAGCGGTAGATACCGTTATTCGTTTGTCTAAGGTTGATAATATCATTGCCATTAAAGAAGCGAGTGGAAATTTAGATGCAATTGGCATGATCGTTGCACAAACACCGGCTGATTTTTACTTGTATAGTGGTGATGATAACTTGACGTTGCCGATACTAGCTCTTGGTGGCCATGGAGTTGTCTCTGTTTCTTCTCATATCGTGGGTCGAGAAATGAAACAAATGACTGATGCTTATTTAGCTGGTGAAGTTGAAAAAGCAACGCAAATACATCAAGATATTTCATCAATAATGAAAACTCTATTCATCGCACCGAACCCAACAGCAGTAAAAGAAGCACTAGCGATGATTGGACTTCGTGTAGGCTCTGTACGCCTGCCGCTAATCCCGCTTAACCAAAGTGAACGTGCAATATTACATGAAGCGCTGCATTCACTTCAACAACATAAAGTTAGTTAATAAATCGATTTTGTAGGAGAGAGTAACTCCCGTCCTCTCACACCGCCGTATGTACCGTTCGGTATACGGCGGTTTCATTTAAGTCCAACGTACAGTTTGATGTCACCTACCAAATAGACTCTTTAACCCTTGAATTGACCAATATTTATTATCAAGCGCCCTGTTCATTATAGGGCGCTTTGATATTCTCCAATGGGCTTTCCTTGTATTCGCCCATTCCCATGCTTTATCTGGATCGATGCCGCATCTTATTACATTCTCCTCATTCTTTTTTATTTCCTTTCACTTTTTTTAACGAATAATACGTAATCTTCTTCTTATTCAGGCATCTAAATTCTTGAATATTGGATTTGGAAATACGTAATACGCAAGTGTATATTGTCTTTCTGTCGTAATTTGCACATTGTAACCAGCTTTCCAATCTTTTTCAATTGAATTTTTGTTTGATCTTCGAAAACAAGAACTGGTATCAAGTACTTCAAAGTAAGAAAGCGAATGATTGTCCAGAAAAGAATGCCGTCTATCTTTTTTTAAACAAGTCTACCTTTGCTTGGAGAAGGTTTTTACTATTTTTAAGTGCTCATACCATTGAAAAAGCAACCAACTTAACGAGTTATGATCGCCCCAAAGTATTGATTGTCGATGATTCTTCGTATGATCGTAACCGTAGTAAATTTTACTTGTAGAATATCCAGATATATATTATTAATTTATGGAATATAATACAAAATATTGGAGGAATGAATTTTGAGAAAGAAAACACTATTATTTATCTTAACATCTTTTTTACTGCTTTTATTTTTCCCACTTGGAGTATTGGCTACCGAGGATAAGCTTGAAGGTAACTTCGAATCGGCTGAGGAAGCTTTGTCTGAAGCTTTAGACGCACTAGTTAGCGAAGACTTTGAAAATACTATAACATTGTAGAGGATCAAAGATATTTTTCTTTGGAAGAAGCTATTTCAAATTATACTGATTTTCATTTAGAAGATCCTTTAATAGATTATGAAATATTGTCAGAAACAGAAGTGAATTCTTCTGAAAAAGAGTTTTACGTTAGAGAAATTTATCATTCTGGTTACATTATTGAACTACCTCATATAGTTAAGAAAACAGATGATTATTGGAAATTCACAATTGATGTTGAAGGTGTTTACTGGAATGAATTTGAAGTTATAGATACGGGAGAACCTATAAACATTAACCCTTACAACTTGTTACCTCAAAAGGTAGAAAGCGAAGTAGAAAATGAAGAATTAATAACACCTCAAGCAGGTGTAACTCTATTTAATTTTTCTGGTAGATTTTATCATTTTTTAACATCTAGTGGAACATTCACACCTCCAGGACAAGCAACCATTTTATACATTTCATCACAAGTTAGCTAACACTAATGGTACTATTCCTTAATAAAGGACAGAACTTCAGGTACAACCACATATCTTAATTACGTAAAAAATAGCAATAATGAGTTATACTCACTATTGCTATTTTTGTATTGCTACGTAATAAGATTGTATTATGCTTTACCCATATCTTTCACTTTCATCATACGCGTAATATTTGCTCTTTCGTTCTCTTCCAATTTCATTTGAATGTAATGAATGGTTTCTTCCAATTGTGGAATCATTAAGTACTCCAGTGCATTTACTCTACGTCTAGTTTTTTCAATTTCATCCGCCATTAATTGGCAGGTCTTCTCGATTTCAGAAAGCTTAAGTAACTTTGACATAATAGCTTCAATCTTCTCAATCGAATCATCTAACTCGCTATTTGAGTTCAAATACCCATATTGCATTTCCGAATTCTTTTCTTCCTCATTGACAGTAAAATTCATCTGAGGTACGTTAACGCTCATGATGTTTTTTTCTGTTATATCAAGTGTAACGGAAGTATCAGGTACGGAAAACAATTCCTCAATAAATGATTCATTCAATAATGATTTCGCAACAACAAATGCACTCATCGCTTGTGTAAGTTCACCTTCGACTTCATCGCGCAATTCATTATTTTCTCGAATTAAACTGATGAACTGACGCATCAATTCGTCTTGTTTATCTTTCAAGAGCTTATGACCTCTAGTGGATATGCTTAAACGATCTTTTAAGTTGGATAGTTCCATCCGGGTAGGCTTAACATTCAATCTAGCCATGGACGAATCACTCTCCTTCCGGCATATACTTATCGATCATATCACTCTTAATTCTCTTAAGCTCTGTTCGAGGTAGGATAGAAAGTAATTCCCAGCCTAGTGTCAATGTATCCTCAATGGAACGATTGGTATAGAACCCTTGATTGATATAATCTTCTTCAAACCGTTTGGTGAATTCTACATATAATTTATCTGTTTTCGATAATGCAGATTCTCCCAATACAACTGCCAATTCTTTTGCTTCTTTTCCTTTTGCATAAGCCGCAAACAATTGGTTCATTGTTGATGCATGATCTTCTCTTGTCTTTCCTTCACCAGTACCCTTATCTTTCAAACGGGATAGTGATGGTAATACATCAATTGGTGGCTTGTAACCACTATTGTTAAGATCACGTGATAAGATAATTTGACCTTCCGTAATATAACCCGTTAAGTCAGGAATAGGATGGGTAATATCATCCTCAGGCATAGACAAAATCGGAATCTGTGTAACGGAACCTTTCTTCCCGATTAAACGACCAGCGCGTTCGTATAGCGTGGAAAGGTTTGTATAAAGATAACCAGGGTAACCACGACGACCTGGTACTTCTCGACGAGCTGCGGAAATTTCACGCAACGCCTCACAATAATACGTCATATCTGTCATAATAACCAAAACATGCATATCTTTTTCGAAAGCTAAATATTCAGCAGTGGTTAAGGCCATTTTTGGTGTAGCGATACGCTCAATCGCTGGATCGTTGGCTAAATTTATAAACATTACAGAACGATCAATCGCACCAGTTTTACGGAAATCCTCCATAAAGTATTCTGCTTCATCGAAAGTGATACCCATTGCCGCAAAAACAACGGCGAATTTTTCATCACTATTTAATACAGAGGCTTGTCTGGCAATCTGTGCAGCTAATTCTTTATGTGGCAAACCAGAACCAGAGAATACTGGTAACTTTTGCCCACGTACTAATGTATTTAAGTGATCAATCGCTGAAATTCCTGTTTGAATAAATTCATCTGGATAGTCACGAGCAATCGGGTTGATAGCTTGACCATTAATATCTAAGTTGTCTTCAGGAATGATGCTTGGTCCACCATCAATCGGGCTTCCCATCCCATCAAATACACGTCCAACCATATCTTCTGAGACATCAATCGATAATGGTTTTCCTCTAAAACGTACTTTCGTATCTTTAATATTGATTCCGCTTGGCCCTTCAAATATCTGAACCATCGCTTTATCTTTATCAACTTCAAGCACTTGGCCTAGTCGAATTTCGCCTGTCTGCATTTGAACTTCAACAAGTTCATCAAACTTAACGCCCTCGAC
This sequence comes from Natronobacillus azotifigens, assembly GCF_026805325.1. Classification (GTDB taxonomy): domain Bacteria; phylum Bacillota; class Bacilli; order Bacillales; family Amphibacillaceae; genus Natronobacillus; species Natronobacillus azotifigens. Next base: position 172,488 of record NZ_JAPRAT010000002.1, read on the forward strand.
TTGTTCAACTGCCATTAGAGGTCCAACGACTTCACTAACTGTTTTATACTCTTTTAGCATTTTGCGTCATACCTCCTACAGCAACAATTTCATGGATCGTTTTCTTCATTTCGTCTTTAATTTTCGTGATGTCAGCAAGATTATCTTCAGAGATCGATTTTGCACGCGCGATTTTATCACGAACTTTTTCTGTGCCATCAATTAGCTCTTGATAATAAGCACCTAACTTCATTGCTTCTCTCGCTTCTGTTTCAAAGGAAAGAATAAGATCTAACATCAAGAATTGTTTTTCTCGTGATGTATACGTATCGATATCATCGAATGCATTTTGTTGTAAATAATCTTCACGCAATGACTCAGCAATCACCATGGTTAAGCGATCTTTCTCTGATAACGACTCAATCCCTACAAGACGAACAATTTCTTCAAGTCCAGATTCTTCTTGTAAAATATTCATCGAGTGCTGAACCATTTTCGCCCAATCTTCTTCTAACTCCTGATTCATGTATTTCCCTACTTCAGTTAAATATAAGGAATAAGAAGTTAACCAGTTAACTGATGGGAAGTGACGTCTTTGAGCTAATGATGAATCTAGCGCCCAGTAGACTTTAACTACACGTAAAGTGTTCTGCGTAACTGGTTCTGAAGTATCCCCACCTGGTGGTGATACCGCACCAATAGCTGTGATGCTACCTTCTCTATCTTCAGAACCTATCGATAGTGTTCGGCCAGCTCTTTCGTAATACTCGGCAATACGGCTTCCTAAGTATGCAGGATAACCTTCATCTCCTGGCATTTCTTCTAAACGACCAGACATTTCACGCAATGCCTCTGCCCAACGTGAAGTAGAGTCAGCCATAATCGCTACACTGTATCCCATGTCACGGAAGTATTCTGCGATCGTAATCCCAGTATAAATGGATGCTTCACGCGCAGCAACTGGCATGTTCGATGTATTTGCGATCAAAATGGTACGTTCCATTAAAGATTCACCTGTATTTGGATCGACCAATTCAGGGAATTCGTTAAGTACATCTGTCATCTCGTTACCACGTTCTCCGCAACCAACATAAACAACTAAGTCCACATCACTAAATTTCGCAATCTGATGCTGAACAACTGTTTTTCCCGCACCGAATGGACCAGGAACAGCAGCTGCTCCACCCTTCGTGATTGGAAAGAAGGTGTCAATTACACGCTGACCAGTTAACATTGGTGTCGAAGGATTTAGTTTTTGTTTGAACGGACGACCACGACGAACTGGCCATCTTTGCATCATACTAAGTTCCTTTAATCCATTTTCTGTTTCAACCGTGTAAACTACATCATCTAAACCATAACTACCGTCTTGAATCGATTTTATGGTTCCGCTCACGCCAACAGGTACCATGATACGATGTTCAATAACTTTTGTTTCTTGAACCGTACCAACAATATCTCCTGCCTCTACTTTATCACCAACAACTTTAGTAGCTTTGAAGTCCCATTTCTTCTCACGAGCAAGTGGTGAAATGTTAACCCCTCTTACTAAGTAATTACTTTCTGTTTCTTCTCGAAACGTATCTAATGGTCGTTGAATACCATCAAACATCTGTGAAATAATCCCTGGTCCGAGTTCAACTGAGAGTGCTTCACCAGTTGTAACTACCGGTTCACCAGGACCAATTCCAGAGGTTTCTTCATATACTTGGATTGAAGCGACATCATTACGCATTTCAATGATTTCGCCAACTAATTTCATGTCCCCAACTTGGCAAAGGTCTTGGATATTGGCGTTTTCCATCCCTTCCGCCATAACTAAAGGACCGGAAACTTTTACTATCTTCCCGTTACTCAAATAAGTCCCCTCCTAATTATAAAATATTCTGTCCAACCGCTTTTTCGACATTCTCTTGAATTCGCTTTTTACCAATATTTAACGTGCCTTGGTGGTTAGGAATCAAGATGATAGCGGGTTTTATTTCTGCGTCATATCTTTTGATTGTATCCGGAATTTCTTTTGCCAGCGCTTCGGTCAAATAAATGACACCACAATCCTCCTGAGCTAATGAATCGATTGTTTCTCTCGCTTTTGCACCATTTGGTGAAGGATAAACATCGAAACCTAATACCTTAAAAGGAAGCACCGAATCTTTATCGCCGACAACAGCAATCTTATGAGCCATAAATTGGTCGCATCCTTTCTCTTAGTATATTCTCAGCTATTTGATTATCTTTTCCGACAAGTAGTAACCGAATATTCGTAATCTCTTTTTCTTTTGCAAACATATAAGCCATGACAGGCATCGGGCCAAAAGCTTGATAGAGACCTTCTTCCATTAACTCATGGACAATCTGTTCAATAAGCTTATCTAATTTCATCGGATTAATCGCATCTTTTGATTCATTAACGATCTGATGTAAATGGCTTGAATAGGATTTATCCATGTACAAATCGTTCAATACTGCAATCGCTCCACCCGCTGCGGCATCGATAATATCTGATTTTGGAATCGTTCCAGAACTTGATAGAACAGTATGTAAGAATGAGCGTGATTTCTTTCGATTCAAGCTTCTTACCACTGTAGACAAATTATCCAAATCGATCATCGCGTCAATGATTTTTGTAATGGTCGGGTTATCTAATCGCTCTGCGATTGCTCGTAAATGTTTATAATAATACGTATCCATAAACACATCTGCAGCTTCAATCCGACCGTATATTTCATAATCTTGAATAGCCTCTTGAACACCTTCAACCAAAATCTCATTTAACTGCATCGATTGCTGTGTCTGAACAAGATTTTTCAGTGTGGAAAGCGGGTACTTTCCAATTGGAATCATAAGATGTTCTAGATCAGTACCAGTAAATCGTTGTTTTAATAGTACTTTCAGATTGTGATAAGAATAGCGTAATGTAAAGAATTGAATGACCTCTGAATCCGGCGTAACCTCATATAGTTCTTGATAGATGTTACCTAAATGGTTCATTAAGAAGTCATCATACTCTTTTGTATCCAGAACGTTATTTTCATCAAAGTGATAATCCGTACTTTTTAAAACTTCCAAAGCTTCTTTTAAATTATTTGCTTTTAACAGTTGTTCATAATTCTCACGTGTTAGAAGTTTTGTTTCATACACACGTAGAAGCGTATTAACACCTTTGTAATCCGTATCTTGCATATATTCTCCCCCCTTATTCATTATTTTTTAAATGCTAAGGTTGCAAGTTGTGGAGAAAATTCTTTTTTAAGCTCTGCTACTAATTCGTCAAAGCAGAAATTATAATCGATTCCACCTTGTTCAACAACAAAACCAGATTTATTGTTCACGACCTCTTTTGATAAGGTAACAAACGAATAATTATCTAACACGTTAGCAACTGGATCTGCATCAAATAAATGTACAGACTTACCACCTGGAACCACTTGCCACAAATCATTTGCATCAAGTTGGCTTAATACACCTTGTAAAAATACAGCGAATTGATCTGCATCCCACTCTTCCATTTTTTTCGCAGCATCATCGAATACTGAGTGCAACAATGCTTGTTTTTCAGAAAGAATTGCATTACGTTGCTTGTTAGCTAATGTTTGTACTTCTCGTTCATAGTCGTTTTCTATCTTGGCAGCAATTGCTGCTTTACGATTTTTTTTGCTTTCCACAAGCTTTTGACGAGTTTCTTCCATTCTGTCATTCGCAACTTTTTCGTATTCATCTAATTTATTTTGTCCTTCTTCTTTGGTTTTTTCCAAAATTCGAGCGGACAAAGCTTTTAAATCCTCCATCATTTTCATCCTCTCACTGTTTTTTATCTTATGCTCCTAAGACAAGCAAGAAGGAAATAACGAAACCTAAAATAGCATAAGTCTCAACCATCGCTGAATAAATGATACCTTTAGTGTTTTGATCTTCTCTTTTAGCCAAGATTTGAACAGCTGCCGTTGAAACGCGTCCTTGAGCTCTACCTGCTGTTAAACCAGTAAATGCGATTGGTAATGCAGCCATAAACATATAGATACCATCTTGAAGCGCCATTTCTGGTGACATGTTCAAGTAGATTAAGAAACCAATAACAAATCCGTATAAACCTTGTGTACCTGGTAGTAACTGAAGAATTACTGATTTACCAAACTTTTCAGGTTGCTCCTTAATTAAAGCAGCAGCTGCTTCACCAGTCATACCTACCCCTTTGGCTGAACCCATACCTGAAAAAATTACCGCGATACCAATACCTAATGCTGCAAAAATAAATCCACCATTGTTTTCAATAAAAAATTGTAACCAGCTTTCCATAATTAATTTCCTCCGTCTCTTATGATTCTTTTTGGTCTTTCAATTGAATATGCTTTTCTGAAACTTTTAGCGGGTTTAAAGCCTTTCCGCCACCTTCATAAAACTTACCGAAAAATTCAACGAAGATTAAACGCGCTCCGTGAACATATGCACTTAACATGGTCAAACCAAGGTTAACTGCGTGTAATACAATGAATAACAATATACCTACAGTGAACCTGCCCCAACCAGGAATAAATCCAATAATCATGTTGAAGGCTAACGCAATACTACCACTAGAAACACCCAATGCCATTAAACGGGTATAACTAACGATGTCACCGACATATCCAGTAATACCATAGATATTATAGACACCCAAACCAATGCCTAGTGGTTTGTTTTCTGCGCCTAACATAGTAGCGATAATAATACCTAAAGCACTAGAAATTGATATAATCGCACCGACATTAACTAAAATATCATTTGGAATCACTAAAATACCTATCGCTATTAAAATGATACCAACAAAAATACCAATCCAACCCAATCCATCTGCGAAAGCATCTGAAATTTTGTTATCTCTCCATCTCAGGTATGTAGCAATACTTAATCCAAATATGATCTGGATTACCCCGAAAATTACAGAAATTAACATGATGGTGATAACATCATTGGTCGTCGATAATAAGATAAATGGTAGTTCTGCACCGAAAATCGATCCATATACAACTCCCCACAACATCGTAGGGTAAGATAATAAGTGGAAGAAAAAGATGTTCTTCTCCATACTCTTATCAAAATGGAAAAACTTCATTGCCCCAAAAGTAGCTAACCAAAGCAATAGACCATAACCGATATCAGCTGCCATCATTCCAAAAAAGACAAGATAGAACGGCGCCAAAAAAGGTGTTGGATCGATCTCATTGTATTTTGGTAAGTTATACATTGACGTGATGCTTTCGAACGGTGAAACGAATTTATTGTTTTTGAGAACAATTGGTACATCGTCCACTTCATCATCTTTCACATCTTCTACCATCAATGCATACATTTCCTGTGGGAGAATACCTTTTAAGGTGTCTTTTATGTTAGGAATACGCTCTTCTTCTAACCAACCATCCATGATGAATAAATGCTTCTCATCGATAAGTAATTGTTTGCTTCGTTCTCGTTGCAATTTTGCTTCGAAATACTCTTCTGTTAACATGAGTTGCCATTCTTCTTTTTTCATGGCTTGTAATGCTTCCACGAGATCTGCTTTTGCTTTTTTGTTCTCTTTTAGCTTTTGCTTTACCTCTTCTAGCTTTGTGCTTGGGTCTTGGTTTAATCTATCGTCTAAATTTTGAAAAAGATTCTCCTGTAATGACTGTTGAACAGCCTGCTCATCTCTCGGATCAAAATAAACTGCAATTCCATGTTCTTCATCGTTTTGATAAACTTCTTTCACGAGGAGAAGATCATTTTGCCTCAAGCCTTGCATATAGACATTTTGCACATGTTGTGGAATGGTACCAACACTTCCAGAAACATATTGCATTTGTTGCAATTCGTCTGAATTGTAATTTAGCTTTTTCCAATTTGACAAGAACATTTCCAATTCCGATAACCGTTTCTGTTCATCAGAAAGGTCATCTAACTGTTGTTCTTTTCTTAACAGGAGCTGAATTAATTCTTTTGGTGAAAATTTAGAGACTTCTGTTTCCAATTCTTCTAAAGAGAATTCCTGTTTCTTTTCTCGTAATTTCTTCATCATTGGCGTCTTTGGTAAATAGGATTGCATAAAAGACAAAACGGATTGCACTTGAGATATATCTTTCTCGAGGTCTTTAATTGTTGAATCTAAGGCCTCTAACTGATTAGGAACTGCTTCTTTCTCAGCTAAATCAGCAGATGGTAAATCAACGACCTCAAAGCTTTGCAAAGCTTGAATCGATTGCAATAATTGATCCTTTTTTTCATGAAAAGAAATGAGTGTCACTTTCTTCATTTTAGCTATTGCCATACTTCCTCATTACCTCCTCAATCACTTTGTCAACCAAAAGATCCTTTTTCGAAGCAAACACTGTTTGTAATTCCGCAATGTCCTCTTCTTCTTGCTTCCTATACGTTGATCGTACTTCAGCAAGCTTTGCTTCTTTTTTTTGCTCTTCTTCATCGGTAAAGTTTTTTATTTCTGTTTCGACATTTTTCTGCATTTCTGCAATTTGAGCTTGCGTTGTTTGCTCCAACTTATCTATTTTCTCTTGGTATTCAACTGCTAAGCTCTCCGCTTGACGTTCTATCTCTCTTACTTCATCAATGGTTTGTAGCCCCATCTTTATGCACCCCCAATCATACAACAAGTATACTTTAAAGATTAAAAAAACTTCAAGCTTTACCTATTATATCGCTAATATAAGTAGCATTCAAATTATTTTAACCGGATGAAATCGTTTAACTTGATAAAAAAATCACTTATATTAAATAAGAAGAAACAGTGTTAAAAAAGTAGAAAAAAGAACTTAAGAACTATAGTAATATAGTTCTTTTTTACCTTCGACTTTATTCGACATCTTCGTTAATTAAACAAGTTTTCCCATCTTTTTGTTCAATCTGTTTGTCTTTAAGTAGTTTTCCTATTGCGCGTTTGAAGGCAGCCTTGCTTATTAGAAATGTTGAGCTAATCACATCTGGGTCTGTTTTGTTATCAAACGGCATAACCCCATTATTTTCTCGCATATATGCAAGTAACATTTCGGCATCTTCATGTTGAGCTTCTTGTTTCCTTGGTAATAAGGAAATGTTTAATGACCCATCTTCCTTTACCTTAATTACACGTCCTTCTACCCATTCTCCTACACGAGGCTCTTTTTTTCTTTCGGTATGATGAATAAAGCCTCGATATCCTTCATCGGTTATAATAACAGCTCCTTCACGACCCGATCGGAATACGCGACCACTAATTTGTTCATTGAACAATGTCGTTGGTGCGCTATCCCAATTCCCCTCAAAATCGGCTTCTGTCACTGGTTTGGCTAAAACACGACCTTTCTTATCATTTGATAAAATGACATATAGTTGGTCGCCAATTTGAGGCCAAACGGATGGCAATAGAGGTAAATCATCTTCAGAAACCAAGACATCCTTTGAGGTGCCAATATCAACAAAGACACCTAATCTAGGTTTAACCTCGGTTACTTCTCCCCAATCAAATACATCAAATCGCACAGTAGGTATTTTTCCTGAGGCAATTAGTTGATCTTTTTTATCATGATATAAAAACACTTCGACTGATTGATCAACTTCCAGATCATTTTCCACTTCGTTTTCATGCAATAAAATTTCTTCTTCTCCATTCGTCAATACATATCCTGTATCGATTTTACGATTTACTTTTACTGTTATAACGTCACCTGCTTTAAGTTTTCCCACAGATAAAACACCTCTTTCTATTTCCACTCTTCATAGTGCGTATTCAAAAAGTCGGTAAAGAAGAAGCAAGTAGATCAAGGCAGTCAAGCTTCTGAAAATCGGAAGAACAAGCCAACGAAGAGATCCACCGCTAATTATTTGGTGACTTTTTGAACATCATCTTTTAGTACAAAAAAATTAATTAATTGATATGGTATTTATATTTGCTAATTTGCGATAAAATACAGATAAGTATACGAACGAAATGAGGAACAGCATATGAACATTTACGTCGATGCCGACGCATGTCCAATGAATGATATCATCATTGAATTAGGTTTAGCTAATAATCTTTCCATTTATCTAGTAAAAAGCTATAATCATTACTCCTTACAAGAATACCCTACTGGTGTGGATACAATCTATGTTGATACAGGCAAAGAAGCAGCTGATTACCGGATATTATCAATGGCAAACGATGGTGATCTTATCGTTAGTCAAGATTATGGATTAGCCGCATTAGCTATAGCAAAAAATTGTCTCGTTATTCATCCAAAAGGCTTTGCATACAACAAAGGAAATATCGACCAACTATTAGCATCCCGATACCAAAGTGCGCAAGCAAGAAAACAAGGGATTCGTACGAAAGGTCCAAAAGCCTTAACGGAAAGTGATAAACAAAAATTCACTTCCTTATTAACAAAAATAATAACGAAGAACATTCAGTAATTATTTTTCTTCTTCTGAGACGATTTCTGCAATCTTACTTTGTTGCCAACGTTCAGCCGTTTCGGTTGGTACAAGATAAATTTTATCTGCTCGTAATAGCTGATCTTTATACTGTGTTTGGATATGCATTTTCACTTTAATCATAACAAAACTCCTTATTAAAAGTTGATCAGAAAAACGTAGCAGTTTAAAACTACTACGTTTTCCCTCTTATGGTTAGTATAGCATATCTACAAGGACAGCACGCTCAAATAAGTAAGTGGAATAGATCTTGATCTTTATTAATTTCAACATAAGTGAAACCATTTTGCTCCATACGCTTAATTAATGGGGCATAGTCTGCCTTGTACTGTAACTCAATACCTACGAGTACAGGTCCTTTATCTCGATTGTTTTTCTTGGTATATTCAAATCGAGTAATGTCATCATTCTCACCTAATACTTCTGTCAGAAATTCTCGTAGTGCTCCCGCACGCTGTGGAAAATTAACAATAAAGTAATGTTTATATCCCTCATAAATTAACGATCGTTCTTTTATATCTTGCATACGATCGATATCGTTATTACCACCACTAATAATACATACTACGTTTTTCCCTTTAATTTCATCTTTATAATCATCCAGTGCAGCAACAGGCATTGCTCCAGCTGGTTCAGCTACGATAGCATTTTCATTATATAAGCTTAATAAAGTGGAACATACCTTCCCTTCAGGAATGGTGGCGAATCCATCAACAACTTCCTTAGCAATCTCAAATGTTAAATCACCTACACGTTTAACACTTGCCCCATCGACAAATTTATCGACCTTATCCAGTTTAACTACTTTATTTTCTTTAATCGAGGTTTGCATGGAGATCGCTCCAGCTGGTTCAACACCGATTATCTTCGTGTTAGGACTAATGCTTTTCATATAGGAACCAACACCTGAAATCAATCCACCACCACCAACGGACATAAACATGTGAGAGATCGGTATATCCATTGCTTCTAAAACTTCCAAACCGATTGTTCCTTGACCGACAATTGTACGATAATCATCAAAGGGATGAATAAATTCCATCTCATGTTGGTCACAATAATTCTTTGATTCATAATAAGCATCGTCAAATGTATCTCCAGTCAGGATAATTTCCACATAATCTCCACCAAAAAAAGCAACGCGTTTTACCTTTTGTCGGGGAGTTGTCGTCGGCATAAATATTTTCCCTTTAACTTTTAGCGCTTTACAAGAATAAGCAACTCCTTGTGCATGATTTCCTGCACTTGCACAGACTACCCCATTTTTCAACTCATCTTTTGTTAGGCTTTGCATAAGATGATAAGCTCCACGAATTTTAAACGAACGAACCGCTTGTAGATCTTCTCGTTTTAAATATACATTACAGTCGTACTTCTCAGAAAGAATCGGATCTTTTTGTAAAGGGGTTTTATCCACCACATCTTTAATTAGTTGATTTGCAATAATGATATCCTTGATATCAATCGTTTTTATTTTTGTACTCATTTTTTTAATCCTTTCTGAAAAAATAATTAACTATATCCTAGCATATTCAGATAATTAAGAAAACTATCGAATCTAAACATAGTAAGCAAAAATCTCTCTACCCAAAACATGAGTAAAGTTCTCCTATAAATAAGTCGAAAATCACTCAACTCAATTAGATTTCTAAGCAAAATAACCGAACCATAATTGAATAAACCTCTATTATAGTTCGGTTGTGCTATCGCCTTTTCTTTTTGTCCCGGCCACTCTCTTACTTAAGAAAGTGCTTCTGTAAGAGCGGGTACAATTTGCTTCTTACGAGATACGACTCCTTTTAATTCCGCACGATTGTTTGTTAAATTCACACCAAATGCAGGATGAACCGCATCCACTTTCTCTCCGAGGGCAAGGATAATAGAATCATTCGACAAAATATCCGTGATTACAAATACAAATAAATCTAAGTTCCTTGTAGCGATTGTTTGATTGATGGTCGCTTCAATCTCGGATTGATTCGCTAAGACTTCCGCTGGATCAACGGTATTCACTTGGGCAATTTCCACTTGATATTTACCCATATCAAATGTTTTCGCATCTAGGGATAATAATTCATCGATCGTTTTGTCACTTAAATCGGCACCTGCTTTTAGCATCGCTAAACCATATACTTCAGCGTCTACTTCTGCTATCTTTGCTAATTCTTGTGCTGCTGCAATATCTTGGTCTGTACAAGTCGGAGATTGATACAATAAGGAATCGGAAATAATCGCTGATAGCATTAAACCAGCGATCTCTTTTGGAATGTCTACTGCATGCTCTTTAAACAGCTTATGTAAAATGGTAGCTGTACACCCTACTGGTTCTGCACGATAGTAAACAGGATCACTTGTTTCGAAATTTGCGATTCGATGATGATCAATAACTTCTGTCACTTGAACTTGATCAATATCAGCAACACTTTGCTGACGTTCGTTATGATCAACCAAAATAACGGAACTTACTTCATTTGCAACGGTCTCCACTACTCTAGGAGCTGTTACTCCAAAATAATCTAAGGCATACTTTGTTTCACTGTTAGGCGTACCAAGGCTTACTGCTTCCACATCTTCCCCTAACTGTTTTTTCAAATATGCATAGACAATTGCTGATGTGATCGTATCTGTGTCTGGATTTTTATGTCCGAAAACTAGTGTTTTACTCAAAATATTCTCTCCTTTACATGAATAAATCTACGTATAATTATTAGCCATTACCTATTGTAACGTAAATGAAACGATCTTTCATTAAAAAAACGTTATTTTATTTGTCCATCCCCATAAAGAACATACTTTGTCGAGGTTAAAGCTTCAAGTCCCATTGGTCCTCTTGCATGTAATTTCTGTGTACTAATGCCAATTTCAGCGCCAAAACCGAACTCAAATCCGTCTGTGAAACGTGTCGATGCATTGTGATATACACAGGCAGCATCTACTTGATTCAAGAAAGAAACCACATTGTTTTGATCTTCTGAAATAATTGCTTCGGAATGATGTGTTCCATATCGGTTGATATGTTCAATTGCTTGATGAACATCATCTACAATTTTCATAGAAACGGTTGTATCTAAGTACTCCATGTGCCAATCATCTTCCGTGGCTAGTTCGAGATCATTATTTTGAGCCAATACTAGCTCATCACCTCGAACTGTTACATCTTTTTCTATTAGCGCGCGGACCAATTGTTCACCATTCTTTTCAAACCAACCACGCTCAACCAAAATCGTTTCGATTGCATTACAAACAGATGGTCGTTGTGTCTTTGCATTTATCGCAATCTCGATCGCCATTTCAACATTAGCTGTTTGATCAATATATAGATGGCAATTACCTGCACCTGTCTCTAACACGGGTACAGAAGATTTTTCCACAACTGTATCAATTAATTGCTTACTTCCCCTTGGAATGAGTACGTCTAGGTATTCGTTTAAGCGAAACATTTTTTCAGCAGTAGCTCGACTGGTATCTTCGATTAATTGCACACTATGAGTTGGCAATTCAGACTTGGCCAAGGCATCTTGAATGACTTTTACAAGAATAGTATTGGAATGTATCGCTGATGAACTCCCACGTAAAATAACTGCATTTCCTGTTTTTAAACAGAGGCTTGCTGCATCTACCGTGACATTAGGACGCGCTTCATAAATAATACCGATAACCCCGATCGGTACCGCAATTTTCGTGATTTGAAGACCATTTGGGCGTTTCCAGTCATCCAATGTTTTCCTAATTGGATCATCTAACTCCACAAGCTCATGTAATGCTTGAGCCATCGTTTCAATTCTTTCCGGAGTCAAACGAATTCGATCAATAACCGATGCAGAAATACCTTTTTCTACAGCAGAATCAAGATCTTTTTGATTTCCGTGTAAAATCGCGTCCTGTTGCTTGATTAGCTCTTGAGCAATCAAGTGTAGGGCATCATTTTTATTTGCTGTTGTTGCTTTAGCAAGTCCTGTGGTTGCTTGCTTTGCTTGTTTTGCGATCTCTATTAAACTGGTCATCTTTTCATTCCCCCTGAATCGTTAATACTAATTTATTTCGGTGAATCGCCTCGGGGCGTTTGCATTTAGTAATTTTCATGGCTTCACAACTACTTAAACCTTTCACTCGATTTAAATCTTCTGATGAATAATTCACTTGTCCTTTGGCAATAACTTCATTTTGATAAACAATTTCGGCTACTTCCCCCACTTCAAAGTAGTTACTAATACCGATAATTCCTGCTGGTAATAAACTTTTCCCATCGGATAATACTGCCTTTTTTGCACCTTCATCGATAATAATTTGCCCTTTTACTTCCGAGTGAAAAGCAATCCATTGCTTCTGTTTTCGTACGTGTGGTGTATGTTTATTGCCAATATATGTTCCATCCCCTTTTCCGTCAAAAATATCAATCAGCTTTTCTCTACCATATCCAACACCAACAAAACAGTTCACACCTAATGTTGTTGCCATTTGCGCTGCAATGAGCTTCGATTTCATTCCACCAGTTCCAACTTTAGAATTTGATGATTGGCTTGTTTGATCGATTAATTGATCGGAAATGTAATTCAGTTGCTGATAACGTTTGGCATCCGTATATTGCGCTGGATTTTTATCATAGATACCATTAATGTCTGTCAACATGATTAAATAATCAGCGTTTACTAAACCACTAACAAGAGCAGAAAGCATGTCATTATCACCAAAAGTTAATTCATCAATGGCAACAGAATCGTTCTCATTGATAATTGGCACAACCGACCTTTTGATTAATTCTGTAATCGTTTGATAGACGTTAGTAAATTGTGTTTGATTAACAAACACCCCGCGTGTTAACAGCAATTGAGCGGAAACAATATTGTATTGCTTAAATGCATCATTATAGGCTTCTACCAATAAACCTTGACCAACAGCGGCAGCTGCTTGTTTGCCTGCCACTGTTACGGGGCGGCTTGAGTAACCGAGATCACGAAAGCCAGCAGAAACCGCTCCCGAAGAAATTAAAACAACTTCTACTCCTTTTTCCATTAATGCTACAATTGCACTGGTATGCTCTTGTAATTTTGCAAGACTTAATGTTCCGTCTTTTTCCGTTAAAGAACTACTTCCTATCTTTACAACTACTCGATTTTTCATCCTTTTCCATTCCCTACTTTTATCTGTAATAAAAAAACCCTTTCCATCCATTACAATCTTACATGCAAAGGACGGAAAAAGTTTTCCGCGGTACCACCTTATGTTGGTAAATAAATATTACCCACCTCTTTAAACCAATAACGGTAGTTAGCCGGTTAAGTTATTCGCTTAACAATTCAAAGGGCAGGTTCAATAGTACGTAAATAATAGGGATCTTTCAGCCAAATGAATCCCATTCTCTGTTTTATTGTAACTATTTACTAATCCTTATCCACATTGTTGATCCTGTATCATATTATTGTATATTATCCGCCAGGAAAAAATGATTGTCAACTGCTTTTTCAGAAAAATCTGATTTAACTATTTATATTTTTGATGGGATTTTCCAAGATTGTAAACAATACGTAAGATTAGATAAATAAAGTAGCCGATTATTGCTCCTAAGGTATTAAAAAATAGATCATCAACCGTTGCTGCTCGTGACAATGTGAACAAGCCCTGTGTTAATTCAATTAGTAACGAAAATAAGAACCCCGTAATTACTAGCAAGATAAAATGACGTAAGCGACGAAAAACAATCGGTCCTAGCATACCAAATGGAACAAAGAGCAAGATATTACCCACGGAATAAAGAAGTTGGTAATAAACGTGACTGCTCGCCATATGACGAAGTTGATAGAATAAATTGGTATCAAAATAAAATTCACGATTGCCGTAGAATGGAATTTGAAATTCAAACGGTCGTAAGGTTAAATAGAGCACGGCAATGATATAAAAAAAGAACAAATGCACGATAGATTCAGATTCAAGTCTAATTTTTTTGTTATTTTTAAGAACATATCGCCGTCGAAAATAGAACCATATAGGTAAAATAATAAGTAAAAATATAAGAAAACGAGATTCAATCATGTATGTCCCTACCTTATGTATTAATATCACTAGTTTATCAAAAAATGATCAAACAATCGTCTGATTTAAAATACTTAATCAAATTGTAATCTTAGCTATTAAAAATTACAAAAAAATTGTCTAGAATGATTTATATGCATTTGTATGTGTTTAGTGTTTAGTGTTTAGCAACATCATGAGAAGAATCGTAAGGGAGTCCACTTGTACAGTAATTGAAAGAAATCCGATAAAAAACACGTAAATATGCAGCTCATTTAACATGAAGTATAATGAGCTGCTAGTCGGAGTTTGTTAAATTAGGTTAGTTTTACGATCCAGTCAAATGGATCCTTAATCTTTCCATATTGAATTCCTGTAAGGGTATCATATAAACGTTTAGCTAAATCACCTGTTTGATGATTGTTAATGACGATCGTTTCGTCTTCGCAAGCAAATTCCCCAATTGGAGAGATAACTGCGGCTGTACCTGCCCCAAACGCCTCTTCTAAGCTACCGTTTTTATAAGCAATCTTTATATCTTCTAATGCAATTTTCTCTTCTTTTACTGGTATATTCCAATGTTTTAATAATTGAATAACAGAATTGCGTGTTACCCCAGGTAAGATACTTCCATTGAGCGCTGGAGTGATTACTTCTCCATTAATCTTAAAAAATACATTCATGCTTCCAACTTCTTCGATGTATTTCTTCTCTAAACCGTCCAACCACAATACTTGTGCGTACCCAGCATCGCTTACTTTTTCTTGGGCAATCAGACTACCTGCATAATTTCCAGCTGTTTTCGCTTCACCTGTTCCACCTTTGATCGCACGAATATATTTATTCTCGACAGCAATTTTCACTGGATTGATTCCTTCTTTATAATATGCACCAACGGGAGACAAAATAATCACAAACTTGTATTGCTTAGATGGTGCTACACCTAAATAAGGTTCTGTTGCTATAACAAATGGACGGATATAAAGAGAAGTTCCTGGTGCGTTTGGTATCCATTCTTTTTCGAGTTTGACTAGTTCTTTGAGCGCACGTAATGCAAGCTCTTCATCTATTTCAGGAATGCACATCCGTTCATTTGACCGATTTAAACGTTTTACGTTTTGTTCTGGTCGAAATAAATGAACGTCATTTGTCTCGGTAACATAAGCTTTTAATCCTTCAAAAACAGTCTGCCCATAATGATAGACCATTGCAGCTGGATCTAACGTAATGGCTTGATAAGGCACAATGCGAGGATCATACCAACCTTTGTCTGTGTGATAATCCATCACAAACATATGATCTGTAAAATGTCTACCAAACTCTAATTGATCGGTTGCTGGCTTAGTCTTTTTAGCAATAACTTTCGTTGTCGTGATTTTAGTTGACGTCATATGAATAATTCCCCCTGCTTTGATTACGTTTCCTAATTCAGTTCTTACATGTTCTATTTTCTCGTCGCCAGCCTAGAAACTTCATCCCTTGAAGGGTCACTAAACGACAAAATCTTTTTTTAAAAATTATATTATGCTCTATTTTATTATGTATTGGTGTCGATTGACAACCTATTTTTCTTGAAAATTCAAACAATAAAGAAATCGTTGATTATGTACGAAAAAAAATCATCAAAAACAATCCTCCCAAACGAGCCTTGGAAGGATTGTTTTCTCTACATTGCGATAACAGTTGGTAGCTTTGATTTTCCCATTAAATATTCATCAACAGCATGAGCAACTTCTCTACCTTCATTGATTGCCCAAACGATCAAACTCTGTCCTCTTCTCGCATCTCCAGCAGCAAATACCCCGTCAACGTTCGTTGTAAACTTGCCATATTCTGCATCAATTCTGTTTCTTTCCGTTTTCACGCCAAATTGATCCAATATAGATTGTGTCGGTCCGACAAAACCAATAGCAATGATTACTAGTTGTGTTGGCCAAACTTCGCCTGTGTTTGATAACTCTTCATAAGAGATCATGCCTTTTTCATCTTGTGTTGTTTCTAGATCAACGGTGTATAATGCTTGAACACCATCGTTTCCATCCGTAATGAATGCTTTCGTTTGAATAGAATATTGACGGACATCCTCACCGAACTTTTCTTTTGCCTCTTTGTGAGCGTATTCCAAGCTAAAGACTTGTGGATATGCAGGCCATTCATTGGTTGAAGCTCTTTTTATTGGTAATTTAGGATTGATGGCAAATTGATTCACCGACTTCGCTCCTTGTCTTATTGCAGTAGCAACACAGTCAGCACCTGTATCTCCTCCACCAATAATGATCACATCTTTCCCTTTCGCATTCAATGAATCGTTCGGCGTTTTTGTTTTATCCAAAAGATGTTTGGTTGCGTTCGTAAGGTAATCCATTGCAAAGTGGATACCATTGTATTCACGTCCCTGTATTGGTAAGTCTCTTGGTACCTGAGAACCTATACAGAGGATTACAGAATCATAATCTTCCTTTAATTGCTCTGCAGTAACATCTTTACCAACTTCCGTATTTAAGATGAAAGTGATTCCTTCTTCTTCTAATAAGTCGATTCTACGTTGTACAACATCTTTCTCCAATTTCATGTTTGGAATGCCATACATTAGAAGTCCACCAGCTCGATCGGAACGTTCATATACCGTGACAGAATGCCCTGCCTGATTTAATTGATCTGCAGCAGCCAATCCAGCAGGTCCAGACCCAACGATTGCAATGGTTTTTCCTGTTCTTTTTTCTGGAATTCTCGGTGTTATCCAGCCATTCTCAAATCCCTTATCAATAATCGATCGTTCAATATTCTTAATTGCAACTGCTGGATCTGATATCGCAACCGTACAAGAACCTTCACAAGGAGCTGGACATACTCTCCCTGTGAATTCCGGAAAATTATTCGTTTTCATTAATCGTTCGAGTGCTTCTTTCCACTTCCCTTTATAAACGAGATCATTCCACTCGGGTATTAAGTTATATACAGGACAACCCGACGTTGATCCTGCGATATCCATTCCGATATGACAGAACGGTGTTCCACAGTCCATACATCTTGCACCCTGTCTTTGCATTTTTTCATCAGAGAAAGGAGCAGAATATTCCTTCCAGTCTTTTATACGCGTTAATGGATCTCTCTCTACTGCATTTTCACGTTCTAGTTCCATAAAACCAGTTGCTTTCCCCATATTCATATCTCCTTTCTATTGTGCAAGCACTTCTGCTTTTTCTGACATTTCGACCAATTTATTCTCTTTGTTTAGTGTGAAAGCATTCATTTTTGCTTCCTCTTCGGTATGACCAGCTGCCACAAAAGAATCGATAGCTTTTGTGATTTTTTTGTAATCTCTCGGAATAACCTTCACAAAATTTGCTTGATTTGTGACCCAGTCAGTTAAAATCATTTCTGCACGTCGGCTGTTCGTGTAATTGAATTGCTTCACCAACATAGATTTAAGGTAGGAAATCTCTGCTTCGTCCACTAATGATTCAAAAGATACTAACTCTTCATTCGCTAATGAGATAAAAGATTCTCTATCTTCTGTGTAGACATAAGCTACACCACCAGACATACCTGCCCCAAAGTTCTTCCCTACTTCACCAAGAACAATCACGCGACCACCAGTCATGTACTCACACCCATGGTCACCAATTCCTTCAACAACGATTTCTGCGCCACTATTTCTTACGGCAAATCGTTCTCCTGCATAGCCATTAATATATGCTTCGCCACCAGTAGAACCATAGAAAGAAACGTTCCCAGCTATTACATTCGTACTAGCTTCAAAGTTTGCTTGCAAAGGAGCTTTGACAATGATCTTTCCTCCAGATAGACCTTTTCCTACATAGTCATTCGCATCACCAGTTAATTCTAATGTCATGCCTTTTGGTATAAATGCTCCAAAGCTTTGTCCTGCTGATCCATTAAATCGTAACGTAATGGTGTCTTCTGGTAAGCCGTTTGCTCCATGTTCTTTAGAAATCTCACTACCTACAACCGTACCAACAACACGATTAATATTAGTAATTGGGAATGTTTGATCTACTTTTTCCCCTGTTTGAATTGATTTTCTTACAGCAGGCAATAAAGCCGTAACGTCGAGCGATTGATCAATTTTATGGTCTTG
Source organism: Natronobacillus azotifigens (assembly GCF_026805325.1). Lineage (GTDB taxonomy): Bacteria > Bacillota > Bacilli > Bacillales > Amphibacillaceae > Natronobacillus > Natronobacillus azotifigens. Next base: position 190,996 of record NZ_JAPRAT010000002.1, read on the forward strand.
TTTAGTTTTGTTTAAGCGTGCTCCACCTGTTGGTTGATAAACAATTTTACTCAAATCTAAATATTTTGCTTTCCAATGTTGGCGAGCACGATCATTTATTTCGAGAAGGTCGGTACGCCCAACCATTTCATCCATCGATGTGAATCCTAATTCGGCCATGATCTCACGAACTTCTTGGGCAACAAAACGCATAAAGTTAACGATATGATCTGGATCACCTGTGAATTTTTTACGTAATTCTGGGTTTTGCGTTGCTACCCCAACAGGACAAGTGTCTAAATGGCAAACACGCATCATTACACAACCTAAAATTACGAGTGGAGCTGTGGCAAATCCATATTCTTCAGCACCTAATAAAGTAGCTAAAACAACATCTTTACCTGATAATAGCTTTCCATCTGTCTCAAGGACTACTCGTTCACGTAAATCATTGATTAAAAGTGTTTGGTGTGCTTCTGATAGACCCAATTCCCATGGCAAACCAGCATGCTTAATACTCGTTTTCGGTGAAGCCCCGGTACCTCCATCATACCCAACAACGGTAATGACATCAGCATTTCCTTTTGCTACACCGGCAGCTATAGTACCAACACCAGCTTTTGCTACTAATTTTACACTGATACGAGCATCACGATTCGCATTTTTTAAATCATGAATCAGTTGAGCTAAATCCTCAATTGAATAAATATCATGATGAGGTGGCGGAGAAATTAAATCGACTCCTGTCGTAGAATTACGGACGTTCGCAACCCATGGATACACTTTGTTTCCAGGTAAATGCCCACCTTCCCCAGGTTTCGCTCCTTGTGCCATTTTAATTTGTAATTCATCCGCATTTACAAGATAATGGCTATTCACACCAAATCGAGCAGAAGCAATTTGCTTGATCGCACTTCTTCTGTTTTGGCCCTTATCATCAAGTTCATAACGTTTTGGATTCTCTCCGCCCTCTCCACTATTACTCTTTCCTCCAAGACGATTCATCGCAATAGCTAAAGCTTCATGAGCCTCTTCACTAATCGAACCAAACGACATCGCACCTGTTTTGAAACGTTTCACAATCGAATCCACTGATTCTACTTGTTCAATCGGAATCGCATTTCGTTCTTTAAAATCAAACAAGTTACGCAGGAAACCAATTTGTTCTTCATTGATCGTTTGGGTAAACTCTTTGAATAATTGATAATCTCCTCGACGTGCCGCCCATTGTAATTTGTGCAAGGTAAGCGGATTATACGCGTGGTGTTCTCCATTTTTCCGCCATTGAAAATCACTTCCCGAATCAAGGGACGGATTTACTTTTTCTTCATAACCTTTTTCATGTCGTAATATTGCTTCTTTTGCAATAATTGGAATGCCAATGCCATCGATTTGAGATGCTGTTCCAGTAAAATGAAGATCAATTACCTCATTACTTATTCCAATCGCTTCGAAAATTTGCGCACCACGGTAACTTTGTACAGTGGAAATACCCATCTTCGACATGACTTTAATAACACCTTCTGTAACAATGTTGATATATTTCGTTACTGCATCAGCATAGAAGATAGACAAATGATTCGTTTGGATTTCTGACCAATACGTTTCATAGACCAAATACGGAACGATCGCGTCCACACCGTAACTCAATAAAGCCGCAAAATGGTGTACTTCTCTTGTTTCACCAGTCTCAGCTATGATACTAGCTTTTGTACGTACACCTTTACGAACAAGATGTTGGTGTAAACTACTTACGGCTAACAAAACAGGAATCGCAACATGATTTTCATCGATATTACGATCAGACAAAACTAACAAATTAGCCCCATCTTCAATTGCTTGTTCAGCTTTCAGAAATAGTTCATTAAGTCCTTGATCAAGATCACTTGTAAATAAACTATCAATAATCGCCGTTTTAAAACCAGCCTCTTCTTTTTCTTTCAACTCATTTAGTTGATGATTGGATAGAATTGGAGTTTCCAGGCGAATTCGATGACTGTTTGTAGCAGATGGATGCAAAATATCTCCCTCTGTACCTAACCAAGTTAGCATCGATGTAACAATTTTTTCACGATATGCATCAATCGGAGGGTTTGTTACTTGCGCAAACAATTGTTTGAAATAATTGAATAATGATTGTGGACGTTCTGATAACACAGCAAGTGGCGTATCATTTCCCATAGCGCCAATCGGATCTTTTCCACTTAAAATTAATGGATGTAAATATTTTTCTACATCTTCTGTTGTATATCCAAAAGCAATTTGTTTTTCTAATAATTGATGAATTCCAGTTAGTTTATCCTCTACTATATCTTCTGATAATCTAACCACTTGGTCATCTAACCATTGTTGATATGGTTCTTGCTGAACAATCTCATCTTTGATCTCTTCATCAGCAATAATTCTTCCAGCCTCTATATCAACCAACAACATTTTCCCTGGACTTAGACGATCTTTATATAGTACATTTTCTTCTGGAACGTCAATTACTCCCGTTTCTGATGAATAAATAATATAATCATCTTTTGTTACATAGTAACGAGCGGGACGTAAACCATTACGATCCAAAATCGCTCCAATTTGTTTACCATCTGTGAAAGTTATGGAGGTTGGTCCATCCCACTGCTCCATTAAACAACTGTGATACGCATAAAATGCTTTTTTCTCTTTCGACATGTGCGGATTTTTCTCCCAAGGTTCAGGAATTAACATCATCGCAGCATGTGCAGGTTTTCTTCCAGCAAGAATAAAGAATTCCAAAGCATTATCTAAAACAGACGAGTCACTTCCTTCAGCATTTAAAATAGGTAATACTTTGTCTAAATCGGAACCAAAAGCATCTGATACAAACTGTTGTTCACGTGCGCGCATCCAATTGACATTTCCACGCATCGTATTGATTTCACCATTGTGAATTAAATAACGATTTGGATGTGCTCTTTCCCAGCTTGGAAAAGTATTCGTACTAAATCTTGAGTGTACAAGTGAAAATGCAGAAATAAAATCAGGGTCTTGCAAATCAAGATAAAATTGATCTACTTGACTAGGTGTTAATAATCCTTTATAGACAATCGTTTGGCTAGAAAAACTAGGAAAATAGAAACTATGATCTGCTTCTCTCGCAAGCTTTTCTGCTTGTTTTCTTATAATATATAATTTACGCTCAAATTGTATAGAATCAACAATATCATCGGAAGCTCCAATAAAGACTTGTCGAACAACTGGCGCGCTTAATTGTGCGGTTTTTCCGATTTTTCTGAAATCTGTCGGCGAAGTTCGCCATCCTAATAGTTTCTGTCCTTCTTGTTCAATGAATGTATTAATGGCATTTTCCCAATCTTCTCTTTTTTTATCGTCTTGAGAAAAAAATACCATTCCAACACCGTATCTACCTTCTTCAGGTAGTGACATAGTCGTGCATTGTTTTCGAAAAAACTGATCTGGGATTTGGACCATTAACCCAGCACCATCACCTGTTTCCGGGTCACTTCCTTGTCCGCCACGGTGATCTAATTTCGTCAACATTTCGATTCCTTTTTTCACAATATCATGAGTTCGATTTCCTTTAATGTGCGCATACAGCCCAATTCCACATGCATCGTGTTCAAATTCAGGGTGATATAACCCTTGCGCTTCAGCCATCTGACTAAACCTCATGAAACACACCTCCAAAATAAATAAGTTGATTTTTGTGTCTTTTTCTAAAAATAATGAATTTTAGTGTCTAATCCTATTGTATGTTTCTTCATTTATATATACAATATATAATAACAATAGATATAATCTATAATTGCGATTAATAGATGGGGGTATGGCAGATGGAATTTAGACAATTAAAGTACTTTATTGAAGTTGCAGAGAGAGAACACGTCTCAGAAGCAGCAGCCCATTTACATGTAGCTCAATCTGCGATTAGTAGACAGATAGCTAATTTGGAAAATGAGTTAGGTGTTCAATTGTTCGAGCGTGAAGGACGTAATGTGAAATTATTGCCGATTGGGAAAATCTTTTTGGTTCACGCAAAAGAGGCAATGAAGGCGATTAACTATGCGAAAAAACAGATGGATGAATACATAGATCCTGAACGTGGATCGATTAAGATTGGATTTCCGACCAGTTTAGCCAGTACTTTACTACCTAGCGTGTTATCACAATTTAAAGCAACTTATCCAAATATCCATTTCCAACTACGTCAAGGTGCTTATAACTTTTTAATTGATGCAGTTAAAGAACGAGAACTTGATATTGCTTTTATTGGCCCAGTTTTAACAGAAGATCCAAACATTAATGGTGATATATTGTTTCAAGAGAAATTGCATTTATTAACACCCAATAATCATCGTTTATCGAAAAGAAAAAGTGTTTACTTAACCGAACTAAAAGATGAGGACTTTGTTTTATTCCCTAAAGGTTATATATTTGAAAAATTAGTTGTTGATGCTTGTAATTCTGTTGGTTTTGATCCTCATGTAACGACAGAGGGTGAGGATTTGGATGCGATTAAAGGGTTGGTTGCTGCTGGTATAGGGGTTACCGTGCTTCCTGAAAGCGCGATTGGAGAACTACAGTCTAGTTACACAGCTAAAATTCCAATTAGTAGCCCAGATCTAAAACGGAGTGTAGGTATGATTACACCAAAGCATCGAGAACTTGCTCCATCAGAAAAAGTATTTTACCAGTTTGTTATTGATTATTTTACGAATTATCCAGGTCAAGAGTAAAAAAGGGGGTTATTTTTTGTCAACTATATCTTATGCTACATTCGCTGGTGGCTGTTTCTGGTGTATGGTCAAACCGTTTGATCAATGGGATGGAGTTTATGATGTCGTCTCCGGTTATACTGGCGGTCATGTGGAAAATCCAACTTATGAGCAAGTAAAAACAGGTGATACCGGTCATTATGAGGCAGTACAAATCCGTTATGATTCTAGTAAAATCACCTATCAACAAATTCTAGAGCTGTTTTGGCCACAAATTGATCCAACTGACCCAAATGGACAATTCCAAGATCGTGGTTCGCAGTATCGAACGGCTATTTTTTATCATAATGAAGAACAAAAACAGTTAGCAGTTCAATCGAAAAATGATCTAGATAATAGTAATCGATTTGATAAACCAATTGTGACAGAGATTTTACCAGCTGGAGAATTTTATCCTGCAGAATCTTACCATCAAGACTTTTATCGTAAAAACAAAGCAGAATATGAACAAGATCGTGCCCAGTCTGGCCGAGATGAATTTATTGATGAGAATTGGAAATAAGACATATGATAGAACAAAAAATAGCCTAAGTGAGTAAGAAATCACTTAGGCTACTTTTAATGGTAATTATCGTTATTTACCCAGGAGTATCAAATGATTTTCATTTGCGATTGTATTAGGACAGGCTACTAAATACTATTAACAATAACAGAAGGAAGCCTAAACTTTTAAGATCTGAAGTAAATATAAGTAATACAAAAAGTATGGATGCCACCATTCCCATTAAGAAAGTAAAATCTATGCCAAGCTTTTTTTTGCTCATGATATCATCCTTCTTGTCTAATTATAGATTACCTAATAAGCAATTTTTCACTAGTTTTTAGGACTTTGAGAGGCCACTTTTTTGTGAATCATGATTTGACGAGGGTTCAACTCTATTTGTTTATCATTCGTCCAAGTTCTTTTTTACTGTACATTAGCGATTAAAGTTCAATGCACATTGTAAGTTATGATTAAAAATAAAAGCACGATTTGCAATACAACTACTGAAAAAGCAATTAAGGTAAAGGCAAAATCATAAATTAAAATAGCAAGTGCTATATTCAAAATAATTATTGTAATTATGTTCAGAATACAAATCATTCTTAGACCAATAATCCCAGGTTTATTAATCAACCTCACCCTCATAGATAACGTAAAAGATTATTTTCGATCCCATAATAACCAACAGGGCCACTAATCATGAAGCCCGAGCGCCTAACAGTTTGTCTTACCCCTCTATATACTCAATTCCGACCATGTTTTTCTTTTATTTTCTCATTATGTCTACTAATTATCATTTGCAAAACAAAAAATGTAATACCATACACAATACTCAAAACAATTAGAAAAGCTAGTAGTTCATCAGTTGATCGGTTTTCCGATGCTATTTGATACCCTAACCCCCCAAAATAGAAAGCTACTACAACTATTGACAGGTCAACTAATTTTTTTCCTTTCTTAATATCGTTATACATTAAAATAAAGAGTATACCTGGACCGTTCAACGCAAAGAGTATATTCAACCAAAGAGACCCCATCTAGACTACCTCATTTCTTTCAATACATCACACTTCTACGGCAAACTAATTCGCGTTTTCCTCGATAACTCTCAAATTAAACCAAACAAACGTCTGAGTTAACATTATGTTCGGATGCACGATATTTACACTATGTTTTTATTTTCAATGACTATGAAAATAAATAAGCAATTACATTTCTGATATTCGTTAAATTAAGAATCTATTCGTGAAAATTTAATCTATAATTAGATAAACTAGTTACTAGAAAAGATATTACAAAAGCGAGAATAAAGTTGTGAACTACCATGATATTTCTAAAGATACTATTGATGAATAAGGTAATCAACAATATTACCAAGAAAATTATTATTCTTTTCTTTCTCATCCCTGCACTTTCATGGTGTAACTTCTGTTTCGACTAAAATCGAAAGGAAGTATTTACCCGAAGGATTTCTTCTGATTATCGCGTTTATGATGCGACCTTCCTCTTAGCGACTTTTAGCAAAACGTACAAGACCTAACTTCGGTAGTTTCACCTTCTTTTCAAAAACAGCAATATTACCATTTACATATTTGGTTGTATATGATTGAACAGGATTCTTTTTAGATTTAAAGCGAGGTTCACGGTTTTACTTTTTGTAATATCGAGTGTACCAATCGTTGACGATTTCCACCGATTTTTGAAGGGCGATACTATCCACTTCTTTTAAAAAAGGGGTAGTGCTTCTTTAGTTCCCGAATCGCCTTCATCGATTGATTTTTATAGAAAAACTCACCTTTCCAATTATTTTCAATCAGTTGACCATTCTGCACCATTTCATTGACGATAGACCAATACCTGTCTTTGTTTTTTTGTTTGCCAACAAAATAGTTGTAGACAAAGCGAGAACAACCAATTGTTTTGTTAATCAGTTCGTCTTGTTTTTGGTTCGGATAGATGCGAAATTTGTACGCTTTTTTCACGAACATTTCATTTTCACAGAAGGAATACGATCAAAAAAAACAATCGGTTGTATTACGGTTTTCGAAAAGATTATTAGCCAGAGTATATGATTACAAAGAGAAAAAAGGTTTCGGCACTCGTACGCAAACTATTTTCCATCTGATTCAAGTAGCGTCCGAACAGTCGGAAAATCGAGATAGCTGAAGCTATCCCTTTTCCGAACGCGATTCATCCCCCACTTACTCATTGGGCTTAGCCCTTCGCATTCCTTGAAGATAGGGGTTTTCTCGCCTATTTTAGATAAAGTAATATTCCGATTAAACCAATGGATATACCCTTTAATAATAATTCCATTTTACACCTCTTGCTTTTGTTTTGATTCTATTCGATTTGAAATACTAATCTTCTAGAATATATACAGTTTACACCGAACAAGACATATCAACATCTTGCCTCGCATAGCCACTTACTTCGTGTAAAACTACTTTACTCTTTTTTGAAAACAACATTATACCCATAAAATGATCCCACTAAAACAATAAGAATAGACATGAAAATGTGAATACTGTTTTGCTCAAATAATAAAGAAATCATTACCAGTAAAACAGTACTATAAAACAGATTTCTGTTTAGCTTTCTATTCCATACGTATTTTTTACACAAATCATATATTGTAATGCTTAGAGCAGTCCCCAGTAAAAAGTATACTAGCATAAAAACATCTCCTCTTAAAAATATTTTATTTTTCTAACAGCCGAAATCCATCTCCCCTTATTGCCGTTCGTACTAGCATAGCTTTAATAACTCCAAACCCAGCTTCAAATTTCCAAAGTTGGACGGATTTGTTGTTACTTAATTTCATTTTCCCCTTACCATTTTTAATATAATTATCGATTAACACGCATTTCTATTCTTCAGGTATACATCAGCAAATCCATTAAACCACACTTATTTTTTGTGGATTGTGAAATATTTAACAATTATACTTAGCGTAGCATTATCGTATATGAAAAACAATATTAATTGGTAAAAAAACAAAATATATATTCGAACATAAAATGTAATTAAATACGAACAGTTTGCTATTTTCTCTTACTGAATATGGTAGGTTCATTGTACGAAAGCACGAGAATAGTACTCTATTGATACGGTTAAAGGGCATGTTTAACTGTTCTATTAGCTCAATCGGACAACTGCAGTTGTACCAAACAATACAGGTATGAAAGTTATCAAATTATGAAATGATTTTGAAACAGACATATCAATCTCCAAGTTATCATTAGAAAGAGCATAAGGCATAGTATATATTGCACATTTTCTTGAGCTCGCTCTAAATTATAGTAGTTATATAACGTTAATAGTAGCAACGTTATTATGTTTCACCAACGAACTTATCTAAACTTTTATTAAAAATTATTACTGTAGTAATAATTAAAAGGATTTTAATATACAAGTCTAGTGGCAAAGCAATCGCAATAATCACTCCTATTAAAACACTGATAGCAAGTCTAAATATTCTATTTCTTTTATCAATTTTCATTTTTAATTACCTCCAATTTCGTTATCTCACATATTGAATAAAGTGAAACTTCAATCAGTGGGAGTTTTTAGGTGTGCCTCCGCTGATTGTTAGCCCTAAAGGATGACCTAAAGGCTCCAGAACCATCCGGTGTGCTATCGTCCGTTACTTCCACTTAAACCACTTAGTATTCTCGCTGTTTTGAAGTGGGAGTCTTGCGGACGGTTTGATCGGGGATAAATAATTGCTAACACACTTGCAGATTCCCATAACTAAACGAAGGCCACTAGTGTGTTTTGTCTCCATCCAAATCCTAACCAATTACTCGCTTTATTTTCATTGTAGTATACGCTATTTACATTTAAGTTCCACATGCAGTGTGATATTCACATCTTTTCAGAAAATCATACGTACTCTTCATGACTTGATTTTTCAGTATATTGTAAAACATTTAACAATTTACAATTAGCATAGCACTATCTAATGTAATAAGACAATACTTTTTTTGGAAAGAAACAACTTTATATACTGTTAGAAATAATAAGATGAGAATTGGAAATAAGACATATGATAGAACAAAAACAGCCTAAGTGAGTAAGAAATCACTTAGGCTACTTTTAATGGTACTTATCGTTACTTACCCGGATCAAAATGAAATTTGCTCCCCTTCCTTAGTCAAATAATGACGTGTTAGAATCGCCAGCCATAACCAATTCCGAGTTAGCTGAAATTCATAAAGAAAGTAATACAGCGAGTAAGATCGTCTTTATTGGGTGAACTCTTTTATTAATAACACTATTATTGAAGATTATCAGTTAAGCCATCACCATATTTAAATTGATGATCTACTGATTGATAATCATTCATATTCACTGAATCACTTGCTTGTTCATTTGTTTTTGGCCATGTGACAGGTAATGTTCCTTTAAATTCCTTATCTCCAAAGAGAACATCAGTCATCCCATTTCCTTGGGTTCCTGGCAACCAAGCCATAACAAATCCATCCCAATCATTAATATATTCATCAATTAGTAAAGGTCTTCCAGAAATCATAATTGTTACAATTGGCTTTCCTGATTCGTTAGCTTCATTTATTGCGGCAATATTTCCATCTAAAGATAGTGGACCATCAACCGCTAAATCTGATGTGTCTCCTTCCCACTCAGCATATGGTTTTTCACCTATTGCAGTAATCACAATATCTGCGTCCTCTGGATTGTCTACAAGCTCTCCACCATTATTGGACAAAACTTCTAATATTGCATCTTTTAAACTTATTCCATTATAAAGGTTTGCATCCATTTCTCCTTGCCAGCTACTTGTCCAGCCACCACTCTGAACACCAACATTATCACTAGCTGGTCCGTTCAAATAAATTTTTGCATTCTTTTCAAGTGGTAGAATATTGTCATTTTTAAGAAGAACCAATGATTCTGCTACAGCTTGTCTTGCTAATTTTTTATTTTCTTCCGTACCAATTTCCCCTGGAGTCTTTTCTAGATCCTTGGTAAAAAGACCTGCTTCAAACTTAAAAACTAAATTTCTTCTAACTGCCTCATTTAATCTTTCTTCCAATATATCCCCCGATTCAACTTTATCTATTATTGCGTAGTATACATCCTCCCAATCATAAGGTTGCATTAATAAATCTATACCTGAATTAATCGCCAAGGCAACTTGTTCTGGTAAAGTCGGAGCAATGGTATGAATGGCTTCCCAATCCGAAATAACAAGACCGTCAAATTCAAGCTCTGATCTAAGTAAATCAGTTAATATTTCTTTATCTCCATGTATTTTCTTTCCGTGAATGCTATTAAAAGATGCCATTATTGACTTAGTATCTGCGTTTATTGCAGCTTCATAGGCAGGTAAATTACCTTCTAATAACTCTTCCATACTAATGGTAACATCTCCACGATCAATTAAATTATCATCTTCACCTGTCCCATAAGTAGTATGTCCATCTCCGATAAAGTGTTTTGTTGTAGCGAATATGCCTTCACCTTGCAATCCATTAATATATGGTGCGGCAAGCCTAGCAATCTGTTGAATATCTTCCGAATAGCTCTCATATGATCGTCCCCATCGAATATCTTGAGCAGAAGAAACAGCTGGTGCAAAGTTCCAATCAACTCCTATTGCTTTAACTTCTCTAGCTGTCGCTACTCCAATTGCTTCCATCAGTTCGGGATTATTCGCTGCACCTAAGCCAATATTATGAGGGAAAATCGTTGCATTCTTGACATTATTATTCCCATGCACTGCATCTATTCCATAAATAATTGGAATCCCTGATGAAGACTCACTAGCATAGCTTTGCATTTCGTTGTACATTTCAACCCAACCATCTGGGGTATTATCATCTGGCACACTTCCACCACCACTTAATATGGAACCAATATTATAATCTCTAATCTCTGAGGGTTCAATACTCTCTCTTTCTGTTTGTATCACTTGGCCAGCTTTCTCTTCTAATGTCATTTCATTTATAGCCTTTTCTATATCTTCCAAACTTTCAATTATGATTTTTCCTCGTCCGTTATCCTCCGACTCGTTAGTAAAATCACATCCACTAAGAATGAAAAAAAGGACTAATAAAATACCTAGTAAGCGTTTATACATGCTCATACCTTCCTTCCCAACCCTAAAAATAGGATATTTGCTATTAAAATGCCTTCTCTTAATCTTTTTATAAGCCAATAAGAAGACCACAGTGCGATTGAAACCGATTTCAACACTGCGTTCCATTTTATCATATTCTTTAGCTTTATTGAACATTTTTTATTGGTTAGGAAATCTTAGCGCATCCATTATTTTAGTAACATATTATTCTAATTGAATTTAAACAAATATTAAACCTTTATACTTTTTCTTAAGACTTAATATGACTAGTAATTAACACCTATCTCACCTCTACTTTGTTTTAAATTGATTCATCAAATTACTATTCTATTAACTTACAATTTTACCCCAATCTAACTTTATTAGTTGGTCTGCAAGGTTAAAATATCTATCATCATGCGTAATTACAATAACAGCTTTCCCTTGGTCTTTTAAACTAGGTAAAATCTGGTTCGTAATAGTAAGCACGGTATTGGGGATCTTGATCTGCTGCCCACTCGTCAAGGATATATATCGGACGATCATCTAAATAACTAACTAATAATGCCAATCGCTTCCTCTGACCAGTAGAGAGCTGTGTGGTCGTAAATTTACCATTACGAACACTTACTTTATCCTCAAGATTAAACATCTTTAAGTATTCTTGTATTTCATTCTCCTTATTTTTAAAATCAATACCATATAACTTCTCAAACAAATAATAATCACTAAACACAGCTGCAAAGTATTCATTTAAAGTCGAAAGAGGAACTTGCTCCCCATTCACTAGCACCCTTCCACTACTCGGAATATACAGTCCAGTTAGTATTTTCGCTAACGTCGTTTTTCCACTCCCATTACCCCCAGTAATGTATGTAACCTCACCACTTTGCAACGTTAAGTTAATTGGTCCTAATTGGAAAGAAGAACTATTACTGATTTCCTGTCTATTCTGATGCACATAAGTGACATCAATTAATTCCAACTTCGATATTTTCTGCTTTACTGACATTTCTTTCTTATTTTGATCAACCGTTAAATTTGTTACTTCCTCTGCCATTTTATTGATACGATCCCAACTTATTTTAATTTGTAGTAATTCAGGTACCCGACCTAAAATGGAAGTGATTGGTCCAACGGCAAAAACGAATACAAACACAAATGATCGCAATAAGACAGCATCAAAGGATGCAAAGGTAAATGGAAAAACTAACACAATAATACCCATCAGCACAAAAATAGCTAATTCCCCAAGTATCACGACACTCGTGAAAAGAATATCTGCTTTTATACGTTTTTGTCGGTAATCATCACAGACTAATTTGACATCCGCTTTAAAGTCGTTTAATCTACCACGATGTAAATATAATTCCTTGAACCCTCTTACCATATTGTCTATTAACCGAAAAAATATGTTCTGCATGTCTCTTGACTCAAGAAACAATCTTTCTCCAGTAGAACTTACTTTTTGATGAACAAAAGCTAGGACCATTAAAACGAGTAAAAATACAACAAAAGCTTGAAAATGAATAAAACTTAAATAGACAAAACAAGCAAGAACCGTAATGATACTTGTCACTGCAGAAACGATATTATTAACAAAACCGCCCACTCGTTCTGTATCATTATTAAGTGTTGCATATATCTTTTCTTTTTCTAACTTTTCTAATTGTTCATAAGTAGAATGAAGCAGTTTATTCGTGATCTCCAATCGTTTGTCATACACTAAATCATTTGTTAGCTTAATTAATCGATACCTAAGTATTTTTATAGAATAACTGTAAACAAATAAAACTAGACTAAACAAGATAATCATGCCTCTAAGTGAATCTAATCCATAATTTTCAACTCTAGTAATCGATTCATTCATTAAGAAAATAACCATTGCGTTAGCAATTCCAGTAACTATACTTAATCCAATTAATAGGAACGTGCCCTTCTCTTTTGGCCTAGGAAAATAACTAGCCGTGTAGAAGTATAGCAAGGAAGCCCCTACTAACACAAAGAAGAGTATTCCAACCATGACTAGGTTGAAAAAACCATGGTGAAAGATATCCTGCCAAGAGAGTTCAAGGTGAATGAAAATAAAAGGAATTTCGTATAAGCTAAAGGCAATGACAACAATAAAGGATAAAAATACCACAATAGAGATCAAATCCCTTTTATTAAACCCTTTAAATTGTCTTGTTCCTCTACGGACTTGGATAAGTAGTCGACTAGCAAGTACGATAACATACAAAATTGCTGCGGCGATCACATAAATAAGAACGCCGGATATATTGTTATATTTAATTAGTTCTTCGGTGATGTGCTCAGAATATAAATAATTATCCATTCAAACTTCCCTCCATATATGAGCTATTGATGATATCCATATTTTTGAAACCAGAATACAGTATTAACGTCTAGCTGAGTTGATAAAATCGAGTGTCCACCAAGTTCAAAGAAATCATCATTTTGAATAACACCAATTTTTATGCGTATTTTTGGATCCTTGATGTGTTGAATAATTTTATCTCAATCTACTTTAGTAAGAAATTCAGTACGGTTAATTAGGATAAATTTAACATTATTGTTTTGGTACTCCATTCTTCTACAGGCTAAACCTCCCATGGATATAGACTAACCATAATACGTCCTTATACTACCAATTTATTCTATTCTTTAAAAACAGCTATTATCCTGCTAGAATTTTCAAATAAAAAAAATAACTATATTCTACCATAGCAATTCCTAAAGAAGCATCCCCTCCTATGGAAAAGTATTTACGAGTCTGAAACGTTAATACAATGTGTATAATACCTAATCGAGGAAGATAATAAATCACACCATTCACGAAAAAAACTATAAAAATAAAAGGGTATCACCACATTTTGGTGATACCCTTATTAATGAAGTTTTTATCCTTTATCTAACGCTTGTTGTAAATCGGCAATTAGGTCTTCTGCATCTTCAATACCAACAGAAATTCGAATTAATCCATCGGTGATTCCTAATTCTAAACGTCGATCTCTTGGAATCGAAGCATGTGTCATTTTTGGTGGAAGGCTAATCAAACTTTCCACAGCACCTAAACTCTCTGCTAATGTAAAGTATTTCGTTTCACGCAACACTTTTTCTGCCCGCTCACTACTTCCTACATCAAATGATACCATCCCTCCAAAACCTGCTGATTGGTTTTTATGAATATCGTGACCTGGGTGTGTCTCCAAACCAGGGTAATATACAGATGAAATATCTTCTCTCGTGACAAGATAGTCAATGATTTCTTTCGTTGTTCGCTCGGTTTGTTCCATTCGCAAACCAAGTGTTTTAATCCCTCTCATTAACAACCAGGAGTCTTGAGGGCCTAGAACACCGCCAACTGAATTTTGGATAAAGTGTAGGTCTTCTGCAAGTTTCTGACTGTTGACGACAACTAGACCAGCTACTACATCACTATGTCCTCCTAGATATTTCGTTGCACTGTGTAAAACAATGTCAGCACCATGATCGATTGGATTTTGCCAGTATGGTGTAGCAAACGTATTATCGACCATAAATAAGAGATCATGTTGTTTTGCAATCTCACTTATTTCTTTTAGGTTTGTGATTTTTAACAATGGATTCGTGGGTGTCTCCACAAAAATAGCCTTTGTGTTTTCTTGAATTGCATCCGTAACTGCGTTTGGATTACTCGTATCAACAAAAGTGATCTCAAGATTAAACTTTGTTAACACTTTACTCATGAGACGATATGTTCCACCATATACATCATCCGTTAAAATAACATGATCTCCACTAGTAAAAAGCATCATGACAGCAGAAATAGCTGCCATACCAGAAGCAAATGCAAATCCAGCATGTCCTTGTTCCAAATCAGCAATAAGTGATTCGAGCGCTTCTCTTGTCGGATTGCCTGTTCGTGAATACTCATACTGGAAATTCCCCACACCATCTTGTTTATACGTACTAACTTGATAGATTGGCACAGACACAGCACCGGTATGTTTATCCCCAACAATTCCTCCATGAATCAATTGCGTTTTTTTCTTCATTTAAATACCTCCATCATAAATATGCTTGCTTAAATACCGTTCACTACTATCAGGAAAGATCGTGACAATATTGCTGCCTGACTTAGCTTTTTCTGCTTCTTTTATTACAGCAGCAAATACGGCCCCTGAAGAGCTTCCGACAAGAAGACCTTCCTTCTCAGCTAATTCTTTTACCCTAGAAAACGCTTGATCATCAGAAATAGTATGAATCGCATCGAAATGTTTTTTATTCATGTATTCGGGTATGAATTCTAAACCAATGCCCTCTGTACGATGAGAACCAGGTAGACCACCATTCAAAATCGATCCCTCTGGCTCAACAATAACAGTCTTTATTGTTGGATCTTGTTCTTTTAAGTACCTCGCCGTACCGGTAAATGTACCACCAGTACCTGCTCCAGCAATAAAAATATTGATGTCTCCATTTAATTCATCATATAGCTCTGGTGCTAATGTTTTATAGTAAGCATTTGGGTTCGCTTCATTTTCAAATTGAGCTGGCGAGTATGAATCAGGAATTTCTTTTAATAACGATTTTGTTTTTTCAATCGCGCCTGTCATTCCTTCTTCCGTAGGTGTTGTAACAATCTCAGCACCTAAAGCTCTCATTAATAGTTGTTTTTCTTGGCTGAATTTTTCAGGCACGACAAAAATAACGTTTAACTCCGTACCAATTGCAGCAAGCGCAATACCAATCCCCGTATTCCCAGCTGTTGGTTCAATGATAGTACCTCGTTTTGATATTTTTCCTGCTTTTAAAGCTTCTTCAATTAATTCCTGACCAAGGCGATCTTTAACACTGCCACCAGGGTTAAATGCTTCTAGTTTAACATAGACGTTTACGTCATTTGGTAATGGTATTCTCGTTATCTTAAAAAGCGGTGTGTGCCCAATTAATGATTGTATTCCACTATAGATCGCCATCAAACACACCTCTATTTAGCAACCATCTTTTCATGAAAAAACACTGCTCCATTGGTCTTTCTCACTTAACATTTCTTTGGCTAATGCTTTTGCACCTTCTAATGAATGTGAAGCAGCCCAACCACATTGTACTTCATTACAAGCGGGTACTTCTTCTGCATCTAGAACATCTTGTAATGTTTTCTCTAACAAAATAAGAATATTCTCATAACTATCATCATTAATTACCGCTAGATAGAAACCAGTTTGACATCCCATTGGACTAATATCAACGATGTTACTTTGATGGTTACGTGAAAGCTCTGCCATTAGATGCTCCAATGAGTGAAGCGCTGGCATCTCCATGTGTTCTTGATTGGGTTGGCAGAAACGCAGGTCATATTTATAAATAATATCCCCGTTTTCCCCTTTTGTTGTTCCTGCTAAACGTACATAAGGTGCTTTAACTTTCGTATGATCTAGATTAAAACTTTCTACATTCATTTTTTTTGTCATTTTCTAATCCTCCTAGTATGGTTATTTAATCGCTTCAAATAGCCAAACAAAATCATTTAATTTTTCAAATGAAATACGAAAATTATTATTCTCGAATATTTCAGTGAGTTCAGCTATTGTCGGATAATATTCTGTTTCCAAATCTTCTGCAAGGTTATAATATTGTTTCCCTTTTGCGGCATTAATCATGTCATTTTTCGCAGTTTCATTCAAAAATACGGTGTCTGCAAAGATTACTTTTCCACCTTTAGATAACAATTGACGATATTTTTCTACTGCTTGATTTTTTTCTGTATAGGTTAAGTGGTGAAAGGCATAAGATGAAACAATAGAATCTACCTTTGTTTTTGGTTCGGGGAAGGCGATAAAATCCCCATCATAAATCGGGACACCTAATTTTTTTTCGGCAACTTCGCGCATCTTCTCTGAAGGTTCAATTCCAATATATTGATCCGTTTTGGAGAGTAGCTGTGCTGATAAATTACCAGTGCCTACACCGAATTCTAAAACATGTCCAGTAGCACGATCCGCTACTTCTTTAAGGATCTGATCGTATTTATGAAAGACTGCTTGATATTCTTCTTCTACACCTGATACGGTATCATCATAATTATCTGCCCAACGGTCAAATAAATCAACAAATTCTCTACCCATTTATGATCACCTTTCCTTATACCTCATAATTCCAACCTGTTTAGTAGGTTTATAGTATACTAGTGATTATATGATACTTTCTGTTAAAAGTGAAGTGATTCGACCTATTTTTTTACAACGAGATTAAAATAAGAAAAACCGGAGGATGCTCACAGTTCCTTTAAGATCATTTTTGTGTCTGTGTGACACTCCAGTTTCGGATGGTCACTTTCCGAGGAGCGCGACCACTGATAACTTGCTAAAGAAAAGCACTATACTAAGTGGAGATTCAAAATCATAGAACTGTGATTGCTAACTCATAAAAAGTCAATTTATATTTCCATAACTAGTTATATCGTTTTTCCCTTTTTCACGTGCTTCTTTTTGACTTTGCGTGCATTCTCTGAGATTTACGTGCATCTTTTTGACTTTGCGTGCATTCTCTGAGATTTACGTGCATCTTTCTAATTTCGGTTGGAAAACGAAATACTCATATATTTCAACCTCAACAACTTTTGCTGATTAGAAAAACTTTCTACCCAGGTATATCAATAAAAATTTTTCACAAAAAATAAAACCAGAACCAGAAGAGTTTACCACTCTTCTATTTCTGGTCGATCTCCTTTGCTATTGCCTTTTTTGCTAAAACGTTTTGTTAATTCCGCTTTCACATCGTTTAATGTCACGTTTTGTTCACTCATCAGTACAAAACTATGGTACAGAAGATCACTAACCTCTAGCGTCAATTCGTGCTGATTTTTATTTTTTGCAGCGATTACCACTTCGCCTGCTTCTTCGATCACTTTTTTACCGATCTTATCTACTCCCTTTCCAAAGAGATAATTCGTGTAAGATCCTTCAACAACCGTTTTTTTTCGTTCTTCTATTTCAAACATAACTTCTTCAAAGATATTTGTATTTACTTCAAGATCTTGCTTGCGGTCCCCTTTAACCTCTTGAAAGAAACAAGTTTTTTCACCTGTATGACAAGCTGGGCCATTTGGAACCACTTCAATTAATAGTGTATCCTGATCACAATCCAACTGAATAGACACTACCTTTTGCGTATTTCCCGATGTTGCTCCTTTATGCCAGAGCTCTTTTCGAGAACGAGAATAAAACCATGTTTCCATAGAATCTAAAGTTTTTTGATAAGATTCTTCATTCATGTATGCCAGCATTAATACTTCTTTCGTATTTGTATCGGTAATAATTGCAGGAACCAATCCTTTTGAAAAATCAGGCTTCACGAACATTCACTCCTTTTTCCATACAACTACGTTTTACTTCCTCAACAGAAAAGGTATTTTCGTGAAAAATCGATGCTGCTAATCCGGCCGATACATCGGTATGGGCAAATACTTCGGCAAAGTGATCCGGGTGACCGACACCACCAGACGCAATTACAGGAATACGAACAACATCAACAACTGCTTTGGTAAGTGGTAAATCAAATCCTGATTTCACACCATCGGTATCAACACTCGTTAATAAAATTTCACCTGCTCCCCTACTTTCTGCTTCTTTCGCCCACTCGATTGCATCAATTCCGGTATCTTTGCTACCACCGTGAGTCATTACGTGCCAACCATCTGGATATTTCTTAGCATCGATAGCCACTACAATACATTGTGAGCCAAAACGATTTGCAGCTGTGGTAATTAAGTCAGGATTAGCAACCGCTGCTGAATTCATTCCTACCTTATCAGCACCAGCTTGTAACAATCTCGTTACATCATCAATGGTTCGTACACCACCACCAACTGTAAATGGAACAAATACATTTCGTGCAGTATCACGAACAATTTCCACGATCGTGTTCCGTGCTTCATTCGTCGCAGAAATGTCTAAAAAAATAATTTCATCTGCTCCAGATTCTGAATACTGCTTAGCCATAAATACAGGATCACCTAATTCACGCAACGAAACAAAATTAGTTCCTTTCACAACTTTTCCATCCTTCACATCGAGACAAGGAATAATTCTTTTTGCTATCATGATTGGCGTGCCCCTTTTAATGTGACTTTTCCTTGGTAAATTGCTTTACCCACAATCGCTTCTGCAATTCCTTCTTTCGCAAGTGTTTCAATGTCTTGATTATCTTTAATACCTCCAGAGGCAACAATTTTACAAGAAACTGCGTTGTTGAGTGCTACCAATTGATCAACGTTTGGTCCTGTCATCGTTCCATCCTTAGATATGTCCGTAAATACGATCGTTTGTACCCCGAGCGCTTCCATTTTTTTTGCAAAATCAATATAATCTAACTCGGAAACCGTTTCCCAGCCATGAGTAGCTACCTTGCCGTTTTTCGCATCAATACCTACAACGATTTGTTTCGGATATTTTGCTAATGCTTCCTTTAGAAAATCTTGATCCTCGATTGCAGCCGTACCCAGTACTAATCGATCAGCACCAGCCTCGATAAGTTGTTCAACCGTGTCCATTGAACGGATACCGCCTCCAACTTGAATCGGTACCGAAGATTGTTGGCATAGTGTCTGTATTAAATCATATTGCCTTGCTTGGTGGTCACGTGCGCCATCTAAGTCGACAATGTGAACAATCTCTGCTCCATCTTCGATAAATGTTTGTAATTGTTTGATCGGATCACTAGCTACTTCTGTCGTTTTGCTGAAATCTCCTTGATATAGGCGTACACATTTTCCATTGATCAAATCAATCGCTGGTAATATTTTCATTACTGCACCTCTTTTAAGAATGTTTGTAAAATTTCCGAACCAACCTCAGCACTCTTTTCTGGATGAAACTGAATCCCAAAAATTGAGCCTTTCCGAACAATCGCAGTTACTTCTGTTCCGTAATTCGTCTTGGCAACAATATACGAAGGATCTGTTTTCGCAGCAAATGTGTGAACAAAATACACATGTTTTTGCTGAAAGGATTGAAATGCAGGTTGATCACTACTAATTACTAGTTGATTCCAACCAATATGAGGTAGAATATGTGGCGTATCAATCCGTTCTACAGTTCCTGGAATAAGCGCTAATCCTTCCGTAGTACCGCCTTCTTTTCCTTCGGTGAATAGCAATTGCATGCCTAAACATATACCAAGAAACGGTTTTACTTGGGCAAGCTCTTGTAAGAGTTCTTTTAAATTCCTTCTTTCAATTTCCTCCATTGCCGCTTGAAATGAGCCAACTCCAGGCAAAATCAGGTGACTAGCTCGACGCAATTGTTCTGGATCATCTGTAATGATTACCTCGTATCCTAATCGTTCAAATGCTGTTTTTACACTCGCTACATTACCCATACCATAATCAACAATTGCAATCATTCGATTAACCCCTTTGTTGAATTAACCCCTTTTATGTCTGGATTGATTTTAATCGCTTCTGATAATGCCCGACCAAGTGCTTTAAAAATCGCTTCAATTTTATGGTGTGTGTTCATTCCGTACAATACGCGAGCATGTAAGGTAATACCTGCATGTAAGGAAAATGCTTGGAGAAATTCGCGTACTAATTCTGTATCAAAATTACCTAGAGACTGCTGATCAAACGTTGCATCGAAAACAAGATAAGGGCGCCCGCTAATATCTAATGAGACAAAACCCAATGCCTCATCCATCGGTACATAAGCCGTCCCATATCGATTGATTTGCATTTTATCACCTAAAGCTTCTTTGACAACTTGACCAAGAACAATTCCAACGTCTTCTACCGTATGATGGCTATCAATATGTAAATCTCCGTTTGCTTTCACGGATAAACCAATTCGTCCGTGTCGAGCAAACAGTTCAAGCATGTGATCAAAAAAACCAACACCGGTTTCAATCGATACCTCACTGGCATCATCTAAATTACAGCTCACTTCAATTTGTGTTTCAAAGGTTTGACGTGCTTTTGAAGCTTCTCTCATATAATCCCCTCGTTTCTAGTTTTTTTTCAATCTTTTCTCAACCGCGCGAGCATGCCCTACTAAATATTCTTCGTTAGCAATGGTGACAATATCTTCTGCCGCATCAGTTAATGCTTTTTCTGAATAATAAAGGAATGTTGTTTTCTTAATAAAATCGTCAACAGATAATCCTGACGAGAATCGTGCTGTTCCTGACGTTGGTAACACGTGATTTGGTCCAGCGTAATAATCACCTAACGATTCTGGAGTATAGTGCCCCAAAAAGACTGATCCGGCATGCTTTATTTTGCCTAAATAGTCTAACGGGTTATTTAATTGAATTTCCAAATGTTCAGGAGCCAACTGGTTCGACAGTACAAATGCTTCATCTAAATCGGAAACAAGCACAAGTCCGCCTTTTTCTTCTAACGAAACACGAGCAATATCTTCACGTGGTAATACAGCAGTTTGTTGTTCCAATTCTTTTTTTGTTGCTTCTATTAGCTCAGCAGACGGTGTGAATAAAAACGATCGAGCGTTTGTATCATGTTCTGCCTGGGCAATCAAATCAGCTGCTACATGAATAGGATCAGCACTGTCATCTGCAATAATCGCAACCTCGGAAGGACCAGCAACCATATCAATCCCTACATCACCAAAAACCAATGCTTTTGCTGCAGCCACATACGCATTACCCGGACCGACAATTTTATCTACGGTAGGTACGGTCTCTGTTCCATAGGCAAGTGCTGCGATCGCTTGAATGCCACCGATTTTATAAATTGTTGTAACACCGGCAATATCAGCTGCTACCGATAAAATCGGAGCAATGTTCTCTCCGTTACGAGCAGGGGTAACCATAATCACTTCTTCCACACCTGCTAAAACAGCTGGTATGGCATTCATCAATACCGATGAAGGATAACATGCGGTACCACCAGGAACATAAATTCCAACCTTTTCAATCGCACGGTATAACTGACCTGATACAATATCTTCGTCTACTTGCATGAACCGAGAAGATTGTAATTGTTTTTCGTGGAATGCTTTTATGTTTTTGGCAGCATTTTTCAGAGCTAGAATAGTTCGGGCTTCGACCTGATTCCAGGCATCTTTTCGTTCTTGATCCGTTACTTTCCATTCAGTTGGAACATGTTGATCGAATTTTTTTACATATTTTTTTAGGGCTTGGTCTCCGTTGGTACGAATATCAGCAATCACATTTTTCGCCACTTGAAAAACTTCTTCATCTTGTTCATTTTGTGTTTTTTTTGTAAGAACTTCTTGTTGAAATGCTTCACTTTGATAAATGGAAATCATCGTAATGCTCCCTCCTGTTGCAAAGCTTCGATTATTGGTGCAAGTTGCTTTCGTTTAATCTTTAAGGACGAGCGATTTGCGATGCAACGGGCACTGAAATAAAGAAACTCTTCTTGTACGACTAACCCGTTTTCTTTTAAGGTCGTGCCGGTCTCTACGATATCGACAATACCATCTGCTAACCCTAATATCGGCGCTAATTCAACCGATCCTTCCAATTTAATAATCTCCACCGATTCGCCTTTATTGCGGAAAAACTCTTTCGTGATCCCAGTGTATTTACTAGCGATTTTTTTCTTTTGATCTGGCCATACTTTTCCTGCCTCTGTTGCAACTGCCATATGACATTGACCGAATGGAAGCGGGAATAGATCGTAAACATCCGGTTGGAATTCTGCTAAAATATCTCCACCAACAATCCCCAAATCTGCAATACCATGCTCAACATAGGTTGTCACATCAGGGCCTTTTGCAAAAATGAACTGAAAATCATCTGTTTCTACTCGCAATTTCCGCCCTTTATTCACTAATGGATCAATATCAAAAGATAATGATGCAAAGAAATCAAGAAACTGTTTTTCTAATCGACCTTTTGTTAGTGCAATACAAGGTTTCATTTGTCCACCGCCTTCTCTTTTGTTGCGTCTTCAACTGGGATAATACGATCATAATGATGATTGTCTGGTAACTGATATTGGATATCTACGATTTTATCTTCAAAATCCTCACGCAGTTGTTCCGCTTGTACGTGCGTTTCTTCTGTTGCAAGGATACAAA
The DNA here is from genome assembly GCF_026805325.1 of Natronobacillus azotifigens. Classification (GTDB taxonomy): domain Bacteria; phylum Bacillota; class Bacilli; order Bacillales; family Amphibacillaceae; genus Natronobacillus; species Natronobacillus azotifigens. The sequence goes on from NZ_JAPRAT010000002.1 coordinate 214,348, forward strand.
TACGTTCTTTTTGCTCCGTTGCATTCATACTCTCAGCCAGTACATCCACATCAAAAGCTAATCCAACGGCAGAAATATTTTCATTAAATTGTTCATATAACTTATCGTAGCAGCCACCAGAAAAACAAGTTTGACCATTTTGTTGGAGATAACCTCGAAACATTGTACCACTATAATATGGGAGTTCTTTTACTTTTCCTAAATCGACAATTACATTTTCTACGCCTAAAGCTTCCATCGCATCGATCAATTTGTTCAGATGATCAAGAATTTCAACAAGTTGCGGTTGGTTCGACCATAACTCACGGTACTCAGTTAGTATCTCTTTTCCACCATATGCGTTAATTAAGGTCGTTAACTGTTCAGCAATTTTTTCTTGACCTGTTTTACTGGCAATCTGATAGACAAGGTCTTTTCGTTTATCATACATTGCCTGTCTCAACGTTTCTTCTTCTGAATCTGCTAATTCAAGAGTTTCCAACAGAGCTTCAAAAATACCTGTATGCCCCAATTCGATTAAATAATCATCACTATTCAAAGCTTTCAGATAGGTAACCGCGGTAAATAGACTCTCTAACTCACCAAGAAAAACATCTGTTCGAATGATTTCAATTCCGGCCTGTCTACTTTCTGTACCATCTTTGTCGTTACGAAAAACAGAACCTTGGTAAAACCATTTTAATTGTGCTGGGTGTTGTTTTACAAGTGCACGAGCAATTGCTGTCGTCCAATCTGGTCGTAGCACCTCAATTTCTCCTTCACGATTGAACCATTTTAACATCGTTCTCAATTCCATTCCGACATGTTCATTCGTAAACGTATTGGCATATTCAATCACTGGTGTTTCAATCGCTTTAAAATTGCGATTTCTCACCACTTTACGAAAAATTTGATTTACTTTTGCTTGATTGTCTAATTTTTGTCCGATTTGATCTTGACTTCCTGCAGGTAAAAACAATATCACCACATCCGTTTCACTTTATTACTGTACCACTTTACTTAGATAAAGTATTGTTGTTCATACAATATCATGCCTATTTGTTTTACGTCAAGAGAAAAAATTACTTTTCTTTTTTGTTCTCTATCTTTATCATATAGGAAAGGAGGCAGAATGAAAATGTATACAATCGGTGATTTTCATATCCACACAAATTATTGTCCTCATGGAACGATGGATTCAATGGAAGAGTATATTAACGTCGCGATCGCTAGAGGACTAAAAGAGGTTTCTTTTACGGAGCATGCTCCTCTGCCTAAAAATTTTCAAGATCCTGCACCAGAGCGTGATAGTGCAATGAGTTGGAGTGATTTATCCAATTATTTTGTCGAAGGTGAAAAATGGAAACAAAAATATCGTGACCAAATTAAAGTTCATATTGGTTTTGAAGTCGATTATATTGAAGGGTTTGAAACGGATACTCGTTCTTTTCTAAATCAATATGGAGAATTGATTGATGATGCTATTCTTTCGGTACATATGTTAAAACTTCCTGATGGCTCCTATGTCTGTCTTGATTATAGTGCGGATGAATTCAAGCGAATAATCTCCCTATTTGGAGATGTTGATACTGTCTATCAAGCTTATTATCAAACCATATTAAAAGCGATTGATGCTGATCTAGGAGCATTCAAACCAAAACGTATTGGCCACTTAACTTTAGTGGAAAAGTTCAGTAGAAAATATCCAGCCCGTAACGATTTTGCCAATCAACTTGAACCGATTTTACAAAAAATCAAGGAAAATCAGTTAGCATTGGATCTAAATACTGCCGGTTTGTTTAAAGAGGATTGTCAGACGTTGTATCCAAATCCAAGAGTTATTAATCGAGCGAAAGAACTGGGAATTAACCTGGTACCAGGTTCAGATAGTCATGAAGCAAAAACAATTGCACGTGGATATGATCAAATTTTAGGGTATTTTTCTTAAGAATCGGTATGTTGTTTATTAGTTGCATATTAATATGGCACGAGGAATGGATTCCCCGTGCCATTGCTTTCGAATTAATTCTCGAACGAATCGTTCTCTTTCTTTCAATCTAGAAAAAACTATGTCCTTATGTGAATAATAAAAGGCCTGATATTACAACCAAAAATCACATGTAATGAATGGGATTGTTTATGATTTTTCCGCTTAATTATTACGCTGAAATGTGATCTTGTGTTATTCTTTTCATATTTAATCAATTGAGAAAAGTATGAATCCGTTTAATACATGTTGCTACGACCGCTTCAGATGCTTCACCCTGCCTTCTTAGTTTCCTAACTCGCCAGTCAAGGTTACGAATTTGGTCTACTAATATAACACCTTTAAACACAGCGTCATCAGGTAAAGGCACTTCATATCCCCAACCCCTAACTGTATTTGTGATTGGACAAACAGATACAAACCCCGTAATTTCATTAAATTTTTTGGGAGATAATACAATGGCAGGGCTGAATCCTGCTTGTTCATGGCCTGCCTGTGGGTCAAAATTCATATAAACTAAATCGCCTTTGCTAGGTGCTTTCATCTACTAGATTTCCTTCCCCAAGGGTTTACCCCAGTCAATTTCTTCGTGTCTTCGATCTGGTGTGCACTGTTCTAACAAATCATCCAATGTCGGTTCTTTTACTAATGGTTTGATGATAATTTGTTTACCATTATCTATTAACTCGACTTCCGAACCGTTATCAACACCGTATTTTTTTGCTATATTTTGTGGGATTCTCAATCCTAAACTATTTCCCCACTTACGGATTGTGGTAGTCATAACCTCATCCCCTTTGTTATAATTATACAAATTCATTGTACCATACCTCCTAACTATTGTATAGCCATAGTTTATACTATTCAAACTGTAAATATTCGTTAAATTTCAATAGTAACAGAGATAATTACCATTTCATATGAGCAATTTTGCAATAACAAGAGTGAATGGAATGCTAAAAAAAGAACAAAATCGCAGAGCGCCGGTTAAAAACGTAGCAACTGGAGCGAATCAATCGAGATAAAGGAATCAGGTTTTGCTTGCGAACCGATGATGACTTATCGTAGATTACTTCGTGAAGTTGCCTAGTTTTTGGCCCTCGGAGCTGGACGTGGCTATATCTGTTCCGAAAAGTTATCCACAACTAGCGAATTTTTATAATTTCCTCACTAGGGTTGCATAAAATTATAGCGAAAAAGTCAACAACAAATTTTCACCATAATACAGAATATTCAAAAAATATTTTTTGTGCAAAAAAAATGAAAAAAGGATAAAGTGACATTATCGAAGGTGTCATCCATCCATTTTTTTACATTACATTTCACTAATTGCTAACCTCTAAACGTTCCTTCTACCACTTCTTTTAAGGTTTCTCTAAATATTTGCTCATGATCATAAACGTTCCTACCTCCATAGGATGAAGAAGGTGGCTTGAACAATTCCTTTTTACATGTAAGGTATCTATCTAAGCTGAATTTAGAAAGGTGTTTTTTTAGCACCAACAAGCTACCTTTATATAATAAATCAGCTTGTATTAATAGCGTTAAACAAAAGGAAATCATCGCCATATACACTTGATTATATACTGCATTGGGGCTTTTTCCATACATTGTTTTTAACACCATGTGCTGTTTCATC
>NZ_JAPRAT010000020.1 GCF_026805325.1 Natronobacillus azotifigens
CGTAAGACTCCCACTTCAAAACAAGGAGAATACCAAGTTGTGTAAGTGTGAGTAACGGACGCTAGCACCCCGAATGGTTCAACTAACAATCAGTGGGGGAATACCTAAAAACCCCCACTGATTGAAGTTTCACTTTATCAGAAAAACACGGTTATACTTGAGTTTCTGGTGAGAAATTTCTATACTAAGAGATACTTAATCGATTAAAGGATGATACAATGAGTAGGGGAAAGGCAACGGTAAGACTTCAGTTGAAATCAGAAATAAGCGAACAGGCTGAGCGACAAGTTACAGAAGTAGAAGCGATCGGTTACTTATATAAACAATCTGGGCGTACGGTCCTTACTTATATCGAAGAACGAGAGGACCAACAAAAAATAGCAAATTTGATTACCATCACACCAGATAAAGTGAGTATTAAACGATCAGGTGCAGTGGAGATGCATCAGCAATTCAAGCGTGATCAAAAAACAGAAAATGTATATCGTCATCAATTTGGAACGATTCATATGGAGACTTTTACAGAAGAGATCCGTTATCTACCACTGACGGTAGAAGAAGATGGGCAGTTATTGATGCGGTATACGACGAAATTAAACGGTGAAGGAGAACGCCATCATCGATTATTGTTGATTATGAAGGAGGAACTATAAATGAACATCATGCAAGAGATGGAAGAAAGATTAAAAACGGAAATAAAAAATGCCGTAACGAAAGCAAAACTAGCGACAGAAGCAGAAATGCCTGAAATCATTTTGGAAAAACCAAAAGAGAAAGCACACGGGGACTATGCTACCAATATCGCGATGCAATTAGCGAGAGTAGCAAAGAAAGCGCCACGTCAAATTGCTGAACAGCTTATCGCTGAACTAGATCAAGCAAAAGCATCGATAACGCAAATTGATGTTGCGGGTCCTGGATTCATCAATTTTTTTATTGATAATAGTTATTTAACGCGTTTAATTCCACTGATTTTAACAGAAGAAGGGGACTATGGAAAGTCTAACGCTGGTTTAGGGGAAAGAGTTCAAGTCGAGTTTGTATCGGCAAATCCTACAGGTGATTTACATTTGGGACATGCACGTGGAGCATCTGTTGGCGATTCTTTATGCAACCTACTAGAAGCGGCTGGTTATGATGTAGAACGTGAATATTATATTAACGATGCGGGTAACCAAATCAACAATTTAGCGACTTCTGTAGAAGCGCGTTACATGCAAGCACTTGGAAAAGACTATCCGATGCCAGAAGATGGTTATCACGGAAAAGATATTATCGCTTTAGGCGAAGAACTCGTCGAGCGTTATCAGGACGAATGGGTGAACAAGTCAAAAGAAGAACGTCTAGCATTTTTCCGTACATATGGACTGGAGTATGAGTTAAAGAAGTTAGCGAATGACTTAGAACAATTCCGTGTTCACTTCGATCATTGGTTCTCAGAAACATCGCTCTATGAGGATGGAAAAATAGAACCTACTCTTGCCCAGTTAAAAGAAAAAGGTCATATTTACGAAGAAGATGGAGCTACTTGGTTCCGAACAACGGATTTTGGTGATGATAAAGACCGTGTATTAGTGAAAAATGATGGATCATACACGTATTTAACACCGGATATTGCTTATCACAAAAATAAATTAGATCGCGGATTTAATAAACTAATTAATATTTGGGGAGCAGATCACCATGGTTATATTCCAAGAATGCGTGCAGCTATTCAAGCACTAGGCAATGAAGCAGATACGCTGGAAGTGGAAATTATTCAAATGGTAAATCTATTTGAAAATGGTGAAAAGGTAAAAATGAGTAAGCGTACAGGGAAAGCTGTTACGTTAAGAGAGTTAATGGAGGAAGTTGGCATCGATGCTATGCGATACTTCTTCGTTATGAGATCGAGTGATGCACATCTTGATTTTGATATGGACTTAGCAAAATCAGAATCAAATGACAATCCCGTATTTTATGTTCAATATGCACATGCGAGAATTTGTACGATGCTGAAACAAGCAGAAGAAAAAGGATTTTGCGTTGATGAGAACTTTGACGCCAGTCTATTGAAGAGTGAGAAAGCGGAAGTATTGTTAAAGCATCTCGGTCAATTCCCACAAGTAATTGCGGATGCGGCAAATAACCGCACACCACATCGTATGACACAATATATTTTCGAGTTAGCAGCAAACTTACACAGTTTCTATAATGCGGAAAAAGTGTTAGATCCAAATGATCCAGAAAAAACAAAAGCACGATTAGCCTTAATGAAAGCAGTTCGAATTACGATTGCAAACGGCTTAAAACTAATCGGCGTATCCGCACCAGAGAGTATGTAATAATATCGAAAGGCGTTCTTGTTTTAAAACAAGAACGCCTTTTCTTGCAAGATAAGAAAACACCAAAAATCTGTCACCAATATAATCCTTCATCGTTTAGATTATTTCTTGAAAAACGATTCATACAACATGTAATTTTAGAACAGAAGTATGGACTTCTTCCATAACACGGATAGTATCGAGAAGTTGAATCTACTTCTATGTGTCATTTGCTTAAAAATAGAAAAAATGTATTGACTTTCTAGAAAAAAATTCGTAACATGTATTTGTAAAAATTTATAAATAAATGGAAATTAGGTGAGGGGAGAAATAATGAAAAACAGATTAGTTGTTTGTATAATTTTATGTTTGGTTACTGTTTTTATCCTTATCCCACAAGTATCTTTAGAAGTAAATGCTCGCCAACTTGACTCCAGTTTAGATGAGTATGTAAATGAATTGGTTAGGATGCAACCCGGCATTACAAAAACAGAGGTAGAAGAAGCAGTTGCACCGTCGGCAAAAATGTTAAACAGAACAGAAGAAGAAATAGCAAAAGAGTCACTGAATGAACTACACAAAGCATTTTTGGAAAATATAAAGGAGCTAGAACAAACGAATGACGATAGTTTAGTGTCAACCATCAATTTGATCAGGACGGAAATGTTTTAAACCAGCAAACCATAATAGAAGATGCTGGACAGTACGAGATCATCTTTCCTGCTTGGAAAAATGATTCATTGTATATATATAAAGACGGGACAAATGTTTTTCTAGAAAAATATAATTTAGCTACGATGGAACGCGAAGAACAATGGAATTTATCCCGGAGCAACCGTTCGTAAGACCCCGACTTCAAAACAACGAGAATATCAAGTTGTTACAGTGGGAGTAACGGACGCTAGCACCCCGAATGGTTCAAAGGCCTTTAGGTCATCCTTTAGGGCTAACAATCAGTGGGGGAATACCTAAAAACCCCCACTGATTGAAGTTTCACTTTATCAAAAAAATATGATAAGCGTTTAAATGGGTTGTTTATCTATGATCTTGAAATTTTAGATAAAGAAAATTTGGTTGAGAGGGAGTAGGCAAGATGAACAAATGGCTAATTGCTAGTTTGGTTTATATCCTAACATGTACAGTTCTACAATTCATTTCATCTAGTGATCCAGCGTATGATACGTTTGTATTTAAATTTATACTGAGTCAAGTTTACGCCATCCCGTTGTTTTTGATTACTGTATTGGTCATGTGTTTTGTGCAAAAGGGAAGCAATGAAGCGGAGAATTAAGCAACACAATATATGTAAAATAAATTACCAAATAAAATCGTAATAAAAGGCTAGTGTTAAAAGCATCCCAAGTTGGATGTTTTTTTCACACGAAGATAATGTTTAATTGAAACGAGTAAGAACTACATGTAAAAAACAGACAGTGTATACTGAATATTTGATGTATGGTGAAACAAAACCGCTCTCTCTTAAATGCGAATCCTGTATGTCAAGCTTTTGCACCTTAGTAGCTAAATTATCACTACCAATAAATAGAATACTAACTAGAAAAAAAGCATGCATTTTTCCTTTGAATGCGTTACCATATAAAAAACATATATAAATCAGAAGAGGTGTAAAGAATGCAAAAACTAATATTTTTTGTCGGAGTAGCGGGAACAGGAAAAACAACCGTAGCTAAAGAGATCGCGAAAGAAGTACCATGTGCATTTTTAGATCGTGATACAGTTGGAGGCCGATTTGTAGAAAGATTTTTAGTATTGCAAGGTATGGATAAAGATGATCGTGATTCCGAATTCTATAAAGAGAATCTACGCGATTTAGAATACGATACAACGAAAGACATATGTATTGAAAATTTAGCCGCTGGTCAAAATGTATTTATGATTTCTCCTTTTACAGCAGAATTAAAGAATAAAGCATGGATTGAAGAAGTGTTAGCAGCAAGCGGTAAAACATTTGCTGATGTGGATGTAAAGGTAGTTGTTGTCACCTTAGAAGATATCGAAACACAACGGAACCGAATTGAAGAACGAGGCACAATCCGCGATACTTGGAAATTAGAAAATTGGGATAGCTATGAAACACGGGTGAATTTTGTACCAACGATTAACTGGGCGATTCCGGAAGACAATATTCACATTTTTGATAATTCAGGAGATCTGACAGCTCAGAAAGTAGCACCACTTGTAGAATTTGTTCAAGGATAAGGTGGAGTGCTTACCATGAAGTAACTTTTTCCAACATATCTGCTACAAATATTGCATTTTAATTTTCATACCAATATAATGTACAGGAGACAATTTGATGCTACGTTACAGCCTGACTCAAGAAAAACGAAAAGAGGAAGGTAATAATTTGATAAAGGGAGTGCTTTGACGGTGAGCTTAGCTAATTATAACCGCGAAGAATTACAAGATATTTCAATGATCGAACTAGCAGTAATGATTTTAGAAAAAGAAAAAAAAGCAGTAGGTTATAAGGAATTATATCAGCAAATCGCTGAAATGAAGAATTTCACAGAAGCAGATAAAGATCTTTATATTGCACAATTTTATACAGATCTAAACATTGACGGTCGCTTTTTAACACTAGGTTCTGGAATGTGGGGTCTGAAAAGTTGGTATCCAGTCGAGCAAATTGATGAAGAAATCACTGCTGCACCTAAGAAAAAGAAGAAAAAAGCTACAAAGAAAAAGAAAGAGAAAGAGCTTCCGATTGAAGAAATTGATGAAGATATCACAGAAGATCCGCTCGACTTTGATGATACAGATTTTCTTGAGGATGATTTAGAGGATAGTGAAGACGAGGATCTTGAGGATGAAACTCTTGAAGATGATTTTGATGACGAAGATGATCTAGATGATGACGAAGATGATTTTGATGAGGAAGACGAAGATGAAGACGAAGATAAATAAAATCCGCTTGACTTTTATACAGTGAGTGAGTAATATTTTATTTGGGCTCTATTAATTAACTAATAGGTTAGCGTCCCCCTATCGTTAGGGGGGCGTTTTTGTTTTTGTAAAGACTTAAGTGTGCTGATGAACACATCGATCAGAATGGATACTTGTTTTTACATCGTATAGGTTATCAGATGTTTTTGTCATAAGCTCTGCTTTTCTTATATGAAATCCTTGAAAGTGAAATTTCTCAGCTGGTAAGGTAAATACTTTCCTATGATGAGGATAAAATAGTAGCAAGAATAATAGTTCGTTTTCAAAACGGAGGTAAATGAGAAGTATGCAGGCGCAGGTCGAGCTGGTGGAGCTTCTGAACACTAGAATGTAGGTTCTCCCTACATGAGTGCTGGAAGAAAGATCCAACGAAGAGGTGCACTGCTTATCATTTGGTGACTTTTGAACATCCTCTAATAGATGATAAAAAATAGTGATAAGGGAGAGAGATAACAAGTGGCAAAATATATTTTTGTAACAGGTGGAGTTGTTTCGTCAATAGGAAAGGGTATTGCAGCAGCATCCTTAGGTCGTTTATTGAAAAATCGAGGATTAAATGTAACGATTCAAAAATTTGATCCGTATATCAATGTCGACCCGGGTACAATGAGTCCATATCAACACGGTGAGGTTTTCGTAACAGATGATGGTGCGGAAACAGACTTGGACTTAGGGCATTATGAGCGTTTTATTGATATTAATTTATCAAAATACAGCAACATTACTACAGGGAAAATTTACTCTACGGTAATCAAAAAAGAACGCCGTGGTGATTATTTGGGAGGAACCGTTCAAGTTATCCCGCATATAACAAATGAAATTAAAAATAAAGTATTTCAATCCGCAGATCAAACCAATGCGGATGTGGTAATTACTGAAATTGGTGGAACCGTTGGAGATATCGAATCCTTACCCTTCTTAGAAGCTATCCGTCAAATCAAAAGTGACATTGGAAAAGAGAATGTGATGTATCTTCATACAACACTTGTTCCTTATATTAAAGCAGCTGGCGAATTAAAAACAAAACCTACACAGCATAGTGTGAAAGAATTGCGTTCATTAGGGATTCAACCAGATGTCATCATCCTGCGCTCTGAAATGTCTGTAAGTCAAGAGATGAAAGAAAAAATCGCGTTATTCTGTGATATCGACGAGAAAAACGTCATTGAATCAACTGATGCAGATACGTTATATCACGTACCGTTAGCTCTTCAAGAACAAGGCCTAGATCAAATTACTTGTGATCACTTCAATTTAGGTTGTGAACCTGCAGATATGTCAGAATGGAAACAGTTAGCTGAAAAAGTAAGAGGATTAACTGAGAAAAAAACAATCGCACTTGTTGGGAAATATGTGGAGTTACCAGATGCATATATTTCTGTTGTAGAAGCATTGAAACATGCAGGGTATCAGTTTGACGTTGATGTTGAAGTGAAATGGGTCAATGCAGAAGAAGTTACGGCGAGCAATGTGAAGTCATTGTTATCCGATGTAGATGGTGTATTAGTGCCAGGAGGATTCGGGGATCGCGGCATTGAAGGGAAAATTGAAGCGATTCGCTATGTGAGAGAAGAGAAAATTCCATTCCTAGGAATATGTTTGGGAATGCAGTTAGCAACGGTAGAGTTTGCTCGAAACGTGCTAGGTTTAGATGGTGCACATTCGGCAGAAATTGATCCGAGTACAGAACATCCAATCATCGACCTTTTACCAGAACAAAAAGACATTGCTGATTTAGGTGGCACTTTACGTCTTGGTTTATACCCATGTCGATTAAAAGAAGATACGAAAACAAGAGCAGCTTATGGTGATGAAGATGTAGTTTATGAGCGACACCGTCATCGTTATGAATTTAATAACCACTACCGTGAGGAAATGGAAGAGAAAGGTTTTATTTTCTCTGGTACAAGCCCAGACGGAAAATTAATTGAAACGATTGAAGTTGCGGATCACCCATGGTTTGTCGCATCTCAATTCCATCCAGAATTCAAATCTCGTCCAACAAGACCACAGCAATTATTTGCTGGATTTATTGGTGCTACAGTTAAATAATTCAAGTGAACTTCTGCTTTTGGAGGTTTATATTGGTTCCAATCAGGGTAAAACAAGCGATAAAGGGAAATATTTCTTTATCGCTTGTTTTTTTCATTGACGTTTCTTATACATTTTATTTGTAAATGTATACCTCCCAAAGAGGAGTTTCATCAACTTTTTGAAAGGTGGTTGTTTACCAAAGATAAGCAGGAATTTTTCTATACAGAGTAGAAATTATTAAGATGAAGTACTAAGGTGAGGTGTAAATGGGAAGAACAACATAAAGTAGTATGCTATGTCATTAAAGGGGGTTTTTTTTATGTCAAAAACGGTTTTGGTTGTAGATGATCAATCAGGAATCCGTTTGCTATTAGAAGAAATTATCAAAAATGAAGGGCATCACGTAAAGAGTTGTGAACACGGTAGTGCCGCCATTGCATGTGTTAAAAAGATCAAGCCTGAATTAATCATTATGGATTACCGTTTGCCTCTCATGGACGGCTGTCAAGTAGTTGAACAATTAGAAAATGAAGGTATCGAGATACCGACCATTTTGATGAGTGGTTTGGTAGATGAGGTGAAGGAAAAGTCAAAAGATTTAAAGTCTGTTAAAAGTTATTTTTCCAAACCGTTTAATATTCATATAGTAAAAGATGAAATAAATAAGTTATTGGATGAGTAATAGTATGGGTTGATTATCAAGTATATTCCATTTTCCTTACTATACAATGGATAATTATCCTTACAACGAATAATTTGTAAAAAAATTTGTCAGAAAACGCTTACATATGAGAAGTTTTGTTGCACCTTTACAGGGAAGTTGGTATGCTAATAAAGTATCCAATCAACCAACATATTTGACTGGCTATATTGGCTTGTTCAAAAACACGGTATCCAGTATTTCATTTGTATTTTTGGACATGCACGCAAAAGTATTTATTACTTAAATTATCTAAGGAGGAACAATTAATGCCATTAGTATCAATGACACAAATGTTACAAGACGCAAAAGCAGGTGGTTACGCGGTTGGTCAATTCAACATTAACAATCTTGAATATATCCAAGCGATTCTACAGGCTGCAGAAGAAGAAAAATCTCCAGTTATTTTAGGGGTATCTGAAGGTGCTGGACGATACATGGGCGGCTATGGCGTAGTTGTAGCTATGGTTACTTCTGTAATGGAAGCACAAGGTACAACAGTACCAGTTGCTATTCATTTAGATCATGGTTCAAGTTTTGAACAATGTGCGAAAGCGATTCATGCTGGATTTACTTCTGTAATGATCGATGCTTCACACGATCCATTTGAAGAAAACGTAGCAACTACTTCAAAAGTAGTAGAACTTGCTCACTTCCACGGTGTATCTGTTGAGGCTGAACTTGGAACTGTTGGTGGACAAGAAGACGACGTAATAGCAGATGGTGTTATCTACGCTGATCCTAAAGAATGTCAAGAACTAGTTGAACGCACAGGTATTGATACATTAGCTCCTGCACTAGGTTCTGTGCATGGTCCTTACCAAGGTGAACCAAATCTTGGATTTAAAGAAATGGAAGAAATCGGAGCTGCTACTGGATTACCTCTAGTACTTCACGGTGGTACAGGTATTCCATTGAAAGATATTCAAAAAGCAATCTCTTTCGGAACTTCTAAAATCAATGTAAACACAGAAAATCAAATTCAACAAACAAAAGTAGTACGTGAAGTCTTAGCTGCAGATTCTGAAATGATTGACCCACGTAAATACTTAGGACCATCTCGTGATGCAATTAAGAATTCTGTAATTGGTAAAATGCGCGAATTTGGTTCTTCAAACAAAGCTTAATTTTTATTTCGCTGATAAAAACCATCCGTTATTTTCGGATGGTTTTTGTGTATATATACAAAATTCTGTTGTTCTTTTGCAATGCCAATATCGACTGATTATTTTAGAGAACTTGAAACCACTTAGAATTAACTAAATTGCATGTGGTTAGTAGATAAGTCATTTTTTTGACATTCTTTGTTTTATTTTAGAAATTATATCGGATATGGTAGATACTTCAGTCAATTCTTTGTATAATAGGATTAATGCCTTAACCAACGCATTATTTACTTGAAAATGTACAAACTAAAGATAACTGATATAGACAGATATAAATTGATCAACAGATAAAGTGAGGAATTTACATGCAAAAATTATTCGTGCAAGGTGGTACGCCTTTAAATGGGAAAGTTCGAGTTAGTGGTGCCAAAAACAGTGCGGTAGCTTTACTTCCGGCAACCATTTTAGCGGACTCGAAAGTGATCATCGAAGGGTTACCAGACATTTCTGATGTAGAGACGTTAGAAGCTCTTTTGGAAGAGATTGGCGGAACTGTGGAGAAAAATGGTCAAACAGTACATATTGACCCATCAAGAATGACTGCAATGCCTTTACCGAACGGTAAGGTAAAGAAATTGCGTGCTTCTTATTATTTTATGGGTGCAATGCTTGGACGGTTTAAAAAGGCTGTAATTGGCTTGCCAGGTGGCTGCCATTTAGGTCCACGACCAATTGATCAACACATTAAGGGGTTTGAAGCGTTAGGGGCCAAAGTAACGAACGAACAAGGTGCGATTTACTTGCGTGCCGATGAATTAAAAGGTGCGCGTATTTATTTAGATGTAGTTAGTGTTGGCGCAACCATTAATATTATGTTGGCAGCAGTGAAAGCGACAGGTAAAACAGTCATCGAAAATGCAGCTCGTGAGCCGGAAATTATTGATGTTGCTACATTATTAACAAGCATGGGTGCAAAAATAAAAGGTGCTGGTACAGATGTTATTCGTATTGAGGGTGTTGATCAACTAACGGGTTGTATGCACACCATTATTCCAGACCGAATTGAAGCTGGTACCTACACGATAATGGCTGCCGCTCAAGGGGAAAAAGTATTAATTGATAATGTTATTCCACAACATTTGGAATCATTATTAGCAAAGTTACGTGAAATGGGTGTAAATATTGAAGAGGGCGAAGAACAACTCTTAATTACACCTAGTAAAAAGCTAACAAGTGTGGATATTAAAACACTCGTTTATCCAGGGTTTCCAACGGATCTGCAACAACCGTTAACCTCTTTACTTACAAAAGCTGAAGGTACCGCTGTTGTAACGGATACGATCTATTCTGCCCGCTTTAAACACATTGATGAACTGCGCAGGATGAATGCCCAAATTAAAGTCGAAGGCAGCTCTGCGATTATTTCTGGACCTGTGAAATTACAAGGGGCAAAAGTAAATGCAAGTGATCTTCGAGCAGGAGCAGCTCTAATTGTAGCTGGATTGATTGCGGATGGCGTTACGGAAATTACGGGACTAGAACATATTGATCGTGGATACGAGCAACTAACGGAGAAATTAACGAATTTAGGTGCGGTTATTTGGCGTGAAGAAATGACTGAACAAGAAATAGAACAATTCCAAAATTCCTAAAGAAAAACGAATACAATGGGAAAACAGGAACAACGCTCGTTGTTCCTGTTTTCCTTGTGCATAAAAGGATTAACGGGCGCTGAATGGTTCAAGAGACTTTTGGACTAACAATCATTGAGAAAGACAAAAAAATCTACTGATTTATGTTTCACCTTATCGTTCTAAAGACTTATTTTAGTCAATTTGCTCTTATAATCAACCATTAAAACAAAAAAATAGTTGAATATTATGAAAGAAAGCGTTACGATGAAAGAAGTTTAAGATTATTCTGCGACTGATCCACCCCGATTGGCCTTTTTAAATTTTCTTCCCTTAAAGACAGGTTAACGGAATGATTTGTCGTAAGCTTCCATAATTATTTTTCAGTTAGATACCTTTCCTTCTCAAACTTCTCAGTAGAACTGCGTTAAAAACTTCTAAGAAACTTTATTGTTTTTTTAATAAGGTATGTTCGTAAGACTTCATTCAAGAAGGACCCTAAGAAAATGTAGAAGCAAATGTTCTATCCTTTTCCAATAAAAAAACTAGTAGGTGTGGTGATTGTGTGTCTGAGGTAACAATATCTCAATTAGAGTCAATGACGTTAAAAGATCTTTATGCTCATGCAAAGGAGTTTAAAGTATCTTATTATGCAAAATTAACAAAAAGAGAACTAATCTTCGCTATTTTAAAAGCGCAAGCTGAAAAGAGCGGCTATTTATTTATGGATGGAATTCTAGAAATCATTCCATCTGAAGGTTTTGGTTTTTTGCGACCAATCAATTATTCTCCAAGTGCAGAGGATATTTATATTTCTGCATCACAAATACGTCGATTTGATTTGCGAAACGGTGATAAAGTATCCGGGAAGGTTCGTCCACCTAAGGAAAACGAACGTTATTACGGGTTACTTCATGTCGATGCAGTAAATGGAGATAATCCAGAACTAGCAAAAGAAAGAGTCCACTTTCCTGCACTAACCCCGTTATATCCAAATCGACTAATGGGTCTAGAAACAAATCCAAAAGCAATCTCTACACGAATCATGGATCTAGTTACACCAGTTGGATTTGGTCAGCGTGGATTAATTGTTGCCCCTCCTAAAGCTGGTAAAACAATGTTATTGACTCAAATAGCAAATAGTATTACGGAGAATCATCCAGACGTAAAGTTAATTATATTGTTAGTGGACGAGCGCCCAGAAGAGGTGACAGATATCGAACGTTCTGTTGATCCAAATGTGGATGTGGTTAGTTCTACTTTTGATGAAGTTCCGGAAAATCATATTAAAGTCTCTGAACTCGTTTTGGAACGCGCGATGCGTCTGGTTGAACATAAAAAGGACGTTGTCGTTCTTATGGATAGTATTACGAGATTGGCACGTGCTTATAACTTAGTTATTCCACCTAGTGGTCGTACGCTATCTGGAGGTATTGATCCGGCTGCATTCCATCGACCGAAACGATTCTTTGGAGCCGCGCGTAACATCGAAGAAGGTGGCAGTTTTACCATTTTAGCAACAGCTTTAGTGGAGACAGGCTCCCGGATGGACGATGTTATTTATGAAGAATTCAAAGGAACGGGTAATATGGAATTGCATTTAGATCGTTCATTAGCACAACGTCGTATCTTCCCTGCAATTGATATTACTCGATCAAGTACGAGAAAAGAAGAATTGCTTTTGCCACAAGATCAGCTAGATGTGATGTGGGCAGTCCGCAAAAATATGCAAGATTCACCCGATTTCTTGGAACGATTCTTGCGTAAACTTCGTGCAACAAAGAACAATGAAGAATTTTATGATCAACTTGCCGATGAAAGAAAGCGTAAGGGGTTAAATCGCAAATAAATGATTATTCCTTTTGTTTGCTATTGCAAACAAGCATGTACACTGTTATAATTCTTCTGTATGAATTTTGCACATCATCAAGAAAATTTGCTATGATTCGTGCATATTATAACTCTGTTTCCAAGGGATTCAGGGCAAAAGGAGTGGAAAGAGATGAAACAAGGAATTCATCCAGAATACAGAAAAGTTGTATTTCTAGATACAAGTTCTGATTACAAATTTCTAACTGGTTCAACAAAAACATCGGAAGAAACAATTGAGTGGGAAGATGGTAACACATACCCATTAATCCGTGTGGAGATCAGTTCAGAATCTCACCCGTTCTATACTGGTAAACAAAAAGCTGATAAAGCTGGTGGCCGTGTAGACCGATTCAAGAAAAAATATAACCTTGGCTAAGCATTTATTTTCTGCAAGCTAACGTGAGCGGCCATTCCTTTTAGGGATGGCTTGTCTTAACGAATGATTTTGTTAAATTATCAATAAAAACAGGCGATTGCACTTTTAGCCTGTTTTTTATTTTTTTGAGATAGAGTAATACTTTTATTAGTTATCCTTAAAAAGGAAATTTTAATAATCTTGGGGTTAGCCTTACGAAAACAACTAGTTTCTTGTGATTTGAAGGGAAGTTTTACGAAAGGGTGCTCGGTATAGTCGTTCTAATTGCTTTACATAGAGAGGGGAAGTAATTGTGTATATAATGAATCAAAGTGGATGGATTGAACTTATCTGTGGTAGCATGTTTTCTGGTAAATCTGAAGAACTTATTCGTCGTGTTCGGAGAGCAACGTATGGCAATCTATCTGTTCGCGTGTTCAAACCAGCAATTGACGATCGTTATCATGAAGAGTCTGTCGTATCTCATAATGGGAATTCAATTTTGGCTAGGCCAGTGGGTTCTGCAGCTGAAATTATGGAATATATGGAACCGAATATTGATGTAGTAGGTATTGATGAAGTGCAATTTTTTGATCAACAAATTGTTGAAATTATTGATGAATTGGCCAATCAAGGCCATCGCGTTATTGTAGCAGGACTAGATACTGATTTTCGCGGTGAACCATTTGGTGTCGTTCCGGAACTAATGGCGCTTAGCGAAAGTGTTACAAAACTAAATGCTATTTGTCCTGTGTGCGGTTCACCTGCAAGTAGAACTCAACGCTTAATCGATGGCGAACCAGCTTCTTATTATGATCCAATCATACTAGTAGGCGCTTCAGAATCCTATGAGCCACGCTGTCGTCATCATCATCAAGTTCCAAATAAACCACAACCTGAATTAAATATATCCAATATCCATAAATAAAAAAGCACTGTTTTGGTGCTTTTTTATTTTGGGAGTTGGAGAATGCGAATAAATCGGAAAAGATGCGAACAAATCGCAGAGAATGCGAACAAATCGGAAAAGATGCGAATAAACCGCGGAGAATGCGAACAAATCAGAAAAGATGCGAATAAATTGCGTAGAATGCGAACAAATCGAAAAAGATGCGAACAAATCGCGGAGAATGCGAATAAATCGCGGAGAATGCGAACAAATCGAAAAAGATGCGAATAAATCGCGGAGAATACGAACAAATCGGAAAAGATGCGAACAAATTGCGGAGAATGCGAACAAATTGGAAAAGATGCGAACAAAACGTGGAGAATGCGAATAAATCAGAAAAGATGCGAACAAATTGCGGAGAATGCGAACAAATCTGAAAAGATGCGAATAAATCGCGGAGAATGCGAACAAATCAGAAAAGATGCGAATAAATTGCGGAGAATGCGAACAAATCAGAAAAGATGCGAACAAATCGCAGAGAATGCGAACAAATCGGAAAAGATGCGAATAAATTGCGGAGAATGCGAACAAATCAGAAAAGATGCGAACAAATCGCGGAGAATGCGAACAAATCGGAAAAGATGCGAACAAATCGCGGAGAATGCGAACAAATCGGAAAAGATGCGAACAAATTGCGGAGAATGCGAACAAATCGGAAAAGATGCGAATAAATCGCGGAGAATGCGAACAAATCGGAAAAGATGCGAACAAATCGCGGAGAATGCGAATAAATCGGAAAAGATGCGAACAAATCGCAGAGAATGCGAACAAATCACAGAGAATGCGAACAAATCAGAAAAGATGCGAACAAATCGCGAAGAATGCGAATAAATTGGAAAAGATGCGAACAAAACGTGGAGAATGCGAATAAATCAGAAAAGATGCGAATAAACCGTGGAGAATGCGAATAAATCCCAGAGAATGCGAACAAATCAGAAAAGATGCGAACAAATCGCGGAGAATGCGAACAAATCGGAAAAAATGCGAATAAATTGCGGAGAATGCTCGCAAAATCAAAAAGATGCACGCAAGACCAGCTCATCGCATCCCCTCCCAATCTAACTATCTCTATCAGGCAAGATTTTGACGTAAAATTATTCCTATATTATAATGAAAAGTATTGTATAATAAACACTGGATGTTTGAAAATAAGATGAGGTGAAATTCGTGTTTGATAAGTTAGAGTCTTTAGAAGCACGCTATGATAAATTAAATGAATTATTAAGTGATCCCGAAGTTATCAGCGATACCAATAAATTAAGAGAATACTCCAAAGAACAGGCAGATCTAACAGATGTCGTTCAATTGTACCGTGAATACAAGGACATTTCAGAACAATTATCTGATGCCAAAGCGATGTTAGCAGATAAGCTTGATGCGGATATGAAAGAAATGGTTCAAATGGAGATTGACGAACTCTCCGAACAACTTCCGGATATCGAAGAACGATTAACCATTTTATTACTGCCAAAAGATCCGAACGACGATAAAAACGTTATTATGGAGATACGAGGTGCGGCTGGTGGAGATGAAGCAGCCCTGTTTGCTGGCGATCTATTTCGGATGTATAACCGCTTTGCAGAAGCGCAAGGTTGGAAGATGGATGTTATGGAATCGAACTCAACAGGTGTTGGTGGTTATAAAGAGATTATTTTTATGATCAACGGAAGAGGTGCGTATTCCAAGTTGAAGTATGAAAATGGTGCCCATCGTGTGCAGCGTGTTCCAGAAACGGAATCTGGTGGTCGAATTCATACCTCTACTGCAACTGTGGTAGCAATGCCTGAAGCAGAAGATGTGGAAGTTGATGTACATGAAAAAGATATTCGAGTGGATACCTTTACATCAAGTGGACCTGGTGGTCAGAGTGTAAATACCACTATGTCAGCGGTACGTCTAACTCACGAACCAACTGGAATTGTAGTATCGATGCAAGATGAGAAATCACAAATTAAAAATAAAGAAAAAGCAATGAAAATTTTACGAGCGAGAATTTATGATAAATTTCAGCAAGAAGCTCAGGCAGAGTATGACCAAACAAGAAAGTCTGCAGTTGGTTCGGGGGATCGTTCTGAACGAATTCGTACGTATAATTTCCCACAAAACCGCGTAACAGACCATCGGATTGGTTTAACCATTCAGAAACTAGATCAAATTCTTGAAGGAAAATTATCAGAAATCGTCGATGCGTTAATTATGGAAGAACAAACAAGTAAAATGGATCAGATCGGTGATTAATATGAAAAATAACGTACAAGAAGTCCTCCGTCGGGCTTCTTCTTTTTTAGTGGAACAAAATAGAGAACCGAAAATTGCTGAGATATTGCTGCAACACCATTTAGATATGACAAAAACGGAGTTTATCATGTCGCATAGAGAAGAAGTGCCTGAATCGGTTAAACAAGCATTTTTGCAAGACGTTGAAGAACATGTAAAAACAGGCATCCCCGTCCAACATTTGATAGGAAAAGAGGAGTTTTATTCGCGAGAGTTTTTCGTGAACAAAGATGTGTTAATCCCAAGACCAGAGACAGAGGAATTAGTGTTGACGGTGTTGGAGCGAGTGAAATCAAAAGCTCGTCCGCTTAAACTAATTGATATTGGAACGGGTAGTGGGATTATCGCAATTACCTGTAAATTAGAAGATCCCACATTAACCGTAACTGCCGCAGATATTTCTTCTGCAGCACTTTCTGTTGCAAAAAAAAATGCTGAAAACTTAGAAGCTGAAATATCTTTTGTTCAAAGTGATTTTTTAACGGAGTGGTTGGGATCTGGAGAGACCTTTGATTTAATCATCTCCAACCCACCATACATTCCTTGGCAGGATGAAGCGACTTTGTCGGATACGGTAAAAAATTTCGATCCTCATCTTGCTTTATTCGCAGACGATAATGGTTTATACGCCTATCAACAAATCATAAAACAAGCAAAAAAAGTGTTATCCACATGTGGATTACTTGCATTTGAAATCGGTTATCAACAAGGCGAACAAGTTAAAATGTTGATAAAACAAACATTTCCGGAAAGCACTGTTGAAATAAGGAAAGATATTAACGGAAGAGATCGGATTGTTCTCGCTCAACGATAAAATTAAACTTCAATCAGTGGGGTTTTTAGGTATTCCCCCACTGATTGAAGTTGGACCATTCGGGGTGCTAGCGTCCGTTACTCTGGGATAAAAAAAGATATGCTCCAAAGCCTTCACGAAAATAAATAAATAAATAAATTGCTAGATTGCTAGTTTAAATAATAATGTCTCTGCCCATACTGTTTTTAACAAACAAGTGGGAGGGCAAGCAAATGAAAAAATTTATTATTATTCTATTGGTCCTGTTATTATTCATCACAATTTTACCATTACATGCACAAGATAGATCCGTCCAAAGTAACTCAGATTATCAAGTGATTCCAGATGAAGCTATTCGTTTACGTATTTTAGCTAATAGCGATGATGAAGACGATCAACTATTAAAAAAGAAGATTCGTGATCAAGTAAAAGAGGAAATCACCGAATGGGTAGCGGAAATTGATCAAATTGAGGATGCACGAAAATTAATTGAACAAAGGTTACCGGAGATTGAACAAGTGGTTGCAAAAACTTTAGCGGAAAACGGGAATAATCAAACCTATCACGTAGATTATGATCAAAACGTGTCCTTCCCAGCCAAAGTTTATGACAGATATGTATACCCAGCGGGTGAATATGAGGCTATTTTAATCTCATTAGGGGAAGCGAAGGGGGCAAACTGGTGGTGTGTACTTTTCCCACCCTTATGTTTTCTTGATTTCTCAGCAGGAACTACCGTTGCAGAACCAAGTGCAGAGGAAGAAGTAGATCTTGAAACACAAGAGGAAGATATGAAAGAAGAAGAGTCTGTTAAAGTAAAGTTTTTCTTTTTGGAATGGTTTCGCTAATCTATCATAATTATTTAACTTTTTCATAGACTAGAAAGAAAGGTTGATGAAGAAGGGATGGATGATAGTGGAATGTGTAAAAATTGATAGAACAAATCGTATGGAAGCTGAAACTTTTTTACAAGAGATTTCTAAAATTAGCATTACAGATGAAGAATTTTTACAACATGGTTATTTAATAAAAGATGAAAGAAAAACAATTGGTTTTTATCTATTAGAGCCGATCGATGATAATGAAGTATGGTTAAGAAAATTTATTATTGCACAACTGAAAGAAGCAACATGTATTATTGAAATGATGGGATTAGCAATTTTAGAAGCGAAAAAATTGTTTGTGGATAAGTTAGTTGTTCTTGCGGATCGACCAATCCTAGAACAATTATTGGCACAGTTAGGCTTTCAACAAACGGAGAATACTAAAATACCAGTAGAACGTTCCTCAACCTGTTGGGAATATTCTGTGAATAAACAAGAACTTTATCCACAATAATTTAAAAAACTTGTGAATAAGTATAAAGTTAAGAAAAGTACTTGTGAATGAAATAGATAATCGCTAAAATAGATGAAGGATTGCTGTGCATATGTTTACAAAGTTGTGTGTAACCAGGAAACCTGTGTATAAACTATTGCTAAGCTGTGGATAACATGTGGAACAGTTTTATTGTCTTCATTTTTTATGTAGAAAGGGGTCCAGGGCTTATTTTCTGGTTCAATGATTTGAATAGAGAAGCTTTAGCCTGCATCTAATGAATAAACAAACCAATTTCTTCACTTGGACAGAGGAATCAATTCGAGAAGCTGCACAATTGTTGATACAGCAAGAGGTAGTTGCTTTTCCAACAGAAACGGTATACGGATTAGGAGCAAATGCTTCCAATGAACAAGCGGTGGCAAAGATTTTTGAGGCGAAAGGACGCCCAGCAGATAACCCACTTATAGTCCATGTGTCAAATAAAGATCAAATCAAGCAATACGTAACAGAAATAACACCATTAGCTGAAAAAATTATTGATGCTTTTATGCCTGGACCGGTTACGGTCATTTTACCTAGCAATGGTTCGATTGCGAAAAACGTTACAGCAGGTTTAACGACAGTTGGGATTCGCATTCCAGACCATCCAGCAGCCCGTGAGTTAATTGAACAAGCGGATATACCTATTGCTGCACCGAGTGCGAACATATCTGGTAAACCTAGCCCAACAAGTGCCATCCATGTCTATCAGGATTTGAATGGAAAAATTGCTGGGATTTTAGATGGTGGTCCAACAGGAGTTGGCCTAGAATCAACGGTAGTAGATTGCACAACGGACGTTCCAATCATATTACGACCAGGCGGAGTCTCTGCTGCAGATATCGAGCAAGTAACTGGTGTGCCGGTGAAGGATACCGCAAGGCATGAGGAGGAACAAACTCCGAAAGCCCCAGGAATGAAATATAATCATTATGAACCCGATGCGCCATTAGCACTTGTTTTTGGAGATCATACATATTTTCAAGCGCTGATTAACGAGTATCAACAAACAGGTAAAAAAGTAGGTGTACTCATCAGTGAAGAATTAGCCCCAAAGCTGTCAGCTGATTACATGAAAGTATGTGGTTCCATTATTGACTTATCAACAATCGCCGCACATTTATATGAAGGACTTAGAAGTTTCAAAAGAACAGATGTGGATATAATCTTGACAGAAACCTATCCAGAAGAAGCAGTAGGCCAAGCGATTATGAATCGTCTAACAAAAGCAGCAAGCATAACTCACCATCAATAAAGTGAAACTTCAATCAGTGGGGGTTTTTAGGTATTCCCCGACTGATTGTTAGCCCTAAAGGATGCTAAAGGCTCTTGAACCATTCGGGGTGCTAGCGTCTGTTACTCCTACTTAAACAACTTGATATTCTCGTTGTTTTGAAGTGGGAGTCTTACGGACGGTTGCTCCGGAATAAAAATAGAGCGCCTAGCGTTCTATTTTTATCCCCTCGTTAAGACTTTTATACTAAAAAGAGATGCACGCAAATCGCGAAGAATGCACGCAAAATTAAAAAGTCACGAGCAAATCTCATCAAATTCCCCCTCTCCCCCTCTCTCTTTCTCTCCGACGATCCCATCCCTAACCCCTCTCATTGCTGCCTCAAGAAACTACCTAGCAACAATACAACCACCAAAACGCCAGTTAAAAACTCCGAATAACTAGCTACCCTTAGACATAGAGTTAAAGTAGCATGTCCAAGGTTAGGAGTGGTAAGATGCCATATAATCAAGCAGATCCAATACTAGGAATCATAATTATCGCACTTGCATTAGGTATGGATGCCTTTTCTGTTGGTTTAGGAATTGGAATGCAAATGTTAAGATTAAAGCGGATTTTTCTAATTGGCCTCATTGTTGGTCTGTTTCATATCTTGATGCCATTGATTGGAGTTATCTTAGGAACCATATTATCAACAAAAATTGAAAATTTCACTGACTTAGCAAGTGGTTTATTGCTGTTCGGGTTAGGTATACATATGATTTTACAAACGTTAGAAGAGGAACCAGAAACAAGACAAAGGCCATTTGGTTGGAGCTTAGTTTTTTTCGCCTTTACGGTGAGTTTAGACAGTTTTCCAGTAGGTCTTAGTTTTGGGATAACAGGAATAGCCACTTGGTTTACGTTTATTTTATTTGGATTTACTAGTATGATCCTGACATGGATCGGTTTACTAATTGGAAAAAAAGCTCGACACTGGGTAGGAGTATACAGTGAGTGGTTTGGTGGAATCATTCTTTGCATTATCGGAATGGAAATAATATTTCATTAATATTAAACAGATCAGACAATAATCCCGGCTTATGCCGGGTATTTTTTATGTCCTATGTTAATTTTGAGTAAGCAATCTTGGTGCTTCACACAGCAATATGTTATGATTTATCATAGCGAAGTTGTTTGCGAAAGGGAGGAGCGACCAAAGATGAATATATTATTTGTATGTACAGGGAATACATGTCGAAGTCCAATGGCAAAGGCTTTATTAAAAGAAAAATCTGACCACAATGTCAAATCAGCTGGAATTTCTGCTCGAAACGGAGACCCTTTAAGTACAGGTGCAATTCATGTACTTTCCGACCATTCGTTGGACACTCAAGATGAAGCGAAATTGGTAGATAATGAATTGGTTTCATGGGCAGACCTTGTGTTAACCATGACAACACAACATAAACAAATATTAACAATAAAATTCCCGAAAGCTTTTGAAAAAATATTCACGTTAAAAGAATATACTATTGACGAAGACCAATCTACGTGGGAACAGTTAAAGCAAGCATACCTCAACCTCGAAGAAAAACGAGTCATTGTTTTAGAGGAAACCGGTCAACAACAAACCGAACAACAATTACGAGCATTTTTACGGGAAGAACAAGATGAGATTGAACGATTAGAAGCTGAAATGCCGAATTATGATATAAAAGATCCATTCGGTGGGGACAAAACAGCTTATCAAGAAACATTTAAAGAAATCGAGAAGTACATTGAATTATTAATAGAAAAATTAGAGAATAGAGATAAATAATGAAAATATCTGATTAAATCACAAATTTCAACAAGTCTGTCTATTCAATGACTTAAAAAACAAGTAAAATAAAGATAGAGGAAATTATAGAAGGAGTGTTTTGTGATGAAAGTTGTTTTAGCATCAGATCATGGTGGTTACCAACTAGCCAGAGAAATCGAATCCTTTCTAGAAGAGTTAGAGGTGGAATGCGTTAGCGTTGGCTGTGATTGTCCAGACTCCGTCGATTATTCTGATTATGGAATCCCTGCCGCTGAAAGTGTTGCAAAGGGAGAATATGATCGAGGGATTGTCATTTGTGGAACTGGTATCGGAATGTCCATTGCAGCAAACAAAGTAAAAGGCATTCGTTGTGCTTTGGTACATGATGTCTATACAGCAAGAGTAACGCGCGAACATAATGACTCTAACGTGCTAGCGATGGGAGCGCGTGTCATCGGCGTGGATTTAGCAAAAGAGATCGTAAAAACATGGATTGGTAGTGATTTTGAAGGTGGCAGACATGCCAAGCGAATTGGCAAGATCGCAGAATACGAGTCCAAGTAAATAAGGTAGGAGTTTCGATATGGAAGAATTACAAGTTCAGATGGAAAACATCATAACTGAATGGCAAACAAACGGTTATTTAAAACCGGGCATGTGCTTTTTGATTGGCTGTTCTACGAGTGAAGTAATTGGTGAAAAAATCGGAACAACTGGTAGCGAGGAAGTAGCTGAGATTATTTTTGCAGCACTGAAAAAACTTCAAGCAACAACAGGAATTGAATTAGCTTTTCAATGTTGTGAGCATTTAAATCGAGCAATTGTAGTAGAACGAAAAGTAATGGAACAACAACTCGCTCAAGAAGTGAGTGTTGTTCCGGTAAAACGAGCAGGTGGATCGATGGCAGGACATGCTTATCGTCATCTATCTGATCCTGTCGTCATAGAAAATATAAAAGCAGATGTAGGGATGGATATAGGCGAAACAATGATTGGGATGCATATCAAGCATGTTGCCGTTCCTTTACGCCTAGACAATTGTCAATTAGGACAAGCACGAGTTAATGCGGCTTATTCTCGCCCGAAATTAATTGGTGGTAGCCGTGCTGCTTATTCGTTGTAATGCTGGTGTTTCAGGTGAACCGTTAGGCGTTGGGGATGCAGATGTCGCTTAGCGAGTATTGCCTTTTTTATACACATGGATTTAGACATGAACAAGGGGGAACTACGAAATGGATCAAGTGAAGAAAAATGATTTGGAATTGTTTCAAGCGATTGAACAGGAGCGTCATCGTCAAAATGATAAGATCGAATTAATTGCCTCAGAGAATTTCGTATCCGAAACGGTAATGCAAGCTCAAGGATCTGTACTAACGAACAAATATGCAGAAGGATACCCAGAAAAGCGTTACTATGGTGGCTGTGAGTATGTGGATATTGCAGAAAATTTAGCTCGTGACCGTGCAAAACAATTATTTGGAGCAGAACACGTAAATGTTCAGCCACACTCTGGTGCGCAAGCGAATATGGCAGTTTACCATGCCTTTTTAGAGCCAGGTGACACGGTGTTGGGAATGAACTTGTCACATGGTGGGCACTTAACCCATGGTAGCCCGGTAAACTTCAGCGGAAAGCTATACAATTTTGCTGAATATGGTGTAGATAAAGAAACAGAACAGTTAGATTATGACGTTGTATTAGAAATTGCCAAAGAAGTGAAACCAAAGTTGATTGTTGCTGGAGCTAGCGCATATCCACGTGAAATAGATTTTGCTAAATTCCGTGAAATTGCTGATCAAGTAGGCGCATATTTAATGGTTGATATGGCTCATATTGCAGGTCTTGTAGCAACTGGTTTGCATCCGGATCCTGTCCCACACGCTGATTTTGTTACCACTACAACACATAAGACTTTACGTGGTCCGCGTGGTGGAATGATTTTAACAAAAGAAAAATATGCAAAGCAAATCGATAAATCTGTTTTCCCAGGAATTCAAGGTGGTCCATTAATGCACGTTATTGCAGCAAAAGCAGCAGCATTTAAAGAAGCATTAGAACCGGAATTCACAGACTATGCGAAAAAAATTATTGCAAATGCAAAACAATTTGCTGAACGTTTGCAAAAAGAAGGTATCCGCGTAATTTCAGGTGGAACAGATAATCACCTCTTGTTATTAGATGTTCGTAGTTTAGAATTAACCGGAAAAGATGCAGAAAAAGCCTTGGATGACATCGGCATTACAACAAATAAAAATACTATTCCATTTGACCCAGAAAGTCCATTTGTAACGAGCGGGGTTCGAGTAGGAACAGCTGCAGTTACAACTCGTGGATTTGGAGCGGAAGAGATGGAAGAAGTTGCATCCATCATTGCATTCACGTTGAAAAATTATCAAGACGAAGAAAAATTAATTGAAGCAAAAGCTCGTGTTAAGGCATTAACGGATAAATTCCCATTATATCAATAGTCGGGAAGGAAAATCCTTGTGCCAAGCGGAGGAATTGCTTTCTTCTTACATCCCTTTCCTAACTTAGGACAAGGGATGTTATGCTATCCGCATTGAGAATGGAAAGAACGGAAGAACGCATGAGTTGATCAGAATCGACATAAAATAAAAAAATAAAACAATTATCGCTTGAAACCGAACTCTTTTTTCAGTACACTTTTAAAGATGCATAAATATGATAAGGAGTGATCAAACATGGGAAATGTATTTGTATTGGATCATCCATTAATACAACACAAACTAACGTATATTCGCAAAACAGACACAGGAACAAAGGAATTTCGTGAACTTGTCGATGAAGTTTCTGGACTAATGGCATTTGAAATAACAAGAGATTTACCTTTACAAGAAACAACGATTGAAACACCAGTAACAACAACAAAAGCAAAAGTACTAAGCGGAAAGAAAATTGGTCTCGTGCCAATTTTACGCGCTGGTCTTGGAATGGTAGACGGTGTTTTACGTCATATTCCAGCAGCAAGGGTGGGACATGTAGGATTATATCGTGACCCTGAAACATTAACACCTGTAGAATACTACATTAAGTTGCCATCTGATATTAACGAACGTGAACTAATTGTTATTGATCCTATGCTTGCGACAGGTGGTTCTGCGACTGATGCGATTGCTTCCTTAAAGAAACGTGGAGCAACGAACATCAAATTGATGTGCTTGATCGCAGCTCCAGAAGGTGTTGAACTGATCAAAAAAGAACACCCGGATGTAGATATTTACTTAGCGGCACTAGATGAAAAACTGAACGAAAAAGGCTACATTGTCCCAGGCCTTGGTGATGCAGGTGACCGTTTGTTCGGAACAAAATAAAGTGCCAGGCACCGCCCGAATTTTGTCGACAAAATTCAGGAGGTGCCTTTTATATGTATCTTTTTTCCGCTTCTTCACATACTACCAAGAAGTCTGTGTAGCGGAAAAAAGGAGTGCTGTTAAATGAAATGTATACAACTGCTAATAATAATATTGCTAATTTCATCATCAATTTTTATCGCTATCCCTCCCTCTTCGGCAGCACTTCAAATGAAAACAATCATTATCGAATTGGATGATTCTCCAGAAAAAAATAAACAATGGATTGAAACATACTACCCAACCTTAGAAGTGCTCGAAGTGTTTGATACATTATTTAACGGAATTGCGATAAAAGGAAGACAAAGCCAGCTCAAACGCCTTGTTCAACAGGATTTTGTGAAAAAAACGTACCCAATCCAAACATACCAACTGCCCGCAGAATTTTCAACGAATCATTCAGAACTTAATCGAGAAGAACTGAACCCAGCTACACTTCCAACACGAGACGATCAACTTGCTGATTACACAGGAAAAGGGATAAAAATCGGTGTCATTGATACCGGAATTGACTATCGACATCCTGATTTAGAAACGAATTTTCGAGGTGGCTATGATTTAGTGGATTTGGATGATGATCCAATGGAAACCCAATCATATCAGGGGTTACCAACCATTCATGGTACGCATGTCGCAGGTATCATAGCTGCGAATGGAGAAATAACCGGAATTGCTCCAGAAGCAGAATTGTATGGGTATCGTGCTCTCGGACCGGGAGGATCAGGTACAACCATTCAAGTTATAGCTGCGCTTGAAAAAGCCGTGAAAGATGGCATGGATATTATTAATATGTCATTAGGAAATGCAATTAATGGTCCAGATTGGCCGACAAGTATTGCCGTCAATCATGCCGTGGAAAAAGGTGTAGTAGTAGTGATCGCAAATGGCAATGCTGGTCCAGAAAATTGGACAGTCGGGTCACCAGCAACAGCGACTAAAGCTATTGCTGTTGGTGCTTCTACCAGTTTATTTACACTTCCAATACTTGAAGACCTAACGCACAACAAAGAAATTCCTTTAACCCCAGCAGTCGGTGCAAAAGAATGGGATCTAAAACAGAACTATCCCCTTGTATATGGTGGACTTGGCGATCAACCGATCACTAATGCTCGAGGGAAAATTGTTCTCTTTCAACGTGGAGAGATTTCATTTACGGATAAAGTAAAACAAGCAGAAGCAGCTGGAGCTAGGGCTGTACTCATTTACAACAATTCTGCAGAGGAATTTCAAGCAGGGTTAGAAGAGGAAACTTCATTACCAGTAGCGACGATCGCTCAAGCGGATGGAACTTGGTTGTTAGAACAACTAAACAGAGGAACCTATTGGGTAAATAGTGAATGGAGAACAATGGACAATCAAATTGCCACATTTAGTTCAAGAGGGCCTGTAACTGTCAATTGGGAAATAAAACCGGAGATTGTAGCGCCAGGAGTAGATATTATAAGCACCGTACCCGAAGGTTATCAATCATTACAAGGAACGAGCATGTCTGCTCCGTATGTTGCCGGTGCGCTAGCTTTGTTAAAAGAAGCACAACCTACCTGGACACCAGAACAATTAAAAGGTGCTTTATTAACACAAGCCTTACCTATTGAAAATCATACACCAATCGAACAGGGGATGGGGGAAATTCGAATCTTAGATGCGATTGATACTTCTTTTATTATCAAAAATCCACTCTTATCCTTTGGCAGAATAGAAGAGCGAAAAGTACAACAACAAGTAGAGATAGAATTTGAAAACACTTCTGAACAAGCGCAACATTTTTCTTTTTCTATACCAAAACAAACGAAAGGAATACGTTGGCATTTACCACTTTCATTTACGCTAGAACCAGGAGAGCAAACGACCCGAGAAGTAGCGTTGGAAATTACGAGTGATTGGCTAGATGAAGGAATTCATCAAGGATATTTGGAATTACGTTCAGATCAAGAGAGTTATCAACTACCATACTTGTTTGTTAATAAAACGGCTGATTATGATAAGGTCATGGGCTTTGAACTGGAGCTGAAATCATTGACGGCCAACATGTATTTGTATAACATCTATCTACCAGATCCAGTCGATGAACTTATCATCGACTTGTATGATCCAACTACATTTGCTCATGTTCAAACGATTGTGGAAAGAGAGGCGCTAGACGTTGGCATCCTAGAAGGAGAAATCCCGGTGGAAAAAATTGATCCACAGCAATCCTATATTGTTAACATTACCATTAACAGTGGTGACCAAGAGACAAATTATCAACAATTCCTTTCTGGAACACCTTGAGAATCTTAGAAGTAGGAGCCCCCGTGAACAGTTGCTTGGAAATGTAATTTCGAGAAAGATGCACACACCGTAATTGGTGAATGTATCTTTCTTTTGTTATTTTATCCCGGAGCAACCGTCCGTAAGACTCCCACTAAAAAACATCGAGAAAAATCAGTTGTTAAAGTAGGAGTAAAAATGCTAGCTCGATTTTATTCAACAAGTATGAAGACCATTATTCTTGTCGAGACTTTTTCTTGAGAAACTAGTAAGCCTCAAGTAAACTAGTGAATGTATCAAAAATAAACATACAGGATATTTTTACTAGATAATAAAATAATAATATGTTTACTGTCGATATTTCCTGGGAAATATCGAAGTATTGGTATTGTTGTTGATTAAGTTGGAGGAATGGAAAATGATGCAAGAGTTAGGTAGACAGGCACTGGTAAGTATTTTCTCGCATATAATTTTTATAATTATTACTTGGCAAGTATTGCAAGCAGTGCGATATGATCATATCTTTAAGAAAACAAGAACGTTTGAGGCGAAAATTGTTATTATTTTATTAACTATTGTGATCGGTTCTACGGTTAGTAATTTTTTTCTAGATTTAATTAACTGGACGCAACAAGCATTATATTTATTTTAAACTAAGCATTGTCGGTATTTGTTGAGAAGTTCTGCGTATGTCGATTTCCTTTCCTGACGATACTTTTAGCAAAAGTATTTAGAAGGAGTGAAAGGAAACGTGAAAATTATTAGTCTACTAGTCGTTATTATCTATTTATTTCTCCCTCTCTCTGACAGTTCTTCAGTGGAAACACAAGCTGTTATTTTACGAGAATTAATTGATTTTGCTGAGGATGATCAACTAGAATTAAAGAGTTGGCATATTTTAATCAAAGAAACTTTTGAGGAAAAGGCCCTAGAAGAAATAGAAGCTAACTTAAAGTCTGTTGGGTTTGTTGAAGCCGAACATAGCAAAGGGAAGGGGAATGCCGTCATTAAGCGTTGGAAGCGACAACAAGATTATAACGTCGTTGAAACGGCTTCCATCATTCAAGGAGATGGAACTAGCAGTATTGATGTTAGTTACCAGATCGACTCCAAGAATCAAGTCTACTTTGATGAGCATGAATTAGCATCACAATTAAATGAATCAATAGGTAATATTTTCACAAAAGCTAGTCATAATTATGCTTGTATTCGACTCGTTGCAGGTGGTAATATAGACAGTGTGCATTTTTTTGACAGAATAATAGAGAATCTATCGATAGAGCAGATCAATAGATTAGAAGAACAAGGCTTTACGGTTATCTCAGGTTATACAGATCAATGGAGCACTGCAATTCCAGTTGGAGACAGCTCGATGAACATACAATTAGCTAGTCGGGAAGGATTAGGCGGAAAAACAACCTTTACATTAGGAACACCTATCCTAACGACTGAATATTAATAATATAGAAAATGGATTTTAGAGGAGAATGAACCTTGGAAAAAATCATCGTTCGGGGGGGCAGGCAATTAAACGGTACCGTTAAGGTTGAAGGTGCTAAAAATGCTGTATTGCCTGTTATCGCCGCAAGTGTAATGGCAAGTAAAGGGAAAAGTAAAATTCATAATGTCCCAGCTTTAGCGGATGTTGTGACCATGAAAGATGTTTTGAGTCATATGAATGCGACGATTCACTTACATCATAATACATTGATTGTTGACGCAGAAAAACCATTAACTACGGAAGCACCATTTGAATATGTTAGCAAAATGCGAGCGTCTGTACTTGTTTTGGGGCCAATGCTGGCGCGTTATGGCCATGCAAAAGTAGCAATGCCAGGAGGATGTGCCATTGGTTCACGACCAATCGATCTGCATTTAAAAGGTTTTGAAGCGATGGGTGCGGAAGTTCATGTTGGCAATGGTTTTGTAGAAGTATTTGCAGACCAACCTTTACAAGGAGCAAAGGTTTATTTAGATATGCCAAGTGTTGGGGCAACCGAGAATATTATGATGGCAGCGGCTTTAGCTCATGGAGAAACCGTGATAGAAAATGCAGCAAAGGAACCTGAAATAGTTGATTTAGCGAATTTCTTAAATAAAATGGGCGCAAATGTAATTGGTGCCGGTACAGAAATTATTAAAATTATTGGTGTGGAATCATTACACGGTGTTAGTCATTCTATTATTCCTGATCGTATTGAAGCCGGCACATATATGATTGCAGCCGCAATTACAGGCGGTAATGTGCTCGTTGAAGGAGCTAAATCCGAACATTTACGTTCGCTAATTTCAAAAATGGAGGAAATGGGTGTTCAATTTTTTGAAGAAAAAAATGGATTAAGAGTTATTGGACCTAAAGAATTGCTGCCAACAGATCTTAAAACATTACCGCACCCTGGTTTTCCAACAGATATGCAATCACAAATGATGGCATTGATGCTCCATGCAAACGGCACTAGTGTGATTACAGAAACTGTTTTTGAAAATCGTTTTATGCATGTGGAAGAATTTCGTCGTATGAACGCAAAAGTGAAAATCGAAGGACGTAGTGTTATCGTTGAAGGCCCTGTAGCATTAGAAGGTGCTGAAGTGGCTGCGACCGACCTTCGTGCTGGTGCTGCTTTAATTTTGGCAGGATTAACTGCAGAAGGTTATACGAGAGTATGCGAGCTAAAACATATTGATCGTGGATATGTTGACATTACTGGAAAACTTGCTAGCTTAGGTGCAGATATTGAACGTACGAAAGGTACGCAAGAAGAAATGATGGTTGCAGAACAAATGGAAAAAATCTCTTCCTTATAATTCAAACGAAAAAATCACAGGAAATTATCGCTAGATTATAATGAATTTCTTTGATATACAAAAAGCTGCAGAAAGTACTCTGTGGCTTTTTGTGATGTAAAAAATTTTGTGAAACAAATAGCGTGTATACGTACATATTCTTTAGCCTACGCAAGACTTGTACCGCAACGATACTTACCTACTATTCCTTTTCATAGCACTTTGGTGGGAATCAGTGAATGAAAGTATAGCCCCTTTTTCTGATTATGGAGCGTATTCGGAGTATATTACAATATGCTACATATGATAACTGTAAAAAACGTTGAAACATCTCATGGATTATGACTTCTTTTCTGTTCTATTAAATAAACGACAATCATAAGATGATTTAGTAGAGTGAATTTCACTAGTTTATGGTGTATACATCGATATCGATGCAATACCATTACAATCAGTGAAGGTTCCCTTTTTGAATAGAAAGGAGCTTATATGATGCATCCAACAAAAAAATACAATACCAATCGAAATCATTGGAAGATGTCGAGCATAACGGTAATTTCGGTACTCCTTTTTACGATACTGGTAATACCGGCACTAGTAGTTCTTCCAAACACATTTCAACAAACAGATCAACCCAATCCAAAAGAGGCTTTCCCCATCTATGAACAAGATTATTTGACCAATGAAGATGATCTTGCTGTTCAAGTGTTACGAACTGAATTAGACCGAGTAGAATCAGTTCCAATAGAGCAATATGTAGTCGGTGTGGTTGCTGCAGAGATGCCTGCTGACTTTGAATTAGAAGCACTAAAAGCCCAAGCCTTAGCGGCACGAACGTATGTAGTACAGTATTTGTCTGTTGCAGAAACAAAGGGTGAAGAAGCAACGATAAAAGATACCGTTCAGCATCAGGTGTATCGAAATAACGAAGAATTGCAACAACTTTGGGGCAATGAATATCATCAAAAAATAAAAAAAGTGACACAAGCAGTTTTAGAAACAAGAGGTGAAATTTTAACTTATCAGAATCAACCAATTACGCCTGCCTTTTTTTCCACAAGTAATGGCTACACAGAAAATTCAGAAGACTATTGGGAAAATGAATTACCATATCTTAAAAGCGTTTCTAGTCCTTGGGATCAAGCGTCTCCACGATTTCTTGATCAAAAAATTATCCCGATTGATCAAGTGGAAGAAGCATTAGATATTAATTGGAATCATGCCAATAACAACATATCAACAACGAGAACAGAGTCTAATCGAATTAAAACCATTGAATTAGCTGGAAAAACCTTTACAGGTCGACAAATACGAGAAGCTCTAGAGTTACGGTCGACAGATTTTACATTAGAACAAAAAGATAATCACCTTATTTTCACTACTAAAGGTTATGGCCATGGTGTTGGAATGAGTCAATATGGAGCAAACGGTATGGCACAAGAAGGTAATGATTATCGAGAAATTGTTTATCATTATTATCAAGGTGTTGAAATAGATACCATCGCTGATGCAACGCCAAAACTACTTGTTCAGAACTAAAACGAACGAAAAATAAAAAAATACGGGTGTGATGTATATAATTTCCTCTTTCAGATCAGAATGGTTGCTGAGGTGATGAAAATGAAAGAGGAACACAATAACGTTTCAAAAAATAAGTGGAAACGAATTATTGAGAAGAAAGGTTTTTTCCCAGCAGTGTACTTAACTGTAGCGGCTATACTGCTAACAGGAGTTCTGTGGTATCAAAATTTAGATAATCGAATTCCTGAAACACAAACGGAACAGTCAGATGATCTAGGCAATGATGCAGTTCGAGGTGAATATCCATTTGATTTCAATCAAGACTCAGATCCAGTTGTCAGTCAAGCAGAGACAGTCAGACTCCCTGTAGCAGAAGGAAGCCAATCCCAAATTGTTACGAAATTCTATGATTTTGAGAAAGATTCAGAAGATCAAGAAAAAGCACTCGTTCTATACAACAATAAATACTATCAAAGTCAAGGTATAGACATTGCAGCATCTTCTGAAGATCCGATGTCCGTTGTTGCGGCATTAAGTGGTCGTGTCGTAGAACTGAGAGAAGACCCGCTGTTAGGATTTGTTATTCAAATGGAACATGATCATGGGGTTTCGACGTACTATGCGAGCTTAACGGATGTTCAAGTAGAAGAAGGTCAAGAAGTAGCTCAAGGAGAGGTATTGGCTACTGCAGGACAAAATGTTTATGGTCAAGCAAGTGGAACGCATGTTCATTTTGAAATTCGTAAAGAAGGAACGCCTGTAAATCCAGAAGTATACTTTGATCAACCAATTACAGAAGTGCGATTGCCAGATGCTGAAGATGAAGATGAAGATCATAATAATGATTCGGATGAGAATGAAGCAAGTGCGCAAAACGAAACCGAAGAACTTCAATCCACAAGAGCAACAACAAACACTTAAACAAAAGACCTAGGATCTAATACAGATCCTAGGTCTTTTACTACATAGGAGAGAATAAAATTTTCAAAGGATCAAGGTTTTACAGTCATCCTTCAGGGTTGACAATCAGTGG
Organism: Natronobacillus azotifigens; assembly: GCF_026805325.1. Lineage (GTDB taxonomy): Bacteria > Bacillota > Bacilli > Bacillales > Amphibacillaceae > Natronobacillus > Natronobacillus azotifigens. The sequence continues at coordinate 32,323 of NZ_JAPRAT010000020.1, forward strand.
GGAGTACTTTACTAAATTCAATTCTATATAAACGGTAGGGAATAATAGTCGTTCCTAGTAAGTGTTCACTGTCAAACATCTCATTATTCATATAGTCTTGCTTTCTTCATTGTATTTAAAAGGATCGGGTGTTTTCCCAGTTTATTTTATCAATAAAAGAAAATCCTACTTTCTTAAACTATTTATCCCGGAGCAACCGTCTGTAAGCCTCCCACTTCCAAACAACAAGAATATCCAGTTGTTTACTTTAAGAGTAACGGAAGCTAACACCCACAACATGTAAACCCTTCAAGTAAAATCCAGTCTGACAATGAGAAAATTACCAAAAAAATCGACAGAGGTTGAAAAAACAACAGAAAATTGTAAGATTAACTAGGAAAATTTATTGCAGTTTTCCTAGTTTTAATTCAAAAGAGCACTAAAAATGAAGAAATTTGTCGAACGATAATTGTTTTTAGGTGTTTGCAATTTAATGGAAATGTGTAATAATAAAGCTGTACCTATCTTAATGCAAAGGGGGGAGCCGATGAAAGTTAATTCTTTTCGAAAAGGTGAAGAAGGTTATGGAAAACAATTAAAATTACATCAATATGTTAATTCACTAGGTAAACTTTACGATGAAGAAACGCTTATTAATAAAATGTGTGAATTTTGTTTGCAAACAACGGATCAAGATGATATGCGGGTTGGATTAGAATATTTGTATATGAATGGTTGTTACGATGCTTTATCACAATTAATTGAAAGAAATAAACAGCATACAAATAAAGAGAATAATGCTTGGGCACATTTGTATGAATTAACATTGGCAAAACAAAAACGCACGATTCCCCATCATAAAATATTAGAACAAGTTATGGAAATAAAAACGTATGACCCAGGATTACGATGTATAATAGAATATTTAATGCTTTCTATTCATTTTGATCTATTTGAGTATGAAAGATTGGCGTATGCATTAGATAGTATTCAATTATTATTGCAAAGAATAGATAACCCATTGCTTGTATCGTTATTAAAAGCTAGATTGGATGCTGCATTGTTCATCTATTATTGGAAACGAAATGAAATGATCTTGGCACGTAAATACGGATTTCGTATCATTAACGAAACAACAAATAATACGCTTAAAGCAAACTTGAATATAAACCTAAGCTTAACCTATATCTTTGATGATTTTGAAAATAGCTATTATCATCTAGAACAAGCAAAACAAATAGCAGAAGAGAAGAAATTAACTCGTTTAATTTCGATTATCGAAAATCACAATATCCCTTTTATTTATGCTCATTTCAATCGACCAGATGGTATTTCAACGAATGTTATTAGTGAAGAAGCGCATCTGGAGATCGCAAAAGGGAATTTCCCGAAAGCACAACGTTTACTGAGTGAAATTACTGAAGTTACTCCTTTTATTAATTATTACTTAGGACGAGCTCATCAAGATCGCCGTTTGCTATTTCAGTCTTATAATGAATTTATTGAACAGCGTAGCGATCATTTTTTTGCTCGCCTGCCTTTACAAGCATTACAAAAGCTGTAACTTTAGTTTTTTTTAATAGTGTAAGGAGGAGGTGAAAAGAATGAAAAAAGGTTTACTGGCACTAGTCCTTGTTTTTCTTTTGATTTCTGCAATTCCTAGTCATCTAGAAGCAACTTCTTCCACTGATAAAACAATTGTCCTACAGCAACGCGATCCAGGCCATGGAGACATGTTTGGTTTATCCGACCCAGAACATGGAGACATGTTTGGTTTATCCGACCCAGAACATGGAGACATGTTTGGTTTGTCTGACCCAGAACATGGGGATATGTTTGGTTTATCCGACCCAGGTCATGGAGACATGTTTGGCTTATCTGACCCAGGCCATGGAGACATGTTTGGTTTGTCTGACCCAGAACATGGGGATATGTTTGGTTTATCCGATCCAGGCCACGGAGACATGTTTGGCTTATCCGATCCAGGTCATGGAGACATGTTTGGCACGTCAGCCCCAGATGACGATGATGCTTCTTAGAGATCTCCGAACATAATATTTTTTAAAAAGGTTGTTTACTTGTCTATGTGACGAGTGGACAGCCTTTTTCTCTTCTAACCAGTGTAATCGTTCGAATAATGCATGCTTCAACTTTTTCTGATTATCAGCCTTAAATAAGGACAATTAATCATATTCAAACGTTCTCACTAATAAACTGATACAAACCAAACAAGAAGGTCTAAGGGATCATAAGCATGTAAAAAACGTCCATTGTCTAAAGATAGCTTTATCAAAATATCAATACATCACCTTATTCCACTAACACCTTGGACAGACAACAAGAGGAGGCTAGTGATGTGCATGATTATATTAAAGAAAGAACGATTCGGATTGGCGAATATATTGTCGATACGAAAAAGACTGTACGTGTAATTGCAAAAGAGTTTGGTGTATCGAAGAGCACCGTCCATAAAGATTTAACAGAACGCTTACCAGAATTGAATCCTGATTTAGCAAATGAAGTAAAATTAGTTTTAGATCACCATAAGGCGATCAGGCATTTACGAGGAGGTGAAGCGACAAAGCTAAAGTATCAACAAACCAATTCTGCGATAGAGGCTGTAGAACAATGATTAACCTGATTGATCCTCCTAATCATACATGGAATAAATTCCGCAATTATCCTATGATGAAGAATCGTTTTTTTAAAAAAGATAACAACTTCCCTGTATAAAAACAAAGCCATATATTGATCCTAAATATATTGATCACAATTTCCCACTATAAGCATAAAGAATTACAAAATAAACTAACGAATCTTGTCTCTTTGTGGTATCATATATTATTAGAAGTGTTGTGCTTATTACGGAAGTTATTTAGTAGGGAGGATCGTAAACATGTTTTCTAGAGATATTGGAATAGACCTTGGAACGGCTAATGTATTAATTCATGTAAAAGGAAAAGGTGTCGTCCTAAATGAGCCATCTGTTGTTGCGATGGATCGCACGACTGGTCGCGTGTTGGAAGTTGGAGAAGAAGCTCGAAGAATGGTTGGACGTACACCAGGTAATATTGAAGCAATTCGTCCCTTAAAAGATGGCGTTATCGCTGATTTTGATGTGACAGAAGCAATGTTAAAATATTTTATCAATAAAATTAATGTAAAAGGTCTCTTATCAAAGCCGCGTATGTTAATTTGTTGCCCAACGAACATTACAAAAGTAGAGCAAAAAGCAATCAAAGAAGCTGCTGAGAAATCAGGCGGAAAAAAAGTCTATCTAGAAGAAGAACCAAAAGTAGCAGCAATCGGAGCGGGTATGGATATTTTTCAACCAAGTGGTAATATGGTTGTCGATATCGGTGGTGGAACGACAGATGTTGCAGTCCTTTCTATGGGTGACATCGTTACGGCACAATCAATTAAAATGGCCGGTGACAAGTTTGACGCGGAGATTTTAAATTATGTGAAGCGTCGTTATAAACTATTGATTGGCGAACGTACTGCAGAAGATATTAAAGTGCATGTTGCGACTGTTTTTCCAGGTTCTCGTAATGAATCGATCGATATTCGAGGTCGTGACATGGTAAGTGGATTACCAAGAACCATCACGATTAGTTCTGGAGAGATTGAAGAAGCTTTACGTGAGTCCGTTGCAGTTATCACACAAGCTGCAAAGAATGTTTTAGAAAAAACTCCCCCTGAACTATCAGCCGATATTATTGATCGCGGCGTGATTTTAACAGGTGGTGGAGCGTTATTACATGGCATGGACCAATTGCTTTCTGAAGAATTGAAAGTACCTGTTTTCTTAGCAGAGGAACCAATGCATTGTGTCGCAAAAGGCACAGGAATTATGCTTGAAAATATAGATAAAATAGAAAGACGTAAAATCGTCTAACGGAAATAACCATGTTATGACAAAAATACTTATGTCGGGATGAGTAAAAAGCCCTTTTTTTCAGTAAAGCGTCTGATTTTCGTAGAAAAATGCGGATATCAGACGTTTTATGTGCTAAAATAGGGTTAACTTTTTATTTTGAACGTTTTTTAAATTTATTATTCAACGATCAGTAAAGGTGAACAGTAGAAGAGAGGAAGATCTGACGTGTTAAGAGGATACTATACTGCTGCAAGCGGGATGATGGCTCAACAGCGTAGACAAGATACTTTATCAAACAATATAGCAAATGCCCAAACACCTGGATATAAACAAGATCAGGCAACGATTCGAGCTTTCCCTGAGCTGTTGCTTCAACGAATGGATGGTACAACACTACCTACTACTCGTAATTTCCGTTTGCGTAATGGACAAAACATCGGTTCTATCAATACCGGTGCATATGTGCAAGAAACCATTCCTGATTTTGCCCAAGGTGGTTTACGCGAAACGGGTATGACAACAGATATGGCGCTCGTTAATGGTATGCTTCCAGACGCAGATGGTGGACTCTTTTTTGTTGTGCAAAATGCTGACGGAGAAGAAAGATATACACGAAATGGGAACTTTACTGTAGATGGACAAGGCTTTTTAACGACAAACCAAGGCTATTATGTACGTAATCAAGCAGGAGAGCCTATCTTCACAGATGGACAAGCATTTACAATGACCGACGACGGAGTTATTCAAGTGGGCGATCAACAAATTCCACTTGCTGTAAGCTATACAGCAAACACGAATGACTTAATTAAAGATGGTCAAGATCTTTTTGCGTTAACAGGCGAAGATGGTGAAATGGTTGATGCACGAGCGATGGATAATCTATCGTTTGCTGTCCAACAAAGACATTTAGAAAATTCAAATGTTGATACTGTTCAAACGATGACAGAAATGATGCAAGCTTATCGTTTATATGAAACCAACCAAAGAGTGCTTCAAGCATATGATCAAAGTATGGATCATGCGGTAAATCGAATTGCTAGATTAACATAAGTGATAAAAGTAGAATGTTACTTTTGTCTTAAGAACTTGATCAAAAAGTTTTTTTGAAAAGTAGTGGAGGAATATATAATGAGCCGAATGAATATACAAGCAGCTGTGACAATGGGGCAACTGCAACATAAATTAGATCAAATTGGTCACAACATAGCAAACGTAAATACAAACGGGTATAAAAATCGTTCTAGTAATTTCACTTCCTTGTTAACGCAAAACATCAATAACTTTTCGGATGTAGAAGCGAATGCTACTGGACGCGTTACGCCACATGGTATTCGATTGGGTTCTGGTGCTAAATTAGGGCATACCAATCTTGATTTATCACTTGGTTCGTTACAGCAGACTGGTCGAGGTTTGGATATCGCATTACTTGCAGATAATCATTTGTTACAGGTCGAGGTAACGGAAAATGGTGTAACGGAAACACGCTACACTCGTGACGGTGCGATGTACTTACACCCGATTGCAGATGGTCAAGTCATGGTAACGACAAGAGACGGATATCCAATCGTAGGGGAAAGTGGACCACTAGTGTTTGCTGACGGCATGGAGGATATAACAATCAGCGAAACGGGAGAAATCCTTGTTACAAGAAACGGTGTTGCAAATGTGGAAGGACAGCTCTCCATGGCTCAAGCAATCCGTCCGCAATTTTTAGAGTCAGTCGGTAATAATTTATTGCGTTTACCAGACTTAACGGAAGTTGACTATGTTGCAGCTGATATTGTAGGAGAAGTAGCCAACGGTGAGATTCAGGTTCAGAATCAAGCACTGGAACAATCCAATGTTGACTTGTCCATGCAGATGACGGAAATGCTGCAGGCACAGCGTTCTTACCAATTCAACGCTCGTACGATAACCATGCATGACCAAATGCGAGGATTGGTTAATCAAATCCGTTAATACTGTTTAAACTGCTGATGCTAACAAATGTCAGTGTAAAAGGGGTCACCAAATTATGGAACGAAAAGATGAAGAGATAAAACAAAGAAGACGCGAAGCTTCAAAAGAGGACGTAAGCAAAGAAACAGAAGATAAAAAAACGCGTAGACAAAAGCGAGAAGAAAAAAAGAAAAAGAAAAGACCAATTCGCCGAATCTTCCCAATTTGGTTACGTGTTTTAGTTGTTTTTTTACTGTCATTTTTAGCCGTAATTCTAGGTCTTATCGTTGGATATAGTATCATTGGTGGTGGCGAACCAATGGAAGTGCTGGAATTTGAATTTTGGCAACATCTCATAGACATTATAAGCGGAAGAGAATAAAACAAAGGGAAGCAGACCAAGCGAGATCGCAACAATATCTCTTTGATCTGCTTTCTCTATCTGACTATTTTTATTAGGAGCTGAACTGAAATGTTAGATATTCAAGAAATTCAAGCGACGATCCCACACCGTTACCCATTTTTATTGGTTGATGAAATCATTGAAATCGAAGAAGGTAAGCGTGTAGTTGGAAAAAAGAACGTGACGATTAATGAACCATTTTTTCAAGGGCATTTTCCAGATTATCCTGTGATGCCTGGCGTCTTAATTGTGGAGGCATTGGCTCAAACAGGTGCGGTTGTCATGCTGAAAAAAGAAGAAAATGTTGGGAAGATTGGTTTTCTCGCGGGTATTGATAAATGCCGGTTTAAACGCCAAGTGAAACCTGGTGACCAACTACGATTAGAAGTAGAAATTACTCGTTTAAAAGGACCAGTTGGAAAAGGAAAAGCAGTTGCTACCGTTGACGGAGAATTAGCTTGTGAAGCGGAAATTATGTTTGCAATTAAATAATTGAAAGAAATCTCCCTCGTTTACTCTGTGGGAGATTTCTTTATTTTTTTAGGAATTTATGAGGTGTTTTATCTTTAAATAGATGCAAAGAATTTTCTCGTATAACAGTAGGTCTGATGGCTGCTTTCTAATAAGTAAAACAACAGATGACAGATGACCATTCATGTTCGTCTGTTGTTTTACTTATTGGAAAGTGTCACGCTATAGCATGACATGACAAGCGCGCTTGTCACCATCAGCCTCTTACAAAATAGCTTCTTATTTTTTAAAAAAGAACCGGGCGGTGTTTGTCCGGTATATCTTATTACGGAATGAAAAGTAATCCGATTCTTCATAAATTTTTTTCAACAGATTGGGAAAACTAACAGAGAATGATCTAATGAGAGGAGGAAGAAGGGTGAAAAGTTTCTTTGTGAAAAGTAGCATACTTATATTTGCAACAGCCATATTATTTGGTTGTGCTGAAGATTTGGACGAACCAGAACAACCGTTGGAAGATCCAATTGAAGAAGATATCATTGATGAACCAGAAGAAGGTACAGATGACATGTTTGAAGATGAAAAAAACATGGAAGAAGACCCCGGTGATATGGATGAAACGGATACGGATGAAGAGTTCGATCAAGAAGATGAAGAAAACATGGAAGAAGACGAAACGGAATAATAACAAGAAAAGCGACAATTCGATTTGTCGCTTTTTTAAAAATGAAAATTTTGTTGATTCGGACAACAATGACCCCAAGCGAGGCAAAGTAGTCCGAAAAAGCAGTTAATTCGGACAACAATGATCCCAAGCGAGGCAAAGTAGTCTGAAAAAGGGGTTAATTCGGACAACAATGATCCCAAGCGAGGCAAAGTAGTCTGAAAAAGGGGTTGATTCGGACAACAATGACTCCAAGCGAGGCAAAATAGTCCGAAAAAGCAGTTAATTCGGACAACAATGACCCCAAGCGAGGCAAAGTAGTCCGAAAAAGTGGTTGATTCGGACAACAATGATCCCAAGCGAGGCAAAGTAGTCCGAAAAAGTAGTTGATTCGGACAACAATGACTCCAAGCGAGGCAAAGTAGTCCGAAAAAGTGGTTGATTCGGACAACAATGAACCCAAGCGAGGCAAAGTAGTCCGAAAAAGTGGTTAATTCGGACAACAATGATCCCAAGCGAGACAAAGTAGTCCGAAAAAGTGGTTGATTCGGACAACAATGATCCCAAGCGAGGCAAAGTAGTCCGAAAAAGTGGTTAATTCGGACAACAATGACTCCAAGCGAGGCAAAATAGTCCGAAAAAGCAGTTAATTCGGACAACAATGACCCCAAGCGAGGCAAAGTAGTCCGAAAAAGTGGTTGATTCGGACAACAATGATCCCAAGCGAGGCAAAGTAGTCCGAAAAAGTGGTTAATTCGGACAACAATGATCCCAAGCGAGGTAAAATAGTCCGAAAAAGTGGTTGATTCGGACAACAATGACTCCAAGCGAGGCAAAGTAGTCCGAAAAAGGGGTTGATTCGGACAACAATGACCCCAAGCGAGGCAAAGTAGTCCGAAAAGAATTTAGATTCCCTCCATCCCCCAATGATAATAATTGCAAGTAACACATTTTTTCTGTACACTATAAATTGACTGACCGGTCATTCTATAATACAATGAGTTTTGTGTGTTAGATGTTAAGTACCAGAGATAAATAGTAGCTTTCTATCATTAATAAAAGCGAGGTGAAACAAAGTGAACGAAAAAAAGAAGCGCATTCTTGAAGAAAGTATGAAGTTGTTTTCGAGGAAAGGATTTCACGCTACTTCCATTCAGGAAATTGTTGAGCAAAGCGAAGTGTCTAAAGGTGCGTTCTATTTATATTTCTCTTCTAAAGATGAGCTTAATATCGAAATAATTAAATATTATAGTGAACTGGTTTTTGGTAAATTAGAAAAAATTCAACAACAAGATATGGAAAACCGAAAAAAACTTCAAGCCCAAATACAAGTACTCATTGATATCATTAGTGAGCATAAAGAATATGTCATGATGTATCCGAGAGAGCTTGTTCATGTTGGAAAAGATATCGATCAATTAATTCAAGATTCGAATAAAAAAAGTTTTGAATGGATGAAAGCTAGCTTACTCCAACTTTACGGGGCTAAAATAGAACCGTATATCATTGATGGAAGCATATTGTTAGAAGGGCTTTTACACGGATATACGAAAGCAATTGTCTTTCATAATATACAAATTGACACAACGGCACTGTCTGAATTTATTGTCGATCGATTGGATGATATGATTCAAAACATGTTACATAACCATGTCGAGCCACAAGTGAAGTGGAGTCAATTGTCCTATCCGAGAGTAAAAGAGGAGACGAACACAAGTATAAATGTACAAGACCAAATCTTACTTGTGAAAAAACAGATCGAACAAACAAATATAGAAGAGCAACAAAAAGAGCAACTAAGAGAAGTGGTTGAAGTTATTGAGCAAGAATGGAGAAAAGAGCGAACGAACATGGTAATTGTCCGAGGAATGCTTGCAGAACTTGCTCAAATAGAATCACTAAAAAAAGCAACAAATCAACTGAAGATCTCAATGGGTGTTTAAGTAGATACAAGCATAGACAGATTATTCGGGAGGGAAAAAAATGAAGAAATTAGGATGGATATTAATCGCAGCACTATTTTTTATCGCAGCTTGCACAGAAGATACCGAAGAGACAAATGAAACGCAGGAAGAACATGTTGTTTCAGTAGAGATAGAAGAAGTAACAGAGGGAAATGTAACCATTGAAAAGACCTTTTATGGTCGTGCAATGCCTGAAGAGATCACACCGGTAATGGTTCAAACGATGGGGGAAGTAGAAGAAGTACATGTAGCAAACGGTGATCGTGTGGAAGAGGACGATATTTTAATCACAATCATTTCTTTTGAAACTGGTATGGAAGTCGAAATCACTGCACCGGCTGATGGGCAAGTAAGTGATTTGTCTGCATCAGAAGGTAGCATCCTTTCAACAGAAGAACCGGTAAGTATGATTGTTAACTTAGATGAATTAACGATTACAGCTGATGTGACGGCGACAAATGTCAATCTATTTGAAGTCGATCAAGAAGTGGATATCCATTTTAGTGGTGATGAAGATCGCTCTACTGCAACAGTTGTAGAAACATCATTATTACCTGGTGAGACAGGACTATATGAAGTTACCCTAACGGCAGAAAATGCAAACGATTGGAAAGCAGGTATGGTTGCGACAATTTTCTTAACAGAAGAAACGATATCAGATACATTGATTATTCCAACAGCAGCACTGATTGAAGATGATGGTGAACATTATGTCTTTGTTGTAGAAGATAATCGCGTAACACGAACAGAAGTTACCATTTCAAACCTTCAATCAGATATTACAGCGGTTGATGGGGAGATTGAACAAGGTGATCTTGTTGTTACAAGTGGGCAGTTAACGTTAAGTGATGGTTCACAAGTAATAATTGTAGGGGAGGACGGTGAATCGTGAGGCTAGTAGAAACGTCCGTAAAACGTCCAGTTGGGGTAATTATGATTGTTTTGGCAATTATCGCGACAGGATTTATTTCATTACAAAATCTATCCCTTAACTTAATGCCTGAAATTGACTTGCCGATCGCAATCGTGCAAGTTCCATATGAAGAAGCGGCGCCTCAAGATGTCGAACGTCAAATAAGCGAACCACTAGAGTCTGTGTTAGGTACAATTGAAGGGATTGAATCGATTCAAACACAGTCAAGTACAGGTTCTTCGCTTGTTATTTTAATGTTTAATATGGGAACAAACCTAGACAATGCACTACTCGAAGTTCGAGAACGTGTCGATCAAGTATCCGGATTTTTACCAGAGGATGCAGGGAATCCGAATGTGATTCGAATCAATCCAAATCAAATGCCAGTCATGTCGGTTGCTTTGCGAGGAGAAAATCTAAATCGTCTTCAAGGGCTTGCGGAAGATCAAGTTCAACCAATGTTAGAACGACAAGCTGGTGTAGCGGATGTTTCCGTGCAAGGCGGTCAAAGTCGAATAATTGAAATTGAACTAGACGAAGCAAAAATGAATCAATATGGTGTTGTTGCTGAACAATTGATGCAAGCGTTAGGTCAATCGAATCAAGCAACATCAGCAGGTACAATTAGTCGAGGAGATCAAAACCTTCAAGTACGTGTCGATGGAACCTATCAATCCGTTGATGAAATAAGAGAAACGATCATTCAAACGGGTACAGGTGCGATCGTTCACATAGAAGATATAGCTACTGTTCATGATACATTTACAACCCCGGACACTACATTAATTAATGGCGAAGAAGCTGTTGTCCTTTCGATCATGAAACAATCTGATGCAAATGATGTCGATGTATCGGATAATATCATTGCTTCGATGGATCAAATTAATGATATGTTACCAGAAGGTGTTGAATTTAGTATTGTTACGGATAACTCAGAATTCACACGGCTAGCAATCAACTCCGTTGTGCAGAATATTTTAATCGGTGGGGGATTTGCCCTACTTGTATTACTACTATTTTTAAAGAGTGTTCGTGCTACACTTGTTATCGGTGTTTCGATTCCAATTGCGGTTATTACAACCTTCTCTTTAATTTACTTTACTGGAGAGACGTTAAATATTTTAACGATGGGTGGTTTAGCACTTGGTATTGGAATGATGGTCGATAGTTCGATTGTTATTCTTGAAAATATTGTTTCTTATCGACAAAAAGGTTACTCCAAGTTTGATGCTGCAAAACAAGGGGCATCTGAATTAGCGCCAGCAGTAATCGCATCAACGACAACAACCTTGGTCGTGTTTTTACCAATGGTCTTTGTTGGTGGGATTGCAGCAGAACTATTTGTCCCATTAGCATTAACCGTCGCTTATGCCCTAATTGCAGCCCTTGTCGTTTCGATTACGCTAGTACCAATGCTTTCCTCTAAATTACTTGGTGATTTGAGTGAAAATAACGGTCGAAGATACTGGTTTGATCGGGCGTTAAATCGATTTACAAATGGCTATCGTTCGATTTTGAAAAAAGTATTACAATTACGTAAGACAACGGTGTTTGTAACGATTGCTTTACTTGTCGGAAGTTTGGCCCTGATGCCAATGATCGGAATGGAATTTATGCCCGAAGGTGATCAAGGCCAAATTAGTGTAAGTGTAGAAACACCGGCAGGTACGTCTTCTCCCAAAACAGAAGAAATTGCAATGCAAGTAAATGAAGTGATCGAACAATATCAAGTAGATATTGAAACAAATTATGTGACGCTTTCTGGTGATGGTGGGATGCCAGGCATGATGATGGGACTCGGAGGAGGAGCTTCGAACGTTGCAGATTTTACTATCCAACTCGTTCCAGCTAATGAGCGTACACGCACGACTAGTGATTTCACTCAATTACTAAATGAAGAATTGCAACACATTGCGGGTGCAGATATTACCGTAAGCCAGTTAAACGACATGTCGATGGGAAGTGCTATCTCGATTGAAATTCAAGGTCCAGAACATGCGGTAATTAATGAACTGGCAGAGGAAGTGCTTGCAGAAATTGCGACGATTGACGGTGTTTATAATCCATCCACTTCGCTTGAAGCTACACAGCCACAAATGCAAGTTCGTGTAGATCGAGAAATTGCAGCACGTCATGGCTTAAATGAATCAGCAGTAATGAGCCAGATTGGTATGCGACTCTCTGGTCAGACGATTATGCGTTATCGTGAAGCAGGCGAAGAAATGGATGTCCGACTTGTCTATCCAGAAGCATCTAGAGAAACCATCAGTGATCTAGAAAATATGCGCATCCAATCACAGTCAGGAGCAGTGATTCCGTTAATTGAGGTTGCGAACTTTGAACAGACATTTGCTCCTGCTAGTCTAAGTCGAATGAATCAACAACCAACTGCAACGGTATCAACAGAAGTGTCTGGTGTAGATTTAGGAACAGTTGTAAACGCAATTGAAGAACGGTTAAGCACGTTTAACTTCCCTGAAGACTATCAATACAACATTGGTGGGCAAGCAGAAGATATGGAAGAAGCATTCACTGATTTAGCATTAGTGCTTCTCTTATCAATCTTTTTGGTATACGTAGTAATGGCTGTTCAATTTGAGAATTTCTTAACACCATTTATTATTATGTTTACCCTACCAGTTACCGTGATCGGTGTTATTCTTGGTTTGTTTGTCACGAATACACCATTGAGTATTGTTGGTTTTGTCGGAATCATTATGCTTGCGGGGATTGTCGTAAATAATGCGATCGTACTCGTTGATTACATTAATATATTACGTCGACGTGGAATCGAACGTTATCAAGCCATCTTAGAAGCGGGTACCACACGAATGCGACCAATTTTAATGACCACACTAACGACTGTACTTGCTATGGTTTCGTTAGCGCTCGGTTTTGGTGAAGGGGCAGAGATGCAACAGCCAATGGCGATTACCGTTATTTTCGGCTTAATCGTCTCGAGTTTCTTTACATTACTATTGATCCCAGTGGTTTACACATATTTTGATGACTTATCGGAGAAGATTAAAGGGAAATTTCGGAGAGTAGAATAAAAATAACCAAAAACAGGTAATATGTTATCATAAGCATATTGCCTGTTTTCTTGTGTAGATTAATAAGGAATATCTTTAATTATTCTTCATTTTGATGTAAGATATAGATGCGTATGTATTTGTAACAATTTCGTTGCTCATTCGTCTGTTTATTATAGGTATAGAAAAGGAATAAGAGAACTAGAGATGAGAGGAACTGTTCAATTAGTTTTGGTCATTCTATAGAAATTTCGTTGAGATAATGAAATAATTCACAGGTAAAGTAGGGGAAATAAATGAATACTACACAATTAGTTATTGCTTTTTTCATAACACTAATTTCAACGGTGTTATTCGTATATCCGATTAAAAAATTTGCGGTACGGTTTGGTTTTCTCGATCATCCCGCGGAAAGAAAAATCCATAAAAAAGCAACACCGCGTTTAGGTGGTTTAGCAATCTTTTTAGGTGTGGCGATTGGTCTGCTTTATTTGCGGCCATCTATTCCTGATTTTCTGCCAATCATCGGTGGAGCATTTGTAATTATGATCGTTGGACTGTTAGACGATAAATACCAAATTCGTCCAATCATTAAATTAACAGGACAATTAGCAGCTACAGGTATTGTGATCTCTGCAGGAATTGTCATTGATAAATTGACGCTTCCGATATTAGGTACGATAGAATTCAACAGTTTTTTTGCAATATTTATAACGGTCATCTGGATTGTAGGTGTTACCAATGCGATTAACCTAATTGACGGTTTAGATGGACTAGCCTCTGGTGTTACAACGATTGGCTTAATCAGTATTTTAATTATGGCGATCTCAGATGCTCAATTTGCTGTTATTTATTTAGCAACCGTGTTGATCGCAGGTAATATCGGCTTCTTGTTTCACAATTTTTATCCAGCAAAGATATACATGGGAGATACTGGATCGATGTTTTTAGGATATTCGATCGCGGTTATCTCAACATTAGGATTATTTAAGAATGTTACACTATTTAGTTTTATTATTCCAATAATCATCCTGGCTATACCTATTTTTGACACATTATTTGCTATTGTTCGTCGAATAATCAATGGAGATAATATTATGTTGCCAGACAAAAAACATATTCATTATCAATTATTGGCAGCTGGCTTCAGCCACCGCACCACCGTGTTAATAATGTATGGATTTGCAGCTTTATTTGGAACCATTGCCATCTTATTCTCTAGAGTTTCGACCGGAATAACGTTCCTCTTAACTTTAGCACTTCTCGTTTTATTGCAAATCTTTGCTGAGTTAGTAGGGGTAATCGGAAAAGGTAAAACACCGTTATTAAAAATGATGAAAAAAACGTATCATAAAGTGAAATTGAATGCAAAACTATGATAAAAGAACGGTACGGGGTTTGTGTAAAAACGCAAATCCCTTTTTTAGTTTCGTTATCAAATTAATTCCAGAAAAGTTTATTTGACAGAATATGATAGATTTCGTGATAAATATAGTTAATATTGTCTACGAACATTTTGTGTTTAGAGTGGAATTATAGTAATAAGTAAGTGTTTTTATGTTTATTTAGGTAGAAAATTGTCGGTTTAGTGTGAAAAAAGTCCTATAGAAATAACAGTATTAAAGTTTTATAATCTATATAAGGAGGTGTGGTATTGAAGTTAGTAACAAAAAAATTGAATATTATCTTAATCGTTTTCTGTTCGATCGGTATCATCTTTTCTAGTAACCTATTCGTAGTAGCAGCAGCGAATAGTTACTCCGAAACAGTAAATGTGTTTTTGTACAATGCATCATCACATCCGAACTCTTCTGATAGATTAAATCACTTTGTCGAAGGAGTTAGTAGATTTCCAAATGATGAGCGCTTTGTAAATGGTATTAATTCTAGTGCGAGTTCTTTGTTAAGTTGGGCCAAGTCACAACATGAAGCTGGTAATTTCTCTACAGCCATAAATCGTTATGAATTAATCTTATCAGCACCAGAATTAGAACAACTTTTAAGGGATGAGACGGAAGTTAGGTTAAACTATGCTCAACGTCGAGAACGTACCCCCTCAGCCGAATCGTTTTATGAGTCTGCGAGACAAACACATAATTCTTCGGATAAACTTATTATTCTTTATGAAGGCCATTTACTACACCCAAACTCAAATAAAATTGAGAGTTATATAAATGACAGTGCTAAGTCATTATTAAATTGGGTTAAGGGTGAACATCAAGGAGGAAATTTTGATGTTGCGTTAGAAAGATATGAATTAATATTATCATCACCTATACTGGATGATCGGATAAGATTGGAAACTAAGAAACGATTAAAATTAGCAGAAACGAAAAAGGTTATTCCTAGTGCTAACACTCTTTATAATCAGGCAACTAAACCGTCTAATTCTTCTGATCGTTTAGCTTTATTTGCCCAAGCCTATGCACTGTATCCAAGTAATAAGGACTTGCAAACTGGTATTAACGAAAGTGCTAAGTCATTATTTGATTGGGCAAGAAAACAAGATTATCAAACGGCTATTAACCGCTACAATCTCATCTTATCCTATCCAGGAGTTAATAGAAACTTGGTGAATGAAGTAAGAAATAGGCTAAGAGAGTCTTTCTTTCAAATGGCATTAAAGCATTCTAATTCTTCAGATAGAATAGCAGTTTTTAATCATGCTCTAGAAACTTTCCCTAACGACAGTGGTTTTACAGAAAGCTTGAACGAAGCTAGTAAATCATTACTCAACTGGGCGGGTACACAACATCTGAAAGAGGATTATCATACTGCGGCAGATCGATATGCTCTAATTATGAGTAATAGTAGCGTAAGTTCCAGAATTAAACAGGAAGCAAAATATAAATATGATTTTGCTAAAAAAAATCGTAGAACACCAGAAATGTATTATGACTATGCTACTAATCTATCGACATCATCTGAGAGGATTTTTGCGTTTGAAGAAGGATTCGAATTATATGGTAATTCAAGCCTGATAACTAAAGGAATGAATGAAAGTGCCTTATCATTATTTAATTGGGCAACTAAACAACAGGAAAATGGGGAATATCATACTGCAGCAAATCGCTATGAATTAATTCGCTCATCAACAGGAGTAAACGAAAAGTTGCAGAGTGAAATTATACCATTATATAAAGAGGCTCTTCTCGAAATAGCAAGAAAGCAAAATAAGCCCGATGAAAAGCTAACAACTTATATAACTGGATATAATTTAGACCCAAAAGACTCTCGTTTTAGTAACAGGATAAATTCAAGTGCAAGATCATTATTGACTCTAGCAATTAATGAATACAATAATGATCATAATAAAGCGACCGAGAGTTATCGTTTAATCTTATCAGCTCCGACATTAAATAATGATATAAAACGAGAAGTTGAAGCAAGATTAAAGTATGCAGAAAAAAATGAATCTATTCCAACTGCTAATACGTTGCATACACAAGCTACAAAACAATCTGATTCTTCAAGTAGGTTAGCTGCTTATGTAGAAGGGCATGTGTTGTACCCCGCCGATAGCAGGTTTAAAGATGGGATAAATGATAGTGCTCAATCACTATTAAATTGGGCAAGTGGTAAGCATGAAGAAGGTGACTATGAGACTGCTATTATTAGGTATAACAGAATTTTAAATGCTCCCGTTTTAGATAATGAACTTAGAACGGAAACAGAGTTTAAATTAATGTTAGCTATGAATAGTAAGGTTTTTAGCTCACTTGATAATATTCTGAGTGTAGCTAAGTCTCAACCCAACTCATCTGATAGATTGACAATCTATACAGAGGGAAATAAATTATTTCCAAACAACGAAGAAATTAGTACTGGTATAGTTGATGCGGCTAAATCCTTACTCAACTGGGCAAGTGGACAACATCGAGAGAATAGGTATGATGTTGCTATAGATCGCTATCAGCTAATTTTAAGTGCCCCTCAATTAGATAATTCAATCAAAAAAGAGACTGAAATTAAGTTGCAATATGCTTTAAACAATACAGTGTTTCCATCCGTAACAGAATATAGAAACCGTGCAAACAGGGAAACTAGTTCATCAAAAAAACTTGAAATATTCACAGAGGCGTACAGTGTTTACCGGAACAATAATTTGATTCAGAAGGGTCTGGAAGATAGCGCTAGGAGTCTATTAGAATGGAGTAAGTCACAACATAATAAAGGTGATTTTACGACTGCTATTGATAGATATACAACCCTAATTAACAACCCTTATTTATCAGATGCAATAAAGAATCAAGCTGATTTTTATTTGGATTCAGCCAAAAGTGGCAGTACATTACCTACTCAACAAATCACTAATTATAATCTTACACTTAATGAGATGATGAAGATACAAATGGGGCTTAATCCACCGCCGCAAACGGATAGATATAGAAGCAGTCCGGTATATGTAAGAACTTCTGATCTTCAATTCAGTGTAAGTGGCTCAATTACAGGTAGTGGGGTCAATGTACGAACAGCTCCAAATACTACACAAAATAATGTAGCTTATACTTTGAACAATGGAACAGCCTTTGAATTTATTAAAGAAGTATCTGGAACATCAGTGAGTGGGAATACAGTTTGGTATGAAATTAGATACAGAAATCAAACATTGTATGTTCATAGTTCATTAGCTAGTAAATCAGGGAATGTGGCTTCTACTGTAAGAGCTACAAATGCTTATGAAAGTCGTAATACTAGTAGTCATGTTTTCTATCGGCTTTCGAATGATACACAAGTAACAGTTGTCGATAAGGGGAACACATGGACACAGATTTCTGGTAGAGTTTGGAGAAATGCTAAAGAAAGTGATGTTATGACGTATCTTAACCCAGATACTCAAGACTTATTTCAACATTTAGTTCTTTCTTCAAGTTCCAATGTACCTAGTGGTCAAATAGACCGGGTGTTGGAAGGGAAAGGCGTGTTACATGGTCAAGGACAAGCTTTTATTGATGCAGGACGTGAACATCGTGTCAACGAAATTTACCTTATCTCTCATGCTCTTTTGGAAACTGGTCACGGCAGATCAAGTCTGGCGGACGGTAGTATTAGAGTAGGTAAGAATTCAGATGGTAACCCGGTTGTAGTTACTAGCTCTAATCAAAATAGTCTAACTGATATACAACCCGTATATAATATGTTCGGAATTGGTGCGGCTGATTCAGATCCTCATCGATTAGGAGCCATTCGAGCATATCGGGAAGGATGGAATACCCCGGAAAAAGCGATTGTTGGAGGAGCTAAATTTATAGGAGAACGCTATATTCACAACAGATATCAGCAGGATACTTTATATAAAATGCGTTGGAATCCAATTAACCCTGGATATCCACAATATGCAACTGATATGGGATGGGCAGCGAAGCAAGTCTCTACTAT
This sequence comes from Natronobacillus azotifigens, assembly GCF_026805325.1. Lineage (GTDB taxonomy): Bacteria > Bacillota > Bacilli > Bacillales > Amphibacillaceae > Natronobacillus > Natronobacillus azotifigens. The sequence goes on from NZ_JAPRAT010000020.1 coordinate 50,946, forward strand.
AAAAAATATGTATGACATGTTAGAAAATCCAACGATACTTTTTGATCTCCCATCTTTTAAATAATGATTTCAAATTAAAGGATATTTTTCATTAATAAGGTTGTCTCATTTTTTTGAGACAACCTTATTTTAATGTGCTGGGCATGAGTGCTCTATAGTGGAATAGTGTTGAACTGTGAAGGCAGAAGCAACATTAGACGGCGGTGTAAGGTAGGGAAGTTAATGACTTTCCCCTACCGATTGTCTTATTAAACCAAAAATATATAAGAAATTTAGCAACGATGAAATAAAATAAATTGGGCAAAGAGTTGTGTGGTAAACGATTATAAATACTGTAACAGAATACGTCAGTTATGCTCAAAGGATTATTTGTTATCTAGATACTTTCTGAAGGGAAATGTGCTATTATAGTACATGGTAAATATTTTACGATGTTAAGGGAGTGCTGTTGTGAGTAAGGCGAAAAGAGTAGTTCATATAACAACTGTACACCATCCATTTGATACTAGGATTTATCATAAAGAGTGTATGTCACTCAAAGAAGCAGGGTATGAAGTTTATCTTGTTGCTCCTAGTATTTCAGAAGGGTCTACAGCTAATAATGACATTAATATAATTCCAATTAAGAAATATAAAAATCGAATGTTAAGAATGCTAATCTCAACTTTCATAGCTTTTAAAGCAGCTAAAAAATTGAATGCTGACTATTATCATGTACATGATCCAGAACTATTACACATTGCAAAGTTATTGAAAAACAGTAAAAATGTAGTGGTATATGATGTGCATGAAGATTATGTCACGAGTATAATGCAAAAGAAATATCTTCCTAAATTAGTGCGTAAATTTGTTGCTAGTTGCTATCAGTTTATAGAAAATAAGCTCACTAAGAAAATTGAACTATGCCTAGCCGAAAAGTATTATTCAGAGAAATATCAGAAAGGCACTTGTATTTTGAACTATCCGATTATAGGTGAATCAATAGTTAACAGGGATAGAGATACTTTGAAATCGAATAATAGACTATTATATACAGGAAATGTCTCGGAAGATAGAGGTGCGATAATTCAAGCAAGGCTACCTAATATAATCAATAATATTTCAGTTGTATTTGTGGGGAAGTGCTCTATTGAGTTAGCAAAAAAAATGAAGGATATTGCTGATTATCAAGATAATAAGATAGAATTAATTGGAGTTAATCGTTTTGTGGAAAGAACAGAAATTGATGACATGTATAGAAATGAAGATTGGTTAGCGGGTTTAGCTTTATTTCCCCCCACTGATCATTATATGAAAAAAGAATTGACCAAGTTTTTTGAATATATGAGTGCTGGTATTCCAATTATATGTTCTGATTTTCCAGTGTGGAAAGCTTTCATTCAAAATCATAAATGTGGAATTGCTGTAAATCCATTTAATGATAAAGAAATAAAAGATGCAATTAAATTTATGCAGGAAAATCCGGAGCAGAGAAAAGAAATGGGTGAAAACGGAAAAAATGCAGTTATCAATGAATTAAATTGGTATACTGAGGAAAAAAAACTTATAAAATGGTATGATCAATTATGGCTACAAAAAGTTTCTCCCGGTAGAAAAAGAGGTGAAGAAAATTGACTAATCGTTTAAATGATCCTCTAGTTTCTGTAATAACGCCCACATATAATGCTCAAAGATTCATATCTAATACAGTTACATCAGTAATTAATCAAAGTTATTCTAACTGGGAGATGATATTAATAGATGACCATTCCAGTGACGATACTGTTAAAACTATAGAAGAATATTTACAAAAAGATCAGCGCATTAGATTAATAAAGAACAATAAAAATATGGGTGCGGGTTATGCTCGGAATATAGGGCTAGAAAATGCTCGAGGAAGATATATTGCATTTCTAGACAGTGATGATCAATGGTTGCCAGAGAAACTAAGTAAACAAATAAAATTTATGCAAGATCATGATTTAGCATTTTCGTATACGGCATACGAAAGAGTACACTATCGTAAGAATGGTGATATAGAAATCAAAAATGTTCGTGTGCCTAAATATGTAACGTATGAGGAACTATTAAAGAAAAATGTAATAGGATGTTTAACTGTTATACTAGACAAAGAACAAATTGGGGATTTTAGAATGATAAACATTAGGTCTAGACAAGATTACGCACTATGGCTCAATATAACAAGAAATGGATATAAAACTATGGGTATGGATGAGATATTAGCTCGTTATAGAGTAAGAAGAGATTCTCTATCAAGCAATAAATTTATAATGGCTAAACGGAACTGGTCAGTCTATAGGAAAGTAGAAAAACTAAGTTTGATTAAAAGTTTATGGTACTTTGGACATTATGTCGTCCTTAAAACGAAAGAATATCTAAGATATATTTAAGTAAGGTACTGAGATTCTTAAAATATGCAGAGGTGTCAAAAAATGAAATCTTATTTACAAGAGATAATAAAAAGAAAAGATCTATTGTTTTATTTAGTTAAATCAGGATTAAAAGCTGAACATAGAAATAGCTACTTAGGTTATCTTTGGTGGCTGTTAGATCCATTACTTAATGTCGTTATATACTATTTTTTAGTAGTGGTAGTACTAAACAGAGGTGGAGAAGACTTTCCGGTGTACTTAGTCATAGGACTAGTAACATGGAGGTTTACAAATTCATCAATAAGAGCTTCAGCAAAAGCTATAACTAAGTATGCTTCAATTATAAATCAAGTGTATCTTCCAAAAGCTATATTTCCATTTGCAGTTTCTCTAACACAAGTATTTAACTTTATGTTTGGGCTAGTTGTGATTGGTATTTTTCTAATAGCATTTCAAGTTATAATTAGTTGGCAAGCTATTTACTTACCCGTCATAATACTCGTGCACTTACTATTTTTATTAGCAGTAACAATGGTTATATCATTTTTTTGTGTTTTTATTAGGGATATCGATAATTTAATTAGTCATATTTTACGAATCTTCTTTTATACATCCCCAATTATATGGGAGAGTCGAAATCTACCGAGTCAAATTGCTTGGCTAGCTAAAGCAAACCCTATTGCAATCTTAGTAACATCGTATAGGGATGTTCTGATGTATCAATCATCACCCAATTGGCTTGGTTTAATATTGATTACAATTCTGTCTCTTTTAATGATTTTTTGGATGTTAAAGTATTATCAGGTGAATGAACATAAAATAATTAAAGCACTTTAATTTATTTAAGGAAGGTTTCAAAAAATGATAAAAAATTATAGTAAAGAATTCAAAAATACTGACCAAGTTGTTTTAGGTATTGATAAATTGGGTGTAGCTTACAAAGAGGGTAATAACAAAGATGATTATAAGTCGCATGCAATAGATTTCTTTAAAGGGAAAAAAACTGATAAGGATAAAAAAATTTGGCCGCTAAAGGATATTTCTTTTACTGGGTATAAAGGTGAAGTTATAGGTATTATTGGTAAAAACGGTTCTGGAAAAACAACTTTATGTAAAGTGATTTCAGATATTATATTGCCTGATGAAGGTGAAGTTTTTGTTAATGGCAAAGTTTCTGCGCTCTTTTCATTGGGAATGGGTTTTAATAAAGAGTTGACTGGTCGAGAAAATGTATATCTTAATGGGATGATGCTAGGGATAACAAAAAAAACAATTGAACAACATTTTGATGTAATTCATGAATTTTCTGGTATTGGTTCGTTTATTGATCAACCGATGAAAAAATATTCAAGTGGCATGCGAGCTAGATTAGGTTTTAGTGTTGCGGCTCATTTAGAACCAGAGATTTTAATACTTGATGAAGCGCTAAATACTGGTGACAAAGATTTTAGTGCCAAAGCAGAAAAAAAAATTAAGGAACTTGTACAAAAAGCTAAGCTTGTTATAGTCGTGACACATAGTCTGAAATTTGCAGAAAAAAATTGCACGAGATTGATTTGGTTAGAAAAAGGTCAGATTAGAAAAACAGGTAACCCATTAGAAATTATAACTGAATATAAAGATACAATGCCTAAGAAGGGAAAGATTAAGAAGAAATTAGATCTAAAAAAAACAGAATCGAAATTGAAAGATACACCAGTTGTTGAAATGAATAATGTAAGTGTAAATTATAGAATTAATAAAGAAGCTTTTTATGCGTTAAAAAATATTAATATTAAAATTAATGAAGGTGAAGTTGTTGGTATAATAGGCCATAATGGAGCAGGTAAAAGTACTCTATGTAAGGTGCTTACAAAAATCATCAAACCAGATGACGGTGATTTATATTGTAAAGGTGAAACTACTGCTCTATTAGGTTACGGTACTGGTTTTAATGCACAATTAACTGGTAAGGACAATATATATTTAAATGGAATGTTACTTGGTATCCCTTTACAAATTGTAGAATCAAATTACCAGTCGATTGTTGATTTTTCTGAACTAGGTGGAGCTATAGAAAAATCTATAAAAGAATATTCAAGTGGCATGAAGGCCAGATTAGGCTTTAGTATAGCAGCCGTATTAAAACCAGATATTTTTATTATAGATGAAGCTTTGTCAACAGGAGATATTGCTTTTCGACAAAAAGCGAGTGAGAAGATTCAAGAAATGATGGAAAGCGCAAAAGCTGTAATCATCGTTACTCATAGTATGAGCTTTGTAGAAAAAGTTTGCACGAGAGCAATTTGGTTTGATCAAGGCACTGTACGATTAGATGGTAAGCCAGAAGAAGTAGTATTAGCTTACAAAGAAAACAAAAAGTAAAAAAGGTGTTGAAATGATGTCTAAATATAAAAAAGTTATTCCCCTCTTTTTACATTGGATATTAAATAATTTTCTGAACAAGAGGCAAAGAAAATATATAATAGATAATATGAGTGCAAACCAAATAAAGTTCTTTAGTAGAATAATGAGCGGGGCACAACGAAAGTATGACTTTAGACATGTAGAGTCTTTAATTTATAAGCTTAATAACTTAGGGTTTCAAGAAAAAGCTTACAACGATTTAAACGAGGTAATAACAAACACGTATAATAAAAGTGTGAAAAAGTTTGCTTTGTTCGAGTTAGCGGTGTGGCATGCTAATCAAAGTACGGTTAGGGATGCAAATAAAAGTCTGGAATATTTAAAACAATTTAAGGCTTTAGAAAAAAATAAAATTGAGTTAAGAAGAGCTTTAATATTAGAGACAGAATCCTTACAATTAATAGGTGAACAAGAACGTGCTATTGGAAAACTACTAGAGGGCATAAGGAAAGAAAAACATGTTGATCTATATTTAGGGATGGCTAACCTTCAAGATAATGAAATTTCTAAATTAGAGTGGATTAATAAAGCAATGGCTCTATACAAGCTTGAAGCAATTGAACTGGAGCAATCAAAAACAAAACCTTATGATCGACTAGGAACAAAAGGAATAGAACGAAACCCCAGTGTTGAACATGATGTGAAAGTATCTGTAATTATGCCTGTATATAATGCAGAGGATGTTATAACAACATCAATTCGATCGTTACTGAAGCAGACATGGGTTAATATAGAGATTATAATAATTGATGACTTTAGCACCGATAAAACAGTCGAAATTGTAAGACGGTTGATAAAAAAAGATAATAGGATTCATTTAATTGAACTAGGTAGCAATAACGGTCCATACGTTGCTCGTAATTATGGTCTTCAAATAGCAACTGGAGAATATATTACGGTAAATGATGCTGATGATTGGTCTCACCCCAGAAAAATTGAAATTCAAATTAAACACTTATTAAATAACAAAAACATAATTGGTAACACTTCTCAACAAGCTAGATTGTCTAATGATTTGAAATTCTATAGAAGAGGCAAAATGGGATGCTATGTTTCAAGTAATATGTCTTCTCTGATGTTCAGAAAGAATGTTGTTCATGAAAAATTAGGATATTGGGATTCAGTAAGGTTTGGAGCTGACTCGGAATTCATACGAAGAATAAGAGCTATCTTTGGAGAAAAATCAATTGTTGATTTAAATACAGGTTTGTTATCTTATCAACGCTACTCTGCAAATTCTTTGACAGGAAATTCAGCTTTTGGTTTTCCAGGTTTTTTTATGGGAGCGCGAAAAGAATATCTTGAATTACAAATGAACTATCATAATAATAGTAACTTATATTATGATTTTCCAATGGATAAAAGACCATTCCCTGTTCCCGATCCTATGAAACCTAAACGGTCACAAGTTGACAAAGATGGATTTAGGCATTTCGATGTAATTATCGCTTCTGATTTCAGGTTAGATGGAGGGTCTACTCTCTCAAGTTTAGAAGAAATCAAAGCTCAAAAAAAAGCAGGTTTGAAAACAGGGTTGATTCAAATGGCGCGCTATGATTATCCGGAAAAAAAGAAAATAAATAGTAAAATTAGGGAAGAAATTGATGGCGAGCATGTTCAAATTATCGTTTTTGGTGAAAAGGTTAAATGTGATTTGTTAGTATTAAGATATCCTCCAATATTACAGGAGTATCAGAGGTATATTCCGAAAGTTAAGGCGAAAACAAGTATTATTATTATTAACCAGACACCCATGAGTGATTATAGTAAATCTGGAGAAGTTAGATATAATATAGACAGATGTATGGTTAATTATAATTTATTATTTAATGAAAAACCAAAATGGTATCCAATTGGACCGTTAGTCAGAGATGCATTATACAATCACCATATGAAACAAATAGAGCAAATAGAACTCTCTAATGATGATTGGTTAAATATTATTGATATAAATGAATGGAGTAGTATTGAGTATAGTCGTAAAAAAACAAGCAATGGTAATATAAGAATAGGGAGACACTCTCGTGATAAAGGTGAAAAATGGCCAGGGAAAAAAGATAAACTATTAAAAGTATACCCAGAAGATAAAAACATTGATGTGCGTATTCTTGGGGGAGCTAAGACTCCCCAAAAAATAATAGGATACATACCTGATAATTGGACTGTCTATCAATTTGATGAAATAAGTTCTTTAGAATTCCTTCAAACTATAGACATATTTGTTTATTTTACACATGATGATTGGGTTGAATCCTTTGGAAGAGTTATTATTGAAGCGATGGCAACTAAAATACCTGTTATTTTACCGCCACAATATAAACCTCTTTTTGAAGATTCAGTTCTGTATGCAACGGAAGATACTGTTTATTCGGAAGTTAAAAAAATTATGACAAATAAAAAGTATTATGATCAGCTAGCTTCTAATGCCTATGAGTGTGTCAAAAAACGCTTTAGTTACAGTACTCATTTAGAACGTATAAGTAGGTATATGGAAAGGAGTTCAAATAATGTTAGATAGTAGACTAAATCAAGAATTAAACTCAAACCAGTGGGAAAACTACTGGCCCGAGAGATCTAATATGATATATTACCAATACATTAACCTTATCGTTAAAGCATTGGCTCGTGATTGTAATAGTTTACTTGATGTGGGTTCTAATAAAGCAAATTATATTGAGGAATTTGATTGGATTGAGGATAGAACGACAATCGACATTGACGCTCCATACTTTTCTAAAAATGTAAAAGGCATAAAGCAGGACTTTATTGATTTTACCATAAATGATAAATTTGATTTTGTAACATGTTTACAGGTGTTAGAGCATGTTCCTAATCCTGATAAATTTGCTCAAAAATTATTTGAGATGTCAGATAGAGTCTTAATCTCTGTTCCTTATATGTGGCCTGAGAATTCAACTGAAGGTCATATCCAGGATCCTGTAGACTATGATAAACTAAAAAAATGGACAAGAAGAGAACCTCTATACTCAATTGTTGTCGAAGAACCCTTAGATGACACACAAAAAAGTAAAAGGTTAATATGCTATTACACCCAGGAAAGCACTAAAATTAGTTTAAAACAAGCTAGAAAACATATCAGGTCAATGGATAATAATCAAGTTATTAATACGCCTGAGGGCAAGTTACTCAACAATATTATTGAGGGTCAATCAAACCTAAGTAGATTTATGATATTAGACAGGAAAATAAGAGCAATTGATGCTGATAATCAAAAATTAAAAAACAAAATTCAAGTGTATTCAAGCAAAATAGCAAAAATTAATAAAAGAATGAAAAAACACAACAACGAATTACAAAAATATAAAAGAAGAATTGAAGGAATTAGGAAAAGTAAAACTTGGAGTTACGCTCAAAAAATTAGAAGAATTTTAAATAAGTAAAAAATTTACGTATGAAAAAGGTGATTAGGTGGAAACAAAACATTCATCAGGCCAATACGATTTAAAAGACAATCTTGATAATGAGATAGTTAGTTTAGATGAAGAGATAGCAACTAAAAAAGAAAATAATGTATATTTGAAAAAACAGTTCAAAGAATTAGAAGAAGAATTAGAGCGATTAAAAGAAGAAAATTATCATATTGAAAACTTAAAAAATTCAACTAAACAAGAGTATAATTTACTTGTTAATAGTAGGGCATGGAGATTGTCTAAACCTTTAAGAGTAGTAAGGAAGGGTTTGGGAAAAATCAAACGCCTTTTAAAAAGAAGACAAAAAGAAATAAAAACCACTACTACCTTGACATCAAAAAAACATCGTGGAGCGCATAGAAAGATCGAGAGAGTAAAAAGAAAATTATATAATTTAGGTTTTACCGATAAGGCATACGAAGAATTGTTAGACATAGTTAATAGAGAAGTATTTAATTATGAAGAAGGTTTAGCTGCATATGAGTTGGCTGTGTGGCATGCTAATTTACGTACGAAAGAAGACGCTAAAGAATCACTCCGTTTCTTAGCGAAGAGTAAAGAAGTGTTAAAGAGTAGTGATTTCAAGAGATCGATTACAATTCTAGAAGTTGAAAATTACAGAGTGCTAAATCTTAAAGGACAGGCTGAAGAAGTTTTAAAGTCAAGGTTAGCTAAAGATCAACACTTTGACTTAGTATTAGCAGCATCAACTTTAGAAGATAATATTGAAAAACGTTTAGAATGGATAAATAGAATTTATGAAAAATTAGATCTGGAGAATATATCTCTAAAATCAAAAAATAGTGTACCTTACAATAACTTAAATGTAAAAGCAAATCCATCTACGACTTTAATGACCGATCAACACAAAGTCACGGTAATAATCCCAGCTTATAATGCTGAAGATACCATAAAAACTACATTAGAGTCCGTAATAAATCAGACTTGGTCCAATCTCGAAATAATAGTAGTAGATGATTGTAGCACAGATAATACACCAAATCTAATAAAGGCTTATCAGGATAAGGATTCAAGATTGAAGTTCTTAAGTACGGAAGTAAATAGCGGAGCTTATGTAGCGAGAAATATGGCTTTACAATTAGCTACTGGAGAATTCGTGACGATTAATGATGCTGATGATTGGTCTCATTGTAGAAAGATAGAAATTCAAGTGTCTCATCTGATTAACAATCATAAATGCATAGCAAATACATCTCAACAAGCTAGAATTACGGAAGAGTTACTACTAGATAGAAGAGCTAATCATAGCGGTTATATTTTTAAAAATATTTCATCACTAATGTTTAGGCGTAAACAAGCATTAGAGGCAATCGGCTATTGGGATAGCGTTAGATTTATGGCTGATGGAGAATTCATTAGAAGGTTAAAACGTTTTTTTGGTAAGGACAGCATTATTGATCTAAAAACAGGACCTTTATCGTTCCAGCGCCAAACAAACAATTCACTGACTAACAATAGTGCTTTTGGTTACAATGGTTACTTAACAGGTGCTAGAAAAGAATACTTTGATAGCTATCTTTTTTATCATCAGAATTGTAATAATTTAAAGTATGATTTTCCATTAAGGAAAAGACCATTCCCTGTTCCATATCCTATGTTACCATCCAGAAGTAAAGAAGATCGTCGAAAATCCTTTGATGTTATTCTAGTCTCAGATTTTCGTTTGGCTGGAGGTTCTAACATGTCTAACGTTGAAGAAATTGTTGCTCAGAAGAAAATGGGCTTACGAATTGGTTTGTGTCAAATGTATAGATATGATTTTGATCCTAGAAGATCTATTAATAAAAGCATTAGAGATTTAATAGATGGTGATCAGGTTCAGATGATTGTTTATGGTGAAAGGGTGGAGTGTGACTTAATGATATTAAGGTACCCACCAATCTTACAAGAAAAACAAAAATATATACCTGATGTTAAATCTCATCGTATCCATGTAATTATTAATCAACCACCTAAAAGTGATTACGGTCCTAATGCAGTCTTGCGTTATAATATGATTAGAGCTAATAAACATTTAAAAGAGTATTTTAACAAAGAAGCAACTTGGTTTCCAATTGGACCACTAGTAAGGAATGTACTACATGAGCACCACGCCAATGAATTGGAGGGAATTAAACTTTCTGAAAAGGATTGGTCAAATATTATTGATATTAATGAATGGAAAAGGTCTTCACGTCCTAAAAAGAATGCTGATGACAAAATTATTATTGGCAGACATTCAAGAGATCATGAAGTGAAATGGCCAGTTGATAGGAAAGAAATGCTCGATATATATCCTGAAAGTGAACGATATGAAGTTAGGGTTTTAGGTGGCGCAGAAACGCCGAAATCAGTAATAGGTAGAATCCCTGACAATTGGTCTGTTACTGATTTTGGACAAGTACATCCAAAAGAATTTTTAAAAGAATTAGATGTATTTATATATTACACGCATCCACAGTGGGTTGAAGCTTTCGGTAGGGTAATTATTGAAGCAATGTCTGTAGGTATCCCTACAATATTACCTTATCAGTATGAGGAGCTCTTCCATGAGTCGGCTATTTATGCAGAACCACATGAAGTTCAGAAAAAAATAACTGAGCTAATGAACGATGAAGATTATTATGAAAGTCAAGTTAATAAGGCATTTCGATATGTAGATGAGAATTTTGGATATTTAATGCATGCCAAAAGGTTGCAGTATTATGGGAGCGTAAATGTAGAGAATTATATTAATTCAAGTATACAACAATTTTCCAAAACAGAGTAGAAATTAGCTATTCAATATAAATAAGTAATATATTGAATAGCTTTTTCTAATTAATTTAATTTCTAAAAATGCGGCCAGAGTACACTGTCTTTTAACGAATTTAAGACCTGAAGGAAGATTATTAAGGCTGCCGCAAGATCAATTGAACTGAAAATGATATGTTAGTGTCAGAATTTATGGCAAGAGATTGCCTGGATTGAAAGTGGTGATGAAGAAAAGAGCGAACCATTTAGATTTGAAGAATGAGTTTAGTCAAATGAAAGGTTGCTTTAGCATCGCATTTCTAAGTTGATTTCAGACTTAAAAACGACTTTATTTGTAGTATGTTCATGTCCAAATCCACCTGTATGAGTAGGTGTCATTTTAGAAGGAGATTATATGAAAAGAAAAATATTGATCATTATATTTGGATTGCTCAGCTTAATCATATTAAATACTAAACATTCTCATGCTACATCTTATTCGGCTGATGAACTTTACAATCTTGCAAGGAATCAAGACCACTCGTCATCAGCACTAGAATTATATATTAAGGGTTACAATCAATTTAGTGCTGATAAGAGATTTGTAGAGGGTATTAACTCTAGTTCAGAATCGTTACTTCGATGGGCAAGAGATCAACATCAAAATGAAGATTACTTAACAGCGATAGATCGTTATAAATTAATTTTATCAGCACCAAAAGTTGATGATCTACTTGTAAGAAAGACGGAAATCAAACTGAGTTATGCTGAAAATGGTAATAGGATACCAAGCATTAATACCTTAATAAATATGGCATCTCAAGAGGCACATTCTTCGAATAGAATTAGTATTTACACTAAGGCATATTATCTGTATAACAATGATAAAAGAATTAGTGATGGACTAAATAAAAGTGCCAATTCATTAATAGAGTGGGCATTTGGTGAGCACGCTAAAGGTAACTTTGAAACTGCTTTAAGTCGATATGAACTGATTCTATCAACACCTTTGATAGAGGCATCAACGCAAGATAGTTTAATAGAAATTAGACGATACGCAATAAATAATCAGTTAACTGCAGACATGATAGTATCAAGAATTAAAAAACACTCAACTTCTTCAGAAAAAATAAATGAAGCACTCAAGGGCCATAAACAATATCCGAATGATAATCGTTTTATTGAAGTAATTGATTCAAGTTCAAGATCTTTATTAAAATGGGCTACTGGAAAGCATCAGGAACAAGAATATGACATTGCACAAGATCGTTATGAATTGATTCTATCAGCATCACAAATTGATAAATCTTTAGTAAAAGAAACAGAAATAAAGCTAGCTTACGCAAAAAGCCAAAGAAGGATACCCACTTCTTCTACTTTGATGAATCAAGCATCATTAGAAAGCCATTCTTCTAAAAAAATTGAGATTTTCACAGAAGGATATTATTTGTTCCCGAACGATCCACGTTTTAAAACCGAATTAAATAATAGCGCTGAAAATTTATTAGTATGGGCTACAAATCAACACCAAGCAAATAAATTTGATGTTGCAGTAGATCGTTATGATCTTATTTTATCAGTTCCTTCTTTGAAATACCCAATAAGGAAAGAAGTACAAATCAAGAATCAATATGCTAACGTACGTGAGAGAATTCCATCTGCAATAAACTTATTAAGTTTAGCCAGTAATGAACCTCATTCATCAAGTAGAATAAAAATATTAAATAAAGGCCTGTATTTATATCCAGAAGATCATAGATTTATAGTTAATATAAATAATAGTGTTGAATCATTACTTAGATGGGCAACAGACCAACATCAAACTAATGACTTTGATACTGCAATTGACCGATATAATTTAATAAGTGAAATTTCAGTTTTAGATGATTTAATTAGTAAACAAGTAGAGCTTAAATTGTCATATGCTAACAAACAGATTAAGCTCCCCTCAGAAAACGATATATTAAGGAGAGGAAGAAACGAAAATCACTCTTCAAAAAAAATAGAAATTCTAACAGAAGGATATTATTTATATCCGAATAGTTCGCGAATCTACGAAGAGTTAAATCAATCTGCTGATTCATTATTAAATTGGGCAATTACTCAACATCAAAATAGAAATTTTAAAACAGCTATTGATCGCTATGAGTTGATATTAGAAACACCACAAATTAAAGCAAGTACAAAAGATAGAGTTAGAAATTATCTGAATTTAGCTAAAGAAAAGAAGACTATAATCATACCAACAAGTGTTGTAAATGGTAGAGTTCAGAATTATTCCTATCGACAAATGCAACAAGATATTGAAAAATTAGAGAAAATGTACCCAGATTTAATTCAAACAAAGATAATTGGTACTTCAGTAGATCGAAGGAACATCTATGCTATTAAACTAGGTAATGGAAAAAAAGAAGTATTTTTTAATGCATCATTTCATGCGCGTGAGCATATGACGACGAATGTGTTAATGAAAATGATTGATGATTATGCATTATCTTATGTTAATCAGTCTAATTACCATGGTTACAATACGAAAAGAATTTTGGATGAAGTCTCCATATGGTTTGTTCCAATGGTTAATCCAGATGGGGTTATGTTAGTACAAGAGGGAGCGAATTCTGCTCGAAATCCAAGTCGTGTTATCTCTATTAACGGTGGAAGTAGAAATTTTGATAGTTGGAAAGCAAATATAAGAGGAATTGATCTTAATCGACAATTTCCATATAAATGGAGTAATGTAAGGTCAAATGATCCTGGAAGGCCTGCTTTTGGCTATCATAAAGGTGTCGCTCCCTTAACCGAGCCAGAAGCTAGAGCAGTATATAATTTCACCAACAGACACAATTTTAAAGCAGCTTTAGCATATCATTCTTCTGGTGAGGTTATTTTTACGAGGTATGGTTATGATAATCATACTAGACCAGCTACTCTTGGCGTAAGTAGAATAACAGGTTATGAACCTATTAACTTACAACACAGCCAAAGTGGTGGTGGTTTTACAGATTGGTTTGTATCAAATAAAAGGCAAATAGGCATGACAATGGAGATATCTCCATATGTTCCAAATCGACCAGTTCCTCTAGCTAACTGGAATAAAATATGGGATGAAAATAAAACAGTAGGTTTGTATATTGCGAATTATGTCAGAAATAACAGATAGATAGACTTAATTGAACTAACCGAATTTGCTGAGAAGAGGATACATTGGAATAAAGAGTCACTAAATAAGAAGGACACCATCAAACCACAGATTTCGTGTTTGATGGTGTCCTTTTTTACTGAAGAAACTTTTTATTTTTATTGTGTGCTTTTAACTTTTCTAAAATTCGTTTAGACACTTTTCTAGGATTCAGAAGCCATAAATCAAACACTTTGATTTTATTTCTTCTGAGTTTGAAAAATGTCACGAGAGTCTCCATTAATCCTATCCGATACAAGAGTGCATTACTTAATATATACCTACCATGTAAATCTAATATAGTCAACTCATGCTTAGGCAATCTTTCTTTTAAATAATTACAATAAGCTATATAAACGTCGCGTCTACAAGCAAATACTTCTTTGCTTGTATTTTTTGTTAGTGTGCCTGATCTTTCAGTTACGCAATAAATTTCTTCTCTTGACGCTTCAAAGGCTCGCATATGATATCCTACTTTTGTAGAAAACATGACATCATTAGAAGCTAATACCTCATCAAAATAAATCTTGTATTCTCTTAAAAAAGATGTTCGTATTAACTTTGACCAAGGTACTTTAAAACTGTATTTTAACAGTATTAAAGAAATTTCATCAGCTTTTTCCAGGTAGTCTGAAATTCGTTTTTGATAAATAAGATGCCTATCCGATTGAAGTTGTGATTGAATGTCGATACTTGTTGGCGAAAAGAAAATTACATCATTTTCTGATTTAAAATATACTGAGATCGTGTCGAAAAAACCTTCAATAAAATAATCATCAGCATCCGCAAATAATAGCCATTGACCTTTGGCGTTTTCTATACCAATATTCCTACAGATACCAGCACCTTTATGTTTTGTATTATTCTTTAATAAGTGAATATTTTGATGCTTGGAATTAGATATTATGCGTTGTAAATGCTCCAATTCATTTATATCTGATCGATCATCAACAATAATTATCTCAACTTGCTCTGTAAAGGGTATTGATACTAATAACAATTCAAGTGGCTGTACCGCGTTATAATGAGGTATTATTATTGTTAAATAGATCATTAATTTACCCTCTTTCACTTATCGTACCTGTGATTTCCCTGTCTAG
Source organism: Natronobacillus azotifigens (assembly GCF_026805325.1). Lineage (GTDB taxonomy): Bacteria > Bacillota > Bacilli > Bacillales > Amphibacillaceae > Natronobacillus > Natronobacillus azotifigens. The sequence goes on from NZ_JAPRAT010000020.1 coordinate 66,166, forward strand.
TGGAGACTATTCCAATTCCAAATGCTCTCTCAATGTACGCTGTGTTTCAGCAAGATGATCTTCGTCTAATTCAAAGTAGTAAATGCGTTGTCCACTGGAATTCGGTAACCATAGGTCGCTACCTTCAAGGTTAAGTGTTTCCACATCCAGTTTTCCAGAAGTACCATAAGAAATAAAACTCATCATCTGATTAAAGGAGAGGCTAGTCGACATATTATCTCCAACAGCATCAATTACATTATCAAATCTCATGATCGAACCGATAGAAACCGCCTTATCAAGAATTGCTTCCATTACTTGTTGCTGACGTCGTCCTCGTTCTAAATCATTATCCATTTTTCTTGTTCTAGCAAAAGCAAGTGCTTCTTCTCCATCGATCTCTTGTACTCCTGGGTATAAATGGATCGTATCACGTCGGTCATTAGAGTCGGATTCAGTGAACTCAAAAGGTACGTCCACCGTAATACCGCCTAAAGCGTCAACAACATCGACAAATGCATGGAAATTAAGTCGAACAAAATAATCAACAGGGACATCTAGAAATCCTTCCACAGCATCGATAGTCGCCTTTGGTCCCCCGAAAGCATGCGCATGATTAATTTTATCATGAATACCTCTTTCTGGAATATAGACATAGGAATCTCTAGGAATACTCAATAATTTCACACTATTCTCGTCTTTATTTAATGTAGCAAGAATTAAAGCATCAGATAATGCGTTCCCCGAATTATCACGGTGATCACTTTCATCTACCCCAATGAAAAGGACAGACACATGGTCGTCAGCTGGATCTACATCAATTTCACGTAATTCTGATCGCTCTCTACCATCATCTTCATAGGCATCGTTAACGGCTCTTTGCGCGCGTCCGAAAAGATTTAAAGCATAAGCTGTAACAATAATGAACAATATACCTATTGGTATGAGTATAGACATCCATATTTTTCGTTTTTTATTCTTTTTTATCGTTTTTCTCTTCCCTTTGCGTGAATTCACTTCAACTTCATTATTATTATTTTTCATTAGTTAGCTCCTTAAGAAATAAAAAGACATAATTGAAACACTAAGTTATATTGTACTATGAAAAGTGCGATCCGTAAATTAAATAAGTGTTATTTTCTCGATAATAAGTCGATTTTTGTGATATATATTCTTTTTTGTAAACTGTTGTTATAATTAGAAATATGATAGAATAAATAGGGTTATTTAAAATGGAAATATATTTTAGATATGAAAGGAAAGATAAAATGAAAATTGCAGTTGCAGGTACTGGTTATGTCGGTTTATCTAATGCAGTGTTATTGGCTCAAAATAATGAAGTTATAGCATTGGATATTGTTAAAGATAAAGTCGATATGATTAATAATAAAAAGTCCCCGATCGTGGATGAGGAGATCCAAGAATATTTAAATAATAAACAATTGTCACTCACAGCAACAACAGATGCTAGAGAAGCTTATGAAAATGCAACGTACATTATTATTTCCACACCAACAAACTACGATCCAGTTAAAAATTATTTCGATACGGACACGGTTGAAAAAGTAATCGCAGACGTGTTAGAGATTAATCCTAATGCCACAATGATTATTAAGTCTACCGTACCAGTTGGCTATACACTAGAAGTTCGTGCAAAATATAAAACAGAAAATATCATCTTTTCTCCTGAGTTTTTGCGTGAAGGAAAAGCATTATATGATAACCTTTATCCTTCCCGTATCGTTGTAGGGGAGCAATCTGAGCGAGCGGAAATCTTTGCTCAGTTATTAGCACAAGGTGCAATAAAAGAAGATATCGATATATTGTTCACAAACTCAACTGAGGCAGAAGCGATTAAATTATTTGCTAACACATATTTAGCATTAAGGGTATCTTTCTTCAATGAATTAGATACATATGCTGAAATGAAAGGATTAAATCCGAAACAAATCATTGAGGGAATTGGTTATGACCCAAGAATTGGCGATCACTATAATAACCCTTCATTCGGTTATGGTGGCTATTGTTTACCAAAAGATACAAAGCAACTTTTGGCTAATTATCAAGATGTTCCAAATAATTTAATTGGTGCTATTGTTGAGGCGAATCGAACAAGAAAAGATCATATTGCGAATAGTATTATTGCTAAAGATCCTGAAGTTGTTGGAATATACCGTTTAACGATGAAAACGGACTCAGATAATTTCCGACAATCTGCGATTCAAGGTGTAATGAAGCGAATTAAAGCACAAGGAATTGAAGTTGTTATTTATGAACCAGTGCTAGAAGAAGATGAATTTTTCCATTCTCGTGTAATTAAAGATTTCGATGAATTCAAGAAAATATCAGATGTTATTGTTGCGAATCGTCTAACTAGCGATATTCAAGATGTCGCTGATAAAGTGTATACAAGAGACTTGTATAGTAGAGATTAGAAATATTAGAAAAAGTACCTCATCAAATAATGATAAGGTACCTTTTTTTTATTATTTTTTTAAGTTTTCTGCTAGTTCTATTAACATTTTTTCTACATCATTACCGATATCTTTGTTTTGTAGAGCAAACTCTAATGTTGTGCGAACAAATCCTAGTTGTTCACCAACATCATAGCGTAATCCTTGGAAGTCATAGGCATATACCTTTTGAATTTCATTTAGCATTTGGATCGCATCGGTTAATTGAATCTCTCCTCCTGCGCCGACTTGTTGACGGTCTAGGAAACGAAAGATTTCTGGTGTAAACACATAACGACCCATGATGGCCAAATTGGATGGCGCTGTACCTAGCTTTGGTTTTTCTACAAAGTTATTTACTTGATAGCGACGATCCGATTGTAAACCAGGATCAACAATTCCATAGCGGTCGGTAACACTAGGATCCACTTGCTGAACACCTATGATCGATGCCTGTGTTTCCTCGTATTGATTAATCAATTGTTTTAAGCATGGGACATCACTTTGAACAATATCATCACCTAATAAAACGGCGAAGGGTTCATCTCCAATAAATTTACGCGCGCACCATACTGCATGCCCCAAGCCCTTTGGTTCTTTTTGACGAATGTAATGAATATCAGCCAAATTTGTGGATTGCTCTACTTTATGTAGAAGATCTAGCTTGTTTTTTTCTTTTAAATTTTGTTCCAACTCAGGGGCAAAGTCAAAGTGATCCTCAATCGCACGTTTCCCTTTTCCGGTAACAATGATAATATCTTCAATGCCTGATGCAACCGCCTCTTCTACAATATATTGAATCGTCGGTTTATCAACAATAGGTAACATTTCTTTCGGCATTGCCTTTGTTGCTGGTAAAAATCTTGTCCCAAGTCCAGCTGCTGGAATAATTGCTTTTTTCACACGCTTCATTACAAAAAACCTCCAAAATTCAATTAATTTTTTATGAAATAGGTAATACATTCTGTTCAAGTATAACAATTTTATACAAAAAAACAACTAAGTTTTCTAATTACGCACTGCGTCCATTCTTCATCACTAACATCAAATAAATCCCCATTGATACAACTACCGACAACGCTCCGAACATGTAGATGTATGCATAGCCTAGTACGGATGCGACAAAACCAAAAACCATCGCTCCAACACCCACACCAAGGTCGAAGAAGCCAAAGAAGGTTGCATTAGCCATTCCTTTTCGATTGTTGGGAGCTTCGTTAATTGCCCATGCTTGTAATGCAGGTTGGATACTTCCAAAGCCAAGACCGTATAAAGTTGCAGCTACATATAGCGCGAGTGAATTTGGCAACCAAAATAGAACCAACATGGCACACGCAACCAAGAAACATCCGGGTAAAAAGACAGCAATATGACCTTGGCGATCGTAAATTCGTCCAGCAAATGTTCGTGAAACTAGTAGTGCTATCGCGAATAATAGGAAATAAAATTCAATGCCACTAATTCCTTCATGATTTACGTAAAGCGGCAGAAAGGAAGAAATTCCTCCAAAGGTTGTCGTAATAAAGAATAAAAGTACGGATGGTTTTATTGCACTTTTTTCAAAGATATCAAATTTGATTGTGGCTGTATTCTCTTTTAATTGTTCTACTCTTTTGTAACGAATTTGTGTAGCTAAGAAACAGGAGACGATTCCCAACGCTGCAATAATTAAGAACAGTTGTGTAAAAGTTAAAACACCAATCAATGCTAGTCCAAGTGTTGGACCGAATGCTAGCGCGATATTTCCTGACAATCCGAAATATCCCATTCCTTCTCCACGTCGATGGGCAGGAATTAGATCCGTAGCAATGGTTCCTGTCGCTGTCGTTGATAGCCCCCACCCTACACCTTGAACCATGCGCATGATAAGTAAGAAGCCGATCGTTGGAATGATCGCATAGGAGCCAACGGAAACAACAAAAATCCCGAGTCCAATCATATAAACAAATTGACGTCCTTTTGACTCTAGCGCATGCCCCGCATATGGTCGGAAAAGTAGGGCAGAAAAGGTGAATACCCCAGTAATTAATCCGATTAATTGATCCGTTCCACCAAGTTCTTGCACAAATAATGGAATGGTAGGTAAAGTCATTTGAAACCCAAGAAAAATAAAAAAGTTTGCCAAACAAATCATGGCAAAATCTTTGGACCAAATGTTATCTTCTATTGCTTTTGTTTGTGTTTGTGCTTGTGCTTTTGCGGTTGTTGCCATGATAACGCTCCTTAGTATAAAGAAATTCGACACTCGAAATATATTATAAATGATTTTGAACGTTTTGGAAACAGAAAATGTAGTTATCCTTTGTTTTCGCTTGATGCTGTCGAATAAAGTTGAATTATGTATAATATGGGTAAAAATATAAATAAATTACATTTTTTTAATTATTTTTGTAGATTTAGCTAGTTATCAGTTGTATAATAATCTCATTCTACTAGTGGAAGGGGAAGGTCATTTGTATCTATCAAAACCATTACGAACTTTTGAATATGCGCAATTAGGAGCAATACTTCCAAGGCTCAACAAAAAATACCCACACTATCTTACGCTAAGTGAAATATATGATTCAGTACGTTCCGCTCACCTGCAACGTCGTTATCTACATCAACATCTTACCGGAAATTTAGTAATGCAGCCGGTTTTCTATGGTTTAACTTTTCACCACGTTAATCAAATTATATCCTTTGATGCACTGATCGTCACGCCATCCGTGTTGTATCTTTTGGAAACAAAGTATGTAAGCAAAAGTGTTATTCTCCATCATGGCGGCAAATTAATCGAATTAGATAGTCGGTCAATCCTAGATCCGAGTGATTGTTCAAAAATAGCGAGTGATAAAGAAAAGTTTCTTTCTTCATTTCTACACCATCATGGTTTTCCTTCAATTCCGATCCACTCTCTAACGGTATTTACCAACCCAAAAGCAATACTCTATCAAAACAAATCTCAACCAGATGTCATACCTACAAATCAACTATTCTATCGATTAGCTTCGTTATCAGAAGCCTACCCAAGATCTGTTTATTCTCCAAGGCAGATCAGACAATTGAATCAATTTTTTGTAAAAATGCACTATGTCGATCGTTCTCATATCATACAAGTTTACTCCATACCAGATGAAGCAATTCGAAAGGGAGTCTGGTGTACAGGGTGCAGGCATGAAATGATGTATCGTGCTCATGGCTACTGGCAATGTGATTGTGGTACGCGATCACGTGATGCACACGTTCCAGCTTTACGTGATTTCGCTTTATTATATCGCACCACCATTACAAATCGCGAAGCACGATGCTTTTTACAAGTGGAATCTCCACCAGTGGTAACCAGGTTGTTTGCGGAAACAAAGTTAGAGCGAACGGGTAATACCCATTCACTTGTCTATCGGTTGGATAAGCTGTTTGATAATTAATTATTGCCTTTATCAGGGGCAGTAGAGTCCTAATGATTTTTAGTGGTGGGAGGTCAAGTGGGTTAATCTTAGAGAAACTGCTTCTAAAAAGGGAGTGGAAGGCAGCAGGGGAGATTAATCGATTGATAAGATCAACCGGATAACAAAGAATTAAAAATTTTTAAAAAGGAGAGATTCAATGGAAATCATTCAGTTTCACGAGAAAACAATAGTATTGCAACAATTACAAGCGCTACTACCAAGATATGCACAACGTGACAAGACATACGAACAGCTTCTTTCGATTTATAAGCGAGAAAATGCGGGGGATATGGGGGAGTCTTCCTTAACATATTATCTCCGTTTGGCGGATATAAACGATGCGTTCGTCATTTATGGCATTCGTTTGCGAGAACCAAATGGTTATTTTCAAATCGATGTCCTGGTATTAACGCCGAAGGTTTGTTTTGTCATTGAGGTCAAAAATATTACTGGCAATATAACAATTAATGAATCCGGACAAATGATTCGCTCGGATAAAGGAAGTAGCGATACATTCCCACACCCAATGATCCAAGCAAACATCCAAGCGCGTCATCTAGAGTTTTTCTTAAAACAACTCAACCATCGTGCACTTCCGATCCACCCAATGGTTGTATTCACGCATCCGAATGTCATTCTCGATGGAAAATTTACCAACGATGATATACTAGTCAGCCAACAATTACTAGATCGAATCCACCAAGTCTATCATTCTTATCACCAGATCATCGAAAAACCGAGCCGATTAAAAGTACTAGCACAGCAACTAAAAAGCAAGCACGAACCTAGGAAAGCTGATATCATCGATAAGTATGAAATCAATCGAAACATGGTTCGCAACGGAGTCTGGTGCCCTTCTTGTAAAAAAACAATCATGAATCGCTATTACGGCTATTGGTACTGCCCAACCTGCGAGCATAAAGACCGAGTCGCACACATTAAAGCATTAAGGGAGTATGTACTTTTGTTCGGTGATACAATCAAAGCAAAGCAAGCAGCGGAATTTTTGGGGATAGATTCGGTTCACATTGCGAGGAGGCTGCTTTTAAAAACAGGGGCTAAGATCTTGGGCAATAAAAAAAGCGCTACCTATCATTTAGACACTATATAATTCGCAATGGTATAAAATTTTTTATGTCTACTCAAATGAACTAGAGCTAGATATTTACGAGTTATTTCGAGAGAATACGAACAAATCAGAAAAGATGCGAATAAATCGCAGAGAATGCGAACAAAACGGAAAAGATGCGAATAAATCTCGGAGAATGCGAACAAAACGGAAAAGATGCGAATAAATCGCAGAGAATGCGAACAAATC
>NZ_JAPRAT010000021.1 GCF_026805325.1 Natronobacillus azotifigens
GCTTAACATACTGGTTGTTTTGTTCAGTTTTCAAAGATCAAATGTTACTGCCTTCGCTTGCGACAGCTTTTATATTATATATAAAAAAATATATAATGTCAACAATTTTTTTGATAAACAAATCAATTAAGATTGTTATCTTTTTTTAGCGAGCTAAATAATATAACATTTTTAGAGATTGCAGTCAAGACTTTATTTGTCTTACTTATTTCCTTAAGCACCGCATCGTTTTAACGATCGGGACTGGATATATAATGTTATCATGAATCTCCAAGAATACAACAGGTAAATTATAGGATTAAATCATAGTCTATCACAACGCATCAGACTCACATTTACTTTCCTTATTATCAGCAAGATTATTTCTTTTATGCAAATGAAGAAACACTTTTTTAAAAAAATAAAGTAACCATTCTAACATACAAAATGGCTACTTTACATTTCACTGTTAATCCTGTACCTTACGACAATGTTCCGGATTGCATTTTATAATTTCTTTTACACATACCATTTGTTTTTAGTAATCCTAACTTCTCATAATAAGGTACTAAAGAATCATCACAACACAAATCTACCATATAAAGTCTATTTAATTGTTTTAGGATCTGATTAACCAATTCCTCACCTATTCCTTGACCTTGATATTCCGGTAAAACTTCAAGAAAAGGAATATAAGCTGACAGCACACCATCGCTAATAGCCGTAATGAAACCTAAAACTTGTGTTTGATTATCATTTAATGCAACAACAACATTGCTACTTTTTTTCAACAACTCTAAATGAGTTTTCGTACTTGGTGGATCAGGCCACCCGACAAAAAAACCGTTTAGCATATCAGATGAAATTCCTTTAAGATTATCTTGATAGATCATTTAGTCAACTCCTCATCAAGTGACATCAGTGGATATTATTGCGTTTGTCGGTGTGGATTGAAGTCCTAAAGATGACTATTCAATCCACTTAATCACTTGGTCATGTTCTTTTCTTGTTTTTGGCTGTGGTTCTGTTTCTCTGTATCCGAATGCCACCATTACAGAAATATCTAAATGACCATCTTCGAGTAATCCTTCCTCTTCTAGAATCTTGTTTATAGATTCGTAATGGAATCCTTCAATAGGGCAAGAATCTATCCCGATTTGCGCAGCAGCTGTCATCATGTTCCCTAAGGCAATATACGTCTGTTTGCTAGCCCAATCAAACATCGTTCTTTCATTCTCAAGTAAGTGCAGATCGTTTTCTTGAAAATTTTTAAATTTATCATTTACAACTTTTTCAATCACTTCATCAGGAAATTTTTTCACCTGTTTTAAATGATCTTTTATATATGCGGAATCGTATTTTGTATCTTTTATTGTTCGCGCCAAAATCAACACAAAATGACTTGCGGTTGGAAGTTGTCCTTGCGCTCCCCATGTTACAGTTTTTAATTTTTCTCTTAATTGCTCGTTTTGTACAACAACAAACTTCCATGGTTCTAAACCAATAGAGCTCGGAGATAGCCTTCCAACTTCTAAAATAAAATCAAAATCTTCCTCTGATATTTTCTTTGTAGCATCAAATTTTTTTGTCGCATGTCTAGATTTGTATGCCTCGATGATTTCTTGTTTTTTTTGTTGTTTATTCATATTATGTAACCTCCATTATTGTTTGTTTATTGTTGCTTTTCCCTCATAATAAAACGACTCCATAAAAATAACGTTCTTAATTCTTTATGCTAGCTTAACTGTTTTATTACTTTTGCCGGATTACCTCCGACCACCACATTATCTGGCACGTCTTTAACAACGACTGAACCAGATGCAATGACTACATTATTCCCAACAGTTACTCCAGGGTTAATGATGGAACTTCCACCAATCCACACATTGTCTCCAACCGTGATAGGTTTCGCGAATTCTTTACCTGAGTTACGTTCGGTTGGATCAAGTGGATGTGTTGCGGTATAAATTTGCACACCAGGTGCAAGCATGCAATTATCCCCAAATCGAACTTCACACACATCCAAAATCGTACAATCAAAGTTTGCATAGAAATTTTCTCCTACATAAGTGTTAGATCCGTAGTCAAATCTAATATTCGGTTCCATAAACACGTTATCTCCGGTTGAAGCGAGCAGATCCTTTAATAAGCTCGTTCGTTTTTCCCGTTCTGTTTCAATCGTTTGATTATAGTTTCTAACTTTTCTTCTTGCTTCTTGACGTTCTTTTGATAATTCCTGGTCTGACGGATCATACATTTCACCAGCGAGCATTTTTTCTTTTTCCGTTCTCATTTATGCACCTTCCTTCTATATTATATTTATTTAATTATAACAACTTTTTCAGTACCCTGTTTGGAAGATGATTTATTTTTGGCACCCTATTCAAATATAAAAATTTAGCTCTTCACTTCAATCGCACCACCAGTGATTCGCGTAAAGCCTCTTAACTTACTTACATCCTCCACAAGTTTTAGTGCCGCTTTGTCTTTTGCTTTTGCCTCAATCATAATATCTGCTGATGCTCCATAATTTTTTAATGCCTTGATAAAAGGGATGGCAAACTCCAAATCAACATAATCCGCATGTGCTCGGATTAATTGATCAGATTTGGGTGAAGATAAATGAAATTTGGGGGCTTTTCCTGTCCTTTCCCACGTCGAAAAAATACGAGGAATTAGCGTTTCAAAGGAACCATCCCCTGGATTTGCCCAATGGTGATGATAATCGAAAACAAATGGAACGCCTTGTTTCTCACAAACCTGTAATGTTTCTTCGGCCGTATACGTTTTATCATCATTCTCAAGAGTGGTTTGCATCCGAATATCTGTTGGTAACTTCTCAAAATTTTTATGAAACCGTCCAATAGTCTCCGCTTTGTTTCCATACGCGCCACCAACATGGATATTAATATTTGTGTTCTTATGTAAGCCCATTGCTTCTAACATTTCATAGTGATAGGTCATGTCTATTATTGCATTGGTCGTTACATGGTCTTGCGGGCTTGTAAACAAGGTAAATTGGTTGGGATGAAAACTTACTCGCAAGTTATTTTTCTGTACCAATGCTCCAATCTCATGATAAAGATCAGCGAAAGGTGTTAAGTAATCCCATTCCACCTCCGGATGTGTAGCAAGTGGCACGAGGGATGAGGACATCCGATACATGTCGATTCCATGAGCAATATTATAATGAAGCATTCGAAGCGTATTTTTTAGATTTTGCTCTGTTTTTTCGTAGAGTTTTTCTTCCCTGCCGCGCTTGTCTAGTTTCTTCCAACTAGCGAAAGTTAGTGTACGCGAAGGAGAAGCTTCCCATAAAGAAAGCGCAGTCGAAACATATCCAAACCTAAGTATCATTGCACGTACCTCCTCCGGGGTGCCTGGCACCACCCGTTTTTTGTCGAAATATGTCTTTCAAATGATAAGCATTTTATGTAGTATTAGCTTGTCTAACTAATTTAGATGCATACCAATTGAAGAGAGACAAAGTAAACTTCTCAAGCTAACTTTAATATAAGCACATACAATTGGAAAGAAATATGCCTAACTAACAAGACCGATTTTTTTAGCTAGCGATATCTCTTATAGTCACAATCCTTAATCCAAAAAAGCAGTCATTCTCTTTAAAAGAACAGTTCCCCCCTTTTTATATGACAAAGGAACCGTAAATAAGAACAAAAATTCGCTGTTAAAAGCAATAATCCAGAGCACCAAGACTGTTCCGTAAAATACTCCACCATTCAACCTTTTGCTGTTTCCTAAGTAATCAAAAAATACCTGGTATTCAAAGAAGAAATTAATTCTTTAATCTACCAGGTGTTTTTTGTGAATATTTACTTACAGTTCTTCTCCATTTGTATCAATAACTTTTTTATACCAGAAGAATGATTTCTTTCTACTCCGCGCTAATGTACCGCTACCATCATCATGTTTATCTACATAAATGAAACCATAACGTTTTGACATTTCACCAGAGGAAGCACTTACTAGGTCAATACATCCCCACGAAGTATAACCCATTACTTCTACACCATCTTCAATCGCATCAGCGATCGCTTGAATGTGTTCACGTAAATACTTGATCCGGTAGTCATCGTTAATGGATCCATCTTCCTCTACTACATCATAAGCACCCAACCCATTTTCCACGATGAATAACGGCAGTTGGTAACGACCATATAACTCATTTAAAGCAATTCGGAGACCTACTGGATCAATTTCCCATCCCCAATCACTTGCTTCTAAAAATGGATTCATTACCCCACCAATTAAGTTCCCCTGACCAATTTCTTCAGGTGTTTTGTTTTTCTTGTCAGTACGAGACATATAATAACTGAAAGAAATAAAGTCCACTGTACCTTTTTCTATCAATTCTAAATCCCCATCATGCATCTCTATGTTGATGTCGTTTTCCTTAAAGTAACGATTTATGAAAGTTGGATATTCCCCACGCACATGTATATCTCCACAGAAATTATTAAAGATACGCGCCTGCTCCTGTGCGTACTGAACATTCTCAGGATTACAATCAAAGGAATAAACCGGTGCATAGATTAGCATACAACCAATTTGTGAACCTGGAATAATCTCATGAGCTAATTGTACAGCTTTGGCACTTGCAACAAACTGGTGATGAAGTCCTTGGAAACTGTCTTGAAGACGCGTTTCTTCGTTTTCAGGTGAAAAACCAAGTCCCAATAACGGCATATGGGTTGCGCCATTAATTTCATTAAAGGTTAACCAATATTTCACTTTATCTTTATAGCGATTGAATAGAACGGTTACATAACGCTCAAAAAATTCGACCAATTTTCTATTTCTCCAGCCGCCGTACTCTTTAATTAAATGTAATGGTGTTTCATAGTGTGCAATGGTTACTAAAGGTTCAATATCATATTTAGCAAGTTCATCAAAAACGCGATCATAAAATGCTAATCCTTCCTCATTCGGTTCTAGTTCATCACCGTTAGGAAAAATCCGAGACCAAGCAATACTTAAGCGAAATGTTTTAAAACCCATTTCTGCAAATAGCGCAATGTCTTCTGCATATCGATGATAAAAATCAATTGCTTCGTGGTTTGGATACGTATATTTTGATTGATCAATTTCAAAATCAAAGCCCGTATCAGACAAAAGTTTAAGTCTGTCCTTTTTTCCACCTGGAAGCACGTCTGCTAAGTTAGGGCCTTTTCCCCCTTCATTGTAACCACCTTCTAATTGGTTAGCTGCTGTAGCTCCACCCCATAAAAATCCATCTGGAAAACTTTTTGACATAATCATCACCTCATTAAATTATTTTAACTAACGATAGTGTTGCACATAATATATAAACTTATCGGAATAAAAAAACCTAAATTGCTCAAGAAATCAGAAGAAACGACTCCCAATCCCTTAAAGCAACTTAGGTTTTGCCTGCAAATCAGTAACAATCCATAAGTCCATATATATTTGCTACCTATAATAGCACAAGTTGGAGGTGCCTGTCACCTCCCGAGTTTTGTCGAATGGATTTCTTGTTATAGAACAAAATCAACATGATCCCAAATATATTCGAATACATTAAGATAAAGTGAAACTTCAATCAGTGCGGGTTTTTAGGCATCCCTCCACTGATTGTTAGCCCTAAATATAACCTAAAGGCCCTTGAACCATTCGAGGAGCTAGCGTCCGTTACCCTGACGTAAACAGCTTAATATCTTCGTTGAAGTGGGAGTCTTACGGACAGTTGTTCCAGGATAAATTCTTCAAATGTTTTGTTAGAAATTTTACCGATTCTATCGCCTTCATAAAGAAAGTGTAGTAAAATGTTTAATAAGTATATAAAGTGCGGATGAATATTATGGGAGAGTGTATTTCTATACCACCGAAGGAGCAAGTTCATAAAAAACCATATGAACCAATCTCTCAGGTAACCGAACCATAATAGGACGAAACTCTGGAGAGTGCATGAAAATGCCACCAAAGGGGATGCTTTTTTCTAAAAAAGCGAAACTCTCAGGTAAAAAGGACAGAGAAGGGTAGCAAGTCCATGCCCTTTTCTGTCCTTTTTTGTGTCCAAATTTTCAATAGACATGCAAAATACAGTGATCGGCATAAAGTGAAACTTCAATCAGTGGGGGTTTTTTTAGTTAGTCCCCCACTGATTGTTAGTTGAACCATTCGGGGTGCTAGCGTCCATTACTGCCACTTAAACAACTTGATATTCTCGTTGTTTTGAAGTGGGAGTCTTACGGACGGTTGCTCCGGCATGAAACAAAAAATCAATTTGGAGGTGGAATCACACATGCAGGACAAAACCCCATTAAAAGAAACAGCCGTTTTCCCGCTCTATCATGAATACGAGGCAAAAGTCATCGATTTTGGCGGATGGGCATTACCAGTTCACTTTACCAGTATCCTTAGTGAACACCATGCAGTGAGGAATGTAGCAGGCTTGTTTGACGTATCACATATGGGAGAAATCCTTATTGAAGGTAAGGATGCTGAATTTTTTCTCAATTACATTCTAACCAATGACGTATCAAAAATTGAAGTGAACCAAGCACAATATACAGCTATGTGCTTTGAAGATGGTGGAACAGTCGACGATCTGCTCGTTTATAAGTTAGAGGATCAGAAATTCATGCTTGTGGTGAATGCAGCGAACACAGAAAAAGATTTGGATTGGATCACGAAACACACAAAAGGTGCGGTAACCGTTACTGATATCTCTCAAAAAACAGCACAACTAGCAATCCAAGGTCCAAGATCACTGCAGATTTTACAAAAACTTACCGATACCGATTTAGCCAAAATACCTTCTTTCCACTTTGTCCAAGGTGCGGAAGTTGCTAACGTCCCAGACGTCCTTGTTTCACGTACTGGTTATACCGGTGAAGATGGTTTTGAATTATACCTTGCCAATACCCGAGTGAAAGAACTTTGGCAAAAAATCTTAGCTGCAGAGAAAGAGATACAGCCTTGTGGACTTGGTGCACGTGACACCCTTCGCTTTGAAGCAAGATTAGCTTTATATGGCCAAGAACTAACTGCTAACATCACACCGATCGAAGCCGGAATTGGTTTTACGGTTAAACCAGAAAAAGCACAGCATTTTATTGGAGAAACAGTACTAGCCAAGCAAAAAGAAAACGGGCCCAAAAGAAAGCTCGTTGGTTTAGAAATACTTGGTAAAGGGATACCACGACACGAGCATCAAGTTTTTTCTTCAACAGAAGAAGAGATCGGCTTCATTACATCTGGTTCCCATTCACCAACGTTAAAAAAATTACTAGGCCTTGCCTTGATTGATTGCCAATACGCAAATGAAGGTACTCAACTAAAAGTAAAAATTCGTAACAAAATGATTGATGCAGTTGTAATAAAAACACCCTTTTTGAAACGTTAATAAAGTGAAACTTCAATCAGTGGGTGTTTACACTGATTGTTAGCCCTAAAGGATGACCTAAAGGCCCCTGAACCATTCGGGGTGCTAGTGTCTCTTACTCTCACTTAAACAACTTGATATTCTCCTTGTTTTGAAGTGGGAATCTTACGGACAGTTGCTCCAGGATAAATTTTCAATAATTTAGTTTAGGAACGAAAGGGAGAGAAACATGACAAATCAAAATTTTCGCTTCACCAAAAAACACGAGTGGGTTTTGCCATTAAATGAAAACCGAGCACGTATTGGCATTACTGACCATGCCCAACAAGAACTTGGAGATATTGTTTTCTTTGAAAACGGAGAAATTGGAGACCAACTTGCAGCAGAAGATTCGATTGGAGTTATCGAATCGGTAAAGGCCGCTTCTGAAGTCTATTCACCTCTCACAGGAAAAATAGTAAAAGTTAATGAGAACTTAGAAGACGAACCAGAATTGATTAACAATGATCCTCTTGAATCAGGTTGGTTACTAGAAATAGAATATAGTCATCCAGAAGAATTAGAAAATCTATTAAGTGAAGCAGACTATCAATCTTTTATTAACGAAGGAGAGGAATAGAATGAATTCTACTTTTCGATACCTTACCGATACCAAACAAGATCAACAGGATATGCTTCGTTACTTAAAGAAAGATTCGATCGAAGAGTTATTTGACGATCTTCCTGACGAGATTCGATTAAACGAAGCCCTAGCTATTCCAGAAGCTATCTCTGAACCTATCCTTATGAAAAAAATGCAGCGCCTTTCTGGGCAAAACACCAATGCAAATAACTATCCATTTTTCTTAGGAGCTGGAACATACGATCACTTCATCCCAAGTGTCGTAAATCATATCATTTCACGCTCAGAATTTTATACTGCCTATACACCGTATCAACCAGAAATCAGCCAAGGAGAGTTGCAAGCGATCTTTGAATTTCAAACGATGGTTTGTGAACTGACAGGCATGGATGTTGCCAATTCCTCCATGTATGATGGATTTACTTCCGTAGCAGAAGCAGCAGCTCTTGCCGTTTCCTCAACGAAGCGGTCTAAAGTACTCATCTCTAAAGCTGTTCACCCAGAATCGCGATCCATACTACAAACGAGTGCTGCAGGGCCTGGTTATAAGGTAGAGGAAATTGCGCTCGATCAGGACATAACCGATCTTAAAGAACTGGAAGAAAAAATAGATCCTAATACTGCAGCGATTATTGTTCAATACCCGAACTTTTTTGGTTCGGTAGAAGATTTACAAGAAATTAATAAAATAGCGAAAGAACACGGTGCATTACTAATTGTTAGCGCGAACCCTTTAGCGTTAGCACTCTTACAATCCCCAGGTAAACTCGGAGCTGACATTGTCGTTGGTGATATGCAACCATTAGGCATTCCGATGTCCTTTGGCGGCCCACATTGTGGTTATTTTGCTGTGAAGAAAAAATTCATGCGCAAGATTCCCGGTCGTGTCGTCGGCCAAACGGAAGATACAAAGGGAAAACGAGGTTTCACTCTCGTGTTACAAGCACGTGAACAGCACATTCGGAGAGAAAAAGCCTCTTCTAATATTTGTTCGAACCAAGCATTAAATGCACTTGCTTCAGCAGTTTGCATGGCTGCACTTGGAAAACACGGCATTCGTAAAATGGCCCAATTAAATATAGAAAAAGCAGATTATATGGCGAAACAACTTGTAGAAAATGGCATAAAAGTAATCAACCAAGCTCCATTTTTTAATGAGTTTGCCGTTGAATTACCTATATCCGCACAGGAAGTCAATCAGAAATTGCTGGAAGCTGGATTTATCGGTGGGTTTGATTTGAGGAAAGAGGATGATCGAACCAATCAGATGCTGATTGCAGTAACCGAACAACGTACGAAAGAAGAAATCGATCAATTCGTTCACATCTTGGGGGGATTACAATGACAACAACTTATGATTCTTTAATTTTTGAACTCAGTCAGCCTGACCGTTCTGGTGTAGACCTTCCAGAGAGCGATGTGGAATCTGTTGATTTATCTGATAAATTTCCAGAACACTTAATAAGAGAAACCGAAGCCGAACTGCCAGAAATATCAGAGCTACAGCTCGTACGACATTATACCGCTCTATCAAATAAAAACTATGGGGTAGATAACGGATTCTATCCACTTGGATCGTGTACGATGAAATATAACCCAAAATTAAATGAAGATGTTGCACGATTAGAAGGCTTTAGTCGTATACATCCCTATCAACCAGAAAATACGGTGCAAGGTGCATTACAATTATTGCATGAATTACAAGAAGATCTAGCAGTTATATCTGGAATGGCAGAAGTCACGTTACAACCTTCTGCAGGCGCGCAAGGTGAATGGACTGGTTTAATGATCGCCAAAAACTATCACAAACATAACGGAGAAAATAGATCGAAAGTACTTATCCCTGATTCCGCACATGGAACCAATCCAGCAAGTGCTACTGTAGCTGGATTTGATACGGTAACTATCCCATCAACTAAAGACGGATTAGTTGACGTAGCTGAATTAAAAAAACTTGTAGACGATGATACTGCTGCATTAATGTTAACCAATCCAAATACATTAGGTTTGTTTGAAAAGGACATTGTTGAAATTGCTGAAATTGTCCATGAAGCTGGAGGTTTGCTTTACTATGATGGTGCTAATGCAAACGCGATTTTAGGAAAAACAACTCCCGGAAAAATGGGCTTTGATATCGTACATTTGAATTTGCATAAAACTTTCACCACACCACATGGAGGTGGTGGTCCTGGAGCTGGTCCTGTCGGTGTTACCGAGAAACTTATCCCCTATTTGCCGGTACCACGGATCAAAAAAGTTCAGAATCACTATGTACTTGATGACAAAGAACCGTTATCGATCGGACGAGTCAAAGGTTACTACGGAAACTTTGGGATACTTGTTCGTGCCTATACGTATGTTCGTACAATGGGAGCCGAAGGGCTTCAACAAGTATCAGAGTCTGCTGTTCTCCATGCCAATTACTTAAAGAAACGGTTGGAAACACATTACGAGTCACCATTTCCACAAACCTGCAAGCATGAATTCGTATTGTCTGGATCAAAGCAGAAAAAACTCGGTGTTCGTACACTTGATATCGCCAAGCGCCTGCTTGATTTTGGTTACCACCCACCAACCATCTACTTCCCATTGAACGTGGAAGAAGGATTGATGATCGAACCAACCGAAACAGAAACGAAAGAAACATTAGATGGTTTTGCAGATACGATGATTCAAATTGCAAAAGAAATCGAACAAGACCCAAACATCGTCTTAGACGCTCCACACACAACGATTATCGGTCGACTAGACGAAACCAAAGCATCACGCAAACCAGTTTTACGGGTGCCTGTCACCACCCGTAATTTGTCGAATAATAGTTAAATATGTATAGAGGGATGAGCTGTAGACTGCCATCTATAGCTCATCCCTGATACCTTTTTAAAAACGATATACCAATCTTAAGAAAGTGACCATGCAAAGATCAACTACTGCTCATTTGAGGCTTGTTGAATCCCGTCCCTAAAGTATTTCTTCCTCTAATTTCTCTGTATCAAGAAGAAAGTATCCTTCCCCATCTCGTTCAATCATACCCCTCTTTCTCAATTGGTTCAGCGTTCGATTCACCGTTTCTCTTGACGTTCCAATCATATTGGCTAATTCTTGATTAGTAAATGGAGAAGTAAGTCGATAATATTGTTCCTTGCTCTTCACACCATTTGATTGAGCTAAACGAAGCAGAAGCATGACAATTTGTTCGTATGTATTTCGAAGTATTTTTTCCTCTAATCTGCTCTGAAGGTCCAATATTTTCTCTCCTAATACTCGAAACATCTTCACACATAGTTCTGGATACTCCAACAAAATATCTTCAAACTTCTGAACAGGAATAACAATCAGTTCCGAGGTCTCTAGCACCTCTGCGTGTGCTGGAAAATTCCCCTCTCGAAAGAAACCAGCATGTGGGAACATATCTCCCGCTTCGAGCACAGATACGATTTGTTCTTTTCCCGACATATCCGATTTATGAATTTTTACTTTGCCTGAATAAATAAAGAAAACCCGATCAAGTGGTTCATCTTGCATAAAGACAAAAGTGCCCGGTTGATAAGCTTTTACATTCGAAATACCAACAATCGGATCGATTTCTTCTCCAGAAAGCCCCTTAAAAAGAGAAACTGCTTGTAAATGCTTTTTTATTATCGAATCATTCATCGCTAAACTCCTTACTATGAAAATCTTGTGACCGTTATATTCTTTTAAAACTACTTTTCAACCCCTATTATGTCTAGAGATGTTAGCAAAACATCAAATTAGTGCGAATTCACTTAAGGGATTATTCTAATCTATTACCTATCATTCACTATGATTACTCCTACCCTACACTAAAACTATATCAATAACATCGATGAGTTACAAAAAAAAGCACAAAGACAAATCTTGTTCCATTGTTACACACATACATAAGAGCTCTATGTGATTCAAATCACCATCTTACTGCTATAGAGATGATATCCTATCACTGAACATGAAATTAACATTACTGGAGGTATTCTTGTGACAAACACATTTACAGAAGAAGCTATTGTAAGAGATATTGTAACAAAATTCCCAAAAGCAAGCGATGTTTTCAAATCCTATCGTATTGACTTTTGTTGTGGGGGAAATCGCCCACTTATAGATGCAATTAACGAAAGAAACTTATCAGCAGATGAGGTTTTAAACAAGCTAAACACACTGTATGATGAAACCATTGCTTTAAACGAAACAACCATCGATTGGGAGAATGCTTCCTATCGTGATTTGATTGACCACATTATCCAAAAACATCACAGCTATTTAAATGAGGAATTACCAAATTTGAGCCCTTATGTAACCCGATTATTACGTGTTCATGGTGCAGATCAACCTCATTTAGTTCAGATCCACCAATTATTTCATGAGTTAAAAGTAGAACTTGAGCAACATTTAATTCAGGAAGAAACGGAAGATTTTCCGCTTATTTTAGAGATCGAAGAAAACCGTAGCAAAGAAAATGTTGCGAAACTGCAAAAAGTTGTGGGAAACTTGGAAAGTGATCATAGCCATGCTGGCGCTCTTTTGAAAGAACTTCGTGAGGTAACAAACAATTTTACACCACCTGCAAATGCTTGTGGCACGTATCGTCTAGTCTACCAACGTCTAGAAGACCTTGAGTCGAACATGTTTCAGCATATTCACCTAGAGAATAACATCTTGTTCCCACGCGCTGTAGCACAGTAATGAAAATCATAAGAACCAACCAAAGAGCACAATGCTTCTGTTGAAGTCATTGTGCTTTTTTCGTTGAAAATTCTTTTCTGTTTTTTGAAATACTAATAATAAAAGAACCTCAACACACTCAGCATTAGCATCTTTAGTTTCAATGGATAGAAGTCTCACTTATTCTCACTTATCCTTAACCTAAACGAAAATAAAAAATTCCACTCAAGCAAGTATTCGACAAATTTCGGGTGGTGACAGGCACTTTTTTTCATTATTTAAATCTTTTTTTAAATAAATTCGTTACTATAAGTAGAGGTGGTGAAAACATGCAGCAATCAGATGAATCATTATTAGAAGAAATAAGAAACGGTAGTCAAGCAGCTATGGAAGTGCTCGTAAAAAAACACTATCGGACGATCTTTGCTTATACCTATCGAAAAGTTGGGGACTATCACTTAGCTTACGATATGACCCAAGAAATTTTTATCAAAATGTTAAAGTATATTTCGAGCTACAGTGGTCAAGGGAAATTCCAGCACTGGCTTTTGAAAATTGCCGTGAATCACTGTCGCGACTATTACCGAAGTAGTGCTTATCGAAATAAAAATCAAATAAACGAAATCAATGATCACTTGAAAGATGAACGAGAGAACATAGAAGATTTGCTCAGTAAAAAGCACACAAGTGTCAAAGTGAAAGAAGCGATTGACCAGCTACCGGTATATCAACGTGAAGCCATAATATTAAAGTATTATCAAGATTTAAAAATCAAAAAGATTGCCGAACTAACAGAAGCCAAGGAGTCTACCGTAAAATCAAGACTCAAACAAGGAATGGCGAAATTAAAAATCATTCTAATGGAAGGGAATGAAGATAAAGATGAACAGATTCAACCAAACCGACGAAACCGATATCGATGAGCTTGATGATAGTTTTGATGAAAAAGAATATGAAGCACTTGAACAAGAACTAACCCATTACCTAGTAAAATTCCCGGATGAAAACAAAATAGATGCAACCGTAGATACCTTGCGTCAATATGTTCCAGATCGCACAACAAAATCAGTAAGTATTCGAGAACGATCCTTTGCATTAATCAAACGTGCGAAAACCGAAGTGACAATCGTAAGCAAAACGTACTGGATTGCTAGCACTTTTTTATTTTTCATCGGTTATCTGATTGCCAATCAGACAAATACTGATCCAATTTTAACACTCATTTTTCTAGCGCCATTGCCATTTATCTTTGGGTTATCAGAAGTGTTTAAAGGAAGAGAACACGGGCTATTCGAAATGGAACTTGCGTGTAAGTTCTCTGCTCATGAAATCATTCTCTCTCGTCTATTCTTGATCGGGATCTATAATCTCACTTTAAACACGGTACTAACGTTAGTCCTTTCGCCCGTTACAGGGAAACCATTAATAGAAATGATCCTTACATGGTTCACACCATTTACCTTTTTCGTAGCAATCGGACTATGGCTAAGTATGAAATTTAAAGGTCAAATTTTTGTGACTACCTTGCTTTCATTATGGCTTGTATTCATCGTTATCTTTGTGATCAACAATCATTGGATGGTAGCATTTCTTAATATCCATTATATTTTACATCTCGTATTTTTAACCGCAGGATTCCTACTGGTTGGGTTACAACTTATACAGTTCACGAAAAAATATCAAACATTCGAAGGGGGAACTCGCGTTGAGATTAACTATTGAAAAAATTTCAAAAACATTTAAAGATAAACAAGCAGTGACCACATTTTCTGCAGAACTGACAGAAGGGGTCTATGCCCTCCTTGGTCCAAATGGAGCTGGAAAAACTACACTGATGCGAATGTTGGCAGATATTATGAAACCTTCATCTGGAAGAATTTTGTTAGACGATAAAGACATCTCCCTGATGGGCGATCATTACCGAGATATTTTAGGTTATCTACCTCAAGAATTTGGGCTTTATAAAAATTTCAATGCCATTCGATTTCTTTCTTATTTTGCTAGCTTGAAAGGGTTAGATAAAGAAAAAGCGAAAACACGGGTCGAAGAAGTATTGAAATTGGTAAATTTACAAAAAGATCGTAAACGAAAACTTAGAACCTATTCAGGTGGAATGAAACGAAGATTAGGTATCGCTCAAGCACTTTTAAATGATCCGAAAATTCTTATTGTGGATGAGCCCACAGCAGGGCTAGATCCACAGGAACGAGTACGATTCCGAAATTTACTTTCAGAAATTGCTGGAGATCGAATTGTTCTTTTATCCACTCATATTGTTACAGATATCGAGTACATTGCCAAAGAAGTGCTTCTCATGCGTCAAGGAGAGTTGATTCAGCGTAGCACGATTGAAAAACTATTAGAAAGTGTCGAAGAAAAAGTATGGAAATGTAGTGTTGAACAAGGAGCATTATCACAGCTACAAAAAAGTTACAAAGTGGGCAATATTCAACGCGCTGAATCTGGCATTGAAATACGGATTGTAAGTGATGTGAAGCCAATGCCAAATGCTCTGTCTGTTTCTCCCACCTTAGAAGATGTGTATTTATATTTCTTCGAAAAGGAGGCTGAAGAAAATGTATAAGCAGGAATGTTATAAAATTTTCACAAGAAAAAGTCTATATTTCGCATTCCTTCTATTCGTTTTATTCATGGTAATCTTGCCTGGTGGATCTACCCCTATCATTCAAACTGATGAGTATCAGACATTATATGAGGAATGGCGTGGGCCACTTAGCAGAACGGAAATTGATTTAGCTAACCAAAAGCTTGAAGAACTACAAAATCGAATCGATCAAGAAATGGAGCAAACTGAGGATCTTGAAGTTGTCTTTCCTCCTCAAAGTATCGAAGAGCAAGCAGCTTTTCGCGTTTACTCTTCGGTCGCTAGTATAGGTAGATACATCGATTCTTTTCAACAACGAAAAGAAGACTTACAGGAAGCGACAAGAGGTTCCACAACTACAGCATATGAGTCAGAAGAAGCTAGGCTCGAACTTAACATGTTGAATGAATTAGGTCAGCCTTTTGGTTTTTACAATACGACAGCATGGGGCAACACGGTAGACTTTATCAATGTGTTTGCCTTTATAATCTTAACGATTCTTATTGTTTTAGGGTTATCTCCAGTTTTCGCTGACGAACATAGCCAAAAGAGTATTTCATTAATCAGAAGCACAAAGCATGGAAAAAGAAAAATAGTAACTACTAAAATTCTAGCATCATGTACCTACATCGTCTCGTTGTTTGTCACATTGCACATCATTAATGTCGCACTAGAAGTAAGGAAGTTTGGAGCACTAATGGACGGAACCGTGCCACTACAAAATTTATTTTTATTTATTCAATCACCATTCTCTCTAACGATCTGGCAATATTATGCTATTGCACTTGGCATTCAATTTTTTGCGTCGTTAGTGATTGGGTTACTAGTACTATTTTTATCCATTGTGACTAGAAATGGAATGTTGACATTTTTTATCAGTGGAGCAGTTATTGGGACACCATTTTTGTTCCGCCAACTAGGAATTGATCAACCGTTTATTCAGTATGTCACTCAATTTAGTTATGCGGAACTCATGAGGGTAAAAGGTTTGTTCGATCAGTTTGTTGCCTTTCCCTTATTTGATCAACCAGTACTGTATCCGGTTTTACTTATTTCCACTTTTTTACTAGTAGCTATTTTAACAATGTATCTTATTTATCATCAATATAAAAATCAACAAATTATGAACTAGATTTAGGAAAGTAGTGATAGGTCTATGTACAAACAAGAATGTTTTAAAATTTTTACGAAAAAGAGTATTTACCTCGTCTTTGCCGTGATTGTTCTGTTACTAGTCTATGTGAATCAACTTCCCATTTCGATGACGATGAGGGAAGATATTTTTGAAGAGCTAGAAGAAACGTGGGGCGGCCCTGTAACGGAGGAAAAGGTTGAACTTGCACGAGAAGCGATGTATGCCTCTGATTCAGGTGAAGTCTATACTAATACCTTTGAAGCAAGAGCAACAGATTATGTTCAATTTCTGGTAGTCGGATCTGCAATGCAAAAGGCAGAACAACACGATCGTATGAACATACTTGAGGAGCAAATAGCCCTATATAATGAGGGAACTTACGAATACAAGGAAGCTTCGAAAGAACTTGAGATGTTAGAAGAAGTAGGAGATGTACATGGTTTTTATTTAATCCAATCCTGGCTTGAGATGTTTGAATTTATTGAGCCCGTCACTCATGTATTGATACTATCAATCATATTGTTAATTGGTTTAACGCCAGTGTTCTCCGAAGAATACTCTAGTCAGAGCTTAGATTTAATCTTAGCAACGAAACACGGAAAAGCAAAACTTGTTACTGCGAAAATACTGGCTAGTATCACTTATATCGCTATTGTTTTTCTATCACTTCACTTGATCAACACGATACTTAACCTAGTAAAATTTGGAGGAGCAGCAGGTTGGAACGCACCAATACAAGGGATATCTGAGGGATTTGATACTCATTCGCTCATAAGCTACGACAGCTCACCATATAGTATGGACGTCTGGCAATTCTACTTGCTATCATTAGTTCTTCAGTTGCTGGCGTGTATAGCAGTAGGGATGCTTGTGTTATTTTTATCTTTCCTGACAAAAAATACGATGATTACCTTTTTTATTAGTGGGATCATTATGGCCATTCCTGTCTTGCTTCAGCAGTTAGGGATCACACGAGGAATATTTAGCTATCTCATTCATTTCAGCTATACAGAATTAATAAAAGTATCTAGCATGTTTACACAGTTTCGAGCCTTTAACGTATTTGGTTATCCTGTATTGTACCCAACTCTAATCTTCATTCTATTTGCGGTGATAACAAGTCTATTGATTTTTGTTACGTACGATTTGTTTAGAAAACAGCAAGTCGGTAACTAAATTAAGTGAAGCTTCAATCAGTGTGGGTTTTAGCTTTTCCCCACTGATTGGATTGTTAACATAATGGATATCTAAACTCCTTTAGACCATTCAGGAGCTAGCGTAGCACCGTTAGTACCACTTAATCACCTTGATACTTTTGTTATTTCTTTAAGCGGATGGACGGCTGGCTGGCTTACCGGTGATTCCATCCGTTTAAATATTTTTCGACATAATTCGGGTGGTGACAGGCACTTTCACTATAATCTAAAAATAGGTGAATAAATACTAAATATTATTACTTTGTTAATGCTATGAAAGCGGTATAATAGTTGTACGACCTTAAAAGGAGGTAGCAACTTGAATTCGATTTTTTTTCGAGCAACGGAGTGGATAACACGGCTCGTACAATTAAATATCTTATGGCTAGCATTTAGTCTATCAGGATTTATTGTTTTCACTTTTTTCCCAGCTACTGTTGCGATGTTTTCAACAATTAGACAGTGGCTTCGTGGCGAAACAGATAAACCGATTGCTAAAACATATTGGTCATACTTTAAGAAAGATTTCTTAAAAGCACACGGTTATGGTATTGTCATTAGTTTTTTAGGATTAGTAGCCTATGCCCATTTAATTTTCATGGCCAACAATAGTGAAGCACCTATGCTTTTTCTCCACATTCCATTTTATCTGTTTCTTTTATTCACTTTTCTTACAATACTTTACTTATTTCCCGTTTATGTTCATTATAAAATTGGTTTCTTCGCTGTTATTAAGCAAGCTTTTTCCATTATGATCATTCACCCTTTACAAACTCTATTTATGATTATAGGGATTGTTGTAACTGTAGTTGTAATGCAATATATTCCTGGGACGATGTTTTTCTTTGGTGGTTCATTTATCGCCCTTTTAGTAATGGGAACAGCATATCAAGTATTTTTAGATATCGAGAAGAAAAAAAGTACCATTACTGAATAAAAATCGTTTATAATTTTCAAAGTACAGTTCAGTGATTAGACACTTTTCTTCATATAAGAACAAAGATAAGTCATTAAAAAATTTATAGACATAACAGAGGATAGAAATATTTTATTCCCCATGCCCCATGGTAGTTCGTATACTTTGGGGCACTTATTTTTTTATAAGGCTTTGGATTAGAAAAACGCGTTTTTAAACCTGTGATCGAATTATTCATTCCGAGAAAATTCAATCATTCATTGCAAACAAAAGACTGCAACCTCCATATTCAAAGGAAGTTACAGCCGCTTCTGCATAAATTTATTATATTTATATTAGCCCTTAACTGATCCTGCAGCAATCCCCTCAACTATACGATTACTTAAGAAAACAAAAGCTATTAATATCGGAATTATACTAATCATTAATGTTGCTCCAATAGCTCCCCAATCGGTTAAATATTGACCAATAAAGCTCTGAATACCTACCGTCAAGGTTCTGTATCTTTCTGAGCTAATAAATGTATTGACAAAAATAAATTCATTCCAATTATAGATCATGTTTATGATTGCAGCTGTTGACATTACAGGCATCGTCATAGGCAATGTGATTCGAAAGAATAAACGGTGAATAGAACATCCATCGATAATCGCCGCTTCTTCTATCTCTATAGGCAATGTACGGTAAAAGCCGACCATGATCATAATCGTTAATGGCATATTGTAAGCCGTGTAAGCGAGAATTAGCGAAAAAGGGTTATCAAGCAAACTAAGGTTTCTAAATATTTGAAATAATGGTACCAGTGTTGAATGAATTGGAATCATATAACCAATCATAAATAGTAATAATATTGCATTACTATATTTCCAATTCATACGAGTAATAGCAAACGTAACAAAACTTGCTAAGAGAATTGTAAGTATTACTGCCGTAACAGTAACAAAAATACTATTGAAAAAATAGGAACCTATATTTCCTGTCGTCCAAACCCTTTCATAATTTCCCCAAAGCCACTCCTCAGGAAGAGCAAAGGGAGATCTACCAAAAATTTCTGAGTTACCTTTTAATGAAAAGAAAAACAACCAAACAAGTGGATAAATTTGAAAAACTGCTATTAATCCCAGAACCAAATACAGTAAAAAATAGCCTAAGCTACGTATGCGTATATTTTTTTTGTTTTCTACTATAGCTGTCATTAAGATCCCCCTTTCTTAATATTGAACTTCTTCCTTAGAAGTCGTAATTCTATTGATGATCAAAGTTGTTAGTAATGCCAAGACTAATAAAGCAAAACCAATCGCACTACCGTAACCAAAATTGTTACGACCAAATGCTTCTTTATACATATATGATGCGATAACCTCACTAGCACCGTTTGGTCCGCCACCTGTCATAACGTAAATTAAATCAAAATACTTTAATGAACCGACAAACGATAATAAAATAGTAGTTTTAATTACACCTGAAATAAGTGGTACTTTTATTTTGTAGGCAATTTGTATTGGAGTTGCGCCATCAATTTGCGCAGCTTCAATTAATGAGTATGGAATACCTTTTAATGCAGCACTATAAATAATAATATAGAAACCTGCATATTGCCATATGACGGCGATGAAAATAGCTATAAGTACTGTACTTCGATCAGCTAACCAAGCAGGTGGACTTTCTACACCTAGTGTTGTTAAAAGACTGTTCAAAACACCATTATTTGGGTCATAAATTCTAATCCATAGCTGAGCGATCGCAACTGAGGACAGTAACATTGGAACTAAATAAATCTTTCTTAATAATTCAGAACCTTTTATTCTCCCTGATAAAACAAGGGATATCGCTAAATAAAGGACTAAACTAAAAGCTGAAAATATAGCAAGAAAAAATGAATTACGAGCACTAAAACGAAATGTTGAATCTTGTAATAAACTGATATAGTTGTCTAAACCGATAAAGGTCATATCACCTATACCATCCCACCTCATTAAACCATAGTATCCCGTTAAAAAGATCGGAATGTAAACTAATCCCGCTAGCAACAGAAGGGAAGGCAGGATATATAAGGCGATAACCCATTTGTTGGACATAACTTTCTTCATTGAAAAAAGAACTCCCTTCTCATTTATCGTTCATCAGATACGTAAATATTCTTTCGCTCTTATCAAAGAACCGATTTCAATAGTCTTTTTTCTTCTCTGCTCAGGACCTGTTCTTTACAGTCCGCTATCATTTACAAGAAAGATTCCTTGACCTGTTTTACAGGAAAACTGTTTAATCAAGTCTGTGTTACTGTTTTGTCACGAAAGAAAATAAATAGGATACGATGGTCGTATGACTAATTAAACCATCATACGAACGACCTTTAAATTATTTATGAAGTTTCAAAAAAGATTCTGTTATTTTGAAAAAGACTCCATGTCCCATCGTATCCCTTAAATTCGAAATACTTCTTGATCATAAAATGTACAATTGGTGCTTAAAATAGCTAACCATTCGCTTTTTTATTTCTAATCATCGACGATCCTTACTTTGCGACAATTACCATACTTGAACAGGGTACACACTCTACAGATAGTTATATTAAATACCTTTTTCTAGATGTAACGCTGCGTTACTATTTTTTTACTCATTCATTAGTAAGTTGAATTGGTTATTCTTCACTAGCTTGTAAAGCTTGTTCATGACGTTCCGCAAATTCTTCTGGTGTAACTTCACCACTCATAATCGCTTGAATCATGTTTAAGTGAGTGTCTGCTGCACTTGGACTCATTTGTACATCAGCATATAATGTTAGGTTCGTTGCTTCATTTAAGTCATTTAAAACATCAATGTACATTTGTGGTAAATCCATACCATCTGTATTAACAGCTGTTGCCGGGATTACCCCTGCTTCTTCTACCGACATTTCTCCCCAACGTTCAATAAAGTAGCTTACAAATTCAATTGCTTCGTCTTTAACATCTGAATCTTCTGCAACGAACAATCCAACACCAGGGCCACCTACATAACTATCAATGCCACCTTCTCCACCTTCAACAACAGGGAATTTGAAGTAATCAATTTTTTCTTTGAATTCCTCTGGGTTGTTAGGGCTAGTAGTCCATTCAGGAAGATCCCAAGTTGCCATTAAATACATAGCTGCTTGTTCATTAATGAAGTAACCTTTTGCTTCATCATTTCCTAGTCCGTTGAAGCCATTAATAAAGGCACCCATTTCAACTAATTCATTCAATTCTGCCGCTGCTCGTATTAGGGCTGGGTCTTCAAAGCTGCTTTCACGACTAATTGCATCATTCAATGCCGTTTGTCCGCCGATACGATCAGCTAAATACATGTACCACATGGAACCTGTCCATGCATCTCTGTTACCTAATGTAATCGGAGTAACACCATTATCAACTAATACTTCAACTACTTGTTTAAACTCTTCCCATGTTTCCGGAACTTCAACTCCGTTTTCCTCAAAAATAGCTGTATTGTAATATACTGGTGTAATATTAAGTTCTAATGGTAAACCATAAACACCACCATCTACAGCGTAAGCTTCTGCTGTACCAGGAATAAATGAATCTGTTACAAGATCACTCAGATCAGTAAACATATTTCCTCTTGCATATGATTCAATAAACCCACCACCCCATGTCATACCAACATCAGGTAATTCACTTGCAGCACCGATGACACTTAATCTTTCTCTGTATTGTTCATTACCGAAAATATCCATTTCTACAGTTATACCTGGATTATCTGCTTCAAATTCATCTACAATTTTCTGAACAATGGCATTGTGCTGAGCTGAGCTCCCCTCTGGCCATAAGTGCATAAATTCAATTACTTTTTCATCCGTTGCACCGCTTTCATTTCCTGGATCATTATCTGAGGGATCTCCGGTTGTGCCATTCTCACCATTACCACAAGCTGCTAAACCAAGGATTAGTACAGATAAAATAATCATAAAAAAGAAAGTCTTCTTAAACATCTTTATCCCCTCCTGAGTATATTAAATTTAACTTGCAAACTTAGTTTAACACCTAAACTAAGTTATGATAAGGTCACGTCTATTAGTAAAATGTCCATTATTTTTAGAAAGCGTTTTCATTCTAATGGTGCAGTTAAATATGTAATGCTACTGCTTCAATCTGTTGACTACCAGCATTTAAGAGACTATTCTCATGCTTTTTTTATATTTTTATCTATGAAATTATAGAATAAAGGGGCATTATAGAATCCTTAATTTGGGGAATATCATATATCTTAAAAATATCAAACAGAAAATGGTGTATATGTTTGCAGATTGGAGATAATTATTAGAATAGATAGATATTTTACAAGCGAGCATAACGAAAAGGATGATTGTATCATTGATATCTATCGAGGCACACGGGGGATTAATTAACAAAAATGCAACCTCTAGGTACATTCTGTATTTGTATCATTTTCACACGAACTTTTCATTTGTTTGACCACACTCGTTATTGTGCGATATTAAAATAAATAATAAACACAGTTGTAGATAAGTTGTTAGACCAACCATCTAAGGCAGCAGTACATACATAAAGTGAAACTTCAATCAGTGGGTGTTTTTAGGTATTCCCCCACTGATTTGAACCATTCGGGGTGCTAGCGTCCGTTACTCCCACTTAAACAACCTGATATTCTCGTTGTTTTGAAGTGGGAGTCTTACGGACGGTTGCTCAGGGATAAAACAAAAAATATTATTTATTTGTTTACTCTCATGAAGTCCCCAAAGATTTTTGCAAGCATTTCAGCATAGAATTTCCCTAAACAGATTCGCTCACAAGGAGAAATCAAAAAATATTAGTAAGGACAAAAAAAGAGTAAAAATTCGCTATGATTCTCTGTAAAATTGCAACAGCCTCAAACCTAACATTAACAAGAGCTTAAGGCTATTTAACTGCAAAATTCTAGTTTTACAACAAAACTAGTTGATGATAAGGACATGTCTTTTAGTAAAATGTCCATTTTTACAGAAAGCGTTATCATTTTTTCCTGAATCCACTTGGCGTTACTTTTTCCTGTTCTTTGAATACTTTATTAAAATACTTAGGCGTACTATAACCTACCTTTTCTGCAATTTCCGTCACATTTAAATCAGTAGTTAAAAGTAATTGCTTAGCTCGTTGGATTCGAACTCGTGTCAAGTATTCCACAAAAGAGAGTTTTAATTCATCTTTGAATAATGTACTCAAATAACTGGGATTTAAGTGAACATGGGCGGCAACTTTTTTTAAGGAAAGATCCGCATAATAATACTCATCAATATACTCAATTGCTTCTCTAATTGAGCGAGAACAGGAATCATTTCTATTAACTTTTATCAAATGATCATCTACCATTTTCTCAATCACTTTCGTTTTCATAAGATCTTCTTGTTTGTCAAGGGCTTCTTCAACAGATTCAATAAGCTTATCTTTGCCTACTGGTTTAACTAAATAATTTGCTACACCTAACCTTAAAGCTTCTTGAGCATATTCAAATTCTGAATATGCTGAAATAACAATTACCATTGGAAGTCTACTTTGTTTATTCAAAGTATCCAATAATTTTAACCCAGTCATTTCGGGCATACTAATATCGGTTATTAGTAAATGAACCGGTTCTTTTTGTAAATAATCAATAGCCGCATGCGCATTATCGCAACAAATGATTATATGTTGGCCTTCTGACCATTTTTCCAAGGTACGCTTCAATCCGTTCAGTGTTCTCGGTTCATCATCAACGATTAAAATCTTTTTTTCATTCATTAAACCCCACCCTTTATTTTATAATCGGTATTGTAAAACTAATGGTTGTACCTTCATTCGGTTTACTTTTAATTGTAAGGCCAGTTACCTCTTCAGGATTATAATATAATTGTAATCTTCTCTCTACATTCGCTAATGCCATTCCATTTTTTGATGTACTTAGGCTACTTTTTCTCTCAATTGATTCGTAAATAGAATCGATGGTCTTCCTGCTCATACCTACACCATTATCCGCTACAGTGACATGTGCACTATCCTTCTTAACTTCCGTCACGTTCAATTGAATTAATCCTTCACCCACTTGAGCGCCAATACCGTGAAGCACAGCATTCTCAACAAGAGGTTGAATAAGCAATTTAGGTATCTGCATGTCCAATAATGATTGATCAACCTCTACTTGACAAGTCAAGCGGTTCCCAAAACGCATTTTCATTACCGTCATATATTGTTTAATATGTTCTAACTCATCTTTTAACGCAACCCACTCCTCAGCATTACTTTTAGTTATCGTATATCGAAATAATTCTGACATAGCTAATACCATACTGGCTAAACCTTCTTCTTCTTTATCGTCCAAGGACCAATATAGTGAGTCCAATGTATTAAAAAGAAAATGGGGATTAATTTGGGCTTGTAACGCCTTTAATTCTGTACGGCTTTTTATCAATTCTTTTTCATAGACCATTTGAATCAGATAGTTGGTTTCCTCAACCAACTGATTATACGTATCGTTCAGTTCATTTATCTCGTTGGATGAAGCGCTCCTCGGAGTTACTGTTAAATTACCTTTGCTCGCTTGACGCATCGTTTTCGTCAGCTTTTGAATAGGTTTAGAAATATAAGTTGAGAGAAAATAGGAACAAATAAAGAAGATAATCACGCCGACCAGCCCAGAAACAAAGATTGTCGTTCTCAACCCAGGTAATCCTTCTGTCAACCGACTCATTGGCGTTAGAATTGTAACGGTCCAACCTGTTACGTTGGACGTTTCACTTATCTGAATATAAGATTGGTCATCCTTATTCTCGAAATAGCGCCTCATATTTTCATGATTGACTGCATTTAAACCATCGTAATTTGTTGAAATGATATGACCAGCTTGGTCTGTCACTACCGTTATTTGCTCTTGTTCACTTTCTTGAGCATAGGTTTGAAAGTAATTTCGATTCACCCTAGCTAGCAAGTAACCACCATTCGAAAAATTCTTATCAATTAAACTAACTCTTCGCATTAACAAAAAGTAATTCGGATTTACCGGGTCTTCTCCAATCCAAACTAACTGACCTTTTGCATTATTAACCTTTTCTACGGTTTCCTGTCCGATGTTTATTTGTAGACCAGATCCATCAAGTGGAATAATTTTCTCATACTGATAATTATATAATTCGACCATATAGATGCCATCTGCATTCACTTGAAGACGATTTGTTAACGTTACTAATTCCTGCTTATCTTCAAAACTCGCTGAATTACCACGTCTTTCTTCATACATAACTTCTTGGATTGTATCATTTGTCACCATCAATTTCGTAATTAAATTTACTTGTTCAAACAAAGAGTCGTATCTACCTATTGATTCTATTGCTGTTTGTTGAATCTGTTCTTCGGCATTTCCTTTTAACATCGTTGCCACGTGATTAAACGTTAAGATACTAACTGTAGAAAGGACAAGTATCATGACAATTAAATAGACTGAAAGAATTTGATTTCTCAACGTATTCCATTTTCTCCATTTTTTGATAAGAAATCACCTCTGCTCGAATAGCTTATTTATCATAACAATCACTGATACTGCTACCTATATTATACATTGAAAAGAAAAACAGATATGGTCTATAGTAAAAAACATTTGCTCATTTATTTTAAACTTATCTGGGTGGTCTTTAAAGAGGAAAATAAACATTTAGTTCGTCAGGTTAATATTCAATGAGCTATTTTAACTCGGACAACCATTCGTAACACTACAATCAGTGAAAGGGCTTCGATTTCTCACCCATTGTTGTTAGTACGAATAGGAGTTAAACAATTTAATCCATAATTTCGGTTACATAGATTTAAGCAATTGTGAGGTTTCTGGATGTTTTGAAGTAGAAGTCATACAAATGTTTGCTGTACAATCCATTTATAAAATTTCAATCGTAATAGAGAGGATTTTTATTTAATGATTTAATACTATAACATATTAACGAGAAGGGCAAAGGTATTATATCCATTGCTACTTTAATTCAATACTTGCTTTAGTAGCCGCTACCTTTATAAAATGAAACTTCAATCAGTGGGGGTTTTTAGGTATTCCCCCACTGATTGTTAGCTCTAAAGGATGACCTAAAGGCCCTTGAACCATTCGGGGGGCTAGCTAGCGTTACTCTCGCTTAAACAACTTGCTTTTCTCGTTGTTTTGAAGTGGGAGTCTTACGGACGATGGCTCCGGGATAAATAACTTACAAGATCAAGGTTATCGTAATAAGCCCTAGCAAAGATCAAGAAATATATGGATTCTAAACAGGAATACGTGGAATATTCAGCAAAAAATCACTACCATTAATTACTAACTACTATTGTAGAACATCACCATTCACGCAAAGTAAGATTTTAACGGCTTTATTTTATGGTCACAAGTGGAACTAATTTTTTCACTGCGGTTATAACTTTCCCACGCACCAAATCACTTTAAATTCCAACATGGTGAGGTAGTTACAAATTCCAGTGAAAAATATTGAATATTTCTAACAAAGAGTCTTTATCTGAAATTTAAGAAAACATTGAAATTTGAAGAAACATGAGTATTAGTTTAACTAGAAATCCTTACAAACTATAGGCTTGCAAATGTTCTCGACTATCCAATTAAAAAACCAATAAATATGGGAGATGCCATTAGCATCTCCCTATTTGGCTGTGTACTTTTTTATTGCTGGTAAGATTTCATTTCCAATCAACTCAATATTTTTCATTAGTCGATCAAACGGAACACCACCAAAATCAATTTGTGCAGTGTATCGCTGATGTCCGAACATCTCGTGTTGGTACAAAATCTTTTCAATGATTTCCTGTGGGCTACCAACATTGATTATACTACTTCGATCCGCACTCTGTTCAAAAAGCTGCTTAGGGAAACCTTGTCCATTCGTCTTTTTCATTCCTTCGTTTATATGTGGATACATTTCTTTTTGTGCCTGCTGTGATGTTTCTGCTGCGTAGAAAAATCCTGCTGTTGCTACCGGTAATTCTTCTGGATTATGTCCACCACGTTCAGCTGCATCACGATATGCATCAATCGTTCGTTTAAAGACTGGCGTCGTACCACCTAGGTGAGCCATAAACATAGGAACACCTGCATTCCCAGCTTTTATTGCACTTTCAGGTGTTCCTCCAACAGCACGCCAAATTGGCATTTTACCCTTTTTCGGGCGCGGAAGTACGGTAGCCTCTTTTAATGGGGCTCGAAATTCGCCACGCCAATTCACTACTTCTTCTTCATTGATTTGACGGAGCAAATCAAATTTCTCTTCATACAAAGCTTCATAGTTACGGATATCATAGCCCAATAACTCAAACAACCCAACTCTCGATGCGCGACCAGCAACAAGCTCAGCCCGCCCCTTGGAAAGTAAATCCAATGTTGCAAAATCTTCGTACACACGAACAGGATCTAATGTGCTAATTATCGTTGAAGAGCTTGCTATCTTTATCTTTTCAGTCGTTTGTGCAATCGCTCCAAGAACAACCGTATGCGCTTGTGTTGTGAAATACTCTTGATGACTTTCCCCCACACTAAAAAAATTTATCCCCGCTTGATCTGCTAGTTTTGCATATTCAATAATTTCCTGAATCCGATCTTCTGCTGAAATTCTTTTTCCAGTTAAAGGATTAGGTAAATGATCGCCTAGTGTATATAAACCAAATTCCAATCCCTCGTTTTGATGAATACCGTATTTCTCCATCTTTACCTCACCCTCTTCTGCAGTTTTTCTTTACCAACCATTTCATTTGGTTAAGTTGTGCTTAGAATACCGCAAAAGATAGTAATGAATCAACTGAGATGCTTAGGAGCTAAAAATATCCTCTTTCTATAATCGATATTTTCAAAGTGAGACTCCCATCAGTGCAGGCGAGGGGAAATGTTTTCCCACTACTTTTAATCCTGAAAGGGGTTCTGAAGTTTAAAGGAGCTTAAATCCCTCAGAATGCTAGGGTTCAACACTCCTAATTATCGAAAAGTTCAAAAAGTCGACGAATGAGGCGCAAGCAGTTCAAATGGGGGCGAAGTTCTGAGATCCCGAGGATAAGTTTTTTCTACATAAGGAACAGAAAAAAGAGCCACCGAATAGATGCCCTACTTATCATTTGATAACTTTTAAAAACCTTCTTAAAGATCTCAATGGTGCAACGAAATACATCAAATGTTGTTTGGACTATTAAACAGGTTGTTCTTCCGTTACACAAAGATCCTTCTCTATAACACCATCGATAGGTGTATCTTTTGGCAAGCTCATAAAAATGATGCATCCGATTAAAAACAACGGAATAATCGCCAAGATACTAAATTGAGCATTGCCAGTTAAGGTTGTTGTCAAAGACATGATGAAAGGACCTAAAATAGCAGCAAATTTGCCGAAAATATTATAAAATCCAAAAAACTCATTTGAATTCTCTTTTGGAATAATCTTCGCATAATAGGAACGACTTAACGCCTGTATCCCACCTTGTGCTGAACCGATCATCATGCCTAAGATAAAAATGTGCCAAACTGATGTAATAAAAAATGCGGCTACACAGGAAATAATATAAGTGCAAATCCCAACAATAATCATCATTCTCGTTGAATAACGTTCGGAAAGCTTGCCATATATTATGGCACAAGGAAACGCCACAATTTGAATAATTAACAGAATACCAAGTAATGTGAACATATCAAGTGAATTGGCACCCAAAACTGTCGTTGCATAAGGAACAACCATCTTTATGATAGTATCAACACCATCGATATAGAAAAAATAGGCTACTAAGAAAATAACCACAGTTCTGTGTTGTCTTATGTTTTTAAAAGTATTTGCTAACCGTTTAAAGCTATTAGCAATTGGTTTCGGTTCAGGCTCTACATAGAATCTTTGTTTAACATCTCTAATCATCGGTAGTGTCAAAAGTCCCCACCACAGGGCAGTCATAATAAAACCAAGTTGATAACCAAGCACCTGATCCATCCCAATAAAGTAAATCAACGATAAACTAATTAAAAACGGAATCACACTAAAGATGTACCCATATGCAAAGCCTTGAGTAGATACTTTATCCATCTTTTCGTTTGGCGTAACATCGACTAAAAAAGAATCGTAAAAGATATTCGCACCCGAAAAGCCGATTGCAGATAAAATATAAAAGAGAACGAGAAGTTGCCACTGTCCGCTCGCAGGAGAGATGAAAGCTAATGAAGTTGTAGCCAAAATACCTAAACAGGCAAAAAAGATGAAAAATCGTTTTTTCTTATCTTTATAATCAGCAATCGTTCCCAATATCGGACTTAGAATAGCGATCAATATACTGGCTATAGAGTTGAAATAACCTAAACTCATGCTACTTTCTATACCATCAAACATGCCAAATACGATAGGTAGTAAAGCTGTACTAATAGCTATTGAATAAGCTGAATTTCCACAATCATATAATATCCAAGAACGCTCTTCTTTACTTAACTTCATTAACAACCCATCCCTTCAAAGTAAAATCACCTTAATGGTAGCATAATAGTTGTTAGAAATAAGTTAACTTAATGTAAATTTTTTCTAAATAAAAATTAATAAAAAGAAACGATCCTACTCATCATTTGTGTTATCATTCGACAAAAACCGGGTGGTGACAGGCACCGCTGTGTGTAAAACATTCCCTAAATTATTTAAAAAATATACAATTATACTAGCAATTGTAGTAAAATAGGGATTATAAAAGATTTTTGAGGAGTAAGTATGGACGGCTTAATTCAGGAGAGAATTGAAGAGCAAATTCGAAATAGCTTTCGTAATGATGAGATGGAATCACTTGCGATCAACTATTTTGCCTATCAATCTAGTACTAGAGAGTTTTTATTTGGTAAGTTAGCAATCCTTCATTACGAAATGTTTAATGGGGTTAGTAAAGATATTTTATCTGTTGCTGCTTCGATAGAAATATTTGCTTTAGCAGCTGACATTCTTGATGACATACAAGATCAAGATGTTAGTGATGCTCCATGGCAGCGAACAGAAAAATCCTTTGTGTTAAGTTTGGCTTCTGGATTATTACTATTAAGTAAGAAAGTGCTTGATGATGTTAATTCAGATGATCACTCATTGCTCAATGACATCTTTTACTCAATGATTTTTCAGTCGATGACAGGCCAGTATCTTGATTTAAAAAACCAAATCAACAACGAGACTGATTACGTAAACATTGTGAGAAAAAAATCTTCTTCATTCGTGACTCTAGCTTGCTCGTTAGGGGCAATATTAGCTAATAGTTCACAGCTTTCTCTTGTGAATCAGTACACAGAAAAAATTGGTGTTGCTTCCCAATTAAAAAATGATGTACAAGACATATACGCTTGGGATAAGAAATCTGATATTCCTGCAAAAAAGAAAACATTTCCGATTATTTATATGCTCACAATTAAAGAAGCTAGTCTACTAAAGAATTATTATAGCAGTAATCATCCTTTCGAAACCATTTCAGCTAAAAAACAAGAAGTCATTGAAGAGATGGAACAGCTAGGAGCTATGAAATATACAAAAGCAGTGATTGAATTAAACAAAATTGAAGCACTAGATTTAATTAACCAGCTAGATGTTTCACAGTATTATAAAGATAGATTAAAAAAATTCGTTTAGAGGAGGCGTTTTTCATGCAAGAAGCAGTATACTATTTAAGCAAAAATCCAGAGGTGTTCGAAAAAATTAAAAATGGAAAAGCTAGTTTGCTTGGGGTTACACCTAAAGAACTAAAGGCAATACTAAATTCTTTTCTGTTGACTTCTGCAGGCGAAATTAAGGACTACTGGAGATAAGTCAGATAATGAGGAAGCTATGATGAACAAAAATACTCTACTCTCGCTATTTATCTTTTTTTCTATTATTTACGCTGTCTACTTAACTCAACTTAATACTGATCCATATATAGGAATCTATGTAACCGACAATGATCATGGTGACTTTTATGTCACAGCATTGCATGATCTTGGATGGGGGTGGCATAACGGTATCCAACATGGTGATCTTATTGTACTTATCGATGGGGAACAACCGGAGCATAATCACATCGTTACTACTCACGGACGAATCGAACAGGTCAAAACACTAACTGTAAATCAAAATGGGACGGATATGACCTTTCAAATTGATTATTCCTCTGTACTAGCTCAGCAGGGCATTATCTATTTCTTGATTCCTTTCTTATACTTTTTGATGAGCTTGTTACTAAGTCTTACCTTATATAAAAACTATAAAAATAACAGTTCACTAACATTAATCTATTTTATGCTAGTTTTGGCAATTGGATACATCGGTTTTAGCTTATCCATGAAGCTTTCTTCCGTTGGCCTAATAACAGGAGATTTCACTTTATTAACCGCACCGATACTCTTCCTACACTTTATTTATCATTTTATGAAGGAAAAAGGCGCCATATGGTTTTCAAAGAATGTTCTCTATATTTTATATGGTATTGCAATGATCGTATTTTTCCTAGTCACTTTTGAACCAATCGACTTACCAATAAAAGAAGTCTTGTTAATTACTTTTGTTTGTTTCTTAACTGTCATTGGTATATGTCTAACCAAAAGTTTTATTGTATTGAAAAACAAAAACAACCTTTTAAAGACAACTTATAGCTGGATTTTTAAAACGCTTGTTATTGCCATTGCACCGTACACCTTGTTATATGCAATTCCGCATATAGTTTTGGGCTCCGCGCTTATTCGCGGTGAAATAGCTATCTTATTCATTTTCACACTCCCGATCTGTTTTTTATTTTTACTAACTACTGGAAGACTGTACCTTATCAGAATTCACATTAAACAGTTCACCTATTATGCAATATTGTCTTTCGTATTTACATTGTTCATTTGCGGACTTTACTATGCTCTTTCTGAAGAACCGTTTCAAATAACGACCTTGGGAATATTTTTTGTTTTTACTTTTTTATTCACCTTTTCAAGCTTCTTTTTTAAAAATTACTTAGACAGATTACTGAGATCTTCTCTATTCGTCGAGAGGGATTATTACCAAAAAAGTATTTATCGATTCAGTGAAGCTTTAAAACATGAAAATAGTGTCGATGGCGTTCTAAAGGATTTTCAAAGAGAAGTAACCGATGTTTTAAGCGCAAATCATCTTGATTTTTATCCTATAGATAAGTATCGAAAAGAAAATGATGATAAAGATTTAAACGAGTCTTATCAAAAACTTTCACGAAAATTACAGCGAAGTACGCTTCGTATAGGGAAGATCACTTTATTAGGAAGTACTTTTAGTATCCCGATAGGTGAAAAAGATGAGCATTACATCGTGCTTTTTGCTACACTCAATAACGTGAGAAATTTAAATGTTGAAGAACAAGATTGGCTTTCAACTCTAGCTTATCATGCGAGTGTATCACTAGAAAATATGATAAAAATTGAAGATTTACTCACTCAATTAAAAAAGAACCAATCTAGCGATTCCCATTGGATTAATCGCTTGATCTTCAAATGGTCAGAAGAAGAAAGAAAAAAACTTGCTAATGATATCCATGATTCTTTTCTTCAAGATATTATCATTTTAAAAAGAAAAATGGAAGATGTTAAAAGTAAGACAAAAGAAGCTGAAGTAACGGAACAATTGTTTGAAATGAACGAAGATATAGAGGATATTATCTTTCAAATGAGAGAAACGTGTCAAGAGATAGCTCCCCCATTATTAATCGAATTCGGGCTTAAGGCTACGTTGACAGAGCTTCAGAACAAGTTCAATTTAAGGTCAAACAGTCTTCTGTCGATACAGATTGATGATTCTTTTGATGAACAAGCGCTTAACCTTGATTATAAACGCATCCTATTTAGAACTGTTCAGGAACTACTAAATAACGCCGCTAAACATTCGAGGGCATCAGAAGTGCGCGTAACACTAGGCGTGAATAATCACCACTTGGAGCTTGCCTATGTTGATAATGGAATAGGCATGAAATTAATTAATATGCGTTCAACTGAAAATAAAATGGGGCTAGTAGGAATGAAAGAGCGTATTCAAAGTTTTAATGGAACTGTTACCTTTAATTCTGAACCAGGTAAAGGATTAACTGTAATCGCTAATATACCAATAAAGTGAAACTTCAATCAGTGGGTGGGTTTTTAGATATTCCCCCACTGATTGTTAGCCCTAAAGGATGACCTAAAGGCCCTTGAACCATTCGGGGTGCTAGCGTCCGTTACTCCCACTTAAACAACTTGATATTCTCGTTGTTTTGAAGTGGGAGTCTTACGGACGGTTGCTCCGGGATAAAATAAAGAGGATGTGTCTAAATTGATTAAAATCGCAATCGTTGATGATCATTCTATTGTAGGAGAAGGTACGAAAACGATTCTTTCCAAAGTACCAGACTTTTTAACGGTGTACCAAGGGTCTAGTATAGATTTTTGTAACAAAATTACAGAGAAGCAATTTGATGTTTATCTTATTGATCTGCACATGCCGGATATTGATGGCTTACAATTGACGAAGAAAATTCTACAACATTATCCAGACGCAAAAGTAATTATTTTAACTGCTCACGATATATCTAGTCATTTCAATCAGTTTATCGATTCTGGTGTCACTGGTTTTATTAGTAAAGAATCTTCCAGTGACGATCTGATTACAACAATACGATGTGCACTAAAAGATCAAGTTATTGTTCCATTAGAGCTACTGACACAGTTAAAAAGACAAACCCATATTCCTAATAAAGAAGAACAAGAAATTCGATTAACAGAGAAAGAAGAGAAAATACTTTTGGCGGTTGCAAATGGAGCAACCAATACAACCATTGCTGAAGAACTATTTACAAGTCAGCGAAGTATCGAAAGACACTTATCAAAGTTATTTAAGAAAGCTAATGTAAGCTCTAGGTCAGAGCTTATTACAAAAGCTAAAGAATTAAATATAGTACCTGAATTTATGGGCTGAGCATTTCAGGATATAGAGTCAATTTCAGACAGTGGGGATTTCAGTTTTTCCACTGCCATTGTTCAAGCGAGGTTTTTTAATAAAGTTGTCCATTGTGATTTAGAGTGGTTTACTACTGCCCAACCATTACAATGGATTTTAATTGGCTTTATTAACGCCTTATGTTTTTACATATAAAAACAAAAAGGATGTCAGTGAATACCATTATAATCATATTACGATGAGACAATGAATTATTCACCAACACCTATCATTTTAAATCAACAAATTATTTAAAAAAAGCATTTTTCACCCATTCACCGAACTTATATCCAGTGACAGCAATCCCTATAAGTATCTTTCCACCAGTTATAACAAGACCACCATTAATATCAGTAATTTCTTCATTTGATAATTCATCAAATTTATTTATTTTTAAAATGTTTTCCATTATTAAACCTCTCTCTCCCTCTTTATTTTTCGTTGACCATATACATTTCGATTCTTTTTGAATATATCTGTAATAAGTTCTGTTAATTCCTATTCCTCTTGGTCATCACGGATTTTTGCTTCATAATAATACGTACTTCTGGGGATTTTTAGGACGTCACACATCGCTGATACAGAGTATTTGTGACTGTTATTTCGAATCACATCTACTTTCGTCCCATGATCAACGCGGCTTGCTTTAAAATATCATTTTCCATTGAAAGCCTTTGATTTTCTTTGCGAAGTCTGATTAACTCCTCCTCTTTCGGAGTTCTATTATCTTTCTCTTCAAAGGATCCAGTTGTACTATGTTGGCGAACCCACTTATCAAAGGCAGAAGGCGTCAGCTCGTATTCTTTGATAATCTCAGCTCTTGGCTTACCTGAAGCATGTAGCTGGACAATTTGTTCTTTAAATTCTTTTGAAAATGTTCTACGTTCTCTTTTAGCCATAATTGATTCTCCTCCGCTTTTTATTAATTCAAGTTTATATGACCTTAACGAATATGTCCAACTAAGTGTAACCTATTCACTTTCAACAGATCGAGTAGAAAGGAACCTTTCCATTAGGATTGAGTTCCTCCCCCTCTCAGTATCGTGCTTGCGGTATTACCGCACACAGATCCTCTTATCACTATTCACATGATATAGCTAACCTCATTCCTTAATTCATAAATACTTACTTTCCCCTTTGGTTTAGGGTAGCCAGAATTTCTTCATGAATAAGACAATTTCACTCCAATTATGCAGAATCAAAACCAGCAAAATGCCACCAAACAAAACAAACATTCAAGCTGCATAATCCTGCTTGAATGTTTGTGAAAAATTATCGGCAGAAATTCTGACCCAGTCATTTAACAAAGAAGCAAAGGATATCTGTATTATCTAACGATGAATTAGAGCATACTAACTATGACTCATATACAGTTTTATAAAACAGGGGATAGATTTTTAATAGCTATCCCCCTTCCAATGCACTATATAATTTGGAGAATTCTGCTTGGGATGAAAAAGCCTTTCCGACTCTTCAACTAAACAATCAAGAGCAAACTTTCTGATTAATTATTCCTCTCCAATTTTCAGTCTATCTATTTCTTAAAACGAATGCCCCAATGCCAATAATCAAAAAATATACCATTAATCCAATTAATAAGTATGTAAGCAGTATATTTTCAACACCTATTAACCCCAATATACCAAATGTTACGAATACTAATACTAAAAATAATTGTGAGGAATACGCTAATAGTTTCAATATATGTTTTTTTGTACGTTCATCTGTATAAGGTGTTTTATCAGACTTTACATATACCATAATAACATTTATAAATATTAAAATAATCGCACTTGTTACAGTTCCCAGTATCGCATCTAAATAAAATGTCCCATTTATAATATAGTTTAATGTTTGTCCTAATAAACTACCAATAACTGTACCTATAGCCACGAGACATAATATCCATTTTTGAAATCATTTCATCATCAAAAATCCTCCCTATAATTAAGTTATTCTTCAAATTCCACTATTTCCTTATGATGTTCTATTGATTTGGTTCAGCTGATTCTTTTAATCTAAAAATATCATGAACTGAAAGATCAAAGTATTTAGCGATTTTTAAGGAAAGTTCTAAACCTGGATTATATTTACAATTTTCAATTGCTGTTATCGTTTGACGTGTCACTTGTAAAATCTGGAGAAAAGTAACAGCAATACTGGCAGAATTAAACTTTGATGATTTATTGACTTTACAAAATAAAGATCCATAGCCACATAAAAAGCTATTAATACGATACTGGACTTGAATAATACAGAGAAAAAACCAGGTTCTAAATCTACGACTTTTTTTGTATGGATATTAACCACCTCCCGAAAAATAATGATAGGACTACCAATCACCAATATCATAGAATCTAAATAAACTAACGAGATCAAGCCCCAAAGGTTAATCACTTGTTTTTAAAAATCAATTCCGACTCCCTAGAGTTATTGCTTTACCACTTACATCTGCAGTTTTTTTAAAAAACATTTATATAAATCCGTACTAGTGGCTTTGGCAATCTGTATGCATATCAATACTATCAAAATTGACTTTCACACGATTACCAGCTCGTTTGGATACTATAGTTAACCCATAATCACTCTGTCGATAAGAAAGTTATCTACCTAGAAGGA
The DNA here is from genome assembly GCF_026805325.1 of Natronobacillus azotifigens. Lineage (GTDB taxonomy): Bacteria > Bacillota > Bacilli > Bacillales > Amphibacillaceae > Natronobacillus > Natronobacillus azotifigens. The sequence goes on from NZ_JAPRAT010000021.1 coordinate 37,062, forward strand.
GAACTCCCACATTCGTGTACAATCTCTTTAATTTTTGATTTACTGAATAATTGCAATAAAAGCACCTATAGCACGCCCTATATGAAAGCCACCTACCAATATCCATACCACTAAAAGAACTTTCAAGAGTAACGAGTTACTTTCTATTAATTTTCTACACTCCTCAGATAATTCCAAAATACTCAACTCCTACTTCATTTTTATGTCTCTATATCAAGTTAATACAAAAATTGTCATTTCAACAAGATACATTTGTTCAATTATTTATCCTTCATAAGATATTATTTATAACCCTTATTACATGTGTTTTTTATTTTATATCTATTTATTGAAACAATTACAATTAACGATAGAGCAGCTCCATAAAAAGTTACACCTGAACTATTATTGTATTCAGCTTCAAAGAATTCAAAAGTATTCACTACTATTGCAGAGCAAACATAAAGTGCTACTATTCTGGTTGCGTGTGTTCAACAGTGTTGCGTTTACATAATTTACCTCTCATTTTTTCTACATAGGTGGTGAAACTTCGCTATACATTACCAAGGAATTAAAAAATGTACGGCAATCATTACTGATTTACTCACAATGTTTTGTGTTATCGCTCTCTTCGTCCGTCTTTTTATAAATAATTACGGTGGTTGCTACTTCAGCAATACTATTATTTGCAAATTGCATATGTTGAATTTCAATATTTTTTTCATTTTCCAAGAAAAAGTTAATCTTGTTTTCTAAATCATCACCATCGATACTTCCGCTTATAACTTTTGCTTTTGTTTTCAATGTTGTTACCTCCTATTTGTTATAAGGTCCCCAACAGAAAAAAGAATCAATCCTTCTTACAAAATTTTCGTTCACAAGAATTTTATTTGATCCCCATAGCCTCAAAGTACCAGACCCAGCAGAATAAACCCCAACACTATTCCAACAAAAAATCCTATTTTCAAACTTTCTCTAACTGTTGTAGTTCGTTGGTGTTAATTGTAAATTTTTTTCAAAAAGTCGCATAAACATTCTCCTAATTTAAGTTCTTTATCGATTCATTTGAAAATTGAAAGTTGAATGCTTCCGTTACACAAACGGCTTTAATAACCACCTATAAATTAATTGACCCAAATCGTATGCTACTACCTCATAAAGAAATAGAACAAACTCCATTAAAATATATCCCATAATTAGTAGTAAAATAATTCTAAATCCAGGGGAGAAGTTATTCCATATTTCGTTTCGTTTTATTTCCATAAATTTTATTCCTCCAATCTTTCATTAATTTACAGTCTAACAAATTTATCCCCTATTTAAAAGAGCATTTCTTAATCACTAATGACTTTAATCATTTCAATAATGATACATATTCAGATTAATTTTTGCGTTTGCTTCATTTTGATGGGTCAATAACTTTATCATACGTAAATTGTCGATACAAAAAACACCACTTGGCGTATACAGATGGACCCCGCTTGTTAAAGAAACCGTTCCCCACAATGGTTCTCCAACGTTCAAATGAGCTAACTTACGCTTTGAATCTAGTTCATAAATTTCTACAGCAGGTCTGTTTACATTACCGGACACTACAAATAGTTTCTCTTGATTATAGATCATTTGAGACGGTGGTAATTCGGTTTGAATAAAATGCTTTATCCTATCTTCTTTCAGCTCATAAATTGTTCCATATTCTTTATAACCATTATTAACTTGTCTCCCTTGACTAACCAAAAAGGAGTCTTCCGTAATTAACAAATTCGTGCTATAGGGACGTGAAAAAATTTCTTTTTCCTGAAAAACATCATTTTTAATCGTTGACAGATAAGTGCTTTGTTCGCCAAAGCTTGTCATGTACAACGTTTTTTCCTTTGCGTTATATTTGAGATCAGAAACTTCTATTCCTGGTATTTTCCAAGAATTCAGTTCTTGTGTTAGATTATCGATAGCGTATTGATAAAGATGGACATGAGAACGAATATGATTATATTGGATGGCATAAAGCGTGTCTTCTACTAAGATCACTTGTCCGACATCACCTTCAATAAAACCTTTCTTTGTCACAGAGTGGGAATCCACCTGATAGAGATCGTATCCAAATGGGGCAAGATCATTTCTCGCTATAGCCACAATGTTCAGATTGTCTGAAACCCCAACGGTTGCATGAAACAATTCGTTTGTATCCCTTAATCGATGGGTAAAATCAATCGCATTGTTTGATTGACTGTGAATATTAAAATATGTTTTTCCTTTTTCACTTGTTAGAAACGTGACAAAATCGCTTCCCATTTCCTCTTCAAACGCTAGATCATCTGGCATGGAGTTATTGCAGCCTATGAGTACGAAAAGGATTAAAGAAAAAATAATGCAGCTGAACCGATGATTCTTCTTACACATATTATTCCCCCCCTAAATATTTCACAGGCTTTATTTTTGCTGTTCTCATTATTTTATGAAAACTAGCGGTAATGCCTACAAGTATTGATAAAATAAAGCTAGAAATAACATGACCTATGTTCATGTTCAAAATTAGAACAACTTCATCTGGTTTCTGTACGAAAGACCCATTAATGATTGCTATTAATAGATAAGCAATGGAGATGGCGATGAAAAATGCAATCATACACATATAAATTTACCTTTCGCGATAGTAACATTGATTCCATTTGAAATTTCATTCTGTTGGCCATTCTTATAAAAGGACTTTTGCAGATGGCTAACCTCAATAATATACTCAGCTGTTTTCATTTTCAGTCCACCCTTATTATATTTGTCTTAAGTAGAAACTACGTCGGCTCCATTACGCCCACCGACCAATAATCTCCACCGAAAATTTTTAATGTTAAAAACTTATATCTTAATCAGCAAAAATATGTATTGTAGTCATTCGCAATTACATTTAATTTTCTTCCCTATTAAAAGTGTACCAAATCCTCTTCAAAGAAACACCGACAAAAAGTGGCGGTTGACCGCCACTTTTTGTCGGTATCAAAGTTTACACATTTTAGGTATGGGGTTTTTCTCAAAAAAACCCATTCAAGCGTAATGCTACTACTGTATAACTAGCTCATCTTCATGCTTAAATTGTGCATGATACAAACGATGGTATAGCCCTTTCTCACTTAACAATTGATCATGATCGCCAAGCTCAACTACTTTTCCATCATCTAGAACGACTATTAAATCAGCATCTGTAATAGTAGAAAGGCGATGTGCAATCACAAATGTTGTTTTACCTTTCATCAGGTTCGTAATTGCTTTATTCACGTTCCTTTCTGACTGGTTATCCAGGGCAGAAGTAGCTTCATCTAACAATAAGATCGGTGCTGCTTTCGCTAGCGCTCTCGCAATCGCGATCCGCTGTTTTTGTCCTCCCGATAGTTTTGATCCTTTTTCCCCGATATGGAAGTTCAACCCTCCTGGTAATGCTTCAACGAGGTCTTTTGCATGAGAAAATTCGAGAATCCGATCCATGTCATCCATGCTCAATTGATCATTAGGATTAATATTTTCTAAAATCGTACCAGTAAAAAGACAACTTTCTTGTGGTACAACAGAGAAATAACTTAATAATTCTTCCGGTGTCATCGTGACTATGTTTCTATTATTGATTAAAATAGCACCAGCATAGTCGTAGAAGTTTTGCAATAATTTAAATAAGGTAGACTTACCAGCACCATTAGGACCAACGAGGGCGACTACCCCTTGGCCTCGTATTTTTAAATTCAAGTCTTTGATCACTAATTTATCTTGATAAGCAAAGCTAACATTCTGAAACTCGATGGATTTTATGCTTGTTTGATTCATAGGAAGGATCGATGGGAATTTATCTACCCACGGCTGCTCGTGCATTGTCTCAAATACTCTCTCCGCACCAGCCAAAGAAGACTGCATTTGCCCCCACAGCCCTGCAAGTCCTGTAAATGGCCAGACAATATGATTTAACAATTGAATGAAGGCAATCAGTTCTCCTATTGAAATACTTTCTTCCATTACAAAATAAGAGCCAAGACCAAAGGCAAGTAAGAAGCTTAATATTCCTATGAAACTTGATGTCGCCTGTAAACCAGCACTAATCTTTCCATTCTTAAGATCATGTTCATAAATACGATCACTAGAATTCACATATTTCTCATTCATTGTTTTTTCAAGAGAATAGGAACGAATAATGGGTATACCAGCAAGCACATCTTGAACCAACTCTACTGCTTTAGCCATTCGTTCTTGTAGCAAGATCGAATTCTTTTTCATCGCTTTTCCAAAGACAGCCCCTACGCATAAGGTTAAAGGGCCAATCAATCCACAAATAAGCGCAAGCGGCCAATGAATGGTTAGTAAATAGATAAATGCTACAATCGCAACAAGAGGACCCCGAATGATAGAAAAGAACACACTACCCATCAAATCACCAATAGCGTTCACATCATTCGTTAGTTTCGAAACGATACTGCCTGAGTGGTTTTTATCGTGATATGTTAGTGGTAATAATAAAGAATGAGCAAACAGCTTCTTTCTCATATCATTTCGCACAAAGCTAGCTACTTTATTTTTCAAAAAAACATCAAAATAATGAAAAAAGAAATTAGCAAATAGAATAAGTACCCCCACCCAGATAAAAAAGGAAAAACGATCTCCATCCTCTAAGACTGCAATATTCGTTACATTCATCATGAACCACGGTAAAGCTAAATCTAGTAATATTCCTATAATCATGGTGAAACATAATAACAGATAAAGAAACTTCTTCTTTTTGACAAAGTGAAATAATTCTCTTCTAATTAACTTCTTATTCTCATTTTCCATTAAAATCCTCCCTAAGATTTATGTCGTGTCTGGTTTACTCTCCAATCTTAAACAGTTTTGATTTCCTCCTTATTTTGATATGGAATGCGTACATAAATCACATTGGGGTACGGAATGAATTTCCAATAAGCAAAAACAGCTCAACCAAAGAAAGCGTTCTCATTAAATGACGAGTTTGGTTACTAACTTAGTTTTCATTATCCATTGAAAATAACTCCATGCCTACCTAACACAACACTTATTGATTCAATTGTTGTCACCCTTTTTTATCATAAGCAATAGAATAATTTCCAGCAATTATACTTTTTTGCATAGCTGGGTACAACGCGGAGGCATAGAGAAGTTACATCAGTCAATTAAAAATCCAGAAAAATACCCCGCACCTAAAATTAGGTGCGGGATAACTAAATCTATCTATTAATAGTTCTTCCGCTTAATTAATGGCGGCACGACCGCCACCGTAACAAATGCAGCAACAACCGCCTCTGCAAGACCATTTGTAAAAAACACGGTCAAAACAGCTGTAAAGATCGCGCCTGTACTCTCCGCATTAACCGCTTTGGCATAAGCATCATGAAACAATAAAGCTATCAAGCCCATCACGAAAAAAGTGTGTATAAACGTAGTAAACAGACCAGTGAGCATTAAAGAAGCTTTTTGATTGGATTGTTTTTTTGTCAAAGCTTTACGAAATGCTTTAAATAGATAGAAAGGAATAAATCCAACGATCACTCTTGGAACTATTGCAACCACTAGCGCCCAGAAACTCCCCTGACTTGTTCCCAACACAGGAATTGCGGGTGAGAAAGCAAATGACATTAAGGTTGGAGCAATCGTATTTGTTATCACACTCGTGATACCAAATGCTAAACCTAAAAACGCCCCGATCTTTGGACCTAGAACAATGGATCCGATAATTACTGGAATATGAATCAACGTCGCTCTAATGAAGCCTAAATGGATGAACCCAATTGGAGTAAATGCAAACAATAAAATAATCGATAAAAAGATCGCAGTTAACGTAAATTCTCTTAGTTTCAATTTCTTGCTCCTTCTTTAGAAAAATTATCTTTATCCTACTATACCATGCAACTACGATCTATCAAGCCTATTTAGCTTTATCCCTACCTTATTATGTATATACTACCTCTTCATCTAAAATTCGGGAACATAGGTGCAGAGCGTCGATTAAACAAATAGCAACAGGAATGAATCAATCGAGATAAAGACATTACGGTAAGCTTGTTAACCAATGACAACCTGTAGATTCTTTCGTGAGATTGGCTTTTTTTAGCACTCAGAGTTGGGGTGACCATATCTACTCTCTAAACGTCTCCACCGCAACAAAAAAAACACATTCAAGGAATGCGGAAGGGAAAGCTCAATCTTAAATGGGGGCCGAATCATCTTCGCACTAAGGAGAGCTTAACTATCTCCGACTGATCCAGTGCTACTTGAAAGAGATGAAAAATAGTTTGCATACGTTTATCAAAACCTATGTTTCTCTGTAATCATCAACTTGGGCAATTCCTGTTTTGGAAACTGTTAACCACTCTACCTTCCCCCTGAAGAGTTGATATAGTATGTATTTTATAATACAGGGAGGGGAATATCAATGTTTGGTAAAAAGCGTACAGATTCGGATTTCCTCAAATAAAAAGAGATGACTGAAATTCAAGAATATAATAACCGTACCTATTTTGAAAGGATAGGATAGGATTGTGTTCGTATATACATAGGGGAAAATCGTCAAAGGACTTTTTACAAGTAGGTGCCCTTTAAGCAGAAGGAGATAACTTTTCCATCTTAGGTCTCGATAATGTTGTACTCGATTTGTCTACCATTCTATTTTGTTTAAAAGCTAAAAGATAAAAACTCGAGTTAGAACATCGTCAATGAAAGGATGCAAAAACGCTTTGGTTCATTATCATTTTAAGTGACCCTTCAATCAGTGGGCGTTTTTAAGTATTCCCCCACTGATTGTTAGCCCTGAAGAATGACGCAAAAGTCCTAGAAGCCTTCGATGTAATTTTTTAATTAACAATGTGGTGCATTTTACCGTTAACATATCTATCGGAATGCGAGTACTTCTACTTAAACTACTTTATCTTCTTGGTACTGAACTTGTTAACGAACAGGAAGCTCTAATTGACTATACTTACCCTGAATCGATTGCTGATAAATTTTCGTTAAATCTGATTGTTTCACTTCTTTCTTCTCCACTGTCATCCTACGTAAATGCATTAATAGAAATTCTAATTCGCCTCTTTCAAGCTTCAATCCTTCTTCTTCGAAAAAATAAGCCAATGAAGCTACTCCTGAATGTTTACCAACCATAAACTGATGGTTTTTCCCAACTTCCTTAGGATCAAACATTTGGTAAGTACATTGATTCTTAAGTAAGCCATCAACATGGATACCAGATTCATGGGTATAAACCATCTCACCAACAATCGGCTTTGCTTCAGGTATTGCACGACCAGATGCTCGACTAACAAGCTCGGAAAGCAAGTGTAATCGGGTGGTATCAATTGCTACTTCACCGTTATACAAATGTTTCCAACCCATCACAACCTCTTCAAACGGAGCATTACCCGCTCGTTCGCCTAGGCCGAGTATGGTTGTACTGGCCCATCTAACCCCACTTGAAACAGCTACCAACGTATTTGCTGTAGCCATACCAAAATCGTTATGGCAATGAATCTCCATATCAACCTCTTTCGGGCACTCTTTCAGTATTCGCTTTACGTTAGCACTAGTATGAATTGGGGTAAGAGCAGAAACAGTATCCGCATAACGAAATTTGGTAATTCCAAACGGATCGAGATAATGAATAAGCTTCACTAAAAAAGAAATATCACTTCTTGAAGCATCTTCAAAACCAATCGATACATTCAAATTAGCTGCTTTCGCATAGTCAACTGCTTTTAATATTTTTAAAACAATGTCATCTCTTTTTAAACGAAGCTTATGTCGAATCTGTACATCAGATGTAGGAATCGAGATATGCACATTAGAAACACCTGATTTAATTGAGGCATCTATGTCCGCAATTAGGGCACGATTCCAAGTAAGTAATTGAATAGGCAATCCCATGTCAACCATAGATTGAATCGTTTGTTGTTCTGTTAAACCCATTGCCGGAATTCCTACCTCTGCTTGCTCAACGCCTACCTCAGCAAGTAATTTTAAAATGGCTCGTTTTTCTTCCGCCAAAAAATTCACACCTGCTGTTTGCTCACCATCTCTTAACGTGGTATCACAAAATAGTATCCCCCCCACTTTCATCCCTCCATCATTTAGTATCGTTGAAATAATCTCATAGAGTGAAACTTCAATTAGTGGGTTCTTGACTTCCCCCGCTGCTTGTTCGTTGAAGCCTTCAGAGTGCCAGCGTCCGTAAACTCACCCAATCACCTTTGATTTTCTTGTTGTTTTATCATGAGAATCTTACGGACGGTTACTCCGGGATCAACTTATTGGAACCCAGAATTAATCGTTTAGCTACTCCTTAGTATTCGTGTGAAGGTTACGTTTGGATCATTTTCTTAAAAACAATCAATCATACATGATGCACAATCCAATTGATTTTCCATCATGAAAAGACCTTCCTCTCCTTCTTCTTCCGAAACAAAAACAAGTGTAGAATGTAATAGATTGTTTGATTCAACACTTGTGTATACAGTAAAACCCTCTTCTTCGCTCACAATATCATCTTGTTCTTGACGATTATCCCAGTACACTTGGTAATTTAGTTTCCCATCCCATTCGCTTGCATGAATTCGAAGAGAATAATCCATCAAATCATGTGCTTTTCTATAAGCAACAACTTGCTTCTTCGCTTCATCGGTAAAGTACATTTTTATCACTCTCCTTTTTCACTCGGTTCGGCTTTTTTTATGTCTGAAAATGCGATGAATGTACCGTAGTTTTTATAAAATTCAGGGAAAAATTTCTTCCGTACAGGCGTTGGTTTCACAAAATCTCCATATGCCCGAAATAAATAGGCCCGTTGGAATCGCCAAACTTCTTTATTTCTAGAATCAGCTTCCAACAAATCAGCATCTTCCAGATACGATCTAAACTTCTTTAATATATGCATCCGTGAAATATTTAAAATTTGCGGGTGAAAAGGCACGTGATAATAAGCAAAAAAATCCTCAGCATCTTGTAACTCCTTCATTGGATTTTCACTCATTCTATCCTCCCCTCTCATTGGATTCATTCATTAGCGGTTTGCTCATTTAGGAGCTTTTGTAACCACAATGGTGGTTTATTCTGCAACATAATTAACAACCGATCTAGCTGTTCTTTTATCAACGTCCCTTCTTGTACTTTAACAGGCATTATTTTTTCTCTTGTTACGCGTGCAGCAGCGGCCGGTCCAATTTGTGTAATAAATAAAATTGTACAATCTTTAACCGCATTTAATCGCGTTTCAATTTTATCGATTTCATCTTCTTCATTAACCTCTTCAATAACTCTTGTTGTATATGGTTCATACTGAGAATGATCAATGTTATAGATTGAAAAAATCTCTGCATAACCAAAATGTGAATTGACAGTTATACCATCACTTGATGAAAAGCCAACCTTCATCAGATCACCTTCCTTCTTTCATGATCTTTTGACTAATAGCGAGTAACAACTCCATCGTGCCTCTAAATCCTACTTGCATTCGATAACCGTTAGCAATTTGACCCGTTATTGGAAACCCGATTGGAACAAAGGGAATAGACAAGCGGTCAGCACTTTGTTGGCCATGAGAGTTACTCAGCCAAAAATCCGCATTGTCGGATCCTTTCTCTAGATCATACAAGTCTCCAATCTCCACTTCTTCTTCCATTAATTTTAAAGTGGTAGTTTCATAGGAACTGACTAGTTTTGCCGGTTTACACCCAAGCTCTTTTAAAAACATCACGAGTGTGTAGAGATGATCCGGTTCTAGGGCCATTGCATAAGATTTCCCACCAAAATAAAAATGACTATCCAACATGGCATCAACTAACTGCTCACGTTCCCAACGATAACGACTAGGAACGGGAAGTTTTGTGTATTTTGTAAGCCAAGAGAAAAATCGATCAACATTTTCTAAACCAGTTAATGAATCAAATAAAACGTAGGGGATATCAAAATGCTCTTCCATGATTTGACCAGACTTTTCCATGCTATTACCTAGAACAATCGTAACTTGAGCAGATGCGATTTTTTCCAGTTCCATTAGCGTACTTCCTCCTTGGGCTAAAGGAGAATAGCCGTCTGCTCGTGTTGCAGAAAGGGAGTAAGATAAATCAGGGATGGTAACGACGTCTAAATCAAAATCCGCTAAGATCATTTTGATTTCCATAACATCACCAGAGGTTAAATGAGAACCTGGAATTAAGTTCACACGATTTGCTAGTTTCTTTAATGGAAGTTTATCCGATATACGATGAGAAACTTCCATTAAAAGAGCCTCCACTGTTCGCGCATAACCTGATTCTAATGAGCCTTCAAAATCTGGAAGTGATACCGGGAAAATTACCCGTGTATCTTCAAGATGATTTTTCCGATAATCGCTGACATTTTTTTTTACATCATCACCCAACGTTTCTGTTAACGCCGTGCTTAAAATTGCAATGACAGCTGGATCATTTTTATCAATGACAGAATCAATCGCTTTAACCATATTCTGCTCTGCCTTAAAAATCACATCCAGTTCCGTCAATGCGGTTGTTTGAAGTGCCACTGGATCACGAAAATGATTGGTCATTAACGCTTTTATAAAGGCAGCACATCCCTGAGCACTGTGTAATATCGGGATGGAGCGAAAAACACCTTGTAACGCTAAGACACCACCTACTGTTTGGCTAATCTTCAACGAATTGATCATCAATTCTTTCTCACTGAAAGATACGGTCATGATTACTCTCCTCCCATGGTGCTTCTAAATTAGCTAGCCTCCATACAGGGTGTTGGATTGCATTTACAAGATGCTGAGCCATTCTAATAAATCCTGTATAACCTGCATATGCGTGATCACGTTCTTGATTTATCTCAAGAAAAGGAATTCGCTCCTTAAGAGCAACATAAATGTTACGACCACCAGCTATAAGAATATCCCCTTGCTTCTCTTTAAATGTTTCTAACACGACACGAGCTCCTCGAGAATTGATAAGCAATGCGTCCTCTCCAACTAAATCTTTGATTCTCGCTATATCTTCTTGGCTGCTTTTACTAATCCCGACTCCAACAACCTCAATCTCCAATTCTTGTAAAGCAGATATAACTGACCAACTCTTCACCCCACCCGTATACAAAAGGGCTCGTTTTCCTCTTAACACGTTCCGCATTTCCTTAAGTGCTTCTTCTAGCTTTTCTTCTTCATTTTTGATTAGCTCGCTCACATTATCTATTAATCTCTGATCACCAAACAATTTGGCAATTTTCATTAATGAAGAACTCGTCTGTTTCGCTCCATAGAAGGAACCTTCAAAATATGGAATTTCATATGCATCTTCCATATGCCGAGCAACATTAATAAGTGCCCTACCACAAACAACCATGTTTACTTTTGCTCGATGAGCCCACTGTACCTCATGAAAATGACTGTCTCCTGTGATCCGTGATAATAGTCGAATACCAAGTTGCTTAAGAAGATCTTCAATATCCCACATTTCTCCTGCAATATTATATTCACCAATAAAATTCAGATCAAAAGGCGTTTCAAACGGTGGCTCTTTTGTTCCAATAACATAATCAATTAATGCTTGCCCTGCTAGGCGATTACCCAAATTTTTGCTTCCTGAAAAACCCGGGCTATTAACAGGGATAATAGGTATAGCATGCCGTTTTGCAGCTTGATGACAGATGGAATCTAAATCGACCCCTATTAGTGCGGTGACACATGTGGAATAGACAAAAATTGCTGGTGGATGAAATCGCTGAATAATCTCGTCAATAGATCGAAATAATTTTTCATCACCACCAAATATAATATCTTGCTCACTTAAATCCGTTGTCAGGCCATAGCGGTAAAGCGAGGAGTCTGAACTAAGACTCCCTCTTCTTTCCCAACTATTTCCCCCACACGCGATTGGTCCATGTACAAGATGAGCCGCATCAGCAATTGGTAACAAGGTAATTTGCGCTCCATCAAAGGCACATCCTCCATTTGATTGTCCAGGCTTAGCTGGTGAACACCCTTGCTGGTTTGATTGAGTTTGATTATGCTGACAGGCTGGTTCCTGAAAGGCATTTATGATGTGATTTTTCATGAAATCAATCCCTTCCCATTAGTGTAGGGTGTTTAACTTTTTCTTATCTTACTGCATCATAACTATAATCTGGTGCTTGTTCATCGAGTTCTTGTAAGATTGTATTAACAATCATTGTTAATACATTCAGTGCACCTTGGTAACCAATAATTGGATAGCGGTGCATATGATGACGATCAAATATAGGAAAGCCAATCCGAACCAATGGAATATTAGCATCCTTAGTAGCATATTTCATATTCGTATTACCGATGGCAAAATCAACTGGATTAGTAAGAAGCAAAGATCTTAAATGCCATAAATCCTTTCCTGCATAAACCGTTGATTCAGCACCATAGGGGCTTGTTTTTAATAATTCCTCTGCCTCCTCCTGAAACTGTTTATTTCCATTTGTACAGATAATATGAACAGGCTCTATACCTACTTCTAAACAAAACGAAATTAAACCAAGTAATACGTCAGGATCACCAGATAGGGCAACACGCTTTCCGTGCAAGTACGCTTGTGAGTCGGTAAAAGCATCAACAACTCGACCACGTTCATCAATTAAGGACTGAGGGACCTTCACACCGGTCAATTCACTGATCTGTGATACAAATTGGTCTGTTGCTTTTATACCAATAGGTGAATAGGTCGACACAACCGCGTGTTCCCACTTGTCTTCAATATATTTTGCCGTCTTTCTAGTTGAATACTTTTGCAAAATCATTGTTCCTTTCGCACTTGGCGACTCTTGAACATCAATCAACTTAGTCCCACCATAAAAATAGTGATACTCACCATTTGCAGGTGAATCTAAATTTCCACTATGATCTCCTAAAATAGTGTAGCCCACATTCATGGTCTCTAAAATATGCTTAATTTCAGAGAAGTTTCCTGTATACGTGTCATAACCGGGAATAATGTTAATCGTATCACTTGGTTGCTTCAATGCCAGGCCATTATCCTTTTCAGATAAATGACTTAAAATAGCACGCATCATATTGTCATATCCCTCATTATGTGAGCCGACAAAACTCGGTGTATTCGCATAGGGAAGTGGAAAGTCAGAATCAATAACCTCCTCTTTTTTAGCATTTTCTATGAAAGCTCCCAAGTCATCTCCGATTACTTCAGCCATACAAGTCGTACTGATTGCAATCATTTTAGGATTATATAAAGCTTGACAGTTTTCTAAACCTTCTATTAAGTTACGCATTCCACCAAACACTGCACCGTCCTCTGTCATAGAGGAGGAAACTGCCGGGACTGGTTCTTTAAAATGGCGAGCAAAATGACTTCTAAAATAAGCTACACAGCCTTGTGAACCGTGAACATAAGGAAGCGTTCCTTCAAAACCGAGTGCTGCTAAAACTGCACCGAGCGGTTGGCATGCTTTATTAGGGTTTATCGTTGCTGCCTCTCGGTTAAAATTAACTTTTTTATAGTCATCCGTTTTTAAATAAGCCTCCATCATTTCAATTTCTTCGTTTGAACAAGGTGCTTCAAATTGCTTCTTATTCTCCGCTTGTTTTACATACTTTTCTTCTTGAAATAAGGTATTATGATCCTTCATTGTTATCGATTTATCCATCTAGTTCCCTCCTTCTATTAAAATGGTGATTCTATTAAATCCCAAACTGGACTATTCACTGCACTATCCATGTCTCTGGCAAATACTTTAAATCCATCGAAACCATGATAAGGACCACTATAATCCCAAGAGTGCATTTGTCTGAATGGTATTCCGGTCTTATGATACACATATTTCTCTTTAATCCCTGCACCAATTAAATCAACATCGAGTTTTTCCGAGAGAAAATCTAAATCAAATGAGGTAGGGTCATCATATACAATCGTCCCCTCTTGAACCTCTTGAAACGTTTTTTCATAATCATCCTGATGAGCAAACTCATGTCCGGTTGCAATAATTTCCATTCCAAGATCTTCATAGGCTCCGATGGTATGGCGTGAACGCAATCCACCTGTAGCTAACATCACTTTCTTTCCTTTAAGTCTTGATAAATATTTATTCATCGTCTGAGCCATTTCATCTAGATAATCTCCAATAACTTTTTCCGCATTCTGTTGAATCGTATCATCAAAGTAGGAAGCAATTTTTCGTAAACTTTCAATTGTTTTACTTGGACCAAAGAAATTGTATTCGCAATATGGTGTACCATATTTTTTCTCCATTTCCTTTGCCATATAATTCATCGATCGGTAGCAATGCACAAGATTTAGCTTTGAATGATGTGTAATCGCTAGTTCATTAATTGAACCATCACCAGACCACTGAGCAACAACTCGTAGTCCCATTTCTTCTAGAAGAATTCTACTTGCCCAAGCATCTCCACCAATGTTATAATCACCGATAATTGCAACATCATATGGGCCTGATTCTTCAAGCTCTCGGGTACCCATTAAATGATCTCGAATTGCATCATTAGCGATGTGGTGACCTAAGGATTGACTAACTCCTCTAAATCCTTCACAATTTACTGGGATGACCGGTATATCCAGTTCTTTAGACATTTTCTTAGCAACTGAATTAATGTCATCTCCTATTAGACCAACCGGACACTCTGATTGAATAGAGATCCCTTTCGTTAATGGGAACATCTCCTTTATTTCCCGACAAAGTTGCTCCAGTTTTTTATCTCCGCCAAACACAATATCTCGTTCTTGAAAATCACTAGTTACTTGCATCGCTGTGAAGTTGTTAATACCTAGCTTTCCGTTTGCATAGTTTCGTCTTGTTCCCCAGCTGTATTGTCCACAACCTACTGGACCGTGACTAATGTGAACCATATCCTTTATCGGTCCCCATACTACACCTTTGGATCCAGCATAAGCACAACCTCGAATCGTCATGACGCCAGGGCGGGATTTCTTGTTTGATTTGATCGAACACTTGCCGGATTCGATATTTTCTTGATCGGAAACCTCAAAGTGTTTTTTTCTAAATTTCTTCGCACGTTTTGGATAAACTTCTAATAGCTCTTCAATTAACGCTTTTTTTTCTTCTATTACTTTAGCACTCAAGCCAATCACCCTCCACTTAAAGTTATTTAGCTGCTTCTTCCATTTCTAGTTTTTTTAATTTTTCCGTATCATCTTCAATTACTCCGTACTCAAGTAATAAATCTTCTAGTTCATCCATTTCAATTGGAGTCGGGACGGTTAATTTATCATTGTCTAAAATTTTCTGCGCTAGCTTTTCATATTCTTTCGCTTGTGCATGCTCTGGGTCATACTGAGCAACCGTCATACGGCGTAATTCTGCATGTTGAACGATGTTATCTCTAGGAACAAAGTGGATCATTTGTGTATTAAGTCGACGTGCTAATTCTGAAATCAACTCAGCTTCTCGATCGGTATTTCTACTATTACAAATCAAGCCACCTAATCGCACCCCATCTTCATTATTCGAATATTTTAAAATCCCTCTAGCAATATTGTTTGCTGCATACATTGCCATCATCTCTCCCGAAACAACAATGTAAATTTCCTTTGCTTTATTTTCGCGAATTGGCATCGCAAAGCCCCCACATACTACATCACCAAGAACATCATAGGAGATAAAATCTTTCCCTTCATATGCCCCTTCTTCCTCTAAAAAATTTATCGACGTAATAATTCCCCGTCCAGCACAGCCCACTCCTGGTTCTGGACCACCGGATTCAACACATTCAATATCTCCAAATCCTTTTGCTAATACATCTTCCAATTCAAGATCCTCGACAGTTCCTATTTTTGCGGCTTCCTCTAATACTGTGTTTTGAGATTTCTGATTAAGAATTAGACGTGTAGAATCAGCCTTAGGATCACAGCCAACAATCATTATTTTTTGCCCCATCTTCGTAGCTAATTGAGCCAACGTATTTTGTGATGTGGTTGATTTTCCAATTCCACCCTTACCGTAGAAAGCGATCTGTCTCATAATTAAACATCCTCCTAATATTTTTTATTTTTTTGTAAATCTTTAACGAATAGAGGGTACTTCCATTTGTTGCTTTGGTTCTGGATTCATGTATCGATAATATTTTTCACTTTCATGCAATAAAACTTCCATATCTCCTGATCGAATGACTGGGATAATTCCCTGATCACGCATATATTTTTGCGGAACAGCACCCATTCCTGATGATAATAAAATTTGGCAATCACTTAAAATAGCTTTCGTCTCGTCTAAGATAGTGAGTTTCTCTGAACCACAATTCATCACCCCTCCCACACAATAAGATTGCACTTTTCGTACACCGATAAATGTAATCGTAGTTTCCGAAACATCGAAAACCAAAAAATCTTTAGCATGACCAAAATGCAAATTAACCTTACCTTCTCCACGTGTTGTTACGGCAATCCTGACAACCGACATATCCGATTCTTTTTCCAAGATTGCATTATCCTCCTTTCCTTCTTTCTTTCTTCTAATCTTCTGTTCTACTTGATGTTGAAAATCTGCTCTTTCTTTTATGTTGTAATCAATCTTCTTGTTTAGAAACTCTTCTTTTGTAAACTCTGAGCTCCTATCTTCACCTAATAATCCAATCGCATCTGCTCTGCATTGATGACAATGTTTCATCATTTTTATTGGACTATCACCTTGGCATTTCTCTTGGACAGCTTGCAACTCTACTGCCGTCGGATTTTTAATACCGTTTTTTTCAAAAACCGTATCTGGGGTAACAATCAGTGGAACTATATTGTGAATGAAAGCTCCCTTAGCACCAATTACCTCTGATACTTCTGCCAGGTGATCCGCATTAATTCCCGGTATTAAAACAGAATTTACTTTCACCAAAACACCTAGTGATACTAATGCTTCTAAACCTCTTAATTGTCTGTCAATAAGAATTTTCGCGGCCTCTAGACCTTTGTATCGCTTTTTCTTATAATAAATCCATGAGTATATTTCCTTTCCTATTTCTGGATCAACTGCGTTAATGGTAATCGTAATATGATCAATCGATAATGCTTTTATTTGATCGATATGATCCAATAAAGTTAATCCATTCGTACTCAAGCACAAGCGTAAATCGGGAGCTTCTTCTGCGATCCCCTTAAAAGTAGCAAATGTTTTCTCTGGATTGGCTAGCGGATCACCTGGACCTGCTATCCCAACAACCGAGAGTTGTTTCATACCACTTGCTACAAATAACACTTTCCTTACGGCTTCATCTGGAGTAACAAGTTCACTTACAACACCCGGTCTGCTTTCATTTGCACAATCAAACTTACGACTGCAAAAATTACAACTAATATTGCACTTTGGAGCTACAGCTACATGCATTCGAGCAAAATGATGATGTGCCTCTTCACTGTAACAGGGATGGCGAGCGGTTTTGGATTCATCACTTAGGAACGTACTTTTTTCTTTAACTAGAATAAGATCACCCTCCTTTTGCATTTTTTTTGAAAATAGAACTTACACAAACAGCTGTTGCAATGAATCAAACTGTATAAAAATAACAGTTTATTTGAATTTATCATAATTTTTAGAATATTCTGAATCAATAGAGTTGTGATATTCTCTTACAACATCTATGTGAATCCATTCACATTTTTGTCACTTTTATCATTTTTCTTTGAAGAAAAACGCAGAAAACCACTGATGACAGAGGGATCACGGTAAGTTTGCTTACCGATGATGACTACTCACAGTTTGTTTTTTGATTCTGCCTTGTTGCTCCCAGAGCTGAACGTAGCTATATCGATCGTTATGATAAACCGAAGAATCACACGGTCCTTTAAGATCTTTTACACCATGTCTATGCGGGCACTCCAGTTACAGACGGTCGCTTTCCACGGGCGCGACCTCAGCTTAGAGAACATCAAATTAAAGTTCTTTATTTTTTTGGTTTTTTTTCGGCGTTTTCCAAGTTTAAAAAGACTCTAAACCCTTGATACATCAACACAAAATTTATGATTTCCTATCCTATAAGATTAAACTTGGAAAATCACAAGATCCTTTTTAAAAAATTCGAAGCTATATTTTGTAAGGGGCTGGTGGTGACAAGAGCACGTTTGTCCCATCATGCTAAAGCGTGACACTTTCCAACAAACAAAATGACAGATGACCATTCATAGTCATCTGTCATTTACTTATTGGGAATCAACCATCAGACCCTATTGTTATTTCGGCTACTTGTAGAGAAATGTTCGGGAGAAAAGCTTTGAGTGAATCCTCGTAAACTTCTTTGACCTTCTCACTATTTTAAAGTGGGCGTCTTATCGACGGCTGTTCCGAACTAAATCTTCTAGAGTCAGTTATGAACATTCAGTTAATTGTTCAATTATGTTATAATTTTATCTTTTCTCTTAATTTTTTCGACTACTTTTTCTCGTTTCGTTATCTTTCCTTGATCAATATGAAGAATGTAATGACCGAGACTTCTCGCTTCTTCATAATCATGCGTAACAAGTAAAACAGGAATTGCCCAAATATGATAGAGATGCAACAAGAAACGATAGCACTCTTTTTTTAACTGTTGATCTAGATTTGAAAATGGCTCGTCAAGTAATAATATTTTCGGTTCTGTTACTAACGCACGCGCTAATGCTACCCGTTGTTGTTCTCCACCGGAAATCTGGTGGGGATATTTATCTTTCAACTGATCTATTTCAAGGGTATCGAGAATCTCCATTACCAACTGTTCTTGCTTTGCACCATACCTAACATTTTTCAATACGGTCATATGAGGAAAAAGTGCATAATCTTGAAATAAATACCCCACCTCCCGCTCACGTATAGGTAATGATCGCTTTTTGCATGGATAAAATAGCAGGTCATTCAACTGAATGAATCCTTTATCCGGATGATCTAAACCAGCAATACAATTGAGCACTGTTGTTTTCCCCGATCCTGACGGGCCATACAAGACACATATTTCTTTTTCAATCTGCACTTCAACATCTAAGTTAAATTGTTCCAGCTGTTTGAATAATTTAAGTAGTAACATAAACATCCCTCCTCCGGTCTATTTTCTTTTGTATTTCGTCATGCTTTTTTTACTCCAATGGTTTAACCATAATACGGCGCTATAACCAAGAATAATGAGAACGATAGCCCAAAAGGCAGCCAAACGATTGTTTCCCGATTGAACAGCAAAATAAATCGTCATTGGCACAGTATCCGTTCGCCCTGGTATATAACCTGCAAGCATTAACGTAGCACCAAATTCACCGATAGAACGAGCAAAAGTAAGAACCAAACCTGCTAACAAACCGGGCCAAGCCAATGGAAACGATATCGTCCAAAACGTTTTAGATCTTGATACGCCCATTGTTAACGCAACACTCTCTAGTTTCTGGTCGTAGCTAGTAAACGCTGCACAAGCACTCTGATACATTAACGGAAATGCAACAACGATGGCAGCAATCAATGCACCCATCCAATGAAAAACAACCTCGATACCAAACCAATTACTTAGTAGATTGCCAATCAATCCATTCCGATTAAACAAATAGAGCAGAATGAATCCGACTACAGTTGGTGGTAAAACAATAGGTAATAGAATAAAAGATTCTAAAAAGGCTTTCCCGTAAAAATCTCGTTTACTAAATAATCGGGCTGTGAACATTCCCAGGAAGAAAACAAAGACAGTTGCAATCGCGGAGACGCGCAGAGATAAAAAAAGCGGTTCAAACGACATGTTTTCCGGCTAATCGTTTTACTAGTTTGTCTATTTCTTCAAAATATTTCATCATACCGTCCCTCCTCTTCAGAATTCTACCACCAACATTAGGTTAGTGCTTTTGGTTGAATCCATATTCAATCCATACGTCTTCAATTGCTTCACTAGCAATAAAGTTTAAAAAAGTTCTTGCTGCCTCCACGTTTTCCGTATGTGACGTGATCGCCGCCGGATAAACAATCGGATCATGCCAGCTTGATAATGCAACGTCAAGCACCTCAATCTCATCAGTCACTATTGTATCGCTAAGAAACAATACCCCGTAATCAACGCTATCTGTTTCCACATATGTTCTTACTTGTTGAACATCTTTTCCATATACAAGTTTGTCTTTTAAATTCGTCCATATTCCCAGCTCTTCAAAAACTTGTTTTGCAAAAAAACCTGCCGAGACCGTTGCTGGATCACCGATTGCTATTTGTAATTCTTCTATTTCGGATAAACCAACAAAGGTCATTGACGACTCATAATCTAGCTTGCTTTTTTTCACCAAAACAATTTGATTATGAGCAACATTGATACGTGAGTCCGGTTGGATCCATTCGTTGTCTGCAAGTGTGTTCATCCACTCTTGATTTGCTGAAATATAAAGGTCAACTGGCGCACCACTTTGAATTTGTTGCGCTAGGCTTCCTGAACCAGCAAAATTGAATGTTAGTAAAATGTCGTCATGGATTGTTTCAAAATCATTCTTTATTTCTTCCATCACCCCCATTAAACTAGCCGCAGCAGAAATGATTAATTCTACTTCCTTGCCTTCATCCACTGCATTCGTACTACATGAAACAAAAAAAACCAAAACGAAAGCTATCGATAACCAGATTTTTTTCACTCAACCACTTCCTCTCGCTACTGATTGTTTTGTTTTACAAATATCGGAATAATATTTAGAACGATTATAGCGGTTGAAGCTTCATTTGTAAATGTATTGTCTGAATATTCAGAATCAGAATCGTGTATATTTTTTGTGCCCTCCATTCACTACTATCCCGAAGCAACCGGACTATCTAATAGATTCATCGATCAATCAATCTATTCAAACTTCATCGTTACATTGACGAAAAAAATTTGCGCTTCTCACCTTTTTGTTGTTTGAGCATGTCGGACAATTAGGTCAAGAAAAGCGTAAATTCTAAATAAAAAAATGGAAAATTGTGACTAACATCACTGAAAACTAGGTTTCAAATAACTATACTTAGAAATATTAATTATTAGAATTTTCATAATATTCAAAATATATATAAAAAAATTACTACGGAGGGGTACAATGACAACATTACCTGTAACGAATGAACTCGGTTATTTCAGTATTCGTCTAGAGTCAATCGGAGGATTAGGCGCTAATTTAGCTGGAAAAATGTTAGCTGAAGCTGGTGTACTAGGTTCCGGATTAAACGGAGTTAATTTTTCATCCTATGGATC
The DNA here is from genome assembly GCF_026805325.1 of Natronobacillus azotifigens. Taxonomy (GTDB): domain Bacteria; phylum Bacillota; class Bacilli; order Bacillales; family Amphibacillaceae; genus Natronobacillus; species Natronobacillus azotifigens. Next base: position 58,204 of record NZ_JAPRAT010000021.1, read on the forward strand.
TGAAAAAAAAGGCTCCCCAGTTAAGAGCTTTGTATTGTTTGGTGATAGCCAAACAGAAATTAGGTCACACAGCCCCATTGAAGAACCAGATGTTATTGGGGTCTTTCATGAAGCTTTGTTTAAGACTACACCTGTACTTAGCGGTTTAAGAACAGGAGGGACCGTCTTAATCAATTCATCGAAATCGATTGAACAACTATCGCAGTTCACTGACTTACCAAATGGAAAAATAGCAATAATTAATGCGCTACAGATTGCAATAAAAGAAAAAACACGGGTAAATACAGCAATGTTAGGAGCTCTATTTAGAATTTGTGATTTTTTAAACCCTGAGGATATGCGACAAACGATTCGAAAAACATTTGAAAGAAAAAATCCTCACCTTGTCGATGCAAATATCAAAACATTTGATCGTGGCTATCAGGAAGTGACGATTCACACTGTTGAAGATACTGAGACGGAAAAAACAAACTCATTTATTCAAGAGCAACCTGAATTAGGTTATTTAACACAAGAAATTGGTGGAATCATTTCAGGACAAGGAAATAGTCTGTTAAAGGATCTTGCCAGCTCTCGTCAAGGGTTTGTCCCAGCATTAGAAAAAGAAAGTTGTATCAACTGTGCCGCATGTGATTATGTTTGTCCCGATTTTTGTTTTGTATGGGAAGAACGAATAAGTAAACGAGGAAAGAAAAGAATGCTCTTAAAAGGAATAGACTATCAATATTGCAAAGGATGTCTCAAATGTGTGGAGGCCTGTCCATCGAATGCACTTAGAAAAGTGAAGGAATCTGATCAAGCTATCCGAGAGTCACAAGCTCAGATCGCTTTTCCACTAATAAAAGGAGGGGAATAAAAGATGAAGACTTTGAAAGAAGATAAAGTACTTGATCCGATTGTCCAACAGGTCACTACTTTTGAATCAGGTAACAAAATGGCTGCAATGGCTGCGGCTCAAATCAACTATCATATTATGGGTTATTTCCCTATCACACCTTCCACGGAAGTCGCCCAATACTTAGATCAAATGAAAGCAAAGGGAGAACACGATATTGAACTAATTCCAGCAGATGGGGAACACGGTTCAGCTGGGATTTGCTATGGAGCGGCTTTAACAGGTGCGCGGGTAATAAATGCTACTAGTGCAAATGGGTTTATGTATATGTTAGAGCAACTACCTGTCCAGTCAGGAACACGTTTTCCGATGGTAATGAACCTGGTCACACGTTCCATTAGTGGCCCGCTAGACATTAGAGGAGATCATTCTGATTTATATTATGCCCTTAATACCGGGTGGATCATTCTAATGGCACGGACACCACAAGCAGTTTATGATATGAATATTCTTGCCTTGAAAATTGCAGAAGATAGCCGGGTACGATTACCAGTTATTGTCGCATATGACGGTTTTTTTACCTCGCACCAGAAAAGAAAAGTAAATTATTTTAAAGATAAGCAAACTGTTCAAGATTTTGTCGGCCCTTGTTCCACAGACTATGCTTTCGTAAGAGATCCGAAGAAACCGGTAACGATTGGGGCACATATGAATGGTGATGACTTACTAAACAATCATTATCAACAGTCAGAAGCATTATATCAAGCAGAAGATGTCTTTTTAGAAATAGCGGAGGAATATCGTGCTTTATCGCAGCGCAATTACCCATTGCTAGATTTGTATTTCATGGAAGACGCTGAAATAGCACTATTTTTATTAAATTCTGCTGCTGAAACAGCGAAAGACGTAGCAGATCATTTGAGATCACAAGGGATTAAAGCTGGTGTGATCAGCCCAAATATAATAAGACCGTTCCCCGCAGCAGCCATTCGCAAGTCTCTAAAAAAAGTAAGTGTATTATTAATCGGTGAAAGAGCAGATTCCTATGGAGCTCATGGACCAAATGTGACGCATGAAGTAAAATCAGCGTTACAAGAAGATCGACAAAATAACACCCAAGTAATTAGTCGCGTATTTGGACTAGGAGGAAAAGATTTCTACCCGGATGATGCGAAACAGTTCTTTTTTGAAGCAATGGAAGCACATGATACCAATCAGATTGCAAAACCGTTCGACTATTATGGGCATTATCCAGGGACGACAAATCAAGTATTAAAACCTATCATTGAACCACAACATGGTGATGTGTTTAAAACTGGGCTATTCAAAATATCTGAAGGTGAAAACCGAAATAAAATTGATGTAAAGATACCATCTTTACGCTCACTAACGGAAAAACCAAAGCGTTTTACTCCTGGTCACGGTGCGTGCCCCGGTTGTGGTATTTTATCTGGTCTTGAGCTTTTTTTCAAAGGAATTGAAGGGGATATTGTTGTTTTGTTTCAAACTGGCTGTGCATATGTCGTAACAACAGGTTACCCTCACACTTCTCATAAGCAAACAATGATTCACAATCTTTTTCAAAATGGGCCTGCCACTTTATCTGGGACGCTAGAAGCTTACAACAAGCTAAAAGCACGTGGAGAGATTGACATTTCGGATGAAGTAACTTTTATTATGATTACAGGTGATGGAGGAATGGATATTGGAATGGGTTCCGCAATTGGGACCTCGCTCCGGAACCATCGATTAATCATGCTTGAATATGATAATGAAGGTTATATGAATACAGGTGCGCAAATGTCTTATTCTACTCCAATCGGACATTTGACGAGCACCAGTAACATTGGGCGAGCTCAACACGGAAAAAATATGCATCATAAAGATACAGTTCAGATTATGGCCGCTACGAACATGCCATATGTCTTTACTGGATCAGAAGCATTCCCCGGTGATTTAATTAAAAAGGCTGCAAAAGCACAATGGTATGCTCAAAATATCGGAACAGTTTATGGGAAACTGCTAATGACATGTCCTCTGAATTGGCGCACTGAAGAACAGTATGGAACCAAGATTATGGAGGCTGCTGTTAATTCTTGTTTTTTCCCGCTGTACGAGATAGAAAATGGTTGCACAACAATCACTTACAATCCTGAAGAAAAAGGGGAGAAAATCCCTCTTGAAAGCTGGCTTCGTTATATGGGAAAAGCAAAGCATTTGTTGAAGGATTCGAACAAGCCTTTACTTTCAGTATTTGAAAAAGAGGTAGAAAAAAGATGGAAAAAACTAAAAATAATGCATGAAATGGATGAACTGTGAATCAACATAAGTGAAACTTCAATCAGTGGGGATTTTTAGGTATTACCCCACTGATTGTTAGCCCTAAAGGCCCTTGAAGCCTTCGGGGTGCTATCATCCGTTACTCCCACTTAAGCAACTTGATATTCTCGTTATTTGGAAGTGGGAGTCTTACGGACGGTTACTCCGGGATAAAAGCTTGTATACTCACATACCTGTGGGTGAACGAAGAAGATCGAGCTGATCAACTTCATCTATATGGTTACCCCAAGCAGAACCAGTACATAGACCTATTGCTCTGTAAGGTTAGCAACAAACCTTCCAAGCAAGCATCTGCAAGTCATTACTAGCAAGTTACGTAATTAACCGACGCAACTCACTAAGATCATGTAGAACAAGAACATCCGAATGAACCGTTTTATCCTTTCGATTTAACCATATTCCCTGCATACCTGCATTCTTACTACCAATAGCATCCGTCTCTAGTCTATCACCTATATAATAACTTTCATGAATGGGCACATCTGCTATCCTACAAGCTTCCGTAAAGATGGTTGCATTAGGCTTGGCTACACCAATTTCGCTAGAAGTAATGATACAGTCAAAATATTGAATTATATTTATCTTATGCAACTTCTCCACTTGCTGTTGGTAATCCCCATTACTAATTACTCCCATCCTTTTCCCCTGCTTCTTTAAATATTCTAAACAAGGAACTACATCTTCAAAAACTGACCAGTTCCCTCGATAGAACGCTAAATAATCATCGAATTTATCGTCCGCTTGTCCTTCACTTAAATGACTACCAAACAACTCTTTCATTCTCATTCTTCGTTGTTCTTGAAAGGAAAGTTCTTTTGATAAGTACTTTTCAAAATATTTGTCTGATAACTCTTCCCATCGTTTTGTAAACTCAGATGAATCAAGTTTCAATTCATCATAATTGTCTTTTAGGAACGCAAGGGCTCCCAATTTCTCTGCTTTTTCATGGTCAAGTATAGTTGCATCAATATCAAAAAATATCATCCTTCCATCTCCTTGAAATATTTTTATAACGAGTGCTTTTTATATAAAGTGAAACTTCTATCAGTGGAGGTTTTAGGTATTCTCCCACTGATTGTTAGCACTAAAGGTTGACCTACCATTCGGAGTGCTAGCCTCCGTTACTCCCACGTAATCAACTTAATATTCTCGTTGTTTGGAAGTGGGGGTTTTACGGACGGTTGCTCCGGGATAAATCTACAAAATCAAAATCATTATCTACTGGGACAATTTTATACTTTGTCGTTTCTCCTAACTCATCCCTAAACGTAACAAAGTTTCCTTCATAATAAATGATACTTCCCTTTTCATCTAACTTGTTTGACATAAGTGTAGGCAGTTCTGACCTATCTACACTAGTAACTACTATTTCTTTTTTCCAATCAAAAATAACATAGAATGCCTCATTTACGTAATAGATCATTTGTGAAAAAGAAGTACCCTGTATCTCGGAATCTAAATTATCAGTATTCCCTTCCACCAGCGAATGTACTTGTATCCCATCTTTTTTCAAACTTTGGTTTACAGTCATAAAATTTCCAGGTTGTTTACTATACTCGGACAAATGAAGCAGATTCGTATAGGGAAACCTTTGATAATAATGCTCCAAAACGTGGCTATACTTATAATCAATGTATATAGAGATGAGGAGAAAGAGCACAACAACACTAACGGAAAGGCCTATCCTATGTATTATTTTCACATTCAAAAGATACTTCCCATAGAAAAAAACTACAAGAAATAACACGAGCATAAAAATAGAAATGATTGGAAAAGGAATGAATTGTGCTTTTCCGCTATATTTCGGATAAGTAAAAAAACCATAATATACGAGCACAAATAAGACCATAACAAAAAGAAGTAGCAAACCCTGTATCGCTATCTTCCGCACATAATCACCTCTTTCTTTAAAAGAGGGAAACTCTCCCCCATTATCTAATCATCATTTATTATAAATACTCAAGTACTTTATCCGTTGCTTCGGTTCTTTTTGGGCCTTCTCCATGTAAATTTTTTTAGAAATTATCTTTCAAAATAGTATCGCATACGATTCTACCTCTACGTGCCGCCATCCCTAAGATCAACATATGTTCCACCGAATTGACTTTGGTTATTTACGATATTGTCTTCCTCCTTTTGACGTAAACGTGAACATAACAAAAGATTCATGTTCAGCACACTTCCAACAAAAATTAGACAATACAAAGCAGTTAATGTTAGATATAGCTCATTCCTATCTTTCACGTATGCTTCAATATGCCATTTCAGTATATCAGATATTTCCAGATAGTAGAATTCTTTAGACAAATCAAGGTTATCTAACATCGCGCCATAAATTAGGTTGGAAAACAAAATGTCCCATCTGTTTCTTTACTTGGAATTCTTACTGTCTAGTAGATCCAATTAGACAGACGACAATACTTTTTTAAAAATTCCTCATAATATGTTTTCACTATTCTCCCTATCAATTGCTGAAGTTTCCATTTTAAAAAAATATTCCGTTGGGTTAATATTGGATTTTTGTTGAATATAATGGTAATTTCACGTATTATAAAATGCAAGTACTTTTCTTATAATTAAATAAATTATTACTTCTAAAGAGCTAGTATTACTGTTCTCCCTTTCTATTTAGGAAGGTTTAGTTAAAAATTTATTATTTTTCGTTATAAGAAAACAGCACGTTATTTAAGTATGATTACAAAATTATTTTAGAGGGGGAAATGATGTGACACAACCATACATTTTAAATGAAACATTTGAGAGTGAAAGTTTAAACCATTTGTTGGAGTGGCGATGTGAGCCCAACATGTGGTATATAGACAAAACATCTTCTAAACTTGTTTTGGAAACTGATAGAAACACTGATTACTGGCAAAAAACTCATTATGGTTTTCAGGTGGACAATGGACATTTTTTGTATACAAAAACGAAAAAAAATTTCCGGATGGAAACGAAAGTTGAAGTATCACCAAAATCAAAATATGACCAAGCTGGTTTGATGATTCGCTTTTCAGAAGATGTCTGGGTGAAGACTTCATTGGAGTATATACCATCTAAATTAAGTAAATTGGGAGCAGTTGTTACAAATAGAGGCTATTCCGATTGGTCAACGCAATATGTAGAAGCTAACGATTTGCAAATATACTATCGAATCTCAAAAATAGAACAAAATTGCTATGTTGATTTTTCGTGGGACGGAGCTAATTGGAATCAAATTAGAATTGCACACTTAGACATTCCACAAGATGCCAATATGTTAGTAGGTGTTTATGCATGCAGTCCACAAGGCGAAAAACAAGAAGTTCATTTCGATTTTCTTAAAATAGAAGAGCTTACTAATGATCCAGAAGAAGCTTATTTATAAAGTGAAACTTCAATCAGTGGGGGTTTTAGGTACTTCCCCCACTTAAGCAACTAAACGTTCTCGTTGTTTTGAAGTAGGAGTCTTACGGAGGGTTGCTCCGGGATAAACAGTGAAATACCTTTAATTTGCTTGTACTTTTGAAGTTTAAATCTATGAAGCACTAATTCGTTGTGGTTTCCTTACGAACATTTCCATACCACTCTTCTTCAAAACTAACTTTAAACAAGAACATTCCTGTAGTTAATTAAAAATGAGCCAATCAAATATACTGTGATTGGCTCATTTTTTATTATTGATTTGCTTTTTTCACCCATTCAGCTATAGTAACTGTTCGCTTCGCTTGATGTTTAACTGCTGCATGTACGTCTTCAAGCATTTTTCCATCTTGACCTACGGTTACACTAACTCCGTATGGATTTCCTCCAGAAGTAAATTGAACGGGATCAGTGTAACCAGGTGATGCAATTAAGGCACCCCAGTGATGCATGGTCGTGTATAGGCCTAAGATCGTTGATTCTTGCCCACCGTGTGGATTTTGTGCAGAACTCATGGCACTTACTACTTTGTTAATAAGCTTTCCGTTAAACCATAAACCACCAGTTGTATCTAAAAATTGTTTCATTTGTGCAGGCATATTTCCATAACGTGTTGGTACACTGAAAATAATTGCATCTGCCCATTCAAGATCATCTAATGTTACTTCAGGTACATCTTTTGTTGCTTCCACATGTGCTTTCCAACCTTCATTTTCATCAATGACATGTTGTGGAGCAAGCTCAGGCACTTTCAATACTTTTACTTCAGCACCAACTTCTTTCGCACCTTCTTCTGCCCATTTTGATAATTGATAGTTTGTTCCACCCATGCTGTAATAGATAACTGCTAATTTAACGTTTGACATTTCATTCGACTCCTTTTTTATTTTAAATATTTTTTTTAATATGCTCATATTAATCTCTCCTTTATTGATTAATTTATTCCAATAAGAACCACCTCCACTAAAGATAGCCATCTTCCGTGTTCAAATGTTCTTTATCTTGTGTTGCAAAGCACACTGTTCACCTATCCTTTCCTTTTCTCTATTTCAAGTTATGCGGATTGTCTTTTTCACCATTTTTCCTTTACAACTGTTTTTAAATGTATGTGACAAATTCACTAACTGGTCTTCGATAACCACGTGGTTTTCTACTCTCCACCTTTTCTTTACCGATTGTAATCATCATGACTACTTCATAATGATCACCTAAATGCAAAACTTCTTTAACAGCTTTAGGATCAAAACCAATCATTGGGCAAGTATCCCAGCCTTTTTCTTTCGCAGCTAGCATAAATAACATGGCTGATAAGGATGCATTTCTTATCGCTTCATCTCTTATGAATTCCTGACCTCTGGACTGATAAAACGAAACAGTATCGTTAACCATATAATCAAATTCTTGCTTATTTACGATCCCTAACAGCTTCAAACTTTCGTAGATCTCTGAAGCATGTTCAAAAGCTTTTTTATCTCCCAATACGATAGTAACAGCAGATGCATTCAATACTTTATGTTGTCCGTATGCAGCTTTTTGTAAGCTTTCTTTAACTTGTGGATCTAGGACTGTTACATAGTTTGTATGTTGAAGATTAAATGCTGAAGGCCCTAATTTCACTAAATTATAAATTTCATTTAAATCTGTTTCTGTAATTGGAACGTCAGGTAAAAAATTACTAGCTGAACGCCTTTCTTTTATCAACTGATTAAACGCAGACATCTTTACTCCCCCTTTCCATTCCCACCAACAAGGACATTGTGATAAAGTGAAACTTCAATCAGTGGGCATTTTCTCTCTTTTCGTAATAATTAGTAGCTGGAACTGGATAGATAAGCCTTAGATAGCTCCCCACAGAGTCAAACAGTTCTGTTGGGACGAGCTCATTTCGGCCACTTATTTTTGTTAAATCACGAATTCAGATATTACGAATTCGAGATATATGACTAAAAAAATAGTTCTATACTATGGATATGAATGTTCAACTCTTTTAATGACTCAAAATCCTTCATTATTTTTTCATTTTATTCACTACATGTTTTATCCATTGCATTATGGTGCTTTGGAACATATCATTCATTTTATGTACTCTTCTTTCAATGATCCTAATCTGATACGATGCTCCCTAAGTCCGGTGTTTCTATATTTTATTTGCTTGTTGTCTTGAATTTCTTAAAACACTGTTTGTCAAAAATTATTATCTCGAATTCAAGGTAATTACATAGTACACTATTTTCATGTGCTAAGTCAAGCGAAAAAAAATAAATTATTGATTTTATCAAATGAGCTTTCAATGATCCGCCTCGCAAAAGTTAGAACGAAAACCTCTAATTTTCGAGATTCTTAATATGGTGAAATATAGTTATGATGGATTATTTAATGAAAACGTATCCTTCTAATCTAGTTGGTAATCCTTGTTAGAATAAAAAGATACGTTACCCTGTAGGATAGCGCCTTATATAGTAACGTTTGAAGTAGTTAACCTACCAGAACTATCAAGTTATTACTCAACCCCTTAGATTGCTAGATTACGAGTTAAATCTAATCCCATTACGAAAATGATTGTTTTTCGCTCTAACTTATATAAAAAATCGAAAAGACGCCAGTGATTGTCAATCCCACTTTCACAAAGTCATGAAAGGGAAATTTCTCTTCACCAACGTCAAATAGTAGACAATCAAGAATTATAGTACTTTTTTGATATCTTATAGTTTAAATTCACGGATAATATCGTTTAAGCCTTCTGACAGCTTTGCCAATTCGTCGGAGCTACTTACAACTTCCTCCATTGAAACACTAGTTTGTTGTGATGAAGCAGAAACCTGTTCCACTCCAGCTGCAGACTCCTGAGAAATTGCAGCAATCTCCTGGATTTTGCTATTCATTTCTTTACTGCTCTCTAGTATGGTCAACAAGTTGGTAGATACGGTGTCTATACTACCCACCATGTCTGTTACCGACTCACTTATTTCATTAAATTTGTCATTTGTTTTTGTCATCTCTTCTGTTCCCTGCTCAACTTGTTTATATCCAGACTGTAATGTATCGGTGACAACACTTGATTCCGACTGTATTGTTGTAACAATCTCTGTAATGTCTGAAGCAGACATAGTTACTTGTTCAGCAAGCTTTCTAACTTCATCTGCTACAACTGCAAACCCTTTTCCATGTTCTCCCGCCCGAGCTGCTTCAATAGCTGCATTCAAAGCAAGTAAATTTGTCTGCTCTGCAATATCATTGATGACTTTGGTCAATTTATTAATTTCCTGTGTCTGTGAGTCTAACCCTTGAACCTTAAGTACAGATTCATTCACAATTTGATCAATTTTTTGCATTTGATTCATGGATGTTGACATGAAGCTTTTACCTTCTTTTGTTATATCTAAAACCTTTTTTGAGGATATGGAAATATGTTCGCCGTTTTTATTTGCCTCATTTACATTACGAGCGAACGCGTCCATAACTGCTGATAAATCACTAGCATGAGAAGCTTGTGATTCTGATCCAGAAGCTAATTCTTGCATGGTTGTTGCAATTTGAGTTGTACTTGATTGAACTTCATTAGCAGTTTGAGCAAGTTCTTCACTTTGTCCTGATAAATTTTCAGAGCTTTTTGCTACTCTTGTGATAATGTCCTTCAATTTCTGCTGCATCATATTTAATGAAACACTTAGTTGCCCAACTTCATCCTTCGATTTTATATCTAACTGTTTTCCATTTAATACTCCAGATGATATTTCATTGCTTAATGTTTGACTTGCTTTGATTGGTTCAGAGATTTGTCTACCTATGAACAAGGCAATAAGAATGCTAACAATAAATAGAATAATAGGTATTAGAATTGAATATAGTCGAGACTGCGAAAGCTGGTAGTCCTCCCGCTCTTCTGCTAATAAAGCGTCTCGCTGAGCAATATCGACAATATCATTAATGGTAGATTCAATGGATCTTTCAGTTTCTTCTATAATGGTACTATCAATTTCTATAGCACGATCAATATTACCTGTTTCTACTGCAGGTACAAGATCATTAAAGAAAGCTTCATCAATTTGATGTATACTCTCTTGTAGGTTTTGATAGAGAGCTATTTGGTTATCTGATTCCATATACAATTCTAGTTCATCTAAAAGTGTACTTTGTTCATTAACAGCACTCTCATAATCATTTATATGTTCATTATCGGTTGAGACAATATAATCAAGTAAGCTTATATTTTTCTCTAGCATTACTGCCCTTAATTCCATAGATATAAGTTGTTCTTTCGAAGCAACCCTTCCCTCTTCATTAGCTTCTCTAATATTGCTTTGAAACAATCCGATTATTAACATTCCAATTGAAAACAATCCAATTATTGATAAAAAACCCATCAATAGTTTTGTCTGAATCTTTTTCATGTTATCATCCCCTTGTAGTATGATTATCGAACCTAAAATATGAATCGATTATCTAAAAAGAGATGGATAACCGTTCCATGTGACTGCCTAAGACTGTATATGATGATAAACGAAGCATACCTTCACACAATGTAATAAATTGTCCATTTTTGTCGAATAATATTAATTATATGATCATATTGACTCCTTGTAAAGATTAAATAACGCTGTACAGCATCGTTCTGTCATAGTAAGTGTTAGAATTGATAGATAACATATCAAAATGCGGATTCAATCATTATTGTTTGATGATCGAATCCAATACCGATCAAGAGATTGAATACATAAAACTGAGATATACGCGCAGAAGTGATCCGCAAGTAACTATTGATTTAGAGCTACCAGTAACTAACAATACATTGATCGGTTATCCTTCAGATTCACCCATTCTCTCTAATCCAGCCACACTTGATTGCAAAATATCAGCCAAAACGTACAACAAAGATAATCAGATGATAGTAGAGACAGAGATATAGTAGTGTCAATGATTTTTTGATCACTTTCTTTTTTGATGCATATACTAGCTGTCCTCTTAAAAAATGATCATTTATACGTA
>NZ_JAPRAT010000022.1 GCF_026805325.1 Natronobacillus azotifigens
ATTACAGAATTTCCTCTGTAATGCTTAAGGCTCACACTTTATACGACAACATCTTTTGCCAAACAATCTTCTAAAGAAGAATACGGATAACCTAATGCATCTGCTACTGCCTGATACGTTACATTTCCTTGGTAAGTATTAATCCCTTTTCGTACCGCTTCGTTTTCTTTTACAAGTTGTTCAAAGCCCTTATTCGCTAGTTCTACTGCGTATTGAGAAGTAACATTCGTTAAAGCGAAAGTCGATGTTCGTGCCACCGCGCCAGGCATGTTTGCCACTGCATAATGAACTACGCCATGTCTTAAATAAGTCGGTGCATCATGAGTAGTGATATGGTCAATCGTTTCAATCGATCCACCTTGATCAATCGCAACATCGACGACTACTGTGCCAGGCTCCATTGTCTGAATCATGTCGTCCGTAACTAATTGTGGTGCTTTTGCTCCCGGTATTAATACTGCCCCAATTAAGAGATCCGTTGTTCGGACTTCCTCGGCAATGTGTAATTCGTTGGACATGATTGTAGTTACTTGTCCACTGAACAGATCATCCAACTCTCTTAAACGTCTTGGGTTCACATCTAAAATGGTTACATTCGCTCCTGCTCCTAAAGCCATTTTTGCTGCATTCGTGCCTACGATTCCACCACCTAGGATTGTTACATTTGCCGGTTTTACACCAGGTACTCCACCTAGTAATATTCCTTTACCGCTTTGTAACTTTTCCAAACAATGCATCCCAATTTGAACAGACATTCTCCCCGCAACTTCGCTCATAGGAGTAAGCAACGGTAAACTACCGTTATCCAGTTGAATTGTTTCATAGGCAATAGCTGTAACTTTTTTGTCTAAAAGAGCTTTGGTTAATTCGGGCTCAGCAGCCAGATGCAAATAAGTAAACAAAAGCAATCCTTCACGAAAAAATTGAAATTCTTCTGGTTGGGGTTCCTTCACTTTTACTACCATTTCTGCATCCCATGCTTCTTTACTTGTCGAAACAATTTCAGCACCGACAGCTAAATATTGGTCATCTGTAATTCCACTTCCGATACCAGCTTCCGTTTCCACCAGCACATGATGGCCTGCGCTCACTAGAGAAGTTACTCCTGCTGGGGTCATCGCTACCCTGTTTTCATTCTTTTTTCGTTCTTTCGGTACACCAATTAGCAAAACAACCACATCCCATTCTGTAATTTAATTACTATTATACTTGAAATCTAACTTTTAAAAAACCAATAACAGGATATTAAAACTAATAATGATTGTAAGTATTTTATGTTTATTTAATCTTTTTTCTTTTTAAGAGAGCATCTCACATTATTCATTGAGTTATACGAACAAGTTCTATATACTTTTATTATGTAATGGAATCGCTTTCAATAACTTTTTAAAAATTAACTTCATTGCCCAATTTTACACCTACATATTAAGGAGGTTTTACAATGAAAAAAAAGCTATTATTAACCATGATTGGCGTGCTGCTTTTCCTATCTCTTCCTTCAAGTAATCATGCTGATGGTAACCCAGTCATTAAAGATCGGTATAGTGCAGATCCTGCTGCAATTGTACATGATGGAAAAGTTTATCTATACACTGGGCAAGATGAAGCTACACCGAATGATAATTTCTTCGTCTTAAAAAAATGGAGCATTTATTCTTCAACTGATTTAAACGATTGGCAATATGAAGGTTCACTTGAACGTACAGCATTCACATGGGGGATGCATGATACCGCTTGGGCATCTCAAGCAATTGAACGCGATGGAAATTTTTATTGGTACACTACAGTACGTAACAATAGTTCAGTAGCACCAGGATATGCAATTGGGGTTGCTGTCTCTGATCATCCTGTCCACGGTTGGAAGGATGCGTTAGGAGAGCCTCTCGTATCTTCTGCAATGACTGATAGCCCGGCTGGAATGGGAAATGACCCTTGGGATGTGATTGATCCAACTGTTTTTATTGATGATGATGGACAAGCGTATTTATATTGGGGAAATACTCATCTATATTACGCGAAATTAAAAGAGAACATGATTGAACTTGATGGTGATATTGTTCAAGTAGAAATTCATAATATGCCTGGGACTTTTACAGAAGGGCCTTACTTACACAAATATCAAGATCAATATTATATGACTTATGCAATGAATTATCCGGAAGAAATCGGCTATGCCACTAGTGATAGCCCTGAAGGACCTTGGGAATTCGGTGGTAAAATTATGGATCGAATCCCTAATAGCGGTACGAGTCATCCCGCGGTACTAGAGTTTGAAAATGAATGGTATTTTATTTATCACAATACTGCGCTTCCAGGTGGTGGCGAGTATAATCGCTCCGTTGCGATTGAACGTCTGCATTATTATGAAGATGGTTCAATCGCAAAAATCACCCCAACCGCATCGGGGGTTTCTGGATCAAGTTCGTTGATTCAACCACTTAATAGCGATTTAGCTTTAAGACAATTAGCAATTGCTCTTCGACTAGCTGAAGTGAATGAAACTAGTTTTGATTTTCGCTGGTATGAATCAAGCAGTTTACTAGAGACTGGAGATAATTATGTTTCTTATCAGAGTGAAAACAATCCTGGCATTTATTTAGTTAGACACGAAAACGGATTACGTCTAGAGAAAAATGACGGCTCAGAAGAATTTGCTGAACGAGCAACATTCCATAAAACAGTAGGCCTAGCAGACGCTAATGCATATTCTCTCCAGACATATGGCGATGATATGTATATAGCTATCATCCATGGAAATTCGATTGGTCTTGTTAGCGAAGCTGATTTAGTTGATCCTGCCGACGCAACATTTACTATTGAAGATGGTGAAGAGATTATTCCACCTCAACCTGTAACAGAATCAGAAACTGATCCGGTGGATGAAGAGGAACTACAAGAAGAACAAACAGTTAATGAAGACGCTGATCAGGAAGAACCTGTAGAATTTACTGATGAAACAGAAGAGGAAGAAGAGAATTCCTTACTACTTACTGTGCTAGTCCTCTCCGCCCTTGTTGTCATTGCAATCGCATTTTTTGTAACCAAACAAAACAATATCAAAACAACGACAAAGGAATCGAATAACAAAAAAGATGAATAAAGTGAACTTTCAAGCAGTGGGGTTTTTAGGTATTCCCCCGCTGATTGTTAGCCCTAAAGGATGACCTACCATTCGGGGTGCTAGCGTCCGTTACTCCCACTTAATCAACTTTGATTTTCTCGTTGTTTTGAAGGAGGAGTCTTACGGACGATTGCTCGGGATAAAACCAAAAGAGCAGAGCTACGACGATTGAATCGTGGTAGCTCTCCTTCTTAATCTTGATACTTTTGACCAAGTAACTCGTTATAAATGTGATTAATTCCTATTGTTTTTTCCACTTCGAGAACAAAAGCAATGCCTTTACCAGGCTTATTTAATGCTGCATCTTCATTGATTGCTTGAAGAACTTCCTCCGTTCTTTCCCGTTCTATCAATGTCAAAACTACTTCCTTTTCCGGTTCAATTAAAATATTAAATAATTTTGCCTTTTCATGGATACCAGTTCCTCGACCATGTATGATTGTTCCACCTTCTGCACCGGCACGTTTCGTAGCATCAACAACTTTTTCTGAATCTCCATTATTGACAATTGTAACAATCAAATCATAATAAACTGCTGGGACATTCATATTTGCCTCTACTCCTTCCTCGCTACAGTCAGCAATAGCATTACCTAACATCCGGGAAATTCCCGTCACTTTTTTTATATCAATAACAAAAGCAATCCCTGTCTTCTGTTTGTTTAGTTGTGCACTCGATTCGATTGCTGTTAAACAATCATAATAAATATCCCTAGAGACAATCGTAAAAATAATTTCACGTTCTCTTTCAATTGGGATGCCGAGGAATCTTTGCTTTTCATTCAAACGAAAACCTTTACCAAGTAGTGTTGTTCCTCCTTGAGCTCCAGCCAATCGAGTCGCATGAACGATTTTTTTTGCTTTATCCTTTTTTACAATCGTGACAATTAGTTTATGATCTGTAATTCGATTAAGCATCGTCTGATCCTCCATTCTGCTTATATAATCGACCGAGCACTAAGACGGACAAAATGGGAGCCAGGGCAACTAAGGCTATCATCCCAAAGCCATCAATCATGGGGTCGCGACCATCAATTACAGTAGCAATTCCTACAAACATTGCTAATAGAAACGTTGCAATCATCGGCCCCGTCACGATCCCACCCGAATCAAAAGCAATCGCGGTGAAGAGTTTACTTGAGTTTTTTGCTAACCAAAATACCAAAAGATATCCTGGAAGAATAAAGTACCATAAGGAAATGCCTAATAAAATTCGCACCATGGAAAGTGCCATCGACAATCCCACTCCAATAGAAACAGTGTACAACAAAATACGCTGCGGAATATAACCGGCTGATACTTTTTCTACTTGATGAATAAGGATGGTTACTGCAGGTTCAGCATAGGTTGCAAAGAAGCCAAGCACAAAACCAATTGGGATCAGAAGCCATTGACTATTCAGTGCTCCTAAACGTTCTCCCATCATTTCACCAGTTGGTAAAAAGCCAATATTTACTCCTTGCAAAAAAAGAGATAATCCAATAAAGGTCAAAACAAAGCCAACTAAAGTATCGATCACTTTACGTCGCGATAATCGTAAAAAGAAGATTTGAAAAAAGATGAAGAAGACAAGTAGTGGTATTAGCGCAAAGAAAACTTCTGATAAAACAGCAAGAAACCCTTGGAAAATAGTAATGTTCATCCGTAAATCACTCCCAAAATCAATACGGAAATAACAGGACCGATTGAAGCTAATGCGATGAGACCGAATCCGTCACCAGACGTAGCCTTCCCTCTTAGAACAGAAGTAACACCAACACCTAGTGCTAAAATAAAAGGAACTGCCATAGGACCAGTTGTAGCACCACCTGCATCTAATGATATTGGTACAAAGGTAGACGGTGTAAATAAGGCCAGTACAAAAATAATCAAATAACCAATGATCAGTAATTTTAACAAAGAAATATCAAAGATAATTCGCGCTAATGCTAAGGCGACAAAAACCCCGACTCCTACTGCTACTGCGATCATTAACATACTACTGGATATATCTCCATCAGATACGAAATCAACTTGATTGCTTAATACTCGAACACCAGGTTCTGCCATCGTTACGACAAAGCCAAGCAGAAATCCAAACATTAAAATGAGACTTATTTTTTTCGTCTTTGATAGCGAGGAACCAATCATCTCACCGACTGGTGATAAGCCAACTTGAACACCTAATAGGAATAAGAAAATACCGATACTAGCCAAGATAACACCGATGAGAAATTGAAGGAATACTTCTGTCGGTAAAAAAATCACCGTGAATTGTAAAATAATCAAAATAACGGTTATTGGTATAATTGAATATAATACTTCAAAAAATGTGTCCTTTAGATTTTCCATCTAAAATCTCCCCCATTATATGAATACAATTATAACAGTCTATGCTGGAATTGCGTAACGATATGGCTATTATTTGATTAGATGCAAAAAAGTCGAATTCAAAAATAAAAACATTTCACCCCGTTTTAATAACAGATAAAAAAACAGGAAAACCACCTTGTCCTTTTAACAAACAATGAAGAAGCTAAATTTTTCAAGGACTGATGGTGAGAAGCTATAAGGTGACACTTTCCTACAAGATAAACATACTATGTTTATCTTATAAAAAAATCGAGCAGATACACGATACGTGTTTCTGCTCGATCTATTTTATGATTCAATCATATTTCTAACATTAGCTATTTCTTCATCTGGAACAATATAATAATAAATATTTCGACCATTTTCATTGATTGATGTTCCCGATCCTTGGATCTGATAGCTTTCAAAATTCTTAAAAGTGTTATTATAATTTCTGAATAGACGCATCATGTCATTATACTCCATGTTTGTGCCCATGTTGTTTCCTAATATATTGGTAACTTCACCAATTCGGGTCACATTTTGAACCTTAACACCTTCTTTAATCAAGCCTTCAATTACTCTACGCTGGCGGTCTGTTCGACCAAAGTCCCCTGTCGGATCTTGTTTTCTCATCCGAACATAACTCATCGTCTTGTCTCCATCCATCTCAACTGGACCTTTTGTGAAATGGTAGTTGCTATCACGCCATTCAATTTCATTGTTAACCGTAATTGGACCCAACTCGTTTACCAGTTCTTCTAGTCCAGCCATATTAATTCGCATAAAATAATCCAATTCAATACCAAGAAAATTCTCGACTGTTTGAATAGACATGTCAGCCCCACCATATGCATAGGCATGGTTAATTTTTTCGGTCGTACCTCGACCAACAATAGGTGCTCTTGTATCACGAGGAATACTGATTAACTTCATCTGGTCTTCTCCAGGTTTTAATGTCATAATCATCATAGCATCGGAACGACCGCTATCCGACGTCTCAGCATCGATCCCAAGTAATAAAATGTTCAAGTTTTCTCGGTCTTCGATTTTTTTCTGTGTCAATTCCGTATTAATAGAACCTACTGGCTCAAACATTCTTGAATCAACCGTACTTTTTATATTATTAAGCACAACCCACGCATAAATTCCTACTGTTAAGATCAATACGCCTATTATAATTAGCGGTGTAAGTATCCACCATTTCTTTTTCGATTTTTTCACTGATTTATCTCTATTATTTTTTTGTTTTAATCTACTCATAGCATTCTTCCATTCTGTATGTTAATGATCAATCATAGTCCTATTTTCATAGTATATCAAAAAAGGAAATAAGTACAAGTATTTTTTGAATAATAGATATAATCCATCAACACCTACTCTACGATAACGAAAAATAAATAGTAGAGCTTTAACCTTCTCCACAGATTATTCAAATGTTCAGGTTATTAGTGTCGGTTATTCCCTCCTCACTTTATTAAAAAGGAAGTTTTACAGACAATTGCTCTAAAGGAAAAAGGATCTCATATCATAAAACCAAGATACACCTTAACATAGAAAAAATTACATGTTTTATCTTGTAACAAAGAGAAAAATCATTGTCCCTGTTGCAATCCTCTTTGGTCGTATCGAATACGACTTTTTACATTCCTGTGAACCTTGTTAACTCTGCTCTGGCCAACTGGTTCTCCATTACTGAATTCGTAAAGCGCCTCTGTCCACACAATTCTAACCTCGTGATCAAGCATACTAGGTATACCTAATTTCTCCTCTTCCATAATAGTCCAGTGAAATTCAGCTAAATTCTCTTGATCATAAAAAGGATCATCTTCTAGATCTGTGTGCATTTCCAGCATATTATTTGCGAAATGTCGGACGAATGTCCAAGCTAATTGCTTGTTTTCACTCGTCGAAGCAATAGCAACGGACGAGCTAGCTGTCGCATCGATACCAGCTAAATCAAATGGTAAGGAGGTAATTCGCCATTTTCCGCTTTGCTCAGGAACCCAGTCCTTTAGTCTATCTTGACCATAACTACCCATTTGAAACATAACGATTTGATCCTCTTTCAGTGCGGTCAAGCCTTCACCCGTCCAGATACTTAAATCAAGAGGAGCTAGTTCTCGTTCACTTAAAACGATTGCAGCCTGAATCATATCTGAAAATCCGCCTTTTTGTCCTAAATATTCATGTTCAGCTGTAAAAAAATTTGATGACCGTAGAGCTGTTTGTATTAACATATTTGGTGAATCCACTACATAATGGTTATTTTCGTTTAAAATATCCGCCATCGCAATAAACTGTTCTAAGTCAGCTAAATAATCCTTTAACTGTTCTGGATCATCTGGAAAACCATGTTGCTCCAAAATATCCGATCGATAATATGTTACATAAGGAAAAAACAAGACCGGAAATGCATACATTTCTCCAAAAGCATTATAGTAATTCTCTAACAAACCACTTGGCCTTTTACCGAAAAACTGTTGATCGTAATACAGAGGATTTGATAAATCTTCTAATCCATCGATTCCCGAGAACGAGCCTAATAATTCGTCTGGAATAATAAAGAGGTCGGGTGTCTGTCCATCAATCATACTCTCGTGATATTTTTCCACTACATTTACTTGATCAATGATTTTCACTTCAAAATGAACATCAGGATAATATTGTTGAAAATTTTCGATCGATCCATCCAGAAAATTATCGTGCGTCCAAATAACTAGTTCTTCCTGTTCTGCTTTCGGTGAAGAATAATCCCTCTCACTATAAGCAGGTGTATCTATTCTTTTTTCATAAGGGGAGAATGTAAAAGAGGAAACACAGCCAGTCAGCATGAGTAAGACAACAAATAACGTATTATACCTAGCTTTTTTCATCATTTTCTCCCCTTTCCTCGCGATAAATATTCAATCCATTTCTACCATTTTCCTTCTGCTGATACATTGCTAGATCTGCTGCATGTAATAAAGCGTCCACTGTTTTCCCATCGGTAGGATAAAAACTAATACCGACACTAGCTGTTAATTGGATCTCTTTCTGATCGATAGTAATCGGTTTTTTAATATTTTTTAATAAAGCATTGCATATCTCATAAACCTTTGAGTTAGATTCAGTCTGCAAGATTGCTACAAACTCATCGCCTGCCAACCGGTAAATTTGGATATGTTCGACTTGCTTTTCAAATTGAAGCAATCTGTTTGCAAAGTATTTTAGCAATTGATCTCCACCGCTATGTCCAAACGTATCATTTACATCTTTAAATTTATCTAAATCGATAAATAGAAGGGCAAAAAGCTCGCTATTATCAACAAGTTTTTGGATATCTTGATAAAAAGTATGACGGTTTGGTAAATTGGTTAGTTCGTCATAATGAGCAACACGAAATAGCTCTCTTTCCGAGCATACTAACTGCTCTGTTCTTTCCATCAACAATCTGTTCTTCTCATTTAATTCAGAAAATATTCGCTTTAATTCCATTCCTACCTTTTCTACATTGTTACCCAGTTCGGAAAACTCACTAATTCTTGTTGTTCGCGCAGGTATCGTTTCCTTGGAATCCAATTTCTCTGGTAGTTCACTAGTCGTCACTGTCAAGTAATTTAGAGATCTCGTCAAAATATAATTCCCTAACGTTCCAAATAGAAAGGAAGCAGTAAATACGAACATAATTGCGATAAAATAAGTGGTTAAGCTTTCGAGACTTTTTTGAACATCTGCTCTTAACGGAATATACAAATCTACTTGTTTATTCAAGAATGAAGTGGTTGTAACAAAATAACCATGCTTCCAGTCTCTTACACTACTACCATCCCCTCTAACCCAAAGGAACTGATCCGACTGATATGGTGCGACTACCCCTTCAACAAGTTTTTCTTGAAATCCTGAATAATCAGGCGCCTTTGGTGTCTTCATATAGACCGAATGATCTTGCGAAAAAATATAAATAAATTGATCCGATTCACCAATAAATTGATCCAACCTGTTATTCAAATGCCCTTTTTCAATTACTGAACCTAAGTAAAGACGTTGTATTTCAACTTCATCTAACTGGTTCACACGTTCACTCAAGGTCATCTCTAATACTTGATGTCTTGTTTGGTATTGTGACAAAACATCCTCTTGCATCATCCATGCTTGTATAATCGTATGGATAATAATTGGTGTAACAGCAGAAACTACGATTATATTAAAAATAATCTGTCCAAAATACAGTCGACTCTTCCTACAAAAAAACTTCTGAATAAGCGGAACATGTGGCAAATAGACGGCGAATATATCAGCAATCAAAGCCGCGAATAATAGTTCTACTAAAAATTGAATAAACAAAAAGGTGGAGACAGGTGTAGACCAATCATTGTAATCGATTACAAAACTCGTTATAAAGGGAACCAAAAATAATAGAATGGAACAGACAAATGTCCAAGTAAATATGTCTTTCCCTCTCTTTTCATATAAACTACCAACAATCAATACAATGATCAAATAATAGAACGTATATGTATTTGTTGAATCAAGCATAAATGCTATCACGCTAATCAATACCCCTGACAGCATTCCTCTTTTTAACCCCCACAATCGAAGTGCAACAAAATACCAGATACCTGCAGAATTTATTGAGATTCCAAAGACTAGTGGAAGCGTATACATTTGAGCAAGCACACCCAATATAATAATACTGAGAAATAAAACCCAATCTTTCCTTGACGATCGTGGTCTCTCTCTGTTCATTTTGTTACCTCCAATTCTAGTTGTACAGCTTTAATCTCGATACTCGTTTTATCCAGATGAATCAACATTAGTGATTGTATTACGAGACTAATCATACAAGTAAAAAAGCCCACTTTATAAAAGTGGACTGCCCAGATATACACATAATTCGGGTAGTCCAGCCATCATTGTAGAATGTAATCTACATTAGACCTGTGACTTTGCGTCACTATTTTTCAATAGTTTTGCCTTTTTCCATATAGTTCAATATTATCATAAATAAGGAGATTTTCCTACTACTATTTTCTCTTAACAACACACCTTATCTTGATGAAATCACAATACAGTTCAAATTATCTGTTTAACTATCTAAATTCTATTAAGTAATTTTAAACCAGATTGTTAAGGATCCTAACGACAATGAATTCGATGGTTTGGATAACGACGTCATTGACGGCACATGACTAGTAGAATCGTTAATACTCAAAAGAACTTTTCGTCAGCATTTTACGGATGAATATTACAATAACGTTAAAAAAATTACAATTGGATGAAATGTGATTAGGCTACTTCCTATCCGGGTATTGTAATTCTAACAACAATTAAGGAGGTTTTTTACATGAAAAAGAAAGTTTTAATGACTCTTGGTACATTTGCAGTATCTGTCGGATTATTAGCAGGTTGTAATGGCGAAGTTGAGGATCCTGTAGAAACTCCACCAACGGAAGATCCTGTCGAAGATCCAGCGGGAGAAACAGAAAATGATAGTTTATAAGAAAGTTTGATTTTTCAACCTTCCTATACTAATAAAAGAATGCTCTCATTTACAAGAGCATTCTTTTTTGGTTATTTCAATTTAAGAATTTTTCGTTAGCTGTACTTTAATATATTGTAAGATATCCTTTGTTACATCAACCCTAGTACAATCGAAAATGTTCTTAATGTGCGCATTGGAATTAACTTCGCAGATGATAGGCTCCCCATTTTTCCCAAAAAGTAGATCCACGCCAGAAAAATCTGCCCCTGTTGCCAATGATGCTTGAATAGCTAATTTTTTAAAAGATTCAGGAGGATCAACTGCTTCCATCTTTCCACCATTCGTTACATTCGCACGAAAATCTTCTATCGAACTACGCATCATCGAAGCAACTACTTTATCACCGACAATATGGATCCGAATGTCACGTCCTACACTACTTTCAATGAGCGTTTGATACAAATGAGGGATATGTAGTAAATCCCGATTTTTCTCTTCAAGTTCTTTACGATTTTTCACTAAATAAACTTGTGCACCAAATGAACCATACGCTTCTTTCACGATCATAGGATAGCTTAATTCTTTTTCAATAAAATCGAGAAATGCTGCATCAGCTTCTACATTTCCAGGAAAAATCATTGGTGCAAAAATGGTATTTGGAATTGGTAAGTTATGTTGAGCTAATATTTGGTACATCGTAATTTTATTATCACAGATATCAATTGTTTCTTTTGAATTAAAGACAGGGATCCCTAAACGCTCAAATTGGTCGGCAAGACGGATATCTTTATCTAAAAACAAGACAAAATCAGGGTTGTTTTTTTGACCATCTACAAACAATTGATTTTCCTTTATAAATGCATATACCTCTGTATTTTTTATAGATGTTACTTCCATATTAATAGATTGTCCTGCTTGCTCGTACCAACGATTCATCTCCGTAAACTTTTTTGAGATCAGTCCTGCATTATAAATCAACCAACCAGAATAGCTCATCCTGTTCATCCTTTCTCTGTCTGCAATCTATATGTTAGATTATCTGACATATATAGTTACTTTTTTACTTTTTTAAGAAATTCTTTCGACAATTTTTTCATTAAGTGCTAAAATTATATAGATAATCAAAGAGGGGATGAAGAACGTGAAAAAAATTAGACAGATAAAAGTAAAATTACCACTTTTTATGGTCGTGTTACTAGTATTGCCCAGCCTTATTACTGGATACATAGCATATCACCAAACAGCAATACTTGAACGTGTTAACATTGAAAAAGAAGAGCTTGAAACATTAGGGTCTAAATATGAAAATATTTTTAACACGTACGAAGAATTCATTGAGGAACTTAGTCAAGATGAGGAGTTAAACTATGCTAACGTCTCTGTTACCGATGAATCTACCAGTGCACTAAGTAATATGCCTTTAGCTAATGATCCAGCGTTAACTTATCATTATGAACAATACTTATCCACACTATCTTCTGATAGAGATTATATCATTAATTTATTTCTCGGAACAACAGAAGGCGCAATATATCTAGATAATATACCCGATGTAGACTTAATTGGCTATGATCCTAGAAACGCAGATTGGTATAATGAGGCACTTAGTAATCGAGGAGAAGTTATTTGGACCTCGCCATACATAGATACAGCGACAGGCGAATCAGTCATATCTGCCGCAAGAACAGTAGCTGGTGAAGATGGACAAACAATCGGAGTAATTGGTCTTGATTTCGATATGTCACACTTAGCAGGGATGATTCGTCAAGATATTCTCATTTCAAATATGTTAACTGTTGCAGTTGCAACGATCATCGGGCTATTCATTGTTATATTCTTTACAAAAACACTTCTTCTCAACATGAAGAAGATTAGTGATGAAATGAAGCGTTTAGCTGAAGGAGATCTAACAGGTGAAGCAGTGCAAGTAAAAGGAAAAGATGAATTTAATGATCTGGCTGCTGCAGTTAATCAAATGAAGCAAAATCTGACTTCGATGATTGGGAAAATAATGACCGCAACTGATCAAGTAACAGAACAAAGTGATACGTTATCAAAATCTGCTGATCAAGTAAAAGAAGGTAGTGAACAGATTGCTGCTACAATGGAGGAACTTTCATCAGGGAGCGAATCACAAGCTAATAGTGCGTCCCATTTAGCAACAATGATGGAAAAATACAATCATAGTATTATTACGGCTTCTAATAATAGTGAAAAAATTGCAGATAATTCAAATCAAGTAATGGCATTAAGTACTGATGGTGCGAAACAAATAAAACTGTCTGTTGATCAAATGCAATCCATTCACAAGATTGTTCGAGATTCTTTCTCTAAAGTACAAGGGTTAGATAAGAAATCACAAGAGATTGGAAAAATTGTTGCCGTGATTCAAGAAATTGCTGATCAAACAAACTTACTAGCTTTAAATGCAGCGATCGAAGCTGCTCGTGCAGGGGAAGAAGGAAAAGGTTTTGCTGTAGTTGCAGATGAAGTAAGAAAATTAGCTGAACAGGTTAGTAATTCTGTAACAGACATTTCTGGAATTATTCAATCCATTCAGGTTGAATCCAGTCAAGTAGCACAGTCACTTGAAACAGGATATCAAGAGGTGGATAAAGGTTCTGAGCAAATCGAATCTACCGGCGAGTCTTTCCAAAATATTAACACGTCCATTTCTGAGATGGTGGAAAAAGTTGAATCGATTGTATCCGAGCTAAATACTATAGCAAATGAAAGTAAGGAAATGAATAAATCTGTGGACGAGATCGCTTCTATTTCACAAGAATCTGCCGCAGCAGTAGAGGAGACTGCAGCATCGGCTGAAGAAACAAATAGCTCCATGGAAGAAGTCTCAAAGAGTGCAGAAGAATTATCGGAGTTAGCCGAAGTGTTAGAAGGTCAAGTGAAACAATTCAATCTATAATTTTCAGAGGGACGCGGATGATATTATTACATCCGCGTCCTTTTTTGTGAAATACGTTAGGAGGGCGGACGAACCATTGGGAGGAATGCAGTTTCTGGTATTGTAAACATTTTTTGAGAATTTAATCGCATCTTTTCCGATTTATTCGCATTCTCTGCGATTTATTCGCATCTTTTCCGATTTGTTCGCATTCTCCGCGATTTGTTCGCATCTTTTCTGATTTGTTCGCAATCTCTACGATTTGTTCGCATCTTTTCCGATTTATTCGCATTCTCTACGATTTGTTCGCATCTTTTCCGATTTATTCGCATTCTCTACGATTTGTTCGCATCTTTTCCGATTTGTTCGCATCTTTTCCGATTTATTCGCATTCTCCGCGATTTGTTCGCATCTTTTCTGATTTATTCGCATTCTCTACGATTTGTTCGCATCTTTTCCGATTTATTCGCATTCTCCACTATATGCTTCCTTCTTTAGAAATTAACTGCACTTCTTATTTGTGCACACTCTATACAATCACATCAACAGTTCTAATGACACTTACCTTTCCTGTATGGTAAGATGAAAACGATATCAATAATAAAGGAGTGATCATTTTCATGACACAAGTACGTTGGGGAATCATGAGTACGGCTGGAATTGCTCAATTTGAATTAATTCCTGCTTTTCAACGCGCAACAAATGCAGAAGTAGTTGCTATTTCCAGTTTAAGCGGAAAAGCACAGGAAGTGGCCGAACAATTTCATATTGCTAAGGCCTATGACAGTTATACGGAAATGCTAAATGATTCAGAAATCGATGCAGTTTATATTCCCTTACCTAACCACTTACACAAAGAATGGGTAATAAAAGCAGCTGAACAAAAAAAGCATATTTTATGTGAAAAGCCCGCAGCGTTAACAGAGGCTGACATTAAGGATATGGAGCAAGCTTGTGCAGAGAACAATGTAATTTTTATGGAAGCATATATGTATCACTTCCACCCACAACATCACCGTGTCCGTGAATTGATTAAAGATAATGAAATTGGTGAAGTAAAATTGTTTAAAGGTAGCTTCTCCTTTCATTTAACCGATCGAAAGACTAATATTCGATTGGACAAGGATTTGGGTGGAGGAAGTTTGTATGATGTTGGTTGCTACAATATCCATGCCATGCGAAACATTCTACAAATGGAACCGATCGCTGTCACTACACACGCAAAAATTGATCCAGAATATCAAGTAGAAACGTCGTCTGTCACCTATTGCGAATTCGAAAAGGATATATCGGCCGTATTAGATAGTAGTTTTGATGTGGCTTGGCGTGATGAATATGAGGTAATTGGTACAGAAGGTAGAATCATTGTTCCTCATGCCTACCGTCCAGATCTTGGAGGAGGCGGTGGGGTAATTATTATTGATAAAGGAAACATTCGTAGAACAGAGACTGTCGTTACTGACCAGTATCGTGACCAAGTAGAGAATATCTCTTTCGCAATTATAAATAACACCGAGCCATTGATTGATTTTGATAATACTAGAAACAACACAAAAGTAATCGAAGCCTGTTTGCAATCCATCGAAACAGGTGGAAAAGTTTATTTGTAAAATTAAGAAGTTATATTTTGTAAGGGTCTGATGGTGACAATCGAACGCTTGTCACCATCAGACCCTACTGTTATACTAAAAAATCTTTTGCATCTATATTAAAGATAAAAAAATTACACCTATAATAATGCTTGAACATCCTTCTCAAATTCAAACGGCTCGTCCGTTGGTTCAAAACGTTTCACTACTTGTCCATCGCGATCAATTAGAAATTTTGTAAAATTCCACTTAATATCATCACCGATTACCCATTCCGGATAACGATCAGAAATTATTTTTTTCAATAACTTTCCATTCATGGTAGACTCATCAAAGCCTTGGAATGGCTGTTCTTTTTTCAAAAATTGAAAAATTGGATTTGCTCGTTTCCCATTAACATCAACTTTACTAAAAATCGGAAAATTCACTCCATAATTCAATTTACAAAATTCAGCTGCTTCTTCATTTGTTCCAGGTTCTTGTGCGTTAAACTGGTTACAAGGAAAGCCTAAAATCGTTAATCCATCGGCTTGATACTTATCATATAATTTCTGTAAGTCCTCAAACTGTGGTGTGAAATCACACTTACTTGCAGTATTCACCACTAACATGACGTTTCCTTTATAGTTATGTAACGATACTGGTTCCCCATTTGTTTTTAATGCTTCATAATCATAAATGTTTACCATAAAAATCATCTCCCCATTTAAATCGAACGTGTATACTTATTATACGGACATTCCATCCAAATAGAAAAGATAATGCTTACGCTACTTAATTTTAGAAATAGCTATATGCAAAAGTGAATCTTTAAGCATGGGGGCTTTTAAAGTATTGCCCCACTAATTGTAAGACTTCAAGCAAGACCTAAAGGCATTTGAACCCACGGGGTGCCACTAGTATCCGTTTCTCTTTCTTAACTTGATGTTTTGAAGAGGGAGTATTACGACTTTGTTCCAAAATCACGAAAAGTGTCCAGCCATTTCTATAGCTGAACACTTTTTTTAAATAAGATCATGAAAAATTTGATATAACTGACTGTCAATTGTATTTTTTGCAGCAAATATTTCTTCGAATGTATGATAAGTAATTTCATTCTTCTCCATACCTAGGGCCACACCAGAAATATCTTGTTTGATCAGATCAATAACTTTGTGCCCCATACGACTCGTAAAAATACGATCAAATGCTGTTGGGGTACCGCCACGTTGAATATGCCCCAACACAGTTGGTTTTGTATCCAAGTTCGTTAATTCTTTTATTTTTTTTGCTACTTCATCCGCTTTACCTGCACCTTCAGCAACTATAACGATGCTATGCGTTTTTCCACGATCAAACCCTGCTCTTAATTTCGCTGCAATTCCCTCAATATCAGCTTCTACCTCAGGAACAAGAATGGCGTCGACCCCACTTGAAATGCCTGCCTGTAATGCAATATCTCCACAAGACCTTCCCATTGCTTCGATTACACTTACTCGTTCATGACTACTCATTGTGTCACGAAGGTTACTTATCGCATTGGTTACCACATTAAGTGTTGTATCAAACCCAATCGTATAATCCGTTAACGGAATATCATTATCGATCGTGCCAGGCAAACCATATGTTTTAATTCCTTGTTGGTGTAAAACTTCTGCCCCTTTATAACTACCGTCCCCCCCAATGACAACTAAGTAGTCAATTCCTCTCTCAGCTAAATTAGCAATTGCTTTTTTTTGACCTTCTTTTGTTTTAAATTTTTCTGAACGAGCAGATTGCAAAAAAGTTCCTCCGCGATATAAGATATCACTTACTTCTTTTGACCCTAAAGGGATAAAATCATTATCCATCAAGCCTTTAAATCCTCTTTTCACACCTAACATTTCATAACCATTAGCAAGTCCAGTTCGAACAACTGCGCGAATCGCACTATTCATTCCTTGCGAATCTCCACCAGAAGTTAACACAGCTATTTTTTTCAATCGTATCATCCTTTCTTTCTGTATATATGTTCCCAACAACCTCTTTGTATAACCATCATATTTTTTTTATTATATCATACCTTAAGAACTTTACCATATATAAGAAAGTTATTTTTTGTACGTATAAGTTTAGCAGCAATAATAACGTAAACCTTCAATCGTTGAGGGTTTTAGGTGTTTCTCAATGATTGGCCTTAAAAAAATAAGCTAATACCCTTTTTTCCTTGGAAGAGAAACCATGAGTTACTCCCATTTAAACTCCAGATTTTCTTCTTGCTTTTAAGCAGAAATCCGGGATACATAAGATTAATTTGCAAGTCTTTAAACTAGGAAGAAAGATGTAAAAAATCCTGTCATGCTATGCGCACAACAGGATTAACCAGTTACTTATTTCCTTTTCTCTTAACTACTATTAAAACTATAGCTACTACAACGATGATTGCACTAATAATTACCCACAATAAGTAGGTTGTCTCTACCTCTGTTTCTTCTATTTCTGTTGTTGTACCTATTTGATCAGAATCTTTCTCCAAATCTTCATCATCTGAATCGTCAACGGCTGAACCTGCTCCATCAATCGTTTTACTTCCCCAGACAGTCATATTGTTATCTGCAATTCCTGCAAAAGTAATGCCAAACTCTCTTGTAGTAGGATTCCACTGATTTAATAACATTCCATCATAATCGGCTCCATCAATGGAAAGTGTTATACGGAATTCATCATAATGGTTCCATTTTCCGTTTGCAGATCCACTAAGTGTACCATCTTCATGAAGTTCAATAATTTCAGCTTCATTGATCTCTCCAGAAAACTCTAATCCATGATTTATAAATTTATATGTTCCGTACACATCTTCTTCAGCAATCGGTTCTACTTTTTCACCTGCATAACGATAAGGCGCAACAACAGGCCATCCGTTACTATTCATCACCATTTGA
This sequence comes from Natronobacillus azotifigens, assembly GCF_026805325.1. GTDB lineage: Bacteria > Bacillota > Bacilli > Bacillales > Amphibacillaceae > Natronobacillus > Natronobacillus azotifigens. The sequence goes on from NZ_JAPRAT010000022.1 coordinate 18,307, forward strand.
TGAACACGAATCTCGTGAGCTTCTCCTCGGTAAGGAAATCTCGTATGGAAGAATAAGAATTGCTCCCCCTCTTCATTTGTGTACACCGAGTTATGACCAGGAGATACGTACCCTGTACCAAATCCATTACCAGGTTCATCGGAATAACGTCTGAACAAGAAATCACCCATTGTTTTCACACCATAAGGGGCAATTGCATCATCGTCAAACATCGAACCAGCAGGACCCCCAACATCCTCCATCAAGTTTCCTGCTGCATCATAAAATGGACCATCAGGGTTTTCCGAACGCATAACACGCATGTTGTAACCATGTCCTGCTCCCAATCCACCATAAGTCAAATGAAGATAGTAATAGCCTGTTTCTTCACTATATTGCATGTATGGACCTTCCATTCTTGCGTGATTCGCTCCAATTAGATGAGTACCATAACCTTCTTCGATTGGAAAACCCGTTATAGCATCTAATTCTAAAATAAAAATCCCACCAGAATAGGAACCGTACAACAACCAGAAATTCCCTTCCGCATCATAAAAAGCATGTGGATCAATGGCGTTCGGGTGAACAGTAGGGTTATAGACTTCCCCCTTATTCTCACTCTCTTGATCCCACATTCCTGATTTTAAGAAAATCCCTTGATCAACATACGGTCCTTCTATATCATCTGCGATTGCCAACCCCATGGCTGAACGAGGAGAAGTTCCTTCACATGCGTTATAATACATGAAAAACTGATCACCAACCTGAGTGACATCTGCTGCCCAAAGTGTGTCAGAATTCGCCCATTCCAACGCTTCTGACAACTCTTTTGTTACATCATCAAACAGAGGATTACTACTGTTCACACCATCAGCAACTCGTTCCCACTGCATCAGATCGGTCGACTTAGCTGCTGCTAAATGTGAACCAAACACATAGAATGTGTCGTCCACTTTAATTACAGATGGATCATGAACAGAACCTTCTCTAAACTCTGGTGCTTCCTTTACCCCAGCCTTAACATGTATATTGGTTAAGGAAAGATTAGCTAGCACCATGAAAAATGCTAGACTGATTAGCATTACTCGTTTCCTTCTAACTTTTTTCATAGAATCCCCTACCCTTTTACTTTATTTATGTATATATGTAATGATCACACACGCTATGTAACAGTGAGAAAACCTCTCTCAACTTATCCGTACCAATTATGAATTATACGTTAGTATTGTAAGCGTTTCAATTATTTTTTATAAATTAATGAAATTCATCAGAAAAAGATTCAATCAAAAAAATTCCGAAGACTCAATCACAAGAATAGATGAACAATAGTTTCTTGAATATTACGGTGTTAAGACCTTTTTCACTCACACTTTTTTAAATTACAAAAAGGATCACAAGAATTTTTTAATAAGTAAGGTAAACGGAACAAGAGGTAGTTTAATGAACATCATGACCGTACAAGATTTAGAAGTCTCTTTGGTCTCCAGTTATCATTACCCATTTTTTGGAGCTTGGAACTGGATATGGCTATATTATTTGTTGCAAAAAGTTTTCTAAAACTAAACGAATTTTATAATTACCTTATAGACAACAACAAAGCTGATCAAAAGTCTGACCAGCTTTGTTCAGCATCATTTATCTATTTCTAACCGTTTACTACAACTCCTCCATTTACATGTAGTACTTGTCCAGATACATAACTGGAGTCTTCGCTTGCTAAGTATACATATGCTGGAGCTAACTCATAAGGTTGACCTGGGCGTTTCATCGGGTTATCCGAACCGAATTCACTAACTTTTTTCGCATCAAAACTAGCTGGAATTAACGGTGTCCAAATAGGCCCTGGAGCCACCCCGTTAACTCGGATTTTCTTTTCTATTAGTGAACCTGCTAACGATCGAGTAAAAGAAGTAATAGCACCTTTGGTACTAGAATAGTCGATTAATGATGGATTACCTTGATATGCAGTGATCGAAGTACTATTAATGATTGTACTTCCTTCAGCGAGATGAGGAAGCACCGCTCTTGTCATATAAAAATAAGAAAAAATATTTGTTTTAAATGTTTTTTCCAGTTGCTCGTCGGTAATCTGCATAAAGTCATCCGTTGGATATTGAACAGCTGCATTGTTTACCAAAATATCTACTTTACTGAATTCATTCATAATTTGGTCAATGGCAGAATTACAAAAACTTGAGTCCCCAATATCACCACTAATCAACACACACCGTTGTCCTTCTGCTTCAACGAGTTGTTTCGTTTTTTCGGCATCATCATGCTCATCGAAGTAGATGATTGCAACATCTGCACCCTCTTTTGCATAATGAATACTCACCGATCTGCCAATACCACTGTCTCCACCAGTGATCACAGCGACCTTATCTTTTAACTTGTTGCTTCCTTGGTAATTTCCATTATCATAAACTGGTAATGGATTCATTGCTGATTCTAAACCTGGCTGCTTCTCTTGGTGTTGTTCAGGCTGAATTGCTTTTTTAGACATAATAGTAAAACTCCTTTTTCAGTTGTTTACCCTTTATTTACCCGAATCGAGAATTATTATGCATGACTGCAAACAGATCGTTTATCAACAATCATTAATCTTATCATTGTGTTGACACAAATTGTGTGGTAAATGATTTTTCTTCTCACTTTAATGATGTTTACGTGAGGGTGAGCATCAAAAAATACTCTAACTTCTTTAAGGCGAGTTTTTCGCCTAGGTTCAGGGCAGGAGATAACGCTAACCTCGTCAAGATTGCTGATCTCGCTTAGGTTGAGGGCAGAAAATGCACCTAACCTCATCGAAACGACCTCTTTCGCCTAGGTTAAACCCTAAAAAGAGCTACAACCTCGCCGAAACAAACACTTTCGCCTAGGTTAAACCCTAAAAAGAGCTGAAACCTCATCGAAACGACCTCTTTCGCCTAGGTTAAACCCTAAAAAGGGCTACAACAACGTCATCAAACGACTTCATACACCTAAATTTACTACCGAACAGTCTCACATATTGTTACTATAGATAATCTAGCTGTGCTAATTTTTTCTCATACAACAAAAAACACTTCACAAAATGTGAAGTGTTCTCGATTAACCTAGGATATAACCTTTATTAACTAAGATTGCACGGCTATGCTCATCTGCTGGTTCATAACCTGACTGTAGTAAGTCTTTTATGTAGATGCCATTGTAAATAAACCAGAAAACTACATTAGAGAAACCAAAAGTAACTGAACCAAGTAATAAGATAATTAATCCCCACTTCCAATCTCCACGGAAAAACGGTGGAAGAAAACCAAAGAAGAATACTGTCCAACTAAATCCAACCTTACATTCTCTAATCAATCCTGATTCATGTTTCAAACGTACTTTCACAAACATCTCCCTCTCTTATGATGAAAAAACAATGAAGAACGGTTATATTTTTGCACTAAAAAGACGATTGATGAATATTTTTTGTCGAAATAGAAATATTTTTGTCGAATAAAAGGATGCTCAGCAATTCGATAGTACCTTTATTTCTAAATCAGTTAATTTCTCTCCTTCAATGCGTCATAATATCCTGCCTGGGTTGGAACTTTGTGTGTCGTAACACAATTTTCAATAAATTCACGCAACCGCACGTTTTGTTGAAACATTTGTTCATTAACCTCGGTTAAGTGATGTATTTTACTATCCAATACCGGTGATTGCCTTATAGAGGTTGATGATAATTCCTCTTCATATTTAGTAACCCTTAATTCTAATTCACCTATTCGATTATGCAAAAATCCATCTGCTTTTTTGAGGGCTTCTATTTTCTTTTCCATTTCCATCAGTCTTTTTTCCATTAGACTCTCCCTTTCATCATCCTTTGTTAATCTATGAATTTATCTGCCATGATATGTTCCCCTTTTAGCAACAACTAAAATGAAGCTTTAGTCAGGTTGTTGAGACTTCACTCACTGGTTCATAGTTGAGCCAACCGAAATGCTAGCGTCCATTACTACCACTTTAACAACTTAATATCCTCGTTGTTTTGAAATGGTAGTCTTACGGATGGACGCTGTTTACAAATCACTCTTTTCATAAACTAGGCATAAATATAGGGATATACGCATCTATGTAAGGGGGAGGGTGTTTTTATGAATGATTATTGGCCAAAACAGTGGAATAAAGTCTTACCTAGTGTACTTGGTGAAGACTTTTTTTCAAGTTTTCAAGAAGCTTTTGAAAAAAATGAAGAGAATGAAGGAAACAATGAAATCGATGCAAACAATAATAATAATAATAATAATAATAATAATCAAAAAAATATCACCCTACAAAAAAATAATGAGCAGGTCTCCAGTATTATGGTTAATATCTATGAATCAAACAATGAGGTTTTATGTATCTTCAGACTTCCTGGCCTGAAATTAAAAGATGTAGATATTAGCATTTATGGTGTAACACTTGAGGTGAACGGGAAAGTTTACGTTGAAGAAACAGGATATCGACCAATACATCAAGAGATCTATGAAGGACCAGTCCATAGAAAAGTGACGCTTCCATTACCTGTCCGTGATGATAAAATCGATGCTTCTTATAATCACGGCTATTTAATCCTTAGACTACACAGACTTATTCAACCTGGGGATAAACCAAAAAACATTGTAATTAAAGATTTGGAAAATAAATAAGCAGAATTTAAACGTTCATTTAGTCTAGCTAACAATAATCCTTGAGTAATGTCCATTTATTGACTACAGAATAAATCGCTGACGTAAAATTGATATTATCGTCATAATCCGATCCCTCCTAAAATATAGATGAGTATTGATGTGTATTTTTACAGCATGAATAACTAGAAAGTGAGGTGTTGAAGTGGGTTTCTTTGACAATCACGGATTAAGTTTTAGACAAAAACAAGCATTAGAAAGTGACCGCGATACAGATTTATTCGGTATTGAACAAGCGTATAAAGAAGCAAAAATCCCGGAAATTGAATCAGAAAAAGAACTAGAACGCTCGCTTAAATACGGTTTAGAAGCTGCACCCTCTATTGGAGATCGCACAATTTCTACATTCACAAGAGAACCAAGACCTGCCCATGCAGGGATTCCAACCTTTTTACGAACACCATTTTTAGAAGATGTCCGCAGAGTTGGGGAATATGATGTAGCATTCATGGGGGTTCCTTTTGACATCGGCACGACTTATCGTGCAGGTGCTCGGTTTGGTCCAGAGGCAATGCGTCGAATTTCAAAACTGTATACGAGCTATAGTTATGAAAAAGGTGTAGATTTAAAAGAATCACTCAAAATGTGTGATATTGGTGACGTATTTACCATTGCCAATATTGAAAAAAGTTTTGACCAAATATTCAAAGCAGTTTCCCATGTGTTTTCTCAAGGAACATTACCGATAATGTTAGGTGGAGATCACGCAATCGGGTATCCCTGTTTACGCGGTATCGCAGAGCATGTAGATGGCAATGTGGGCATTATCCATATGGATCGCCATTTAGATTTACAAGAAAAAGATATGGATGAAAGAATGCATACAACACCATGGTTTCACGCGACCAATATTCCAAATGCCCCTCCTGAAAATCTTGTGCAAGTCGGGATTGGTGGATGGCAAGTCCCTCGTGAAGCAGTGAAAAATGTTCGTAAATTTAATACAACCGTTGTTACGATCGATGATATTGAACGACTTGGGATTGATAGAGTCGCTGATATTGCATTAGAAAAGGCTTGGAAAGGTGCAAAAGCAGTCTACCTAAGTGTTGATATTGATAGTTTTGATAGTGGATTTGTCCCAGGTACGGGCTGGCCAGAACCTGGTGGATTCCTTCCTCGTGAAGGGTTACAATTTGTAGATCGCGTTGCAAGGGAGGGTATTTGCGGGATGGAACTTGTAGAAGTTTCGCCACCTTACGACGTTAGTGACCAGACAGCCTTATTAGGAACACGTATCATTGCAGACGTATTAGCTGCAATGGTTGATGCAGGTAAGCTAGGAAAGAAATTTACTTAAGATGCTTTCTCGCTTCTTTCCGTATGACGAACGGTGCTAATATGTGGAAATGTTCGAATGAGTGAAGAAAAAATTGTAGTTGTTCGAAGATTTTTTTGCTTATGAACATCAACATACAGAGCTCTTGTTGGTTAAAAAGAGACGCTCTTTTTCGGCATAGTTACATGAGCAATTAGATAACAGCAAAGAAGGATATTTCTTAGGCTTGGCATTTTTCATATGTCAGGCCTCTATTTAGGAGGAAATAGGAGGAATTGCTGAACATGAATGCGATTGAATTGAACAATGTAACCTATACCTATCAAAATGGAATGGTAGCTTTACAAAACATTACACTAAAAGTTCCCATCGGTGCAAAAGTTGCTTTATTAGGACCCAACGGTGCGGGAAAATCCACCTTACTTCATCATATTAACGGATTGAAACTCCCCACTTCTGGATCTGTTTCGATAATGGGAGAAAAATTAACGAAAAAAAACTGTGCAGCGATTAGACAAAAGGTTGGATTAGTTTTTCAAGATCCAGACGATCAAGTAATTTCTAATACTGTTTTAGAAGATGTTGCATTTGGACCGCGTAATTTAAAAATGTCAGAAAAAACAGTTCAGGAAGTTTGTTCTGCAGCTCTAGGATCGGTAGGAATGCTTGAGCATAAAGATCGCGCACCTTATCAACTCAGCTATGGACAAAAAAAGCGTGTTGCTATTGCCGGAGTTCTTGCAATGCATCCGGATATCGTAATCCTTGACGAACCAATGGCTTCACTAGACCCTCTGGGACAAGATGAAATAGCGGGATTATTGCAAGGGTTGTACTATATGGGTAAGACAATTATCCTTTCCACACATGATGTGAATTTTGCCGCTTCTTGGGCCGATATGGTTATCCTACTAAAAGGTGGGGAGCTCTTAGCTGCAGGTAATACTGATTTATTAGTAGACGAGACACTAATACGAAAAGCAAACTTACACTTACCTATCGTATCGAGACTATTTAAATTGGTTCCAAACCTCGTTTCTGACGTTTTACCAAAAAATGAACAAGAAGCTGCACGTTTCCTGTTTCAATGGTCCCAAGACAAGGAGAGCAGGAATACCTACTGATTATTCCCACCCTCTTCATTATTGTTTTCTTGTTCTTCCCAATCCATCATGGATTCTTGATTATTCAGTTCCTCTGTATCAATATCATTAAAAGAGATAGAATCTTCATCAGCGAGAAGCTTTTTTAGATTTTCAGCATCACTCAATGTTGTTAAACCGACCAATAAATTTCCCGATAAATCCTGAACATTTAGATCTTGAATTTTGTAATTCACATTTTCAATCGTTATCGGATCGATACTTTTTAGCTCTTTTTTTATTTCTTGATACTCTTCTTTAATTTCACGATAATCTGCTTCCATTTTTGATACAATTTCAAACATCTTATTTAGCTGCTCTGTCATATTTACTGAATCCACAGGACTTATCATCTGCTCGTGAAAAGGCTCCCCTTGTTCTTCTTCGGTTGAAGCCTCATTTTGTTGTTCGGCACCTAGAAAAACTGGATTTTGCTGAAGATATGCTGAATAATGAGGGTAAAATCGATAATACGGGTAGTTGTAGTAATACTGTAACCATTTTTCGTTCATCATCTCACTCCTCTGTAGCTGTTGGAACGGAAGACATACTCGGAACCATTTCTAACAATTTGTCTTCATCTAATTCATTTTCTTCATAGTCAGATTTCGGAACTTGAATACTAGAAGATCTGTTTTCAGCAAAAAATACCTTTCCTACATTGATCGATCCTAATGCATTCATAGAATTAATCGTTATATTTCGAATATTTATTTGTAATTTCATCATATTTCAGCCTTTCTAACTACCAAGCTATATCTGCGACTGCGGCTGATCCAATACATCAGGATCATTCGCATAGTTCGCATTATTAAACTGCAAAGGACTCTCATTTGCATCGCCCGCATGAAAATAGCCAACATTCATTTTCACATTGGATTGATGTCCTCTGTGGATGACATTACCAAAATTCAACGATGAATTGTTATTTGCAGCATTGATACGGATTCCTAATATATTGTTGACATGCGATACCATATAGGTCCTCCTGTCTCCGAAAATCTATCGTTGCATAACTCTATATAAAAAGTATATACAAAACAAAATCAGACGTGAGGATTCTTCGCAAATTACGCTCGTTACACTTGTGCCTGTGGTGTATCGATAATATCTGGATCGTTGCTTACGTTCAAGTTATTAAATTGTAATGGACTGAAATTTGCATCCCCTGGTTGCCAGTAACCTACGTTCTGTTTTGCATTTGCCTGGTGACCCTTATGAAGTGTATTCCCATAACTGACAGAAGCATTATTGTTCAATGAGTTCATCCGCAACGCAAAAATATTGTTTACATGTGTTGGTAACATACATTCACCTCTTTACATGATTTAGATTATTATATTCGTTTAAAAGGATTAGCGTGACCAAACAACGGCTAGGAAAATTAATCATTTTTGATAGCAAAACCGGTCTGGTTTGAATATGGATAATAGGGAGATATTTTCACGATAAGGAGGGAAATAATTTGTATTATTATTTTTATCCAGTAATTCCTCAAGTATATCAAGGAGATTATGATGAAAGAAGTATTCATTTTGAACAAACACAGGCTAAAGCAGTCGCAGAAGTTTATAAAATGCAAGGTTATTCGAATATGCTACCATCTGTTTCTTCGAATATTGGAAACCAGTGTGCTTTTGTAGCTGACACACCTGTACAATACAACAAGCCAAACATACAACACTGGCCATCACAAGATGCTACGATAGAACATCCAGGTGGTTTTACGCACACATCCCCTAACAACAGTCAGCACACCCATGCTTATTAAGCAATTAACAATAACATGTATAAAGATAGAGTGAAAGGTCAATCAGTGGGGTATTTTGGGTATCTCCCACTGATTGTAGCTCTGAAAAAACGAACTCTATAGCAAAGTTTGAGTCACCTGCTTTTTGGGACTGCTTTGCTTGTCTTAAGCTGATTGCTGTTCGAATCAGATGCTTTTTCAGGCACATTTGCTTGCCTTGAGCATGCTGGTATCTCAATTTAGCATAGCGATAGCGGATCAAAAATGTTGCTCTCTTTACTCAAATTTGTTGAAGCTGAGTCTTATGAACTATTGGGAGGTGCTACTATTATTTTCAGCCATCAATCTGATAGGTTTAATTTTATTTTATCATCTAGGAATATCATATTATCATAACCATAAATTTCTAAGCTTTTTGGCGTAACAGTTTCATAGTTCTCGCTTGTCACTCTAATTTCCGTGTGTTCCGTAAACCAACGCGGTTGATCTAATTCATGCCAAATCTCATAAACGTCCTCGGCATCGTATACCTCACCATTTCTATCGACAATTTTACCTGATTGATCCCAATGAATCGTTGATATTTCCAATTCTTCAAATCTAATATCAAATTGCAACGATTCATAAGAACGATCTGGACTAAATTCTTCTGTTACCTCTACTATCGTTTCATTACCCTCATTCTTCCAATCAATTGTGATTTCAGTCCCTAAAAATTCAACAGTTTGTGTATTTCCCTCGGAATTCAAGTCAAAATTAGTTTGCTGAGAAGAGTATATATGAATAGAATTAAAATCAAGAAAGATTTGCTCTGGTATATCATTATACATTGGCTCAAAATGCAACTCATGATTGGATCCGTAATGAATAGCATAATTACTTTGGGTTCTTTCATAAATATGTTCACTCGTAGAGAGTGAAGAAAAATCCATATAGACATCTCCCAACCTGGATCCGTCATAGTTGTATACAAGAATCGTAGTAGTTGGCGCAATGACCATTTCATGAAAGACAAGTGATACTCCAGCTATTTCTACCTCTTCGTCCAACTCTTTCACAATCGATTTCTGTTTAATAAACGGAATCTCAAACTGCCATTCCCCTTCTACTCTTTCTTCATAGGTATGACTGTAATCAGGATTTCCATCCACTGAACTTTCTACGAGTTCGACAACATTCAGAATATCTAACTCTATTAGTCCTTCTTCGTTTACAAATGAAGAAGTATGAAGCACACCTGTCTGAATATACCCACTTTCTTCTGTATTATCATACGTAAAGGATAATGGGTCCATGAAAAAATCGTGATACGCTTCTTCATCATCGATGGTGACATTAATATCTACGTCATAACCTAATTGATATAGGGACTCTTTTGATAAATCCTCAATTTCATAGTGAATAACGGTTTGAATGTCATCTGCAATCAAGTCTGTAATAGTAATTTTAATGTCATTGTATACGGAACTTATATTTAAATTGCGACCTATAGCTGGTTCTGAAGCTCCTTCTCCATCTGACAAAATAAAGACTGCAACAGAAAAAAACAGAATAATGATTCCAGCCAAAATCCACGAGTTTTTATTTTTCTTAGCGTCTTTCGGTTGGTTTGTTTTTTTTATATAAGCTGATTCTTGCTTACACGTTGAACAAGTTTGGACATGTTCTTCAATAACTGCCTCTTCTTCAGGTGTTAGTTCCCCTTGATGGTAGGCTACTAAATATTCTCGGATATGTTCACATTCCACTACTTCATCTCCCATTCTCAAAGATAAACAAAAATCTCGACAGAACGAACCTTCCCAGACTATTATTCTAATAAATTCAATTCAATGATTTCATCCACAATTATCGTAGTATTATACCCACCAATTTCCAATGACTTTGGGGTGATAACTTCAGAATTCACATTTTCTACGATAACATCCGTATCTACACTAAAATAACGGATCTGCTCTGTTTGATCAAAGAAGTAGTAGGCATCTTCTTCATCTAAAATCTCGCCATGCTTATCGACAATTTTGAGAGTGGTATCTCCACGTAATTCATGGGTTACTGGTCCTTCAAAATTCACCTCGAACTGCAACCTTTCGTAAGCGCGATTAGGGTCGAATTCTTCTCTAACCGTTAAAGAAGCTCGATTTCCAACCTTCAGCTGATCAATCGTAATCGTTGTTCCTAAATATTCAAATGACTGTGTTTCTAGCTCTGGGTTTATTTCAAAGATCGTTTGGTCAAAAACGAAAACAGAGAACGATTCTAATTCAAGATCCAATTGTTTTGGTATATCTTGATCGTACATCGACTCAAAAAACATCTCATAATCATATCCACGACTAGATAGGAGGAACATATTAACATCTCTCGTAATTTTATACACCTGATCACCACTTGAAATCGAAGGGAAATTCAAACGTTGAACATCTCCTAGAGAAGGACTAGAATAATTATATTTAATGACCGTAGTAGTTGGTGCAATAACAATTTCCGTAAAGGTAAGGGGAATTCCGGCCACTTCTATTTGCTTGTCTAGTTTTTTTACGATCGATTCTTGTCTTATAAACGGAATCTCGAATTCCCATTTCCCTTCCATTATCGATGAGTCCAGAGTTTCATAAACTTCGAGAATTTCGAGTTCGAATATACCTTCTTCACTTCTTAATGGTTCAGCATAAAGGGTGCCTGTATAAATGTAATTATCATCTCTATTAAGGTCATTTCCATGTGCATTATTATAGAGACCGCCATTAAACCGGTGAGCAGTAATCTCTGAATCTACGTAACCGTTAATACTGCCACTAAACTCTAAATGATAGTAGGTTTCTTTTGATAAATCCTCAATTTCATAGTTTATAATTGTCTGAAGATCATCTGCAATCATATCAGTAATAGTAATTTTTACGTCATTGTAAACGGAACTTATATTTAAATTGCGACCTATAGCTGGTTCTGAGGTTCCTTCTCCGTCAGACAAAATAAAAACTGCAACAGAAAAAAGCAGAATAATGATTCCAGCTAAGATCCACGAGCTTTTTTTCTTACTGCCGCCTTTCGGTTGGTTTTTCTTCTTTATATAACCTGATTCTTGCTTACACGTTGAACAAGTTTGGATATGTTCTTCTATAACTGCCTCTTCTTCAGGGGTTAACTTGCCTTGATGATAAGCAACTAGATATTCCTTAATATGTTCACATTCCATTGATACATCCCCTTATTCTATTGAGGTGAATTTTTTTCTTACTATCAAGAATAACAAAAAAATACAGTTTTATCACTACTTATTTACATAAAAGCGACCAATGTCGTTGTAATTAAACCTTATAATTTCAATAAAACTCTATGTTTTTTTGTTTCAAAACTAATACTGGACCACATTCATGGTCCAGTAACAGGGGGATTACTCGGAAATATACTTAAATGGATAGGAGAACCTAACTCCACTTAAAATAGGTTTAATTGTCCAACTAATGCAATCAAGATTTGTAAAAGTACCTGAACAGATGCCGCTACATTGGTATCTGTTGTCGTTACATTTACCGATTCACTGCCATCAACGACAATTAATTGTTTGTTAACTTGCTCAATGCGTGAATATCCTAATAATTGTTCTGTAACTTCTTTTGCTCGTTCCCCATCATCAATCGAAATATTAATAACAATTGCTATGGCAACTTGTAATGCTGCTTGTAAAGATACAGCAACTTGTGTGTCAGTCGTATCAATCGTTACATCCGTGGAATTTAATACAAAAATAGCCTCTCTTGATCGTTGCTCCACGTCAGAAATCTGATCTTGATATTGACTTACCGCTCTTGCCTGGCTCTGATATTGCCCTCTGCTCACAGAAATTCCTCCTTATTATTTATAATACAATCATGCTTATTTTTTTCTTTCAATCTGTCTTAACTGTTCAATCAATGCCTCTGTTTGTGCCGTTGTATTTTCATTGCTCTGTTGATTGGATAAAAATGCTTCTGTTTGTGCCTGCAAGCCTTCAACGGATTGTTTGATTTTTACTTTCTCATCCATCGATAGTTCACGTAATCGTTTATTACTTTGTGAGATGTTTAATCTGTTTAAGATATCAGAGACGTGTACTTGAATTAAGTTGTTTGAAATTTCATTCAAATTCTTTTGGAAATCCCCGTCTACCAATGTTCTCCCTCCTTTTTCCTTCTTGGTAAAAATAACTTACACTTTACTATATACAGCAGTCCGGATTTTGAACGGGTATTTATAACAGCTGATTGATAAATGGTTATTTGTTATTGAACAGAGTACCCAAGGCTCGGTTAACGAGGGATGTACTCTAACAAAATAAGAGGAAATAGAGAGTAACCATTATGCTCTCTACAACATTACAAAGAAGTTGAATATATTTGGAGATAGTAGTTGTTTAAGTGGGAGTCTTGCGGACGGTTTCTTTTGAATCTATGGCTATTTTTGTGACGATACCATTTATCAACATCAGAGCCTACCATAATAGAAAAAGTAGTTGCATAAGCCGAGAAAATAGATACTACTCTAGAAATACGAAAAAAGGCACCTGCAGTAGCAAGTACCTTCTTCTTATTTGGATCTATTTCATTAATGCTAGTGAGCCCATTGGATCCCACGGCTTGAGTACAATCGGATCTTGTTTCCATGCCTGCTTTAACTCTTTAGACAGGTGTTTTTTGTTAATAACTACTTGATAAGTATATTCGTTCATCCAATTATCACTCATCGCAAAATATCCATTTTCGCCAACTTTTGGCCCCCAGCTATTTTGAACCTTCCATCTATTTGGCTTTCCATTCGTAAGGTTAACACCAGTTAACACCATGGCATGCGTCAACTTTCCGTCCGCATAATCCAGGCGTTCCGATTTTGACATGTGGATAGGAAAACCAAATACTTTTTCATAATCATAAAAAGATGTATCCATAATCCCTTTTTCTTTATTTGAATTTTGATCAACATCACAGCCGAACCAAACCGACTCATTATCTTTAATCTGCTTAATTGCCAATTCTTTCAAAATATCCATTTCTACATTCAAATATTTGATTGGCGTTCCACCAACCACGTTTCCAAGATATTGCACGGTGTATGTCTTTTCAAATGGTTTATCACTTGTAGGTGCATGAATAATACTTACATAATCATCTAAATTTACCCCTATATATTTTTCATAAAACGCTTGTGGTGTAATATTTACTTCTCGATGAAATACACCATCATCATCTCTAAATTCAAAATCAAAGGATTTTGGTGGTTCTCCCAATGCATAGACAAGGATGTTATATATTTCACCCAACATGTCTTCTTTCGTTTTATTTATCTGTTTTTCAGATACGCCATCCTGAACCAATCTTCTAAGTTTTGCTGCGTTCTGACGCAATTTTGTATCCAACAGATTGTTTAAATCAGCAGATTTGCTACTTTGAAACGTTTCGGGCATCACTTGTTTTGGCATAAGCCCATATTTTTTAATTAAGGAAACCAACATATCCCATTGACCACCGTCTTGTTGTGGGGTTGTTAAAAGCCAAGCAACAAGTCTGTCATCCAATGGTTTATCTACTGTTTCTAAAATATTTTCCATAAAATAATTGGCTTTCTCAAACTTGTCCCAAAAGTTAATTTGGTTTTGCGATAGCTCAAAATTCTTCATATGAAAGGTATCATTTATTTTATGATTAAACGTATTTAACGCAGCAAACATCCAACAACGACCACTATCTGCCTGATTGGGAACCATTCCGGTTATAATTTCTTCCGAATATACATGATGCATGGCCATCCACGATGCACTATTTTCGGTCGCAGCTTGAATACCGTTTTTCATGATCGAATTTCTGATCACCTCATTTTGAGGATGTTGATAAAATTTATCGGAAAAACGCTCAATCATGTCAGTTGTAATTTTATTCGTCATTTCTATTCTCCTTTTACCCGAGTTTTTTTTATTGTATCCATTCCATTCAAAAACATAAGCATACCAAGAAAACATCCTTCTTATCCTTGATTTTCCATCGAAATAACTGCCTGAAACACTTGACTGAATAAACAGATGTTAGTTTAAGGTAATAGAAAAAGGGTAAGTGAATACTAGCAGGAAATGTATAGAGATTAAATAACTAATTTACTGAAAGAGGGATAATGATGAAAGCATCTAGAATGATTACAGCAGCCATTGCTGCCATTATACTTACTGTTTTGATATTCTTTATCATTTCTTTATTTTTTGATAATGAAGAAGAAAATGGAACAGTTGACCCGCCACCTGATGAAGAAATCGAAGAACCAGATGAAGATGAGAACGGAGACGATAATGACGATCAAGTTGATATTTCACCATTAACTAATGAAAGAGCACAAACAGTTATGACAAACAGTGAACAAGCCTTTCAAACATTAATTGATGATACAGATGAAAATAATTACCTAACATCTTTTGATTCAGAAGACGAAGTGAGAATACATTTAGAAGACGTTATGTCCGCAGAGTTGACAACTTGGATGCTTGATACTTATATCGAGGAGCGCGAAGAGGGCGCCTTTCTTGTTCCGACCGAAACACCAATATGGCTAGATCATGATGAAGATTTCACCCTTCGAGCGATGAGTCTTGATCATTATTTAATTATCCAAGAACGCTCTAACGAATTAATCGGAAATGTCGAAATGACTTACCATGCAGAGTGGCGCGAAGAGGATGATAAATGGGTTTTAACTGATATTGAATCTGAACAATTAGAACAAGATCTATCGGCAGAAGAAGTTGGTGAAGAAATCATCCGTGCGATTGACGAAAGAGAGATGACCGTTTTAGCTACTCATGCTCACGAAGAGCGGGGAGTATTGTTTTCACCTTATGTTTATGTTGATGAGGATGAAGATTTAATCTTTGATCAAGATCAAATAGCTAATTTTTCTGATGATGATGAAGAATATTACTGGGGAGATTATGATGGTAGTGCTCACGATATTGAATTAACTCCTGAAGAGTATTTTGATGAATTCTTAGATGTAGAAATGCTGATAGATCCAGATCAAGTATATATAAATGAATACAATCAGCACGGGAATGTTCTAAATAACCATGATGAAGTTTTCCCAGATGCTACTGTTGTTGAATTTCATTATGAAGGTTCAGAAGGAGAAGGAAGCGTGGATTGGTTTAGTGTCCACCTCGTCTTTGAAGAAAACGAAAATGGCGTTTGGCGACTTATCGCCATTGTGTCTGATCAATGGACTATCTAGTTAACGCACAAACCTCACACCATAAATATTGGTGTGAGGTTTTTTGTATCAAAACCATTTAATACACTGTAGACACAAACAGTGTGGTAAATGATTTTTTCTCACTTTAATGATGTTTATGTGAAGGTGGGCATCAAAAAATACTGTAACTTCTTTAAATCGAGTTTTTCATTTCACCTAGATTCAGGGCAGGAGATAACGCTAACCTCGTCAAGATTGCTGATCTCGCTTAGGTTGAGGGCAGAAAATGCACCTAACCTCGTCGAAACGACCACACACACACCTAGGTTGATCCAAAAAAAGGGCTGCACCTTGCTGAAACGCCTACTTAAACCTAGATTCACACCCAACAGTTTATACAATCGGCGTGGTACGTTTACGAAAAATTTACATTCGACAATTTAAAACAAAACTTGTCAAATGTGGGTTATGAGAATATACTTGAAGAAACTATTTAAATAGGAAGAAAAGGGTGGCTTTATGAAAATTAGCGTTACGCAGAAAATCACGGCAATTGTTACCATTATCGTTTTTCTTAGTATTAGTGTTCTGGCCATTATTAATTATCGTTCAAGTTACCGTCAAGTTTTACAAGCAGCTGGTGTGGAATTAACAGGATGTGCAAACATCACAACAGGGATCATTGATCCTGATGCACTTTTGCAATTAGCAAACGGAAATGATACATACTTAGCACAAATTGAAGAAGAGATAGAATGGACGATAAATTTAAAAGAAATCTTTGAAACCCATTATATTTTATCTTTAGAGGGAGAAGTATTAGCTGCGGACAGTCATTTAAAGGAACAAGGCATATCTAGCGGGGATTTTTTCCCGCTTGATGATGAAGCGATTCACCATATCATGCAAGGCCATAGCTATTATACAGATGTTTATGAATTTGGTGGAATGTCCCGAGTAACTGGCTATGCACCAATTTTCCGTGATCATAATCCACAAAATGAAGTAATCGCAATTAATGCAATTGATTTTGAAGGTTCCATCGTTACTGACCGCACATGGGAAATGACAAAGCCCACAATCATCATCAGCTTACTTTTACCCTTTTTGGCTGCGATCATAACCATCATTTTTGTACGTAGCATTATCAAGCCAATCAAACCCATCAGTAAACAGGTTAATCAAGTTGCTGACGGTAAACTGAATCTAGAACCGCTTAATATTAAAAGTAAAGATGAACTAGGAAGACTTTCTACCGATACCAATCAAATGGTAAGTAAGTTACGTCAAGTTATCCAACATGTCGCCTCAACAGCCCAACAAATTGCTGCAACTTCTGAACAGTTATTTGCTAGTGCAGAGGATACAAATGCATCAACAGATCGGGTGAACAAAGCGATTCAAGAAGTGGCAAGCGGTGTGGACGAACAATCGGAATACACACATAGAGCCAATCAAAATCTTACCACGATTGCAAGTCAGATTGACACGATTACAACACAAATTAAAGATGCAACCTCTGCATCCAATCACGCTGATCAACTATCTCAATCTGGCAGTAAAATCGTTGGTCAAACGATCGAACAAATCAACCAAATTCGCGATAACACCGCGGACATTAGTACCATCACGAACAGTTTAAACAACAAAGCAAAAAAGATTGATCAAATTGTTTCGTTAATTACTTCAATCTCTGAACAAACAAATCTACTTGCATTGAATGCTTCTATTGAAGCAGCACGTGCCGGTGAACACGGAAAAGGATTTTCGGTTGTTGCAGAAGAGGTACGAAAACTAGCTTCTGAAACTGGAAGTGCTACAGAACAAGTAGCTAGCTTAATTGGAGAAATCCAACAGGAAGCACAGCAATCGGTAGATATCACTGCCAAAGGACAATCTACGGTCGAAAGTGGAATTGATTATATGAACCAAACCAATGAAGCTTTTACTACCATTTCTGCAACCACATCTGATACGTCAAAACAACTGAATACATTATCAAAAGATTTTGTAACAATTATTGAACAAATGAAAAATATTGTTGCGGAAGTAGATGAAATTACATCTATTGCTGAGAAATCGGTTTCCAATACAGAGCAAATTGCTAACTCTGGTAAAGAACAGAAAGCAATGATGCAAGACATTACACAAGCATCGAAAGAACTTGCTACAATTGCAGATCAATTACAAGAAAACATTGAAATGTTTGATATTTGTTAACAGAGAAACGAAAAGCAAGCTCACATTTTCACATTAGAGCTTGTCTTTTTTTTTCAAAAAGAAATAAAATAAATAACGACACCCAAGATAATAATAACCATTGCTACAAAAAATAACGCCATTTTCCTCGAGGTGTTCGCAGCCTGAATCTCCTGCCAATTGACGGGTTTAATTCCTGTTAACCAAAATACAATAATTGCTGACAACAAGATTGCATGGACATTCACTAACAATAACAAGAACGGTGTTAGTATAGTCTGCCATTCCCCAGCACCTACTAACATGCCGAGTACAATGGTTGGAGGTAATAAAGCAACCGACACCATAACACCGACCAATGCCTCAGAAACTCTTTTGGCAAAAGATAGTGCTCCTGCTGCTCCTGCTGCTAATGCAAGAATGATATCCATCATTTCAACATTCGTTCTTGCCAAAAATTCTTCACTATCTAGTGGGATTTCAAAAACAAATCCAAATACAGCAGCTATCGCAAGTGGAACAACAATACCAAAAAGTGCGGTACTAACTGACCGGCGCATTAATTTATAATCACCTAACAAGGCTGAAAATGCAAGCGAAGTAAACGGGCCGATCAATGGAGCTATAACCATCGCTCCAATAACGACTGCAGCACTATCTTTTACAATCCCTGTTGTCGCAACAATGGCAGACAGTACTAACATCCATTTGAAATTAACCGTTAAATGACTAGAAGAGTTAACGACGTTATATAGTTCATGTCTACTCGCTCTTGTAATCTCTGCCTGCTTCTCCTCCTGACTGGGTTCTTCCTCTTCTTCCTCTATATGTGGAATATAGGTGGAAATATTATAAAGAAGTGCCCTTGTTTTCGTATCGTACGATGCCTCTGTTTCTAAAAAATTTAACACACCTTCTGCATGTTGTTTTTCAATTAGCAATTTAAACACTTGTTCTTGTTCAGAGATACGAGCACGCCATTGAGACAAAATCGAAAAGTTTTCGATCTCTTTTTGAAAGTGTTCTAGCTTATCATTTGGTATATAAACTTCTAAAAGTTGTAATTCCATGCTCGCATCCTTTCTGCGAAATAGTAAATGTTTGATAAAGTGAAACTTCAATCAGTGGGGGGTTTTTAGCTATCCCCCACTAGCTGAACCATTCGAGGTGCTAGCCGTCCGTTACTCCGGGATAAATTCTAGTATGAGCAAAGGTGAAGGAATCATTCAACCAATAATCTTCAACTAAGTTTTTACTATTTTTTAATTGTTCCTATCAATAAGAACTGGTAAAATTACAGCATATGCGTTTCAACTAATTTCGAAAGGAAGATAATCGGCTAATGCAGAATCAATACTTTCACCCTTCAATAATCAAAGATATTTCGATTAAGGAATCTGGGGATTTTAATGGTTATCAAATTTTTTTCACAATAAAAGATCAAAGATTTCAATTTTTGGTTGGAAACAGTACTGCATTCTTTCCTTTAGCAGTTAAGCATTTTTTTCAGTCACATGAACAATGTACTTTATGCCAAGATACGATTCCCGCTGTACCGATTGGTCAACTACCCTGTACATATTTACAAACACGACAAGACGCGTTACTAGAATTTCTTCAAAACGATCTACAAAAATATAAGGAACATCAATAATCGATCTTTATCCTTAACTGGTAGATCGTTTTTTATTTCTGTCGCGAAAAATGTCGAACTTAAAAAATACTATATCCTATTAAAAATATAGCTTCAAAAATATTTGATGCCAAAATTTTATAATTACCTATTCACATTTGGCGAAAAATGTCGAAATAACAAGAAAGGCCTTTAGAATTTCAGGAGTAACCCTAAAAAGACATCTCAGAAAGGGAATGATATAAATTGAATAAAAATAAGTTAATGCTCGTCCTTACTACTACTGTTGTCCTAATCTCATTGCTTGTACAAGCACTTCACCATTTTGAAATAATTATTCCGATGCATGGACATATCCACTTTCCAGATTATTATAATTTTGTTTCCGTAATTATTGCTAGTGTACCAATTCTACTTCTGGCTGGCACAATTTTTTGTTTTCTTAGAAAAAAAGATCACAGACTCATCCCATTATTGGTTACTTTGACGTTAACTTTTGCGAGCATTAGCACCATTTCCGGTGGTGCCGGTATGGTTGAATACCACTTCGCCCTGTTTATGGCAGTGGCAATTTTAGCATACTATGAAAAAATTCAATTGATCTTATTAATGACTGGAATTTTTGTATTGCAACACGTTCTCGGATTTATCATTCCAGCATTCACCGTTTTTGTTTTTGGAGTACATGAATATACTTTTACCATGATATTAATTCATGCCATATTCTTAGGCATTACTGCTGGAGCTACGATATGGCAAATTCATGCAAAGCAAAAACATGTGGCATTATTACAAGCAGAGAACGAAAAGAGTACTTCCACAATTAATGAAATGATCGGGCAATTAAAAAATACAAGTGGAAAAGTACTCGATACGGTTCATCACTTAAATGACAGTTCACAAGAGTCACAGGTAATGAGTAGCGAAATAACGGCAACCATACAACAAATGGCCACTGGTGCAAATAATCAACGTAACATGGCAAATGACAGTGAAGCATTGCTAGAAGAAATGGCAAAAGGCGTGGAGCAAATTGCAACGAGTGCTTCTTTTGTTGTAGAAGCTTCCAGTCAAACAACCGAAGAAGCAAATCGAGGGAAAAGCACGGTTCAAAAAACGATTCATCAAATAGATACTATTTCACATGCTTTTGAAGAATTATCCAACGTCGTTACCAATTTAGAAAAACGTTCATTTGAGATTACAGAAATCATTTCCGTAATCTCTGAAATTTCTGCACAAACTAACTTACTGGCGTTAAATGCGGCGATTGAAGCGGCTCGAGCTGGTGAATCAGGGAAAGGTTTTGCTGTCGTTGCCGATGAGGTTAGAAAACTAGCAGAGCAATCAGAACAGTCGGTTGAAAAGGTTGGGAATTTAGTTAGAGAAATTCAAGCAGACACAGATAGTGCAACAAAATCTATGCAATCTGGCTCTATTGAGGTTAAAGAAGGAATTGCATTAGTGAATCAAACCGGAGATCTTTTTGAACGAATTATTGTAGCAACGGAAGACGTTTATAAACAGATCCATGAAACAGCTGCGATATCTGAACAATTATCTGCTGGATCTGACCAAGTATTGACCTCTGTAAAGGAAATGACTAATGTCGCTCAACAAACGGCTACAAGTAGCGATCATGCAGCCAAAGTATCCGAGAAACAAGTAAAATCTGTCGACAATATCAACGTAATTGCCAATTCTTTAAACAATCTCGTTGATGAATTAAACGCACTGACTTTAGGTCTTAGTAGAAAACCTTAAGTTAACTAATTAGGGCTTGACTATTTTTTAGTATTTGCGTACAGTCTCCTGACTAGTGCGCATTTTTTATGGTTTTATTTTTGCAAGTAAGGAGCAATAGCTATTCTTCTTTCTAATGCGCCATACGACCGAGAAATCAATTAGGGAAAGATGAATTTTGAATTTCCAGGCATGCACCCATCAAATAATCCCAACATAAGCTAAGTTAGATCATCTTTCAAAGGGGCGTTTGTCATGACTGGAAAAACAATAAATTATTACGCTGGTGGAAATACAGCAAAAGGTTTTTATGACCTGATGGAATCAAATTTGCAAGGAATGAATCACATCATTATTTTGCAAAGCGGGCCTGATAATGCAAAGTCTAAAATTATGGAGAAACTGGCTGATACTTGGGGAAGCAAAGGGTTTGACTTGGAAATCATTCATAGCGCATCGAACAACGAGTCTTATGATGGCATCATATTCCCACAAGTTAAGTGGGCAATTGTTGACGGTTCCACTCCTTATCACATTCAACCAAAAGCAATTGGAGCGATCGAACAATATATGAATTTAGGAAGCGCTTGGAATACATCTTTATTGATAAATCACCGAGAAGCTATATTAGCCTTAGAAAGTCAAAAGAAAGAGGTTATTCAATTGGCTTATGATTCATTTAAAAAAGGACTGCGAATTCATGATGATTTAGAAGATATCTACATTAAAGAAATGAATTTTAGTAAAGCAAACGAACTTACGAACGAATTAAATAATAAGATCTTCCTTGGCAAACAAAGTGAATCGAAGAAATCAGAGATAAAACATCGTTTTTTTGGTGCTTCAACGCCAGAAGGAGTCATCGATTTTATTCCCAATATTACAGATGGATTGTCCAAACGCTTTTTTATCAAAGGACGTGCAGGGACAGGGAAATCTACCTTATTGAAAAAAATCGCAACTACTGCTGAGGAAAGAAATTTTAATGTAGAGATGTACCACTGTGGCTTTGATCCAGACAGCATCGACATGGTAATTATTCGAGAACTTGGCATTTGCGTGTTTGATAGCACGGACCCACATGAATATTTCCCAAATCGGCATGGCGATGAAATTATTGATTTGTATGAGAAGACTGTATCCCCTGGTACGGACGAAAGATACGAAATCGAAATTCAATCTGTAACGAAAAGGTATAAACAACGAATGAAAGAAGGAATCAATTATTTACAAGAAGCAAAAGACCTTGATGATCAATTAAAGAACATTTATCTAACTGCAACAGACTTTTCCGTTATCGATGATCTTTATGAGAAAATCAATACTTCATTGGAAGCACTAACAGAGTAAAAATAGAGAAAATCCGACAGAACCACAAACAACCACTTCCCAAGTGTGCTGCCTTAATAACAGAATTATCTGTACGCGAGCCAGTACCTGACAGCTTCTTCTAGATTCTCTTGGTAATGCTTAACTGCTGAATCGAGAGGGAAAAATTTTTCGGTGTGACCACACATAATTCATGGGAAAACTCCACATTCTAAAGAGATCACTTTTTAGAATGGTGGAGATATTTTGGAACCAAGTTGGCTATCTATCCTTCCTTTTTTAATTGTTATACCTGTAGCGATGATTACAAAACAAGTACTACCAGGTTTGATTTTGGGCTTGCTAGTTGGCTCTTACTTAATATCACCACATATTATTGGTGGAATACAAATGATGCTTACGTATGTCGTGCAAGCACTCATTGATGAAAATAATATTAAAATAATTGTTTTCCTTTATGTTTTCTCAGGTTTAACTGGCATGATGAAAATGACTGGTGGTATTAAAGGGTTTGTTGAAAAATCCGCGGAAAAAATCACGACAAAAAAACAAGCGCTGATTCTTACCTATATCTCAACGATCGGTACCTTTAGTGCACCTACTTTTCGATTTGTGACGATTGCGCCAATTATGAAAGCATTATTAAAAAAAGTCAAAATGTCAACAAAAGAACTTGGATTTGTTATTGAAACAACTGCAACACCAATCATTGTTTTAATACCCGTAGCAACTGCTTTTGTAGGATACATGGTGTCTGTGATTCAAATCTCTACAGAATCTAGTGGCGTTGACATAGATCCTTATCGACTGTTCATTCAAAGTATTCCATTTAATTTTTTTGCGATCGTTATTATCTTACTTGGTATCTATTTAAGTTTTTTCCATCCTTCGCACACGGATGCACCAACAAAAATCGAAGACCCACAGGATGATTCAACGAGTGACTGGCATGAATGTCATCCCGCTGTTCATAAAGATTTACCGAGCAAACCTTTTAATCTGTTATTGCCTATCGTACTAGTTATTGGTTTTACATTGTTTTTAACATGGTGGGATGGACAAAGCGAGGGGTATGACTTTTTTGAAGCATTTATTCACGCTGATGTACTAGAAGCAATGGTCGTGGCCGTTGTGATTACGATGTTTTTATCGATCATCTTCTATCGATTTCAGCGTTTTCAGTTAGGGAACTTGATCAATGCCTTTATTATTGGCGGGAATGACTTGATGTCGGTGATCGTGTTATTATCTGTTGTTTGGGGATTATCTGCGGTCACTAGTGATTTGGGCTTTTCAGCTTTTATTACTACCTACACTGACTGGATTCCGTCAATGTTTATTGCACCATTAATGTTTTTGTTCGGAGCAGCAATATCTTATTTCATCGGATCTGCCTGGGGAACTTGGGGGATCTTAATGCCTTTAGGAATATCTTTGGCATTGTCTGTTGATGTTTCGCTACCATTGATTATCGGAACCGTTTTTGCTAGTGGATCATTTGGGGCCTTCGCTTCCCCACTTAGTGATGATACGAACACCTTGGCTAACATTCTTGATTTAACCGTAATGGATTATGCAAAGTTCAAGTTAAAACCAGCTCTAATTGCAGCAGGTATCACTACTATCCTCTACACTTGTGTGACATTTCTTTTTTCGTGATTTGTTTTTCCGTTATCAAAATAGAGAAAAACCTACACTCTTCATTTGAATGTAGGTTTTTTGTTCATTATACAAGAACACAAGCTTCTGTTGGCATTTAATGTTCAACTTTCCTTTCCCATTAACATTACATATCATAGGATTGTTTTAATGTTTTAATGTTATCAGCTGAAAATCTTTGCTTTTTCTTCGAACATAGAAAGAGCCTGATCTGGGTAATCTGTTATGATCGCATCTACTTCTAAAGAAGATAATCTTTTCATTTTTTCGCTATCATTTACCGTCCAAACTCTTGTCTTATTTCGATACTTTCTCAAGCTATTTGCTTGCTGTAAATATAAGTTTTGCTCCAAATGAATACTATCCAGGTGAAACGTTGCAAGATAATCATCAATTCCTGGTATTGGTTGGTGAAGTAACCAAGCGATTTCAACAGAAGGATCCAGTTTTTTTAAGCGTATTAAACTTGGTAGATGAAAGGAAGAATAAACTACTTTTCTTCCTCTTCCATATTTTCTTACTGCATTTACTATTAACTCTTCTATACCATGATAAGGAAATACGTATGTTTTTAATTCTATATTAAGTGCTGTCTGCTCGGGTGCTAACAAGTCTAATACTTCTTTCAGGGTGGGGATTAATTCATTGTTCCAATCAGCTTGATAATTCGGAAGATAGGAAAATACTTCTCCAGCGCTTAGTAATTTCAACTCTTGAGCTGTTAAATCCTTTATATAACCTGTTCCGTTTGTCGTTCGATCCACCGTTTCATCGTGCATAATCATTATTTCATGATCTTTGGACATGTGCACATCAATTTCAATTCCATCTACTCCTAATTCCATTGCTTTCCCAATCCCTAATAACGTATTCTCTGGATAAGCGCCCTTCCAGCCTCGATGCCCATATATTTTTGTCATAAATTAACCTCCATCTTAATTATTTTAAAGGGAAGGTGTCGATGCACACCTCCCCCAATTAATTCTTACATTTTTTTACTCACCTCTTGCTCTATTTGCTTGCTGTATTGCTGCATTAATTTGATCGACAACATCTTGATAAGCTTGATCAACATCGCCACCGTGAAACACTGTCTCCAAAGCTGTTTCTGTGATTCTTCGAGCTTCTGGAATCATATCCATTAAAGCACCTTCTGTCGCATACGATGGCGTGGTAGATTGTAATTGATCCACAGTTACTTTTAGCTGAGGTAATACTTGATAAGCATCTAGTACGACCTGTTCTTCGTATGCCTCAGGGTTAATGGCAAAATATCCTGTTCCTACATGCCACTGCGCTTGGATCTCTGGTGTTTGTAAATATTTCATAAATTCCCATGCCGCTTGTTGTTCATGCTCATCTACTCCACTCATCATCCAGAGACTTGCACCACCAATCACAACACCTGCACGTTCAATATTTTCCGGATATGGAATAAATCCAACTCCCACTTCAAACGGTGCATTATCAATCACATTTTTTACATTGGCAGATGATGCCATGAACATCGCAACATCACCTGAAAGAAAACCTGAAATCATGTTATCTCCACTAGTTCCGTAATTAGCAAACGTTTGATCCTCAATCATTCGTTCTACCCATTGAAAAACGGATTTCCCTTGTTCCTCGGTAAAACCAACTTCTGTTGGAGTAGCTGTTCTACCGTTATCATTATTCATCAATAAAGCACCTTGATTTGCTAATAACTGTTCATATAACCAACCATAAGCTAATAATGAAAAACCCTTCATATCCGGGTTTGCATCGACAATAGCTTTGCTTGCTTTCTCTACTTCTTCAAATGTTGTAGGGGCTGTATCCGGGTCTAATCCTGCATTTACAAAAGCTTCTTTGTTGTAATACATGACAGGTGTAGAAGAATTAAATGGCATCGAATAAAATTGATCATCTATCTTATAGTAATTAACAATATTCTCCTCTAATTTACTCATATCATAATTATCTTGATCAATAAAAGTTTGGATAGGTTCAATTGCTCCACTATTAATCATTGATTTTGTACCAATTTCAAAAACTTGCATCATCGTTGGTGCGTTGTCTGTCCCTGCAATACTATGAAACTTCGTTAATGCCTCATCATATGTACCTTGATATTCGGCATTTACATAGATCTCATCTTGTGCTGCATTAAAATGATTAACCAACTCTTCTAAGGCTTCTTCTAGCGCACCACCCATCGCATGCCAAAACGTTACCACTACCGGTTCATTATCCTCTGTTAGATCTTGCGCATCCGTCTGCGTGGCATCGTTCTCGTTCTGAACTGGGCTTGCGTCACCTTCTTCACAACCAACAATCATTAGTAAGAAAACAAACATACCAATAAATAATATTCCTTTTTTCATTCGTATCGCTCCTTGTTTTGTATAGTTAAGAACATAAAGTGAAACTTCAATCAGTGAGGGTTTTTAGGTATTCCCCCACTGATTGTTAGCCCTAAAGGATGACCTAAAGGCCCTTGAACCATTCGAAGTGCTAGCGTCCGTTACTCCCACTTAAACAACTTGTGATTCTCCTTGTTTTGAAGTGGGAGTCTTACGAACGATTGCTCCGGGATAAATGGAACCAGCAATTCGTTATGGACTTTATTTTAAAGCACCTTCGGCTAATCCTTGCTGTAATTTCTTTTGCCCGACAAACAATAAGATCAATGTTGGTATAACAACGATAATTGCACCTGCCATAATTACCCCCCATTCATTTAATTGTTCTTGCGATTGCAGCTGTCGCAATCCTATTTGTACCGTTCGATATTCATTATCTGTTGTTGCTAACAATGGCCATAAATACATATTCCAAGAAGTTAAAAAACCATAAACCCCTAATGTCACCAAACTTGTTCTAGCGACGGGAAGAACTACTGTTAAGTAAAACTTAAGGTCGCCCATACCAGCGATTTCACTCGCCTCTTTCAATTCTTTTGGTATCTGTTTGAAATTTTGACGTAACAAAAAGGTTCCAAATGCCATAGCAAAAAAAGGAATAGAAAGTCCTTGGTAACTATCGATCCATCCCAAATCACGGATGGTTTGAAAATTTGGAATAATTAACGCCTCAAATGGCACCATCATCGTTGCGATAAAGAGAAAGAACAAGACATCTCGACCTTTAAATTCAATAAAAACAAAAGCATATGCTGCTAAACTAGCTAAGGCTAATTGCCCCAGCATAATAGCAATGGAAACAACAAAACTATTAAACATATATTTTAACAATGGAAATCTTTGAAATACATGAAAATAATTTTCAAAGCTAATTGAAGTTGGAATAATCTTTCCTGTCATAATATCTTGATTGGTCATAAAACTCATAGAGAAAGCAATAATTGTAGGTGCAAATAAAAATAATGCAGAAACAACCAATAAGCAATATAAAATCACTTTACGTCGAAGGGACATTGTCATTGATAATGCACCTTCCTTTCACCTAGCTTAAATTGAATCAGCGTTATTATTAAAATAATGATAAACAAGACAATTGCTTGTGCACTAGCAGGTCCGTATTGATAATTCATAAATGCTTCTCGATAAATAGAGTAAACAAGTAAATTGGTCTGATTTTGCGGACCTCCACGTGTTAACATATCAATTTGGCCAAATGTTTGAAAGGCGTTAATCAAGGCTACTGTGATTACAAAAAATAGTGTTGGTGATAGCATTGGCAAGGTAATTCGACGTAGTTGATAGAAATACCCCGCTCCGTCTATATCTGCACTTTCATATAAATAACGATCAATAGATTGCAGACCACCGAGTAATATCAAGAAAGTAAAACCTATGTTCATCCAAATCGTTGAAATAGATACAGACAACAATGCCCACTTAGGGTCTGTTAACCAACCAATCGCATCAACACCTACATAAGAAAGAATTTGATTTAGCCACCCCATCGTAGGGTGAAACAAAAACATCCAAAATACAGAAGCTGCCGCTACTGATATCCCCATTGTGGAAGAAAACATGGTACGAAAAAAACCAATCCCCTTTAACTTCTCATTGGCAATAATAGCTAGAAACAAACTAATAATAATCGCACCTGGTACTGTATAAAGCACAAATAAAAAAGTAGATTGTAAACTATTTCTAAATATAGGGGAAGTGAATATATTAATATAATTTTCAAATCCGACAAACACGGTAGGAACGCCTGTATTATTCGTTAAAAAAAAGCTTAAGTAAATAGATCTTGCCAACGGGTAGAATAAAAATATACTAAAAAGGATAATAGAAGGTGCTAAAAACAACATGCCTTTTAACCATCGTAAGATTTTTTGTTTCTTTAACGTATTCTTTAGTTCTAGTGTTTCTAAGTGATCATGTGGAATGGCTAGTTGATTCATAGTGCTATCCCTTCTCTCTCTTTCTCCTGTTCAGCAGCTTTAAGTAAGTCTCCAGTATTTGTATCATAGAAATGTATATTTTCCATCGATATAGAAACAGGGACATAATCTCCTACAGAAACTAACCATTGACCAAGCCATTTTGCTGTCCATAACACGTTTCCAATTTCAAAGGTGATCAATGTCTCATTACCCAGTTGTTCTACGTTGACGACTTCTAATTGATGTGTTGCATGCTCCTCTGTTGTTTGCTTGATATGTTCTGCGCGTATCCCAACAGTAAACTTTCTTTCCTTTAACCATCCTGTAACAGTTGTTATATCAGCAGAAATACGTAAAGTATCTTCAATTACGATTTGATGATTTTCTATATACGCACTTCCAATGTTCATCTTCGGTGATCCAATAAACGAAGCTACAAATAAATTCGTAGGCGCATTATTTAATTCAATCGGTTCTCCTACTTGTTGAATCACACCATCATTAAGCACCATAATACGATCTCCCATTGTCATAGCTTCTACTTGATCATGAGTCACATATATCATTGTCAAATCTAACTTTTTTTGTATTCTTTTGATTTCCATTCGCATCTGTGCTCGAAGTTTTGCATCTAAATTAGACAGTGGTTCATCCATCAAACACAAGGGTGACTCACTTACTATCGACCTTGCTAAAGCTACGCGTTGTCTTTGTCCGCCAGACAATTCTTTTGGCTTTCGTTTTAAAAAATCGGATAATCCGAGCATCTCTGTTGTTTGCATCAGTCTACGCTTTTGCTCGTCTTCTGCTATTTTTTTTGCACGTAAACCGAACAATATATTTTGCTCCACGTTTAGGTGCGGATACAGGGCGTAATTTTGAAAGACCATAGATAAATCTCTATCTTTAGGCGGCAAATGATTTACAAGTTTACCATTAAACTTCAACTTACCATCTGTTATTGCTTCTAGCCCTGCAATCATCCGCAATAATGTACTCTTTCCAGAACCAGATGGCCCAACAAGGACAAAGAATTCACCTTTTTCAATGGTAAGGTTAATTTCTTTTAAAACATGTTGTTCTTGGTCATAGGATTTTGAGATATTAATCAATTCAACTGGTTTCAAAGTCATTCCCCCTTCTGTTGTCTTCTTCAAAAACACCTTAACATAAACAAGCAACACGGTTACTGTTTTTACCATTAATTAACGAATTATTTACACCAGCTATGTATTCTATTGATATTGTTAATAATCTTTTTTTCTTTGCAAAATTACTATCAACAACAATGCCCTTGTATATTAGGATATCCCGGATAACTTCGACAAATATTGCCCAGGAAATAAATCGTAAATTCAATAATTGTGCCTTCACAAAGTCGACGAATTATATGTAAGCAGGAAAGGAGGAGTAGTTGAGAATCAGAGTGTAGGTTTTTTTCAGTAATTTTTCATTCGAAAAGATGACTTAGAAGAACCTTCACAGTGTAAGTTTCACCTCCATTAGGAGTGCTAGAATTCATCAGTTAGTATTACTTGCTCTAACAACAGTTGCATGCAAAATAAAGAGACTTCAGTTATCATTTTCTAAACTGAAGTCTCTTTTTTACTATTCTTGATTATTAGTTTTCTTCTTTTTATCCCATTTCGGGATATATCCATCTGCTTCTAGTTTTTCTGCAAATTGATCGATATGTTCTTTCATTTTATCCGCATCTTTTTTGGATAAGACGCCAAATTCCTGATACTTTTCAATAATACCTTTTCTTTGATTAAATAAATCTTCGTACATTATTTTCAATTCTCGTGTCTGCTGTTCAGTTAGTTCTACATCTTTGAACTCGGGTTGATCATGTCCTCTTCCTGCCTCGGCTGTTGTTACCCCAATGATCGTGAGCATTAACACAATTGCAAAGGATAGTAGCTTTTTTTTCATTTTTATGCCTCCCAAATTTTCACTAGTTATCGCTTTTATCCTTTTCCAAAAGTGAAAGATTATGCACGGGAAGCCACGTTTTTATCAAAATACATTTCTAATAAAATGAAACTTCAATCAGCGATGATTTTTAGGTATTCCCCACTGATTGTTAGCCCTAAAGGATGCCCCCTAAAGACCCTTGAACCATACGGGGTGCTAGCGTCCATTACTCCCACTTAAACAACTTGATATTCTCCTTGTTTTGAAGTGGAAGCTCTGCGGACGGTTGCTCCGGGATAAAAATTTATTACAGGTCCTCTAAATATTCACTTGGCAACTGATCTTGTGAAATCATTTCCTCCACTCTTGTTGCCCAAATATCCGTATCATCGACAACAGAAAAAACATCACCATTTATATCCGGTTCTCCGTTTTCCATTAACCATATGCTTTTTGTTGTGTAACTAGCGAAAATTTTCCATTCTTCATCTTCTTTTACAACAAAATGCAATGCATTTGTATCACTTTGATAGTTATTAAACTCATCAAACTCTGCCGTTCTAATTTGTTGTGTTATATCCACCACTGCTTCGTCTTCCTTCGAATAGATTACTGAACCTCCATCGAAAGTAAATGTTAAATGAAGCTCTTCATACATATCAAACGTTGCGTGAATCAATTCGATCATTTCTTCTGTCTGATCGTCTGCAACTAATTGCCTTACATACTCATCAACATTACGGTTATTTGCAGCCACTAGGTTTTGCTGAATCAAAGATAAGATTTCCTGTTCAAAAACGATCGGAACATCATATTGATTTCGTTCCATATCAGTAAACTCATTCTTTCCTTCATCATTAAAACCAGTAACCTCTACTTCATCATTAACGGAACTGCTCGTCCCACATCCTGCTAGAGTGAACATTATCCCCAACAAAAAAATGAAAATCTGTATCTTTTTCATTTAACTCTCCCCCATCACTGTATATAAAGACAAGCTATTATACCACGAGACGGGTGCCTGTCACCACCCGAATTTTGTCGAAATTTAGTGGTGTCAGGTCCTGTCTTACTATGCTCGATGCGGTGGTACATGTGGGGACATCGAAGGCATCGTATTATGAAGTAGGGGAGGAGCAGGTTGTAATTTAGGGATACCACCAAACGGAGTTGGGTTGTGATAATACTTAAATTCACCTAAACCATCCATACTTCTTCCTGACGCCCATCTTCCTTTTTTACTTGCTGTTCCTCCGGAAAGATCATAGAAATCATAAGCAACCTCACTTTTTTCCAGAGCACGTGGAAATGTACTTGGTACAACAATATTCTCCTTTTCCTCTAATTCACAGATCGCTGCATACCATTGATTTTGGTGCATTGTATCCCGGGCGATAAGAAAAGAGAGCATGTCTTTGACACCCGGATCTGTCGTCATCTCGTACAATCGCACTGCTTGTAAACGTCCCTGTGATTCATAAGTTAAATTCAATCGAAAATCTGCTAATAAATTTCCGCTTGCATTAATATAACTTGCCGACCATGGATTACCGACACTATCTGCTGGCATCGCACCTAGTCCACTAACAATCGCGTGCTGTGGGTTCATCCCACCTAACACCGCTCCAATAACAGGATCTTTCGCCGCTAACTCTTGATCGCCCACTGGAGCATTATCCAATAGTCGAGCAATCATCGTTGCAAGCATCTCTACGTGCGCAAACTCCTCTGTTCCAGTTGCCATCAATAAATCTCGATATTTTTCCTCCCCACGGAAATTCCAACCTTGAAAAAGATATTGTAGTGCAACAGAGATCTCCCCGAATTGTCCTCCCAGAATTTCTTGTAATTTTTTCGCATAAACTGCATCTGGCCTTGCAGGTTTTGCATTATACTGCATTTGATCCGTATGATAAAACATCACATTCATCTCCCTGTATCTTCTATTTATAAATAACCTTAATACTTTATTCGCCTATAATAGAAAAGGTGATTTATTAATCATTTGTAAGTAAAGAAAATTCGACGGGTGACAGGCACTGAAAAGGCGCCGATGATTGAATATTCTGATTATATAAGATATGATGTTAAAGGGTAAATAATCTATTAGGGAGGGGTTTTATGGAAGAGTTTGCTTTGACAGGCGCAACCTGGTTTTGGTTATTCGTACCAATGCCACTTTTCATTATTTTATCTGCTATATCATTATTTATACGAAGGAGTGAGAAGTAACCATGTCTAACGTTACACTGATCACGTTTATTGTTTATCTACTTGGACTATTATTTATTGGCATTATCTCTTATCGTTTGACTAGCAATCTATCGGATTACGTGCTAGGAGGAAGGAAGCTAGGACCTGGAGTTACCGCGCTAAGCGCAGGGGCATCTGATATGAGTAGTTGGCTTTTACTCGGTTTACCAGGTGTAATTTATGCTTCTGGTTTAGCAGAAGCATGGATTGCAGTTGGACTTTCTTTTGGTGCCTATTTAAATTGGCAATTTGTTGCAAAACGTTTACGTGTCTATACGGAAGTTGCTAACAATTCCATTACGATTCCTGATTTTTTAGAAAATCGTTTTCGTGACAAATCACACGTATTACGCATTATCTCTGCTCTTGTTATTTTACTCTTTTTCACATTTTACACATCAGCAGGAATGGTAGGAGGAGCAAAATTATTTGAAGCTTCCTTTGGCCTTACATACAGTGAAGCGCTTTGGACTGGAGCTATCGTTATTGTATCTTACACGTTTTTAGGAGGGTTTCTAGCAGTTAGTTGGACGGATTTCATTCAAGGAATTCTGATGTTTTTAGCCTTGATTATTGTTCCCATTCGAGCGATTTTAATTACCGGTGGTTGGGAGGCAACAATAGACGCGGTTGGTAATATATCTCCTGATCATATAAATATGCTCGCCGGAGTTGGAGTAATTGGGATTATTTCCTCCTTAGCTTGGGGGCTCGGTTATTTTGGGCAACCACATATTCTTACACGTTTTATGGCATTACGCTCCGCACAAGATGTTCCGAAAGCCCGTTTCATTGGAATGACATGGATGATTCTTGGTCTATACGGGGCAATATTTGTTGGTCTTTCAGGACTAGCTTTTATCAGTACCCAAGATATTGGCATATTGTCTGATTTCGGTATACAAGTGACGACTAACGATGCTGGAATTCAAATGCTTGCTGATCCGGAGAAAATCTTTATTGCTTTTTCACAGGTTCTATTTGATCCAGTTATTGCAGGAATTTTGTTAGCGGCTATTTTATCTGCGATTATGAGTACAATTGATTCACAGCTGCTCGTTTCTTCATCGGCTGTTGCAGAAGATTTTTATAAAGCTATTTTTCGTAAACACGCAACTCAAAAAGAGCTAGTATGGGTAAGTCGGGTTGCTGTTATTACCATTGCATTAATTGCAACACTTTTAGCAACCAATCCAGAAAATTCTGTTTTGGATCTTGTTAGTTATGCATGGGCTGGTTTTGGTGGTGCGTTTGGTCCAATACTTATTCTCTCTTTATTCTGGAAAAAAATCACACGAAATGGTGCATTAGCAGGAATTATTGTTGGAGCAATAACAGTGATCATTTGGGGCGATTTTTCAACTGCAGAGATGGCCGAGATATTCGGTATGTACGAAATTGTTCCGGCTTTCTTCCTCAACTTCATTGTTGCAATCTTGGTTAGCCAGTTCGGTGCAAAGCCTAACAACTCTATTCAAACAGAGTTTAATGAAGTGATACGAAAATTATAAAGTAAAACTTAACCATTCGGAATGGAAAAGAAACCACGATTTACTATCATTTAAGCTATTTTTATTTTTCTTGTTATCTTGAAATGGGAGTCTTACGTAAGGTTGCTCCGGGATAAAGTGAAACTTCAATCAGTGGGTGTTTTTTTAGGTATTCCCCACTGATTGTTAATTGAACCATGCGGGTTGCTAGCGTCCATTACTCCCGTTGGTTTGAGCAGGAGTTACGGTTGCTCCGGGATAAATACGTAAAAGAGTTCACTTCTTAGGAAGAGAACTCTTTTTTCTGCGTGAAAGTTTAATACCTACCTCTAATATGCTCATGAACTTCATTCTTATAAAATACTCGAATTTTTTCTAACTCATCTTGAGTAAAATGAGGAACTTCTACTGCTTGAAGGTTATCCTCGACTTGACGAACGTTTTTAAATCCAGGAATAACAGTGGAGACTCCTTCTTGTTGCATGATCCATTTCAAAGCTGCTCTCGTTCGATTACCTCGATCTTCTGCCACCCAACTTAACTGATTACTCAAGGCTACACCTTTTTCAAAAGGTAAACCACCAAACGTTTCTCCAACATTAAATGCCTCACCATCTTTATTGAACTGTCGATGGTCATCTGTTTCAAATTGGTGATCCGTTGTGAACTTACCTGTTAAAAGGCCACTTGCCAGAGGGACACGCGCAATAATTCCCACCCCTTTTTGCTTCGCAGTAGGAAATAACTCTTCAAGTGGTTTCTGACGTAGCATGTTAAAAATAACTTGTAAGGAACTCACATTTTCTTTTTCTAAACAAAACAACCCTTCTTCTACTGTTTCAACACTTACACCATAATAGCGAATCTTTCCTTGTTGTTTTAATTTATCTAGCACTTCAAATACACGACCATCTTTCAAAATTTCAAATGGTGGACAATGAATCTGATAGAGATCCAATTGATCTCGTTGCAACCTTTTCAACGAGTTTTCTAGATAGGCAGTTACCGACTCCTCAGAATAGGTAGCTGGATCATGAATATCTCCTGCGCGGCAAAATTTTGAGGCAATGTGGATCTCTGATTCTTTACCTTTTGTTGCTTTTGCCAACAATTCTTCACTATGCCCATCTCCATAAACATCCGCCGTATCAAAAAAATTCACCCCGGCATCCATTGCTCTCTCCAGTGCCTTTAGGGCTTCTTCATCACTTGTGTTTCCCCATGAGCCACCAATTGCCCATGTGCCAAAACTTAATTCACTTACTTTTAAATCGGTTTTCCCTAGTTGATTATACTTCATCTCATCACTCCCATTTTTCATTATTGAAAAATTCTTGTTCACGCTTTCAACTTTAGTATATTCAATAAAAAACTTCAATTAGTATGATTATTTTAACCAAACCAATTTTACCTTTACAAGCAAATTAGCTGTTACGATTATCCATCACAAGAAAAGAGGAATAAATACCCTTCCTAAAATAATGGTAATTACACCAGCTAAAACCATCGCTAAAGTAGAGAATGTGGTGGCTTCTTCACCATATTGAAGAGCTTTATTCGTCCCAACAGCATGGGCACTCATACCAAGTGCTAGACCTTTTGCCATCTGAGACTTAATCGCAAAAAGTTTAAACACACTAGGAGCAATCAACGAACCGCAAATGCCAGTAATAATGACAAATACAATCGTTAGTGCCGGTACTCCACCTGTATCTTCAGAAACCTCCATAGCGAGTGGTGTTGTGATAGAGCGTGGTAACATACTAATTAAAAAATGCTCTTCTAATTGAAATACAAGGGCTAATCCATAAGAACTAACAATCGCAACAATCGAACCTATCAATACGGTGATTACTATTTTTCCAACATATTTTTTCAAAATGGACAAATGCTTATACACTGGTACTGCAAAAGCAATTACCGCAGGTCCTAGTAAGTGCGTTAATAAAGTAGCCCCTGCTAAATAATCATCTGCTGGAATGTTCAACAAGGTGATTGTTAAAATAATCAACGCCGGTGTAAACAAAAGCGGATGAAATAATGGAAAAGAAACTTTCGTCGTGATGAATTTGGCTAAACGGTATAATCCATACGTTAAAATTGTTACGAAAAAGATATTCATACAGGATCCGCTCCTTTGAATCGCTCCACAATCCAGGCAGTTGATCCCATCACGATAAAAGTCCCAAGACCAATAACCAAGATCGCATTAATTCCTTGCCAACTAGCAATTTCCTCGTAGTTCACAATTCCCACAGCTGATGGGATAAAGAACAATAATAACTCGGCCATCAGCCAGTTCGCTCCTTTTTCCACCCATTCTAATTTGACCACTCCAAAGCATAACGCGAAAAATAATAAAAAAAGACCGATAATAGTCGTAGGTAATGGAATTGAAAAGATGTACCTCAACCCCATGGCTAGAAATAAAAAAACATGAATAAAAACTACTTGTAAAAAAACAGTAAAAATTTTCATCGGTTACACTCCAACTTTGCTTATCGTTAATATGTTCAATAAGAGTTAAGTAATTCAAAGCATAGTGAAGATTCAATCATTGGGACGGTTTGATACCTGTTATATTAGTTAGATATTAACTAGGAATACACTGCCACTAAAAAGTCCAATTGTTGAAATACAATCTTTACGTAAGATAGCGGAAAAAACTTGTTCAGAGGAGTTCTAATATACTAGTCGACTGAAAAATTCACTAAACCTTTTACACAACTTCTTTATACATTGTCACTTGTTGGTATTATATCAATACATCAGAAAAATTAAAAATTAAAATCGAACGGAAAGATGGTTATTTACAAAAAAAAGCCGTTATCCTTTAGATAGACAACGACTTTTGTTATACGGTGGAGATTTTTCCACTAATTGTTAGACTTAAAGGAAAGGCGCTTGAAACCTTCGAAGTGTTAGGACCCGTTACGTCCGATTACACAACTTTTTTGTTGTTTTAAAGTGGGAGTATTACGGACGGTTGCTCCGAAAAAAATAATAAAACATTATATCACTTAATTATAAGCCTTTATAACCAAGGGATATAATGCTATTTAAAAGTATTACTAACGATGGTTTGGACGGTGATTGCACCGAACACAGACTTGATCACTGATTGTATACTTATGCACGCCTCTAATTCTACATTTAATAATCTTTTTGAAAAATTCTTTCATCACTAAGTAGCCTCCCAAAAATAGTTTCTAAATTATATTTTCGGTAACTGGGCTACCTTAGCTATTTGAGCTTTAGGTCCTAGCTTTGCGTCCTTACCTTTCGATAAGTTTGCCTTTTTCAAAACATTTTATCTTTATTATAATTTATAGTCTTTTCTACCTATTTGCAATACTTTCGACAAATACGCTTATATTTTTTAAAACAAGCATATCTTACAAGAAACCTAGTTAATATCTAAAAACCGATTCAACTAAAGCTTCTCTACTAATTCTTTTGTTTCAGGTAATTTAGATCTATTTCAATTAACCCCATCTATTGATAGTAAAAATCATCATCAATGTAACCGTTATTGCATGGAAGGATGATGAAAGAACGGTTGTTTTTAGCCAAAGGAACTTTATTTAATGAGGCGTTATTTTTTTTTCAACGGCTTAGTTTCTTGGTACTGTCTATCTCGGTGGGGATTGTAATTACATCGAACACAAACATGTTCACTGACACTATACTTATGTATTCCTCGAATTCGGCATTTAATAATCCGTTTAAAGAATTCTCGCATCGCTAAATTACCTCCCTAAAATGGTTTACTATTATTTTTGGTAACTTGGCTGCCATAGCTTTTCAGCGTTAGGTCCTAGCTTTGCGTCCTTACCTTTCGATAAGTTTGCCTTTATCTAATTTGTACTATAACAATTATTATAGTTATTATGACCCAGTAAACAATACCTTCGACAAACGTTCTAAAATACTTACGTTATCTTGCACGAAAAATTAAAACCGACATATTTTGTGAAAAATATCCTTTATATGAAGACATACAAGCAAAAGAAGTTTAAGAGGTTTTAAAGAAAGGAATAGGATTATTATTGAAAATCAATCGCTAATGATTTCCAAATTACTATCCCACCTTGTGTACTTGAGCAGATCCGTTATTATTAATTAGTTTCAGTCTTAGAAATGGTGATTCTAGATTATTTGTTAGTATTTTTAATATTCATTCAAATATTATCTTAAGGAGCTGTTCCTATGCATTACTTTTTTTTGGAAGAAACAATATATAACGTAGCAATAATTATTGTGTTTATACTTTTAGTTGGGTTAAATAGTCTTTTTCTTACTCGAGTGAAAAACGTAAAAGTAAAAGCTTTACAAACCTCTAAAAGCAGATTTATCCCGGAGCAACCGTCCGTAAGACTCCCACTTCAAAACAACGAGAATATCAAGTTGTTTAAGTGGGAGTAACGGACGCTAGCACCCCGAATGGTTCAACTAACAATCAGTGGGGGAATACCTAAAAACCCCCACTGATTGAAGTTTCACTTTATTTCAATAGGTATCACAGTGATAGTTATTGGAATAATGATTTGGCTATCCATGAACTATGAAATTATAGGATCTATCATCATTATAGGCGTTTTAATTATAGCTACTCGATTGATATCACCTTTAGCTGTTGGTTTAACGGATTCTGGAATCCAATATGAGTTAATTGGTACATCTGGAGGATCCGGTTTATTTTCAAATTTAACAAGAATGGTTCAATTTGTTCCTTACAAGAATATAAAGAAAATTAATTTAGAAGAAAAAGACATTCTCAAACTAAAATTCACTCACTCTGTTCATTCTATAACCATTGAGTTTTCAAGCGAGGTGAAAGATGAGGTTAAATCTATACTCAAAAAAAATAATGTTTTGTAGATATTTTTTTAATAAAGTATTTCTACAATAGAAAACACCACTTACTGGCTTTAGCATGCTCCTTATCGAAAAGAATGCAAAGCGATTCGCAGTGGTGTTTCGTATATTTTATCGAATGGAAAAAGACCCTTCGCTAAGTAGTTCTCCTCCCCTATATGCCCGAACTATATAATTCCCTCGATCTATTGTAGAATAATAGAGTGGGTCATAGAACTCATTGTAAAATCCATTCCAAGTTGGATCAACATATTCTTCATACTGAGCTAACACTTCTTCATAATTTCCATAATCTCTTAAAACAACAATCTCAACCGTAGACCTTCCAATTGATTCTCCAAAATCAACTTCATAGTAAATTGCTTGGTCTTGGTGAAAACTATCTTGGATTCCATTAACACCAAACATCCCTTCACTTGTTCCAAAAACAATGACATTGGTTCCAAATGCATTGAAAATAAGGAGAAAAGAAATAAAATAAGCAATTAATCCACCTACTGCAACAAAAACACCCTTACTACTTGTTCCCCCTACATACTTTAATTCACTGCCGTCTGCATAAGTGAATTTATTCTTTTCCACTTGTTTTTTTGCATGTCGATAGTACAATGCATTACCAAACATCCCGACTAGCAGATACAATACAAACGATACTATGTAATTAATCGAACTAACTTCGTGTGTATTTCCTATCAATACATCAAACAAATCTAGTAGCAAAAACAAACCAAACCAGATGAAAATATGTCGGTACATCTTTCGATAGCCGAGCCAAAACGGACCAAGAAAAAAAGCAGCCCAATTCCAGCTGACCGAAGAAGATGGATCATTCACACCAGCCCATTTCCTTTGATAGTACTCTTTGTTTTTCCCTACAAAATTTGCAAAGTGTTCTTCCTCTGCCGGCTCACTTTGTTCTGTCTCTAACAGTTCATTTTGGTGATCTAGCTTATCAATCGTTTTTTCTTCCTGGATGCTATGTTGGGCCTGTATCTCTGTCCCACAAGCATGACAGAATTTTGATTCAACATTTACTTTCTCTCCACAATTTACACAATACATTCCATCACTCTTTCTAATCTTTTTATCTACTGTCATTTAATCATATAAGAAATCTAAGGGTCTGGGTAGATTTATTGTTTTCCTATACTTTTAAACATCTTCATTTAGATTTTTGAAAGTAATGAGGAATATCTTGATATATAAACACAAATGTAAACGCTTTATAATTATAGTTGTACTTAATTAAATTAATTTATATATAGGGAGGGAAAATTATTCTTTCTAACTTCTACTTGGTACTCTAAACGCAGTACGCATGGTGAGCACACAAGACTTAGTTAGGCAAGCAGCATCTAACAAAAAATGTAGAAAGGTTGAGATTATGAAAAAAAGAAAAAAATATTTTAGTTTATTGCTTGTGTTTGCAATTGTTTTTAGTACGATTAACGTTCATAGTATTACGGGATTAGCTGCCTCTTCCCAAGAAAACCTTTTAACAAACGGAGGGTTTGAGTCTGATTTTTGGGAAGATAACTCATGGGCGGTAACTACCA
Source organism: Natronobacillus azotifigens (assembly GCF_026805325.1). Taxonomy (GTDB): domain Bacteria; phylum Bacillota; class Bacilli; order Bacillales; family Amphibacillaceae; genus Natronobacillus; species Natronobacillus azotifigens. Next base: position 59,365 of record NZ_JAPRAT010000022.1, read on the forward strand.
CAGATTGGGAGCTTGTAGAAATAAATCATTTCGCCTACTCAGATGATGAATGGATAACGCCTCAAGAAGGAAATCACGCATTTAGCTATTGGATTTCAGACGAATCAAGTGAAAATCAATCTTTTACTTTATCACAAACACTTGAAACACTACCAGCTGGAAATTATCAATTAACCTCTCACTCTATGGGAGGAGCAGCTGATGAGGCAGGAAGTGTCGAACTATTTGCAGGCTCACATGCAACTGAGGCTGTTGCTACAACAGATTATAATAACTGGGAAGAATTGACGTTAGAATTTGAAATAACAGAAGATGAAGCAGAATTCGAAGTTGGTGCCACAGTTTCAGGTAATCCGGATGCTTATGGTTACCTAGACAGTTTCAGTTTAGTATTACTAGATGGACCAACCAATGAAGTTCCAGAACCAGTTCAATCAGAAATTTTTGTTGAACGAGTAGATGGACTTTCTGAAGATTTCATAAAAGGTGTCGACATTTCTAGTATTATCGCACTAGAAAACAGTGGTGTTACTTTTTACAATGAAGCAGGAGAAGAACAGGATATTTTCACCACTTTTTCCGAAGCTGGTGCGAATTACGTACGTGTTCGTATTTGGAATGACCCTTATGACTCACAAGGAAGAAGCTATGGTGGAGGAAATAATGATCTAGAAACAGCGATTGAAATCGGGAAAAGGGCTGCAGAGAATGATATGAAACTTCTAGTTAACTTTCATTATTCAGATTTCTGGGCAGACCCTAGTAAACAACAAGCTCCAAAAGCTTGGGAAGATTTAAATTTTGAAGACAAACAAGATGCACTATACGATTTTACGAAAGACAGCTTGCAACAAATGATCGATGAAGATATTGACATTGGCATGGTGCAAGTAGGAAATGAAACAAATAATGGGATGGCTGGTGAAAGTGGTTTTGCAAGAATGAGCCCGTTATTTAATGCCGGTAGTCGTGCAGTACGAGACATTGATGAGGATATTTTAGTTGCGCTTCATTTTACAAATCCAGAACGAGGAACATATGCAAGTTATGCGAGTAGTTTGGATCAATACAATGTGGACTACGATGTATTTGCTAGTTCATACTATCCTTTCTGGCATGGTACGTTAGAAAATTTAACAGAGCAATTGGAATATATTGCAGACACGTATGACAAACAAGTGATGGTTGCAGAAGTTTCCTACGCTTACACCGATGAAGATGGTGACGGACATGGAAATACGGCACCAGGAGACGGTCAAACATTAGAATATCCGATCTCTCCTCAAGGGCAAGCTCATGCAATTCGTGATGTTTTTCAAGCAGTTGCCGATGTTGGCGAAGCTGGTATTGGCGTATTTTATTGGGAACCGGCATGGATTCCAGTTGGAAATCCTGATGATATTGATTTCGAACATAACCAAGAGCTTTGGGAAACCTATGGATCAGGCTGGGCATCTAGCTACTCGGCTGAATATGATCCAGATGATGCGGGTGAATGGTATGGTGGAAGTGCAGTAGATAATCAAGCATTGTTTGATTTTCACGGTCATCCTCTTCCATCGATCAATGTATTTAACTATGTAGATACAGGATCAGTTGCTCCATTACAAGTTGAGGTAGTGAATAATGTATCAGTAAATTTTAATTTGGGTGAAGAAATCATTTTACCAGAAACGGTAACGGCTGTTTACAATGACAACAGTCGAGAAGAATTACCTGTGACATGGGATCATGAAGCAGTTCAACAGGCAGTAGAAAGCGGAGTTGGTGTATATACGATTAATGGAGATGTTGAAGGTGGCTATTCAGTAACAGCCGAACTAACCATTAATGAAGAAAATTTTGTAGTAAATCCGGGATTTGAAGCTAGTGACACGAGCATGTGGGAAGTTGTTTATCGAAGTGACAATGAATCGTCCGTTTCCCTACCAAGTACGAACGACCCACATTCTGGATCTTATTCTGCACACTTTTGGTCTGAAGAAGCTATCGATTTTAAATTAGAGCAAACAATCACAGATCTAGAACCAGGGTACTATCATTTATCTATGTTTATCCAAGGTGGAGATGCTGGGGGATCACCTGAAATGTACCTTTATGCTGAGACCGCTGATGAACAGTATCGAGAAGACACTTCGGTAAGTGGTTGGAATAATTGGAGCAATCCGGAGCTAGATTCAATTTTAGTAACCGATGGAACGCTCACAATCGGTGCAAGTATTACGGCTGCAGCCGGTGCGTGGGGATCATTAGACGATTTCTATTTATATCAAGTAGCTGACTATGAAGCCCCTCCTGTTGAAGGTCCAGAAGAACCAGAGGAACCGGAAGAACCGGAAGAAACAATAATAAGTGATCTATCGGACTTTGATGTTGTGGACAATGTATACAGAATTGATAACACAACCAGCATCACCTTGTTAAAGAAGGAAGTTATCGATCAATTACTCGATAATACCTCAATTGCACTGAATAAAGGTCAGGTTACCGCAACAATTCCTGTTCATTTATTAAAATCTAGGGATGATGTTATTTTTACATTTGGAGATGTCTCCGATGACATTCGTCTAATGCACCCGAATGTCTTAAGTGAGCTTTATAACTTTACTTTAAATTCTAACGATGAAGCGATTCCTTTGGATCAACCTGTAAGATTAACGTTTCATATTAACCCATCTGAAGTTTCAGATTGGGAGAATTTAAAAGTTGTTTATATTAATGACAATGGTGTTATCGAAGAACAGATAACTCCTGAATATGATAAAAACACTGGTGAAGTAGTAGCTGAAGTCTCACATTTTAGTATTTATGGTGTAGTAGAAGTAGAAATCATTGACACTACGGAACTGGAGACTTTAATTAAAACAGCAAAAGATTTTGTAAGAGAAGATTATACAGAAGAGTCTTATGCAACATTGCAAAATGCGATTAATGAAGCAGAAGCAGCACTTTCAACGGTCGAATCTGAAGAAGAATTGATTGCCATACTAGCCGCATTACAAGCTGCGATCGATGGACTTGAGGCACTGGAAGAAGAGCCTGATGTTGCTGATGAGGATACGATTGAAGAAACCGATGATATAGAAGAAGAATCGGACGAAGCTGCAGGCCAAGCTCCAGAAGTGGAAACTGAATCTAGCGATAAGACTGCTGATGAGGAATTACCTGATACAGCGACTAACCAGTTCAATTGGATTATCCTAGGTAGCATTCTACTTCTTGCAGGTTTTAGTGCGTTTCTCATTCATAAAAAGCGACAACTATTAGCATAGCATTTATTTTTTAAAAAACGTAAAAGATTGTAAACGAAACCCTTTTGTTGAATACCTTGTTCAGCGAAAGGGTTTTTATATTGACCAATTTCAATCATAATCAATAATTGGTTAGAGTCTTCCCGTCTGCAAACACACGTTACCTTAGGTAGACATTTGGAAATCTTATGGATGGTTGCATCGGGAGAAACACCCATAGATTTCTCAATTTTTCTTGAATAGGTTCTTCAACGGTTACGAATGTTCGCTCATTATAATAAAGCAATCCTAAGAAAAGAGGAATAGTAACAAAGCTATATAAGACAAGCAATTTTATTATGGTATGGTGTCTGTTTTTCACTAGATAAGAAGAAAACAGTAAAATTGCTATTCCTACTGAGACACCAAGCATATTCGCTACTGCATCCAAAAATTCAGCACTACGATTAGACAGGTTATACTGTCGAAATTCATCCAATGTACCAATAGTCACCAATATAAACCAGAGATAACTCAACCTTTGATTCAATCTACAACGATTGGATAAACACACAATGAACATACCTAAAAATAAAGTTAGTACTAGAAAACTGAAAAAATGCATCAATTTATCTATTCCAAAAATAATCTCGTAATCTAAATTCATCTTCCATCCCTCCTGTTCAAAGTTTTGCCACGATTGTTAATCGTTAGACCTTGAAAAATGAGATGAAATGGATCATTGATTGGTTTCCTGTGTTCTCCAATGATCATTATTTCGAAAGCAGCTATTGGGTTACTAGTGTCTATTAGTCGCATTTAAGCACCGTTAAATTTCTTTGCTGTATCGAAGAGATAGTCTTATGAACGTAAAGTTGCTGAGGCATCAAGGTTTAATTCTGCAGAGAGTCTTAAAGAATTGAGGCTACGATATAGGGAAACTTCAATCAGTGGGTTTTTAAGATATTCCCCACTGATTGTTAGCCCTAAAGGATGACCCCATGGACAATTCGGGATGCTAGCGTCCGTTACTCCCGCTTAAACAACTTGATATTCTCGTTGTTTTGAAGTGGGAATCTTACGGACGGTTGCTCCGGGATAAAAGTGCAAAAATAAAATCCCAGCTACCATTCTTTAGTTGGCTGGGATTATTAGTGTGCCACAAACAAATCAGTAGCTATTTTGCAATCAAGTGCTCATTCTTCTTTGTTATTTTAGGTAATTCTCCTTTTAAAAAAGTTAAAATTTCCGTTAAACTAGCTCCTGAATTACCTTTTTGATGTGCATCGATTAATATTTTTTTCAATTGATCTGAATCCGTCATTTAGCCTGTCTCCTTCTTCAAAATCACCATATTAATATACTATATCTTTGAAAAAAAATACAGTTTACTAGATAATTTCTTACCAGAATCGTTCGACATAATTCGGGCGGTGACAGGCACCTGTCGTTTAGTTGTGGTATAATTTGTTGGTGGAGAAGTTTGACATACAACACAATAGAAAAATACTTTAATCATAAAAATCTGCAGAGGAGATAATAATTACATGTCTGATGAAAAGAAAATGAGCATGCAAGAAAAAATTAAGCAACAATTAGAAAAGAAAAAACAAGCACAAGCGAATGGTAACAACAAAATGACTAGTCATAACAACAATCATCAAATGAGAAGTCAACAAACAAAAAAAGCAGCGAGTACACGTAGAAAGATGGGCGGATAAAATGAAACTTCAATCAGTGGGGAGTTTTTAGGTATTCCCCACTGACTGTTAGTCCCAAACGATGAGCTTTAGATTCTTGAACTATTCTAGATAAAATGCAAGTTACATACTCCCACTTAACAATTCTAATTTGCAGGTTGTTTTGAATTGGATTTTTACGGATGGTTAATCGAGAAAAAATCCAATCCGATTCATAATAATACAAAAAAATCAAACCGTAGGCAGAGTAATTCTTCGCCTACGGTTTTTTATATCTCACAGCAACTTTGAATTTCTTAATCCCTTTTGTATACGAGTTACGGATGAATATAACTTAAGAATGAAAAATATACTTAACCACTGTAACTTTAATTTTCTCTTCAGTATAAAAAAATCGACAAAAATCGGGCGGTGACAGGCACGTATGAATTTTAAGTTATTTGGTTAGATTATGTACTAAGTATATTTTTATGTTTGGGGGAGTTATTTATGAAAAAACTAGTGGCATTTTTATTCTTTATTTTCATAGGGCTTATCTTAGTTACCGGTACCTGGATGTACTACAGACTAAGTCTTATCAACGCTGAAACTAAGGATGCAAGCGTTCAAGAAGAACGAGATACAGAATATTTTGTTTCTGTACCTCGGTTGAAAGAATCATATAAAAAAAATGAGCGACAATCTAACAATACGAATGTTGAACAGGTGGACGTTATCAACCAGACAGAGGACTCCCCTTCTCCAACTATCAATCCAGTTGACGAGGAAAGTGCCAGTCTACCATTAGAAAATATTTTACAGAGTTATCGCGAAGAATTTTCCAATCTTGAATCTAAAGTTACTGAAAAAATAGAGGACATAATCTCCATCGCGCTAACTGAGTATGAAGATAAGAAAGCGGATGGAGAACAAGTATCACAACTGTACTTTTTCCAGGAATACAGTTCGATAGCAACAGATTTAGAAAAGAATCCCTATGGATCCTTTAAAAAAATGTATCAAGCACTCTTAAATGAACTTCAAGCGAACAACTAGGATGAAAACTAGCAGCAGCGTTTAAAGATCAATACGAAACAGAAATAGATCAACGAAAGAATGAGATTCTAAACAGAGCGCTCGAGTTATAATTTTACCCACTAGGAGCAAATCATAACTGGAACCATCTTCTCTATTCTGTCTTAATGTCCATCTTTTGTAATGGACACCGGTATGCTTTTTAGCACTGCTCGTACAGGGCTACCATCGCCTCCTTGAATCGCTAATGGTAAGGCAATAAGTTGATAAAAGCCCGCTTCAACATGATTTAACACAAGATTCTCTAAAATATACACACCATTTTCATATAAGGCGTGGTGTGCTGTCATCGCCTTACTATCTACAGGATCCACAGACGGGCAGTCTGTCCCAATCAAATGAACTCCTTTTTCTTTAAGAAATGGTCCAATATCTTCTCGTAATACAGGATAATTCTCCGGAAAACATTTACTATTAGGACGATCAAAGGAGTGTAGCAGAATTCGACTTACTCCATCCAAATCAAACCTTTCTAATTCCTGTCGACCGATCTTCTTATGACCTCTCACATCGACAACCAAAGCTTTTCCAATTAACAAAGATGGATCGATTTCGTCAATTGTTTCACCTGCATTGTCATAATGAAAAGGAGCATCCAGATGTGTTCCTACATGCACGCCTGTAGTCAACTCACCAATATTAGCTGATCCGGTTTGGTCTTTAGTTAATCGAACTTGATAAGAAAACGGCGTATCCCCGGGCCAAGGTTCTAAATCATTTGTAAGTCTCATGGTAACATCGATCCACTGATTTTTCTTCCACATGATAATTCCCCTGCTTTCTCTAATTGATTCTATATTATGACCGAGTATAACTTTTCTTCCCAGTAAAAACAAGCTCCCTGCCATTCGACATAATTCGGGCGGTGACAGGCACCAAAAAAGCGCTTGCAAAATTAGTGTAAAGGGATTATAACTAAGGGTAAGAAAAAATTTGGAGGGGTATATGCAACGTATAGATATTAGTAGTTCCGCCAGTGCAAAAAAACAGTTATTTTTCATTACTTGGCCGATTTTAATTGAGGTATCTTTACAAACCATGATGCGTTTTTCGGACGTATTCATGTTGAGCTTTGTTTCTGATGACGCCGTAGCCGCAATTGGAGTCGTCAATCAGATCATGATGTTTACTTTCGTCTTGTTTAACTTTACCGCGATGGGCTCTGGAATAGTCGTCGCTCAGTTTGTCGGCGCGAAACAGCATGATAAAGTTCGTAAAACGATCGCTCATGCAATTACGATCAATTTGCTTTTCGGACTCCTGATCAGTCTCATTGTTGTTTCGTTTCGTCATCAATTTCTAAATCTATTTAACTTAGAAGCTTCTTTATATCAGTATGCGGATATTTATATGCTTATCGTGGCAAGTACACTTTTCTCACAAGCCATTGTGTTAACCATATCTTCCATTCTTCAAGCAATGGGGCATACAAAAGATGTAATGTCCATCGTTCTTGTCATGAATATCTTTAATATTTTGGGAAATTATTTATTTATTTTTGGTACATTCGGTGTTCCTGCCTTAGGTGTGACAGGCGTAGCTATTGCGACAGCCGTTTGTCGAGTATCAGCAATGATTGTAATATTCATCATTCTTTCTAAGCGTCTACCTGTTAAAATCAAACGCAAGCATTTTCTTAAGCTGGAAAAAGAATATGTCGCTAAGATTATGAATATTGGCGTGCCAGCAGCTGGGGAGCAACTATCTTATAACATTAGTCAAATTTTTCTCACTGTATTAATTACGTACATGGGGGCAACAGCATTAGCAACACGTGTTTACGCACAAAATATTATGGCGTTAATGACCGTGTTCTCTATGTCTGTATCAAAAGGAATGCAAATCTACATTGGGCAACTTGTCGGTGCTGGAAAGCAAGAAAGAGCTTATCATGATATGTTTATCGGGGTGAAGTATGCATTATTGGTCGCTTTGTCAATCGGATCAGTTTTAGCGATTTTCGGTCAACAAGTATTCGGTGTTTTTTCTAACGATCCCGATATTATTGCCCTTGGTGCCATCATTCTAGTGGTGGGCTTGCTTCTTGAGCCTGGTCGAACTTCCAATCTTGTGATTATTAGTGCGCTACGTGCTTCTGGTGACGCACGCTTCCCTGTATTCATGGGAATGGTCTCCATGTGGGGGATTTGTTTGCCAATCGCCTATGTATTAGGTATTACATTTGAACTTGGTTTAGTCGGTGTTTGGATTGCGATGCTTACGGATGAATGGATCCGCGCCATAATAATGACGCTCCGTTGGCGCAGTAAAAAATGGATGAGTAAATCCCTTGTCAAAGATACAAAAGAAGCACCTATAGTCGCAAAAGCATAAAGTGTAACTTCAATCAGTGGGAGTTTTTAGGTATTCCCATACTGATTGTTAGCCCTAAAAGATGACCTAAAGGCCCTTGAAGCCTTCGAGGTGCTAGCGTCCGTTACTTCCACGTAAACTACTTGGTATTCTCCTTGTTTTGAAGTGGGAGTCTTACGGACGGTTGCTCCGGAATAAAAATAAAAAAGCGTGAATCAAGCAACCCTGATTGAGTTGTTGATTCACGCTCTTTTGCTTAGCTCTGATTTAGTCAATTGATTTAGCAATAAGTTTATGCCATTCTTTACACTGGTTTTTTGCTTGTAGATACGTTTCAGAAGTCCGTTTAACAGGTAGCGATCTTCCCTGAAAATCTAGCCTTTCGGTTGATAAAAACGAAATCACATGGACTGGGTTTTCTTTGTCCTCAACGACAAGCATTAACTCTAAACGGGTGATCTTATTTTTCTTTTCGTTTCTTTCCTGCTCTACTTGACTTAAGATACTTTGATCATTGTTTAAGTGATCCGTTAAAGTTGTTTTCGATTTTTTACTATTTGTTGCTTTTGCAACAATTTTTCCATCTTCTTTAACAACAGACGCAATAATATCTTGTACCGGATAAATTCTACGCTTACTCAAGTCTTCCGTTACAATGGCGATTTTTTTATTTTTCCCATCGAAGAAAAGAGCAGATTCGATTTGAGGACTTACATATTCTTTTAGGATAGTGAAATCTTTCAATTGTGTTTTCAATGATTCTACTCGTTGCAAATTAAATTGTATTTTGTTTCTTTGATCTCTTTTCATCTTAAAACGAAAAATGACCATTACTGCTAGTACCAAGATTGAGAACGAAAATGCAGACATCCACGATATGGTAACAAGGTAATAAAAAATCACACCAATCAATAGAATGGATAAACAGCCTAGACAACCCATATTATTTCATACTCCCTTTCTCTCTTACTATCTTACCTTCTTTTTTAAGAAAATTCCATGCCTTTCTTGGATCGCTTCCTGCAGGGGATTCGGGGGATTCCATTGAGCGAACCGCCCTATATTTTGATTTTTCCCATAAGGAAAATACTTCGATACTCGTAAGAAAAAAGCAAACGTTAACCCCAATCGAATGACAGGTACACATAACTATTGCTATAATTAAATTCAGACAGCAGCTGCATACATAAAGTGAAACTTCAATCAGTGGGGGTTTTTAGGTATTCCCCCACTGATTGTTAGTTGAAGCATTCGGGGTGCTAGCTTCCGTTACTCACACTTAAACAACTTGATATTCTCCTGATTTTGAAGTGGGAGTCTTACGGATAGTTGCTCCGGGATAAACATCAACGATTTA
>NZ_JAPRAT010000023.1 GCF_026805325.1 Natronobacillus azotifigens
TTCATTTTTTTCATGAGAGCTACAGCTTTGTGAAGCAACAAAATATTGATTAACTAATATTGTTCCACAGTAGCTCAGTGGTAGAGCTATCGGCTGTTAACCGATCGGTCGTAGGTTCGAATCCTACCTGTGGAGCCATTTTGCTTCCATAGCTCAGCGGTAGAGCACTTCCATGGTAAGGAAGGGGTCGCCGGTTCAAGTCCGGCTGGAAGCTCTTAGAAATGATATTATTAAACATGGCCCGTTGGTCAAGCGGTTAAGACACCGCCCTTTCACGGCGGTAACACGGGTTCGAATCCCGTACGGGTCACCATTTGGAGGATTAGCTCAGCTGGGAGAGCACCTGCCTTACAAGCAGGGGGTCGCAGGTTCGAGCCCTGCATCCTCCACCATACGCCGGCCTAGCTCAACTGGTAGAGCAACTGACTTGTAATCAGTAGGTTGGGGGTTCAAGTCCTCTGGCCGGCACCATTTTTAATGGAGGGATAGCGAAGTTGGCCAAACGCGGCGGACTGTAAATCCGCTCCCATCGGGTTCGTAGGTTCGAGTCCTACTCCCTCCACCATTTTATTTTTTATAGAAATACATTAAACAGTGTATACATTCACTGTTATTTTATTGGGCTATAGCCAAGCGGTAAGGCAACGGTTTTTGGTACCGTCATGCGCTGGTTCGAATCCAGCTAGCCCAGCCATTTTCGAGCCATTAGCTCAGTTGGTAGAGCATCTGACTTTTAATCAGAGGGTCGAAGGTTCGAATCCTTCATGGCTCATAAGCATATATTATTTTAGATGAACTTTTAACTTTTGTTTATCTAATCTGGGGCCTTAGCTCAGCTGGGAGAGCGCCTGCTTTGCACGCAGGAGGTCAGCGGTTCGATCCCGCTAGGCTCCACCATACATATTTTAGTCAAAAGGGTTGGACGTTATGATAATGTTCAGTCCTTTTTTTTGTAAAAAAGCAGAAAAAGTAGCCTTCTTTACCGAACGAGTAACTTGATACCACACCAACCGTCCGTGACAAAAACAACAAGATGATCAAAGTTTTTTAAATGGAAGTAGGCACTTCAAAGTCTTCAAGATCCTTTGGGAACCCTATCAGTGGGATGAGGTGAAGTTTGGGATTAGGCAATAAGCGGAGAACGAAATGATCCCTTGTGTTAAGAAAATGATTTATTGTGAAAAAATTATGGTTACACTGGAATTAAAATGGGGAAATAATAGTTAAGTTTCTATTAATAATCAGGTTGAATGTAAACAAAGAAGATACTCTTAGTTACCAGTAATGATAATACAACCTTGCTCCTACTAATTATAAGTATGCTACTGTTGCAGCAAGCATAAGCTTCACTATAGCTGCCTCTCGTAGTGTACATATTTTTTTCATCACGAAAATACTTGTCATAATAATTGTAAACATACGAAAAATAGGTGCAACACGATGTCCTTATGATAGGATGCGTTTCTAAATTATGTTATACTTATCAAAGTGATTACTCTAAATGATGGGAAGAATAATTCATGTGCAGAAGGAAGTGTAACCATGCTTGGTGAGGGACTAAATTTTTATAATCTATTACGAATAGCCGTTGACATTACCCTTGTCTGGTATGTTTTTTATAAATTAATTATGCTCATTCGTGGTACAAAGGCTATTCAATTGTTAAAAGGTATTTTTGTCGTATTAATTATTTATTTAATCAGTCATTTGTTAAACTTACAAACGGTTCAAGTGATGATTGAACAAGTAATTGTCTGGGGACCTTTAGCAATCATTATTTTATTTCAACCAGAATTGCGTCGTGCACTGGAACAAATTGGTCGAGGGAGCTTCTTTACTCGAAATAAAAAATCGAAAGAAGAAGTTTTGAATCAAGTCATTGACTCGATCGTGAAATCCTGTAATTACATGGGAAAACGACGAATTGGTGCATTAATCACCATTGAAAGAGACACAAATATGGGTGATTTTGTTGAGACTGGCATCCCAATTCATGGTCAATTAACAACGCAATTATTAACAAATATTTTTGTTCCGAACACCCCACTTCATGATGGGGCAGTCATTATTAAAGAAAATGAAATTGTGGCAGCAGCTTGTTATTTGCCTTTATCTGAAAGTGCATTTATATCCAAGGAGCTAGGAACTAGACACCGTGCAGCAATGGGTATTAGTGAAGTAAGTGATGCAATAACGATAATTGTCTCAGAAGAAACAGGTCAAATCTCATGTACACGTAGTGGAGAACTACATAGAGATTTGGATCAAGATAAATTAACTGACATGTTAAGAAACAATTTGGAAGCTAATTTTGTAAAGGCCCCGACGTTAAAGAATTGGAATTGGAGGGGGAAAAAAGATGAATGATTGGTTAAACAAGCCGTGGGTTATTCGGGGGATCTCCTTAGTATTAGCGATTTTAACTTTTGCTCTTATTACATTTGACAATCAAGAAAGTCGTACTGCTGATGTTGGCTTTGATTCATTTTTTAGTAGTTCTCAAGAAACAGAAACGTTAGAAGATATACCGGTAAACATTCAAATTGATGAAGACAGTTACGTGGTAAGTGGTGTACCGGAAACCGTCTCGGTGACTCTACAAGGAACAGTTAGTGTGGTTCAATCAACAGCAACACAACGTAATTTTGACGTATTTGTGGATTTAGAAGGGTTGGAGCCTGGTTCTCATCGCGTACCATTAGAATATGAGGGAATCTCCAACCGTCTATCTGTCTATATAGAACCTTCAGAAATTGATGTGGTCATTGAAGAAAGAGCAACCGCAGAATATGAGGTTCTTGTTGATTATACCAATGAAACACGTTTGGAATTAGGTTATGAATTAATCGATGCGACTGTATCACCAACAACTGTTGAAATTACTAGTTCAAGAAGTATGATCGACCGAATTGCAATCGTGAAGGCATTTGTAGATGTGGATGGGATTGGAGAATCCATGGAAATAAGGGATGTACCAGTTCGTGTTTATGATAGTGAAGGAAATCAGTTAAACGTACGCGTCACCCCACAAACAGTCGATGTTGGTGTTAATGTAGCCAATCCAAGTAAAACCGTTCCGGTAACGATAGAGACTACTGGGGAGTTACCTGATGATTTGCGCCTATTGTCTATGGATTTAGAAACAGAAGAAGTGGAAATATTTGCTTCAGAAGCAGACTTGGATGAAATTACTGAGATAAGAACAGAGCCTATTAATTTATCAGAAATTAATGAGGATTCAACTATAGAAATTGGATTGGATTTACCAGATGCGGTTAGACTAGTATCAGAAGAGGTAATAACTGTTAATGTTAGTGTTGAAGAGCTTACGGATCAGTCGTTTGAAGAGCTCCCTATTTCTATTGAAAATTTAGGGGGAGATTTAACCTATACGTTTATAAACCCTGAAGACGGGGAGCTTACCGTAACCATAACCGGATACCCATCTGATCTTGCTGAAATTGGTGCTTCTGATTTCCAGCTGTCTGTAGATCTTGCGGAGCTGGAAGACGGAGAACACCAAGTACCGGTTGAAGTGAGTGGACCAAATAACATCGAATACACATTAGAAATGGATAATGTAATCGTTCAGATTGAATAATTGATATCAAGTGAAAATGTATAAATTAGGAATAAAGGAGAGGTACATTATGGGTAAATATTTCGGAACAGATGGGGTAAGGGGAATTGCCAATGAGCAATTGACACCAGAATTAGCATTTAAACTGGGCCGATGTGGAGGATATGTACTCACCAAAGATACTGACAAACCAAAAGTATTAATAGGTAAGGATACAAGAATTTCCGGTACGATGTTAGAAGGAGCTCTTACTGCTGGTTTACTTTCTATTGGTGCGGAAGTGATGCGACTCGGAGTAATTTCAACACCTGGGGTAGCTTATTTAACCAAAGCAATGGGGGCAGAGGCAGGCATTATGATCTCAGCTTCTCATAATCCAGTTGAAGACAATGGCATTAAGTTTTTTGGTGCGGATGGGTTTAAACTAACGGACGAGCAGGAAATAGAAATCGAAGCTTTGATCGATGCTGAAAAGGATGAATTGCCAAGACCCATTGCTGAAAACATTGGTCAGGTGAATGATTATTTTGAAGGTGGACAAAAATATATTCAGTATTTAAAACAATCAGTAGATAACGATTTCGAGGGACTACATATAGCATTAGACTGCGCTAATGGTTCAACTTCATCATTAGCAAATCATTTGTTTGCTGATTTAGAAGCAGATATCTCAACGATTGGTGCTTCACCAGATGGATTGAATATTAATGATGGGGTTGGTTCTACACACCCGGAAACACTTCAAGCGTTTGTTATCGAAAAAGAAGCAGATCTTGGTTTAGCATTTGACGGAGATGGTGATCGACTCATCGCTGTCGATGAAAAAGGTCAAATCGTTGATGGAGATCAAATCATGTACATCTGTGCAAAGTATCTAAATGAACGAGGCTTATTACGTCATGCAACGGTTGTATCAACTGTAATGAGTAACCTTGGTTTCTATAAAGCGATTGGAGAGCAAGAAATCAAGAGCAACAAGACGGATGTTGGTGATCGTTATGTCATGGAGGAAATGCGCAAAGGTGGCTATAACTTAGGTGGAGAGCAATCTGGGCATATCATTTTCTTAGATTATATTACAACCGGTGACGGGATGTTAAGTGCATTGCAGTTAGTGAATGTAATGAAAGAAACAGGTAAAAAGCTTTCAGAACTAGCTGGAGAAATGGTGAAATTTCCACAAGTCTTGAAGAATGTAAAAGTGGTCGATAAGAACCAAGCGTTAGTCGATCCAAGAATTCAAGAAATTATTCATAAAGTAGAAGCAGAAATGGGTGACGAGGGTAGAGTGTTGGTGCGCCCATCAGGTACGGAATCGTTAGTGCGTGTTATGGTAGAAGCACCTACCATTGAACGTTGTAATGAAGCTGCCGATCAAGTAGTAGATGTCATTCAAGAATTGTTAGGTTTACAATAAAAAAAACAATGCCTCTTATTTTTTGGTGAAGAGGCGTTGTTTTTTTGCACTGGATAAGTACTATTTACATAGAGTGTAGTAGTAATACTTTTTCGTTTTTTCACAAAGAAAAAATGGTATTGCTAGCATGCAGGAATTCGGTTAAAATAAAAAGAGTCCTTGTCTTTTTGACACGGATGTATTTTGAGATAGAAAGGTGGGTTGAATGGTTGTTGAACAAAAGCGCCTGAACTATTTTTTTGTTCGGAAATATAAAAAATAGTTGACGAGGAGGAGGAGTATCGAGGATTTCGGCGGATACCTCCCGGTTGCATACCTCCAACCGACACGTTGTTATTCGAAAATAAAGAGGCGACTCTTTACACAAGAATAAGAACATGGGGATAAAAAAACACGAGATAGGGGCAACGTAACGCCCCTTGCAATAGAAGAAGGTTCGTTATCGTTTGCCTCTTTCTTTTAGGAGGAAACAACGAAAATGTGTGGAATTGTTGGATATATTGGAAATAATGATACGAAAGATGTTTTATTGAATGGTCTGGAAAAATTAGAATATCGTGGTTATGACTCTGCAGGTATCGCTACGTTGAACCCAGAGGGTCTACACTTGTTTAAAGTAAAAGGTCGTATTGCGGCGTTGCGAGATAAAGTGGATGTTACGGTTCAATCGACGATGGGTATCGGACATACGCGTTGGGCAACACATGGTGAGCCTAGTGAAGATAATGCACACCCACACCAAAGTTCAACTGGTCGCTTTACGCTCGTGCATAATGGCGTGATTGAAAATTATTATGAGGTAAGAGAACAATATCTGACTGATGTTGAACTGAAAAGTGAAACAGATACAGAGATTGTTGTTCAGCTTATTGAAGTTTTATATGGTCAAACGAATGATGTGTTGGTTGCTTTTCGCCAAGCAATGTCAATCTTAAAAGGTTCTTATGCCATTGCATTAATTGACCAAGACAATCCAGATGCGATTTATGTTGCAAAAAATAAAAGTCCTCTTCTCGTTGGTCTAGGTGAAGGATTCAATTTGGTTGCAAGTGATGCAATGGCAACATTAAAAGAGACCGAAAAATATCTTGAGATTGAAGATAAAGAAGTAGTGATCGTAAAACGAGAAGCTGTCGAAATTCAGAAGTTGGATGGCACGATAGTAGATCGGAAACCATATGTTGCGGAAATTGATGCGGCCGATACGGAAAAAGGCACATACGCACACTTTATGTTAAAAGAAATTGATGAGCAACCAATTGTTATGCGTAAGATCATTCAAAAGTATCAAGATGAGCATGGGGAAATTCAATTAGAAGATGACGTTCGCCAAGCAATGACTCAAGCGGATCGTATCTATATTATTGCAGCGGGAACAAGTTATCACGCTGGATTAGTAGGAAAACAATTCATTGAAAAACTAGCACAGGTTCCTGTGGAAGTTCATATTTCAAGCGAGTTTTCTTACAATATGCCGTTGTTGTCAGAAAAACCACTGTTCGTCTTTATTTCGCAAAGTGGTGAAACTGCAGACAGTCGTTCTGTGTTAGTAAAAACAAAAGCGCTTGGACATAAAGCGCTAACGATTACCAATGTACCGGGTTCTACCCTTTCTCGTGAAGCGGATTATACCTTGCATCTTCATGCAGGTCCCGAAATTGCCGTAGCTTCAACCAAAGCATACACGGCACAAATTGCTGTCTTAGCGCTCCTAGCGGTAGGTACAGCAAAAGCAAAATGTCTTCATTTGCATTTTGATCCATTAAAAGAATTAGCGATCGTTGCAAGTGCGATGGAATCTTTGACAGATCAAAAAGAAGCATTTGAACAATTGGCAAAAGATTTGTTTTCGACGACGCGAAATGCGTTCTTCATAGGACGTGGCAATGATTATTTTGTCGTGCAAGAAGCGGCATTAAAATTAAAAGAGATATCTTATATTCAGGCAGAAGGTTTTGCTGGTGGAGAATTGAAGCATGGTACGATCGCATTAATTGAAGATGATACACCAGTTGTAGCTATCTCGACACAAGAAAACGTTAATTTATCCATCCGTGGGAACGTGCAAGAAGTTGTTGCGCGTGGTGCTAAAGCGGCGATCGTAAGTATGAAAGGTCTAGAAAAAGATAGTGATGCCTTCGTTTTACCA
Source organism: Natronobacillus azotifigens (assembly GCF_026805325.1). GTDB lineage: Bacteria > Bacillota > Bacilli > Bacillales > Amphibacillaceae > Natronobacillus > Natronobacillus azotifigens. The sequence continues at coordinate 7,147 of NZ_JAPRAT010000023.1, forward strand.
AAAGTGCATGAATTATTAACACCATTAGTGAGTGTGATTCCGATGCAATTACTCTCCTACTACGCAGCATTACACCGCGATTGTGACGTAGATAAACCACGTAACCTTGCGAAAAGTGTTACCGTGGAGTAGGAACAAAGATACAATCACGTTAAATCAATCGAAACACAGGCTGGATCCAATACGGGTCCAGTCTTTTCTTTTTCTTTTATTCAATCTACCTTCAATCCCAATAACAGAAGGAAGAACTTTTTAGCATAATGGAATGAAGAAAAAAGGCGAGATAAGAGGGGGCTAAGATCCACAAGGGTTTGACGGGCGTGAGGAAGGGCGAGAAGATGAAAATCAACTTTTTGGCAGGGGGATGCCAATCTCAATTTCAATCATAACTCAATACAGATCCAATCTTTTCTGTTTACACGAGTATCCTCCAAACCTTACTCTGTAAATGTTTGGGTTCATCTTGTTCTTTTTCAGTTGGTTTACAAATCACATTGAATCAGTGTTTTCCTCGCTTAGACCAGGAGGAAAACCTTCCGTTTTTTGTTCAATTTCCTTCCAGTGTGGATCGTAAATATTGTGGAGACATCTTTAACTACATAAAAAATGCGAAAATAGATTATATCAAATTCTTCGTATTGGAAAAAAGATATACCCTTGTCCATTTTCAGGACAGATATAGTCATGAACTGCACCAGCAAGTTTGATATTGTTTTCTTTCAGGTACTCACTAACTTCACTGAACGTATTCTGAGATTCATTCTCGACATAAATGTACTCATACGATGGAATTGTCCACTTCACCCAACCTGGAGGTGGTTGAGAATTATCTACAGCCTCAATACCTGCAAGATAAAGTCCGTCTTTAAAATGATTATCCCATGGATTGAATGAACGGGAGAAGTCGGACATGGCTCCCCATATTCCAATAAGGTTTCCATTCTCATCTTTCTTCGCTAATGGTACCACTTCTGCAAAATTAGCATTAGCATCATCCCACAATTTCTGTATAAAAGATTCACCATCATTGGTAGAGCCTTCTTTACCGATAACCGAAAAGGACTCTTTGATACACTTTTTTATTTCCATATCATTACCTCCCGTCATTAATAAAGGCTTTATATCTACAGTTAATTTTACTTCTATAATAGGATAATGTTATTGTGACCGTCAGTGCATTATTTCACATACTATAATTTAAGGCTTATTTTACTAATAAAAAGGCTTTACTTCTATTAAAGTAAAGCCCTAATTTGATTATTAATTTTTAACAAAATATTTCATGGATATTTCCATCAGGATCTGCAAAAAAAGCGGTAGTCTGACCCCAAGGCATTTGGGCTGGTTCTTTAATGGGAGTAGCCCCTTTTTCTATCATTTCTTTATAAGATTTCTCTACCTCTTCTGGCGTGTCACAAGGAAATGCTAACTCAAACGATTGTCCCTTTTTATCTTCTTTAAAAGAAGAATGACCTCCGGTTATATCAAACATTATTTGACGGGAACAAATTGAAAACCTAACTCCTTCACTTTCAAACTCTACATTATGTTCAGAATCATCTTCTGTATTAAATCCTATAACATCTTGATAGAATTTTTTCATTTTTAAAACATCATCTGTGAGTATTGTTACAAGGCTTATTTTAGATCTCATTTAAATACAGCTCCTATTCATTTTATTTTTTTTGCCAATCATACAGTAACGTTTGTGCAATATGAATCCTAAGTAATATTGTATAATTATAACTTTAATTACAAAACATTCTATTATTGATTATACAATATTTTCAGTTTTAATTTCCAGCAAACATGATCTCAGTTTAAAGAGTATGGAAAACTACGACGGTCTTTAAATACACATCCCATAGTGATTCAGTCTTTTTTGTGTAGTAACTCATAAATCTTGTTTCCATTATTGCACCAGTTATTACTCGTCGTATCATTCTAAATGTTCCTCAATCTCTTTTCAGTGTGATACCTAACTGTAACCGCGAGTCTAAAATTAATAGATGTTGGTGTGTCAATAGTAGTCTGAACTTTTTTAAAAAACTAGCAAAACAATAATAATTAATTGGTTATTTATGTTATTGTATAGTTGTGTCAAAAATTTTCTTATGATGCGGAAGGAGGCGTTGTTTTATGAAAAAGACAATGATACTTAGTGATGGGGTAACAATAAACTAAGGGTGAGTGTATCAATGCCCATGTAAACTACGTGATCCCAATATAGATGGTGTTTCACGGTTAAATGAACTTGGTCATGTTTTTTGTGTGTTCGATCAGCAGGATTCAGGAAATATTAGCTTTGGTTTGGAAAAGGATAATAAAAGGTTTTTTGTTAAGTATGCAGGAGCAAAGCCTAGGGGTTTTTATGGTAATCAAAGTGATGCTGTTGCCCGATTGAAAGAAGCTATTCCAGTTTATAAAAAAAGGGAATACCAAGTTCCAAAGTTCAAAAGTAAACGACATAAGCAAAGCTATACGACGAATGTCGTGAACGGAAACATTCAACTGTTGGAGGGGCATATTAATCACCTAAATTAAGATTGGTCAAAATCAAACAACACCGAACCATCCCTTTAGACCATAAAATCAAATCTTGTACACTGTCTATGACTTCATCAGGAAAATATTATATTTCTATTCTGACAGAATACGAGAAAGAAATTGAAAAAGTCGTTGGGTAAGATTTTGCGATGGATGGATTGTTTGTCACGAGTGAGGGTGAGAAAGCCAATTACCCTAAGTTTTATCGACAAATGCTTGAAAAATTAGCAAAGGAACAACGCAAACTATCTCGTAAGAAGAAAAGTTCTTCTGACTGGGATAAACAACGTATTCGAGTGGCTAAAATTCAAGTAAAAGTCGTTAATCAACGCAAGAATTTCTTTCACCATAAATCAAAAGAAATGGTTATTAAATGACCGGTAAGGATGGTAAGTGGTGGGAGTAGTTCACTTTCTAATGCACTAACGTGGCAGATTAGGAGAAGAACTAGATATAGTATTGGAGATGAAAGTAATGAACAAAGAATTAGACAAAGCAATTGATTTAAGGAAAAGGGGAGATCATAAAGAATCGAACGAATTACTAATGAGATTAGCAGAGGAGTTTCCTGATGATGCTTCAATTAACTACCAATGTGCTTGGAGTTTTGACATATTAGGAGAAGAAGCTAAAGCTGTACCGTTTTATGAAAATGCTATTAAGTTTGGGTTGCCACCAAGGGATTTGGAAGGAGCCTTATTGGGATTAGGTAGTACATATAGAACTTTAGGAGAATATAAAAAGTCAAAAAGTACGTTTCTAAAAGGGATTGAACTATTTCCCAATAATAGAGCAATGCAAACGTTCTATTCAATGACCTTATATAATCTGAATGAACATAGTAAAGCTATGGAGCTATTATTAAAATGCTTAACAGATACAACGAAAGACCCTAAAATTTCCAGTTATAAAAAAGCTATTGATTTCTATTCGGATAAATTAGATGAAATATGGAAGTAGTTTGTGAATAGATATACTCACACTAACGGAGGCGTTAGTTCAAATGATAACTTATAATCCATGGCTAAGGCGACCAAAACAACATCGATACATTCTTCTTGCACATCATTGATTCCTAACTGCTTATACTCACTTCCAACTTGTTTTAAGATAAGATAATACAGCTTGAGAAGTTTCACCAACTTCCTCGGTTAACTTTAATGCCATTTGTTCTAATGTTTTTGGCTCTCTTTTACTAAGCAACTTTATTTCTTTTAGCAATTGCTCCATGTTTTCTGCCCTCTTTTAAATTAATTATTTTATTACCATTTATGTATATAAGCACCCTCATATTTTTTGAGCTTATTCACTAACTCTTTTGAATCCCGATCAATAACTATTAAATCTTTATACTCTGCTTTAACAAACCCTTGTTCAATCATATGGTCAAAAAGCGATATTATAGGTGAGTAGTAATCATTAATATTGAGTAATGCACACGGTTTATTATGGTACCCTAGTTGAGCCCAAGTAAATACTTCAAACCATTCTTCTAAAGTTCCAGAACCACCAGGTAATGCAATAAATCCGTCAGCATATTCTGCCATAAGCGCTTTTCTTTCATGCATAGTACGAACCACATGTAATTCAGATAGTTGTTGGTGAGCTATCTCAATGTTTTTTAACTTCTCTGGGATAACACCTATTACTCTACCACCTGCATTCATTACAGCATCTGCAACAGCCCCCATACAACCGACTGTCGCTCCTCCATAAACAAGGTCCAACCCGTTATCTACTAATACTCTCCCCAGTTTTTCAGCTTCTTCCATATAGATTGGGTCAATCCCTTTACTAGAACCACAGTATACTGCTATTGTTTTCACAAATACTTCATCCTCTCAAAAGTAACTTCAAACTATCATATACAATTCATTTATATATTAGCATAATTTTAGTTCATGAATAATTGGAATGTTCTTTTTAAGTGAACCTTTCGTTAGTGTCATAGGGACAACATATGGTTGTTCAGCTAAAGTTCCCGTTTGTGTAAAGAGATCTATTCACAAACTACTTCAATATTTTATAGACAAAAACAAGAGTTGGAAAATCAACTCTTGTTTTTATGTTTCTTTAGATTTTCATAATAGGTTTTAATGCTTCCCATTCTTCCCTTAATAACCCCATTCTAATAGAGTCGTAATACTCTCCATTATAGTAACGACATTTTCTAAGTCTAGCTTCTAATGTCATTCCTAGCTTTTCTCCTACATTGACCATTCTATGATTACCAGACCAAGTGGTGAATCCTACTCTTACCAGAGGCAAAGTATTAAATAAATGGTTAATCCATAAAGGAAATTTAATACTAATTATGGAAGCATATGATACACTTAGATTATCAGAGTTTAGCAAATAATGGCGTTTGCTTATAGTGCTAACGGGGAGGTGAGCGTATTAACAAAGGTAAGATAATCAAAGTTATTGTTGTTTTAGTTATCATTGGATTCTTCTCATACCACGGAATACGTTCTGGTTTAATTCATATGTATTTTTCACCTGATGTAGAAGAGAGGGTGGTAGAGGGAGAGGATTATATAAAGTATAGTAGTGGAGATATAAGATTTAACGTAGATGAACAACGTGCTGGTCATGTAATGCCAATAACGATTGAAAACGAATCAAGTAGAATATACGCGTATGCTGATAGAAAGTCATTCGGCTTTCCCAACAATACATTAATCGTTGAATTGTGGGAATCAAATATTCTTTTAGGTAAATGCTTAATCACCAGTGGAGAGTTATGTGATTTCGAAAAGAACCAAGTAGTTTTTGGGGAGGGTGGTGAATCAAACAATTCGAGTGAAAGTTACAAAAACTTAACGCTTCCACCTGGAGATTATTGGGTGTATTTTATCTCACAAGAAAAGCACACTTGGGAACCATGGGTTAAAGTAGAGTAATGAAACGATATGTATTGCTGGTTTTATTAGGAATACAATTATAGGACAAAGCTTGTTAAATTAAACGGAAGCGTTAGTTCAAACCAAAAAATATATTAAAACGGACTTCCATAATTTTGGGGGTCCGTTTTGTGCGAGACAAGGATCGTCAGACGGTTTTGTATCAGCCGTTCAGGCAATGCTTTGGTCTTCAGGATACCAGACTGCAACTGGACCTGTTGCTGGCATATTTGGTCAACAAACAAGAACAGATTTAATGCACTTTCAAAATTTAGAAGGCATAGTCGCAGATGGTATAGCCGGTCCCATAACATGGTCTACATTCGAGAATTACACGAGTAGCGGATTTACTTCTAGAACATATAATCATTGGCAGAGTTCTTATTACAATTGACTCATTATGGTGAAGAGGAAGATAAGGAAAGTTACCAATGGAAGCTACAGTTGCTTCAAGAACGCTTACCAGCGGATATTACATCAGATGAAGCGATCCGCATTGTTGCAGAGAGAAATGCAGCAAAAGATATTGAAGAAGTAAAAATCGGACAGCATCAAGCACTTCTGAAGTACACCTCAAATCAAGGAGAGCAATTAAATGAAATTTGGGTAGCAACAGATGACTATTTTTATTCGGTGAGTGCTCCATATTTAAGTAAGTCTGAGTTGATTGATGTAGCAACTTCTATGGAATTTGAATAACTAACGAAAAGGATCAGAGCCTTAAGCTCTCTGGTCCTTTTCGTTTTTGTAGGTAAGGAGGGTATAGTGTGGATAACCATTTATTAAATCAGAAATTAATTAATGATTGGTATGATACATACGGACGAACAATCTTTAAATATGTGTTAAATATGATTAATGATTATCAAGAGGCGGAGGATTTAATGCATGATGTTTTTATAAAAGCCTTTACCTATCTTGAGAAAGGAAAGGTCATAGATTATCCAAAAACTTTCTTATATAAAACCGCCCACAATCTTACAATAGATTTTATAAGAAAGCAAGCTCCGATAAAGGTTATCAAGGATTTTCTATTTAGAAAGAAAGCACACAGCAGCCTGCGATCGAGGATCTCCTACTGGTGAATGAACAGCTTAAAGTCATACACAGATCACTCATGAACATGAAATATCAATATCGACAGGTTATTATTTTGCGGAAATTGAATCAGTTATCGATAAAGGAAAGTGCAAAAGTTTTAGGATGGCCAGAAAGTAAAGTTAAAACAACATTACATCGAGCCCTGAAAGAATTGGAAGGAAGGCTAGAGAGGGAGGTTTCTAAGAATGGAAAATAATCGCGTATCTGATAATGAATTTAAAACGTTGGATGAAAGCATGCAGCTTGATGAAAAAAAATTAGAAGGCATTTCAAAGAGAATAATGTTACGATGAATAAAACAAAGCAAGAGAAGAAGAGACGCTTGTTAGTAGTCTGGTCGTCCATAAGCTGTATCATAATTGGAATTGTGCTAGTCATGAGTATATTCCCTCAACTATTGAATGACAATGAAATGCATTCTTTAGACCGATATACTGGAGAACAAGCATCGCGAATAAATGTGGATGCTGAAATTAGCTAGCAATTAACAGACTTAAGAAAAGACGGCTTTTTATTTGCTATGCCCACACATACACCTAAGAAAGATGTAGCATTAACATATATGAGGGAATGGGAAAATGAAAAAAGCATCACTGTTTTTGCACAATTTTATCACCAAGATCAAGAGTTGTTTTCAATTCATCAAGAAAAAGTGAACGTAGAAATAGATGGCAATTACCTTTTTAATCAAGCGGAGGACGAGGTGCGTGAAGTGGAAGGTTTTGACGTCCATTTATCACAAAATGGAGAACTGAATAAAGCGATAATTGTGATAGAGAACTACAGTATTGACATAAGTTCTATTGAATTGGATAGTAAAGACTTAATTAAGCTAATCCGGTCTATGCCATTAAACGAGTTGAAGTAATATTTTTTAATTATTCTTTCTAACTTATCTAGAGTTTCTCGTTTAGATACGAAAGCACTCGCGCCAAGACTAATGATACGATTTTGAAAAGAACAGTGATCATAGCTCGAGTACATTATGAAAGGAATATAGCGATTGTATTTTGTGTTGATTTGTTCCACGATTCTTAGGAAGTCCACATAATTTAATTTTGCTTCCTTGATATTAGGACCTATGATAATAATATCGGGGATGCTTTTTTAAAGAATCGCGAAACTTAACAAGAAGGAATTTCCACAGCTTCTATATCAAATGTTGCCCGTTTGTTTACTTACGATAGTTAAAAATCATAAGAATAAAAATTAAATAATGACATGATGAAGACCTTCATCTATATAGTATTCCCCTTTTAGTTTTCCTAAGCCCTTAACGCTAACTACTCCGTTCGTATAGACGGGTTTTTCATTTACAACAATATGTAATGTAGTAATAGAACGGAAGTTTTCATAATAATGTGTAATAACAGGTTGGTTAATATAGAATTCTTTTTCATTGATTAAAACAGAGAGGAAGTTCTTGTGCAAAAGTTGACCTTCATATGCAACTACATTCATTGGATCAAAACTGTTGCAAATAATGTCTCCTCTAATCAGCAAATGATAGCCTTCCTTATTTTCAAATTGCCTAAATACCTCTTGCTTATTTTCTCTAATCGTACGAATAATAGAATTTGTCTCTGAACTAATTTCCACAGTTGTCGTATCGTCAACTTCCCAATCAACAGCCTCTTTCAGTATGTCGTATAGTTGCTTATCGGTGTTAAATAACCCCTCTTTCCAATCAGGATAAAGCTCATCAAGCAATAGACAAATATACAATCCTGAACTATAACAACTCCTTCTAAGATTAAAGGCGGATTCTTTGTTGTTCAGCAAATCCTTACCATACTCCTTTATTTCATCATCGATAGGATGGAAACTTATATGTGAGTAAGCTTGTAATTCAATATAAAAAGCTGGACCTTCCACTGTTTCGATACAAGCTTCGTACGCCATAAATTCATTAATATAATTTCGTCTTTTTTCACGTGAGTAAATAAAGTGCTTAAGGAATTTTGTTTTTTCAGTATGAGAAGGTGATAATACAGCATGATAGAGACACTTTCTTTCCCCACTTCTTAGTTCCACGTTTTCCTTTGACAACGGATAGATCATTGCGAGAAATTCGTTAGGAAATCTTTTTTCCTCATTAAGATATTGTAATCCATGGAATAATTCATGTAGAACAATAGCGTATAGCCTTTCTGTATCTTGATAATAATCTAAATTAACGATAGCGGTTGGATAATCTTCATACATAATAAGAGTATTTGCTCCATTGAATTCGTTGTTCCATGGGATGGTGTAGTAGGGCGTGCTTTTATTTGTGAATTTGGGATGATTATATAAATACACCATTTCTTTATCGTACAAAGCATAGGCAACCATTTTGAATTCCGGCCAATAAAACTTCGAGTTATGATTAATGTGTTCATTTATGTTATTTAAATCTAACATTTTGCTCTGCTCCTTTTTAATATGCAAATGCGATTTTACATAATTAATCCCAATAATTGCTGATACAAGATGTATAGTGTGATGTGAACTACTAATGCACATTAAATGAATGTATTCACCTGACTAAAACAATGTAAAACTCCTTTTAGATCTCCACACAGAGAATAGAGTAAAAATCATAGAAAAAATACGAAGAGATTCTATATCTCCTCTACTGTAACTTGATTTGCTACATCAAGTTTGTTTTTCCTGTATTTAGGATGATTATAACTTATGTTTACAAGTTGATAAAGTATATAGTGTAAAACAAATAATAGATTTCTATTTTCAATAGGAGAATTTCAAAAGGAAGATTGCTTTTTAATGTTTTAATGAAAGCAATCTTTTGTATTCGGTATATAGCATTAAGCTATATCCTTTTTTGTTCTAACTTAGTAAAGCAGTTTAGTGTATACTGAATAAATAGAAAATATTTCTATTTATATAAAAACCATAACAGCTCAATGTGTAATTATAGATTGGTATTATAAGGGTTTATTGTTATTGAAAGGAATTCAAATGTATCTCCAGAATGGGAGGAATATTTGCATTAACTTCTCAGTATCTTAGGTTACTTACGAGATTTCTATTAAGAAAGGAGGGAAGCGTATGACGATTTTCGATATATTCGTGCTGCTAATACTAGGCGTTATCATGTTAGTTGTTGGAATTATAGTAAAGAAAAAATGGTTAAGGATACTTTCAATTATCCCGTTAGCAATATCCGTATTCCAACTAGTTCTTTTAATAGGGATGGGTAAGTAATGCGTCTTATAAAATGCTAACTGCTAGTAATTAACGATTAATCGTGTATAGAGGGGATATAATTGTCCAACTTCTCCTCCCCATCCATTAGGTTATATGCCGTTGTACGTAGTGGTTTTAAAGATACTAGCCCCCTGTTTATTTTGGATTGTTGTATGATATAATAAAGATGACTATGATTTGAAAGGGTGAACCAAGGGAACATGCGTAACTAATCCTATTTTACAAGCGAAACTTAATTGAAGAAACAGTGTATGAGAAGCAGAATTGCCTGCTTGTTTGTCATGCCTGATTTTCTTGTTTCGGAATAGGATTAGATAATGGGAATAATTTCACTGAGGGCCGCCCTTAGCTTTATTTGTTGTCTCCTATTCTGAAGAAATCAATAGGGGCTTTTTTTATGCCCGGAAATGGGGATGTAATCTATGATAATTAAAGAAATTAAACAATTAAAATATGGAATTCGGGATCGAACTCTCTTTGAAATCCCTCTAGTACAAGTGCAAGCAAAACAACGCATTGGTCTTGTTGGGAAGAACGGAACTGGTAAAACGAGTCTTCTAGAAATAATCGCAGGAAAAAAACGAATAGAACAGGGTATGGTTAACGGTGAGGCTACCACCACGCTTCTCCCACAGCTAAAGCAGACAAATACAGTTCAAAGTGGTGGAGAAATCACACAAGGCTATATTGATACGGCAATTGCCGAGAAGGCAGATTTATTACTTGCTGATGAGCCTACAACAAATCTGGATACAGAGAAAATAGAAAAACTTGAAAAAACACTCCAAAGGTTTCAAGGAGCAATTATTGCCGTTTCTCATGACCGTGCTTTCTTGGATGCAATTTGTGAGACCATTTGGGAAATTGACGATGGGAAATTACATGTCTATAAGAGGAATTATTCCGAGTATGTTGACCAGAAAGAATTGAAAATTAGACAGCAAGAAGCAGCTTATGAAACCTATATGCAGAAAAAACACCAATTAGAGCAAGCTCTTATGCAAAAGGAGAAAAAAGCAAATCGCGCTGCTAAAAAACCGAAAAATATAAGCCGTTCTGAAGCAAAAATTACTGGTGCGAAACCTTATTTTGCAAAAAAGCAAAAAAAGCTACAACAGGTAGCCAAATCGATTGAAACAAGGCTTGATAAATTAGAAAAAGTAGAAAAAGTCCGTGAACAACCTAAAATTACAATGGATTTACCAAGTTCTGAGGACCACCATGGAAGGTTTATTATACGCGGTGAGCATGTTGGTGGGAAAGTCGGTAACCGTACACTCTGGAATCCTACAGATTTTTATATAAAAGGTGGTGATAAAGTTGCTTTGATTGGTAATAATGGTACCGGAAAAACAACACTAATCAAACAAATTGTGAACAATGAGCCAAGTATTACGGTTGCTCCTTCTGTTAAACTTGCCTATTTCAGTCAGAATTTAGATGTTTTGGTTAAACAGGATTCGATTTTAGATAATGTGATGTCTACTTCGATTCAAGGTGAGACAACAGTAAGGACAGTACTTGCGCGATTACATTTTTTTCGTGATGACGTGTATAAGCCAGTCCATGTTCTAAGTGGAGGAGAGCGAGTGAAAGTAGCCTTTGCGAAAATTTTTGTTAGCGACAGTAATATGCTTATTCTCGATGAACCAACAAATTTTCTAGATATTGAAGCAGTTGAGGCATTAGAAGCATTACTGATCGATTATGAAGGTACACTCCTTTTCGTTTCTCATGACCGTGAATTTATTAACAATATCGCCAATCGAATATTTTCTATTGAAGATAAGGAAATGAAGATATTAGATGGAACTTATGAGCTCTATAAAAGCTATTCACTAAAACCTGAAGCTAACACAGACAAACAAGAACTACTTGTGATCGAAAATAAGATTACTGAAGTTCTTGGGAAATTAAGTTTGGAACCAACGGAAGAACTGGATCAGGAATTTCAAGAGCTTTTGCGGTTGAAAAATAAGTTGCTTTCGAATTAAAGATTAGTGAGGTTTTCACCTTCTCCTAATAAAATAACCTCTTACAGATCTAATATCTGAAGAGGTTATTCTAATCAAACTTATTATAAAACCACCATTTATCCCGGAGCAACCGTGCCAAAAACCCCTACTGATTAACGTTTCACTTTATAGCAAACAAGTTCCTGTTGATTATTCTTTTGAAAAAGAATATAATGGCGTAATATTTATTTTTAGGTTGGGGGGGGAATGATGAAGCAGGAAGAAGCGGTTAAGGCCATTTCACGAAGTTTAATGGAGGATGATCTAGTAAAGTCGATTTTTCTAAAAGGGTCTATGGGTAGAGGTGAATACGATGAACATTCGGATGTAGACCTTTACTGTTTAGTCGAAGAAGAAGAGCAAGAGTTGTTTCTAACAAAACGATTAAAGCATTTAGAAGCTTATAGAAAAATATTGTTTTATGAAGATTTTTTTATTATTGCACCTCAAATCATTGCCGTCTTTGATAATCTTCTTCATGTAGATTTATTTACGGTTACTGATAAGGGATTCAAAGAAAAAGATTATTTTCGCGTATTGTATGATCCAGACGGTAGGTTAACGAAATTTCAATCTACTCAAAATTCACTTCTTGCCTTAGAGGAGTTTAGTAGCTGTGCCTATGATGTCGCTTGGTTTTTATTTCAGTATAATAAGGCAAGACAAAGAGGAAATGATTTATGGGCTGTGAATATGTTGCAGCAGGTTATGGTTAACTTTTCTAAAGTATTATTACATAGGTATAAACCTGAAAAAGCTCAATTAGGATTAAAAAGTCTTGAGGCGCAATTAGATCCTATTCTACTTGCTAAGGTAAAGAATATTTTTATCTACATAACACCAAATGCTCATGAAAAGGCAGTGTATTCCTTCATTAACCTACTAAACGAGGAGATCAACTGGATAGAATCTAAGGTGGAAAGCGATTCTCAAGCGGTTCCGTTTATGCAAATGATGATCAACCTGCTCTCTGAGTCATAAGAGGAAGGGATTAATCGTAGGATGTTAGCCTTTTTGGTCTAGGTAGACACGTACGGTTTTATTCACTTTATACGTATTACTAGAATCGAGAACGTGCTACTTGCACAATTTCTCGGTTCTTTTTGTTTCTAGGAAACGAGAACATGTGGAGTGACCGATAACTTTCTGGAGCAAAAATAGCCCCCCCCACACACAGCCTCGACGAGAATAATTAGGAAACTCCACGAAGTAATTTACGATATGTCAGGTCATCATCGGTTAGCAAGCGTACTGTGATTTCTTTATCCCAGAGCAACCGTCCGTAAGTCGCCCAGTTCAAAAAATCAAAGTTGTTTATTTTTGAGAAAAGTAGCAAATGGTAACGTATAAAGGAAAGAGGAGGTTGATGAGTAGTGTACGACAAAGAAATGACGTGTGCTAGTTTACCTATTACTTTTCTTGTGTTGCGCGCGGGCAATTTTGTTGTGCAGAATGGATTCATTTGCCTCTTCCTTACATTACTTCATACCCACAAAAAGGTTGCTGTAGACCCATATGAAGTCGATTTGCTAGAATAAAAAAGACCTTACCGGAAAGAAATAAAGGTGAAACATAACCTTGTTAAAATAGCATAAGGGTAGGAGAGTTTGGAGGGAACGAAAATGAAGCAGGTTCAACGCAGTCGGAAAGCACAGTTTGCTTCCTGGGTAGGAATTATCGGTAATTTTTTTCTAGCTATAATCAAAGGCATCATAGGGTGGATATCTGGAAGCCATGCCCTAATTGCTGATGCGGTTCATTCTGCTTCGGATGTCATTAGTTCGGTCACCGTTCTAGCGGGTATACGTGCTGCGAATAAGCCCCCTGATAAAGAACATCCATATGGGCATGGCAAAGCGGAAAGTATATCTGCCATCATTGTGTCCATATTATTAATTTTGGTGGGGATTGAAATTGCCTCATCCTCCTTGCAAGTTTTTTGGGGAGAGACACCACAAGCGCCGACAGGGATTGCTCTCATCGCTGTGTCAATCTCGATTGTATGTAAGGAGCTTCTGTATCAATATAAGCATCGATTGGGAAAACGAATCAACAGTCCTGCACTGATGGCTGATGCCTGGCACCACCGTTCGGATGTGTTATCCTCGGTTGGCGTCTTTTTCGGAATAGGCGGAGCGATGATCGGGGAACGGATTGGATACGTGCAACTAGTCTATCTGGATCCGCTAGCCGGAATAATCGTAGCTCTGTTTATCATGCGAATTGGTTATCTGATGATTCGGGAGTCGATTCACATGGTACTAGAAAACATATTAGATGAAGAAGAGAGCAAGCGTTTTACTGTAACAACAGAGAACGTAAATGGTGTTTTGCAGGTGGATGATTTACGGGCCCGAAGCCATGGTCAATATGTGGTTCTTGACCTTAAAATTAGTGTTGATGCCACACTTAACGTAGAAAAAGGCCATCACATTTCTAAACAAGTAAAGAAAGCATTAATGACGGAGCATGACGATGTGTACGATGTGCTGGTGCATATCAATCCATACGCTGGAACAAAGAAATCTTAATTGTAGTAATAAATGAGATAGTAGGCTGTCTCCGTGCTCTTTTTAATTACTTGCGTCAATTAGTGAGAGTTATGGGAGGTTGCTTTGGATAAAAAACAGCATTTTTAAAATAAATTGTTTTTTTAGTGAATGGTATTCAAAATAATGGTAATATAAATGTGGGTAATGAAACGCGATGGAATTATGTTTCCATTACAGCGGGAGTAACGGGGGAAATTATCTATAGAGGATTTTTAATCTTTGCTTTTGCATTTTTATTTCCTCATTTCTCAATTTGGTTAATTATTCTTTTAGTCTCATTATTGTTCGGTCTCGCTCACACTTATCAGGGCTTGATTACGGGTGTATTAAGAACAACAATTTTTGGAATGCTTTTTTCTATCCTTTATATTGCTTTAGGTCCATCTTACCACTGATTGTTTTTCATTTCTTAATAGACTATTTTGCAAAATTAGGAGAAAAAGAAACGGAAAGTGTCACGCTATAGCGTGACATGACAAGTGTTCGCTTGTCACCATTAGCCCCTTACAAATAAATAGGTGCATGAATTAAATGTAACCGAGCTAGACCAAATCATATGTTAGTGTGTTGGGAGTAGCAAACAGGTATCATTATTTAAGTAAACACTCCTGAGGGATCCATAATAAAGCCTATTCGAAGGAAGAAACACTGAGTGAAATGGAAAAATGTGATAATTCTATTGTGTCATGTACAAGTGTTACTTCCTGTACATTTGCAAATAAACACAATCAAAAAATATTGAACGGGATGGTATGCTAAATGATATTAGTAAGTGCTTGTTTAGCGGGATTAGAAGTAAGATATAATGGTACACATAGCATAGATCAACGAATAACTAAATTAGTAAAAGAGGGGAAAGCAATATCAATTTGTCCAGAGTTACTTGGAGGATTCTCTACTCCGAGAGAACCGGCAGAAATAATTGGAGGAAACGGTGATGATGTATTAGCTGGAAAAGCTTCCGTAATAGAAAGGTCAGGAAAAGATGTGACTGAACTTTATATAAAAGGTGCTTATGCTACTTTGAAACAAGTGAAAAAGTTACATATCACTACGGTTGTCCTTAAAGAAGATAGTCCTTCGTGTGGTACTTCGTCTATCTATAACGGCGAGTTTAAAGGGCTAAAGATTCCTGGCAGGGGAGTAACTGCTGCTTTACTTAAGAGGGAAGGTCTGGAGGTAATATCAGAAAAACAATGGGATGAACGTGCTTATTTAGATGGATAATGGTGAAAGACCGTCTATTGGAACTATGGTGGATCTAGGATTCTTTTTGTAGATAAAGAACTGAAAAAGTGAAAAGAGAGGATTTTTTAATGAATGAAAAGGACGCTTTAAGAAAATATATTAACGCGACGAATACGCATGATTTTAACCAAGTAAGGAAAGTGCTTCACGAAAATGCCGTTTATTGGTTTACAGATAAGACATGCAAGGATATGAGTGAAATCCAGTCATATTTTGAAAATGCTTGGGAGGTTATTAAGGAAGAGGTATATACCGCTAATGATATACAATGGATCTCTAAGGATCAAAATGCAGCAACTTGTATTTATTCCTATCAATATGAAGGTTATCATAACGGTACCTTTGTTTCAGGTAGTGGTAGGGCAACTAATGTTTTTGTTAAGGATAATGAGAATCAATGGAAACTAATACATGAGCATTTGAGCAGCCTATAAAAATAACTACTTGTTCAGATTCAGCTACTGTAGTAAAAAGGAGACGATAAGAAATGATAGAGAGCGTTAGTCATATTACTTTCGTAGTCAAAGATTTGGAGAGAACAACTAGTCTCTATAAAGAATTATTTGGTGCTAAGGAAGTATATTATAGTGGTGATCAATTGCATTCTATATCTAAAGAGAGATTTTTTATTATTGGAGGTCAATGGATCGCCGTGATGGAAAATAAAGAGATTCTAAATAAGACATATCATCATGTCGCTTTTAAAATAAGAGAAGAAGATGTAGACTACTACCAACATAAAATAAAGCAGTTAAATTTAGAAATGAAAAAGCCGAGACCAAGAATAAAGGGAGAGGGTTATTCCATCTACTTTTATGATTATGACAATAATTTTTTTGAACTTCATACAGGAACTTTAAATGAAAGGCTATCCGCTTATCAAAATGTTGATAAGGATCAGTAGAAGTAATATTTTTTGGGAAATGTGGCTAAAATGGCCGTTTCCCAAATTAGCTCTAAGGCTTAACGGTCAAACAAGTAAACAATTCTTTCTACGGCGAAGACAAAAGTAATTTGTTAAACAGAATAAGTAGAAGAAAATCAGTGGACGGTAATAGTGTCTGTAGATGTTGTGACAGATAGTAGTGACTATGATATCTTGTGTGGAACTCAAGTGAATTAAGCATCAACGGTTACTCATTCATTACGAACGCAATGTGAATCATAGCTGTTATAATTCAAGCTAAGGTTGAATACGAGATACATATATTTGAAAATTCAAAATAGGAGTTCCAATCTAATTGGAACTCCTATTTTTTGTTGCTTAGAAAATGCAACATGCTGAATAACTTTCGGAACAGGTATAACCAAGTTCAGACTTGAACGCCAAAAACAAGGCTACTTTACGAAGCAATCTAAGCTAAGCCATTATTGGTCAACAAGAAAAACGTGATTTGATCCGCTTCAGTTGTTACATTTTAAATCGGTGCTCTGTGCATCTGTCCGATATTTTATTAGGGAACAGAAACAACTCCTAAAAAAATGGTTGCAAGGTGTTTTTAATGTGTATATAATGTTAATATAGTATATATACATTATATGAATGTTATTTGGCGAGTCTAAAAGGAGTGGTGTTTTCTGTGGAAAACGAAGAAAAATCTTCTCGCAGTAGCCCTGTGAAACGTTGGTTAATTCTAATTGGTCTATTCTTACTTGTTCAATTGATCTTTTTTGGAATAGACGGGACGATGTTGGAGCCAAACATAAACGATAGTGGGAGGTTGTTTGCTAGGATAGGTAGATGGGTTTTAGAATCAAAATTGTTCACAGAATGGATTACGCTATATGGATACCCATTTTTTAACATGCTCATGACCATTCACATTATTGCCCTACTATTTCAAGCTATCAACGACATTCGTTCAAGTGTTTTTTCAAAAAACGAAAGATGAGGGATTAACATGCAAATAATTATATCTAACAGTTCAAAGGAGCCAATCTATGAGCAAATTACTAATCAAGTTAAATCAGCTATTTTAACAGGTGAATTGCAAGAGGGAGCAGCAATCCCCTCTATGCGTAAACTTGCTAAGGATTTACAAATAAGTGTCATTACGACGAAGCGAGCTTATGAAGAGTTGGAGAAGTCGGGTTTTATTTATTCGATTGTTGGAAAAGGCTCGTTTGTAGCAGAGCAAAATTTAGAGGTAATCAGAGAGAAGAAGCTGCATGTCATCGAGGAGCAACTGAATGCGGTCATAACCAATAGCAAAGAAATTGGCCTGTCATTAGATGAACTACAGCAACTACTGACGATTTTATATGAGGAGTGAACGGGATGGAGAATGTAGTTGAATTAAAAAATGTAGCGAAGAAATTCAAAGGGTTTGCTGTTGAAAATATTAATTTGGAAATAAAACAAGGCTTTGTAACAGGATTCATGGGAGAAAATGGAGCTGGTAAGTCAACAACGATAAAAATGATCTTAAATTTATTACAGCCAGATGCTGGAGAAGTTAAGGTTTTTGGGTTGGATTATCATTCGCATGAGAAGGCAATCAAGGAACGCATTGGGTTTGTTTATGATGGCAATGTTTTTTTTGAAGGATTGAATTTAAAAGATATAAAACGTATTGTTGCACCAGCTTATAAGCGCTGGGATGATGATCTGTTTTATAAATATATCGAGCAATTCGAGTTGCCACTTAATAAAGCGATTAAAACTTTCTCAAAAGGGATGCAAATGAAGGCATCATTAGCGATCGCGTTGTCACACCATGCGGAATTAATTATTCTGGACGAACCAACAGCGGGTTTAGATCCCATTTTCAGACGAGAGTTGTTGGATCTCTTGCAAGAATTGATGGTAGATGGTAATCGGTCGATTTTTTTCTCTACCCATATAACAAGTGATCTAGATCGGATCGCTGATTATCTCGCATTTATCCACAAAGGTGAATTAATATTTAATCAATCTGTTCATGAGGTGGCTGAAAATTATGCACTCGTAAAAGGGAAGCTGGATCTTCTAGATAGAGACACTGAAAAAGCGTTTGTGCATATTCGTCGCGCATCGACAGGGTTTGAAGCATTAACTGATAATAGTAGTGAAGTGAAAAAAACGTTCGGTGATCGTGTTGTTATTGAACGCGCCTCACTAGAAGATATTATGTATTACTTAAAAGGGGGGATACATCTTGGTTAATTTAATTAGACGTGATGTTATATTACAGAAAAAGTACTTGTTAACTTACATCCCTTTTATCGTATTCTTTATCATAATGGAATCACATCCGGCATTGACTTTTCTAGTTGCTAGTATTTTCATTCCGTTTAATGCATTTGCCTATGATGAAAAAGCAGAGACCAATATTTTGTTAAATTCTTTACCTTATACACGCAAAGAAATAATTGCAGCACGCTACCTAGGTGCTATTGTATATATGGTTTTGGCTATTGGGCTGACAAGTCTAGCGTTATTGGCTTTCGGTGAACCATTTACGATGAAGGATATTGCGATTGGAAATAGCTTGTTCTTACTATTTGCAGCATTGACCTTTCCATTATTTTATATTTTGAAATCAGGCCATACTTTCACCGTTGTTCTTCTCAGCTTTCTTATTTTAGCAGGAATAGGGCCTCAGATCGTGATTTTTCTCGCTGAGCGTCTAACGGCAATTACTGATTTTATTGCTAGATTCTCCGTATCAACTTTATATACGGGAGCGGGAGTTATTGTGATGGTAATCTATGCGCTGTCTTGGGGGTTTACTGCGTTTATTTACCAGAGAAAAGCGTTCTAGAACTTACTATGACTAGGTGTACAATGCTCTAGACAACGTTCGGTCTTGCAAAACAACTTCCGTAATACATCCACTTCAAAACATGGAGATGATAAAAGTTGTTAAGGGAGAGTAACTTGTGGTTACCCACTCAGAGCCTTTAGGGCTAAAAATCTGGAGAGAGGATGTTCAATTATTTGAATATCCTCTCTCCTTTATAATGGTAGACATGCCTACTCTATGTTCAATTTTTTGATGAGTCTTATGATTTGCTCATCATCCCCTGTGTCGACGGCCAGTAAAGTAGTGTTTTGAATAATGTCCGTATAGAACTCCTCGCCAGCAGGATTCGTGCCGTCCCAACGCAAAGGGACGTTGTAAACATTTATCGTTCCATCGCCATTACCGCTGTAGGTTACCGAACCATCAACTAACCTAGAACCAGCTAATTGGATAACATCTTCAGGATAGGTAGCACTAGTTTCGTCGTCATGATTTAATGGTGTTCCACTTGGAATGTGACGAGCGTTTAATTCATCTATCTCTTGATTTGGGCCATATTGTAGCCATACACGAGCATATTCAATTTCTTCAGAAGAATACTTAGATAGTGGATTGGTTTCTGTTGTTTCTTTTGAGGTAGTCTCTTCTGTATTGTCTGATGTTATCTCTTCATCTTCCCCTTCCCCTTCGTTATAAGAGTTTTGATCATTCGCTTGCGTCAGATCAGAATCATTGGATGAATCTGAAATAGCATTATCTAAAGAATTATTGTTTGATACTTCGTCGGCATCACCGTTACAACCAGTGAGGAATAGACCGATCAGTATAAGTGAAATAAAAAAATAGATTGAATTTGCGAGTTTTTGTGACATTTATCTCATCTCCTGTCTTTCTTTTGATTAGGATTCGTGTCTGGAGGACTGAAATACAATTGTATCTTCAGCCCAAAAGACATGAATAACTTCCCTAATCTATGATAATGTTTTTCCATACATTTGTAAAACATTTACGGTTAAAAAAGCTAACGCTCACATTACAAGCGTTAGCTTCTTTGAATTTTGATTATGCTGATTTTTTTCTATTAAATACAAGGATTGCACCTGCAGCGAGGATTAACCAAAGACCAATAAGGATTAAATTAAACATGTTTGTTGCAGTGCTTGGTAATCCTTGTAATTCTTCTTCATCTGAATCAATATCATCTGAACCAGAAACTTTATCATTAGAATCAGAGTCACTATCGTCAGAATCGGAATCATCATCAGAGTCATAGCCGTCATCGACAGGATCGGTAACATCATCAGGATCAACAGGGTTGACAGGATCCGATGGTTCACCTTCAACAAGCTCAATAATACCATACGTACTGAAGTGAGTAACTCGTACAGTTACTTCTCCAGTTTCGCTGATATTAATGATTTCAGTACCATGTTCAGTAACTTCCACACCATCACTATTGAAGTAAACAACACGTAGGTTATCTCGATCAATTACGTGCGCTAGATCAATAGTAAAGACAAGTTCAATACCATCAACACTAAAATCAATAGCTTCCTCACCATCTTTTAGTGAGAACTGAATGAAATCACTTAAGCGGTTGACTTTTGCTGGATCAATCTTATTCACTAAACTATCCGTTACGTTTTCCATCTCTATACGCACGTCGTGTTTACTACGTCTTAGTACAGAACCAGGAATTGTTACACGAACATTGCTGTCTGTCAGTTCAATGACATCCTTATCATTGAAACTTTTAGCCACTTCATTGGTGAATTTAAAGACTTTTGCAGCATCTTTAGCTATGAATACTTGACGCTCATCTGCTGTTTCTGTAACAAAAGATTCTTCGATATTATCAACTACTATCTCGTCTTTAACTCTTGGATCAGTGGTTTCATCATCTGAATCCTGAAGATCAATTAACGGAAGTGTTTTGTTATAATATGCTCTAACATCATTGACAGATAAAACATGATCATCATAAATAATCAGTTCATCAATATATCCTTTGTAAGGTACGTCCCAGTAGTTCACACCTAAACCAAACACTGCTTGATCATTAGTGAATACGTTTGGGAAGTCCTCGCCATGAAAAGCTAGCTCGCCATTCACATAGATATTAAGGTCTCCGTTAT
This sequence comes from Natronobacillus azotifigens, assembly GCF_026805325.1. Classification (GTDB taxonomy): domain Bacteria; phylum Bacillota; class Bacilli; order Bacillales; family Amphibacillaceae; genus Natronobacillus; species Natronobacillus azotifigens. Next base: position 28,583 of record NZ_JAPRAT010000023.1, read on the forward strand.
CAACGGTATAGCTAATGTGTGTCCACTCATTTAATTCAATCATAAAGTCTAGATTGGCATCATACCAGTTTTCGCCTGACCATAACTTAGTAACGCCACCACCATGTGATCCGCCTGGTAAAAAGCTGGTCCAGTTTGACCCGGATTGGGCACCAAAGAAAGTGGTTGTGAAGTCGAGTAATTCTTCAGGTTTTAACCAGAAGGAAACACTGTATTCATAACCAGTAATTAGGCCTGTGCCAAGATTAACTCCTGACTCTCCATCAAAATAGATCGATTGATTAACGCCGGTTTGACTAAAATCAATCGCTCCACCGGTATTATCCAAACGATTTCCAGTAACGGTTGCTTCTGGATGGTTACCTGTAATGTCACTAAGGTCTGTGTCAAAAGTGAAGTGTGCTGTTGTTGGATCAACTTCACCTACTTCGGGAATTTGACCTCCATAAAGCGTTTGAACATCTTCACTTGATAGCGTGTGAGCTTGATAGATAACAAGGTCATCAAAGAGCCCCTTGAACGCTGTGTCAAATGGGTTTACACCAAGAGCAATGGTTAACGCCTCGCCATTTACAACTTGATTAAAGTTGTTGGCGGAAGCTACACGTTCTCCGTCAACATAGATACGTACGCGTCCATATTCATTGGTAAGAACAACATGTTGCCATTCGCCAACCTGGGCTGTTTGTCCAGTAATACCATCGAACCATGTTTCCCGTGGTTCGATAACTCTAGACCATAATAAAATTTCATTGTTCCACCCACGAGGGTTAACAGTAAACCAGTTATCGTCATCTTGCATCACAAATAATGACGGGGTAAAATTGTTTAATTCTTCTGGATTAAACCAAAAGCCTATTGAGAAATGATCATCTTTTAATAAATCATTAGGAAGTACGACACCAGAGGATCCGTCTAAGTAAAGTGCTTCTCCAAACCGGCCTTCTCTAAAGGACACTTGCCCCTCACCTATTTTATCTGAGCGATTACCTACAATGATACCATCATCAAATTGCCCTGTTTCATCAGACAAGTCCCCGTCAAAGCGATAATGTGCTTGTAATGCAGGTGTTTGATAAGGAATTACTGTCACTTCAAAAGAACTTGTTTTCGATGCATCATTTAACACAAACTCTGCGGTTAAGGTAACTGTTGCTTCAGGCTCTCCTGTTGCGGGTCTTGTCACCTTACCTGTTGTACTTATTACGTCAGGATTTGAAGAACTCCAGTTAATCACAGTTCCTTTTGATCCGTTTGCTAATAAGTTTAGATCTGAAAATGTTGTTGATGGTAGTTCAATTTGATCTGCAACCAGTTCGACAATTGCCTCGTCTGTAGCGGCTTTCATAGGGTGTTGAATACCCCATGCAGAGAAACCTTGATCTGATAGGGCAGTAAACGTCATTAACCACATACTACTTACTTCATCCCACATCTCTACAAAAACGCCATCATACGTTTGGTTTCCAATCGTAAGTGTTGCATAATAACCGTCACGTTCCCAAGTCCCGGTAACTGCACCTGAAATCGTTCCATCAGCATGCAAATCGATTAATTCTGATTCAACGATTTCTGTTGAGTTATTTTTGCCATGATTCAAATATTTATAGGAACCAATAATATCGTCAGTGTTGATTGCTGCATCTAATGTTTCGCCAGCATAGCGAAGTGGTGCCATTATACGCCAGCCTTCTTGATTCATAAACATTTGATGAACTCTAACTTCGTGTTGCTCCCCACGATTTGGGAAACGTGCATGGAATACATTAAATTGTTGATTCGTTTTTTTGTCGGTATAAATAGAGTTATGACCTGGTGATACATAGCCATATCCGTCACCAGTGCCAGGATCGCCTGGCTCGCGTTTGAATAGGAAATTACCAGTTAATTTGTTGCCAAATGAAGCGTTTCCTGCCTCTCTATTTGGTAATACAGCTGGTTCTCCCGCAATACCAACGTAAGGCCCATCTGGGTTTTCAGAACGGAACTGTCTCATGTGATAAGCTCCATCTGCCTCTAACCAACCGTAAGTTACATACAAGTAGTAATAACCATCTTCAGCATTATATTCAACATATGGTCCCTCGCCTGATCCTGTGTAACCACCTGAAATCTTCGTTCCGAAGTACCGGTCAATCATTCGACCGTCTTCTGTTTCTCCATCTTCCCCTGGATAAAGTACTTGACCTGTTTCTTTATCGACTTCTAAAATAAAGATACCACCAGACCATGAACCGTAAGTCATCCATAGTGTACCATCTTCATCATAGAATAGATTGGCATCTATCGCGTTGGTAAAGTAGGTGTTGTTGTAACCGCCACTATTGTTAAACCAACCAGAGCGCACGCTGTCGATTACTCCATCCTCGATTAATTGCTTTATGTTCGTATTTTCCCAATGCTTGTTCACATCACTATTGTTATCATATGCTTCATGATTCGTAAAACCAGAATAGATTAGTGTATCAACATGCTCATATGGTCCTTCAACCTCTTTCGCAACTGCATAGCCAATCACAGATCGAATATAAGTTGACGAAGCGCTATAATAATTCATATAAGCGCCAGTGGTACCGTCATCCCATTTGTAATCAGGATTGAAAAATACTTCTGGTGCCCAAACAGCGAAACCACCTCTACTATCCGCATCATCTTCGCCTGCCCACTGAAAAGCGTCAGCGAGATTTTCAGATAAATCACCAAATAACACATTTCCTGGTGTGGTGTAGCCATTGGTGAACAGTTCCCAATTCATTAAATCATCAGATTTAGCTGCTTCACCATGTGTTCCGAATGCATAAAACTTCCCATTTGCTGTAAGGATAGAAGGGTCATGCACGCTTACGTTTGTAAATTCAGGTATGTCTGGTCGTGAAGGTAAGTTAGGAACTTGATCATTAGTGATTCTTTCGCCTGATTGATCTTCATCCCCCTCGTCATCTTCTTCAACAGGATGAAATCCCTCTACAACAGCATGATAGTAAGATTCGATTTGATCAACTGTTAAAGCTTCTCCATCAAAGAACATTACTTCATCCATGTATCCCACATAATAACGGTCAGGGAATGGATTAAATCCTAGTAAAAAGTCAGAATGTAAACCTTCATATATGTTTGGTACATTGTCTATTTCTCCTGTCTTTTCCCCATTTAGATAAAAAGTAAGTTTCCCTTTATCTACAGTTACAAAAATATTGCTCCACTCGTATGGAGTATAGCTTTCTGGTAGTTGGGCATAGTGATAACCTTCTGGCAATCCAGTCTCTTGAGCTGGACCAGTCTCCACTTGATAGATGATTTCCCCTCTACCACCAATAGCTGGCGAAATCCCTGAACGTCTCCCGATAATTCCTGTATAAAGTGCGCTTGTGTATTCGTCGATATCAGCTGTCTGTTTTAGCCAGAGAGAATACGAATAAGTATCACTAGTGATTAAATTATCTGCTAATTTGATACCTGTAGTTCCGTCAAAATATACAGCTTGATTTCTTCCCTCTTCATGAAACTCAAAAGTGTAACCGTCAACAGGCCCCCAGTCGGAAACACCTGCTTCTTCTCTCCGCCATGGTATCCCGGCATCGTTTGAGCTTGTGGAATCTAAAAGATCACCATCTAACGGATAATACGCAGTCGGTTCTAAACTAGGTGTTGATTCAGTCGTTGCTAATTCACTCGCAAGTACTGAAAGCGTTGATGTTGGAAACAAAAGCAAGAATACTAAGAAAATTGCTAGAAAACGTTTCATGAATTCTTTTTCCTCCTTTTGAATAACATCTTGCCTATATCATACATTCAAAAAATAAAACGCTAGAAAAATAGTAACCTCCCTTCATTTTGAGCAAAGTAACAATCATTTAGAAAGCGTTTACATTTTCACGTAATGTACGGACAAGAATTCATCTTAAATATACTATAACAAATAGGTAAGGACAAGATAGTTTAAAAATATTATTAAAATAATATGTTAATTCGATTATTTTTAACGAAAAATATTTTTAGGTTCGTATAAGTTGGTCCGATGACTGGCTTTGTTATTTATTAATAATAGCAAAAATGATTTGATTGATAAGAGATATAATGAATAATATGGAAAAAAGTGATAAGATATATATGATATGTAACAAGATATCGGTATTGCTCCTAAGCACGTAGTGAAGAAACATAGTGTAACAAGGCACTGTGCTGAAAAATTATAGTCATTCGTGTGGTGTGACCTCTATTTACTATGGTTAGTCTAAAAGGGAAAAAGATTTTAGGAAATGGATCGTGGTAAGCTTAAAAAAATGACTAAATTATATTTAGAAGTAGGACAGGGAGAGTTCAAATGTTTGAAACGATTGATTATTTACAAAATGGCAATAAAGTACAAAAGAAAGCCTATGAAGCAATTAATAATTTGGGGATAATAGAAGACTTATCTGCATATAATCCAATTCTATGCGGGACGGTGCCTATCGGAATTGATATACCAGGATCTGATTTGGATATTATCATGGAAGTTTTTGATCCTACGCCATTTGAAAAGCAAATAAAGTCTTTATATCAGGATACAGAGAATTTTACATATAAAAATACAATCATTCGTGATAATCCTGTATCAAAAGCAAACTTTTATTATGATGGTTTTGAATTCGAGTTGTTTGGTCAACCCCACTTAGTTACCAAACAATATGCATATTTACATATGATCATTGAAAATTTCATAATAACTCAACAACCAACGATAAAAGAAAAAGTAATCTCGTTGAAGGTGCAAGGATATAAAACAGAACCTGCATTTTGTAAAGTGCTAGGGTTGGAAGGGGACTCCTATGAGAGTCTTATAGAATTTGGTAAGAGGAATCGTATTATTTGATAGTAAAAGATGTGTAAACAAAGAAAAACTCGAAATATTTTAAAAGGAGAATGTCTATGGAACCATCATCTTATTTAGTAAAACAAATAGGTATCGTACATTCTTTGGTTAACGAAAAAGCATATACAGGCTGGGGAGAAGTAACTGCTGAAATACATCTGGAGAGAGAATATCAAGAAGGTTTGCTAGGTTTAGAAGAATATTCTCATGCTATTGTAATATTCTATATGGATCAATTCCACAGTGGGGAAGCTAAGTCAATGATAAAAAGACCACGAGATAGAGCAGACATACCAGAAGTAGGAGTGTTTTCACAGCGTACCAAGTATCGTCCAAATCCAATAGGTGTCTCAGTGGTGGAAATTAAAAAAATAGAAAAAAGTATTATGACAGTGAAAGGTCTTGATGCTAATAATAACACCCCAATTTTGGATATAAAACCTTATATTGCTGAGTTCGATACGAGAGATAATACCTATGTTCCTCAGTGGATGAAAGGGCTTATGAAAGATTATTTCTAAAGGAGTGATGAAAGTTATGATTATATTTCTAAATATAGGTAGTCTTATTCTTGGTTTACTTGCTTGGACTTTTCCAATCGTACTGCTAATCTCACAAAGAGAGGTCAGCCTTAGAAAACGGACATATTTTTTTGTTATGAGCCTAAGTGCGTGTTCTGTGGCCTTATATTTTCAACTAGTGAATATTTCTTATCTAGTTCACATAGAAGATTGGACGGCAATAATGGATACAGTAGGCGGAGTAGTTGTTGTTTCGGGTGTTCTTCTAATTAGCACCATCTTATTAAATGTGATCACGTTGGTTGTGCTAGGTCGAACATCGAATAAATAAAGTGCGTGAATTTCCAGAAAATAAAAGGGGTGTAAAAAAGTGACGTATTATTATCTTGGTTTGTTTTTTCATACAACGTTAATTTTGCTTGTTTTGTTCGGCCTTATTTATACGGTGATTAATCTTAAGAGAAAAAAACTGCATCAAGCTTGGTGGATCTTTGTTATTTTGCTAACGCCTTTCTTTTTAGTTAGTTTCTATAATTCAGTGACTATGCCGTATATGGACCTCAAAAACGCTATTACAGGTGAGACATATGAGATAGAAGGCACCATTGAAGATATTCATTTTCCAGGTGGTTATAACATTATTATAATAAATGGAGAGGAGTATAGAAGAAATCCTTGGGGTTTTAAGCCAGAGATTGGAGAAAAATATCGGATAGACTACTTACCTCATAGTGGTCATATTGTGAATTATGAATTAGTAACGGAATAAACGAAAAAGCTTGAAACTTAGCATATTGCTAGTTACAATATTTGTTAAAGGAGTGCAAATAGAAAGGGGAATGTAAATGGATGTACAAAAATCAAGAAGAGAACCACACGCATTATCATTGTTACACAGTTTGTCCACAAGAATGAACTTATCCACAGATGACGAGCGCTACTACAACAATTTGAGGCAGGGTTATTCAGGAGAATGTCAATTTGATCAAATGGTAAGTGATGCAAATATTAATTGCCTGGTTTTAAACGATTTGTTGCTCGAAAATAATCACACAGAAATTCAAATCGATTCGATCCTGATCAATCAAGGGAAATTATATATGATCGAAATCAAGAACTACGAAGGTGATTACTACATTCAGGTAGACAGGTGGTATTCAAGGGCAACAAATAATGAAATAAAAAATCCTCTGCTTCAATTAAAAAGAACAGAAACGGTTCTTCGACAAATCCTTCAGAAAGCAAAAATTAACATAGAAGTTGAAGCTTTGCTTGTATTTATAAATCCTCAGTTTGTTTTATATCATGCCTCACCAACCTATCCAATTATTTTTTATCCACAACTAACTCGGTTCCTCAAAAAATTATCTGGAGATCATCTATTAGCTAAAGATAAGAAAATTGTAGAATATCTTTTGTTGCAACAGATACCTAAATCACGAAATGTATATTTACCGAAATATAGTTTTGAACAATTAAAAAGAGGTATAATGTGTCCAGATTGCGGATCTGAATTCATTAGAAAAACAATTACAGAATTAGCTTGTGAAACTTGTGGTTACGTTGAACGTATTGATGATGGAATAATAAGAGCGTTCCAAGAATTTCGTATACTTTTTCCAGACGAAACATTTACTACGCAAAAATTTTATGAATTTTGTGGTGGGATTGTATCGAAACACTCATGCATAAGAGTGCTTAAAAAGAAGGTGAAATTGGTGAGTTGCAGTAAAAAATCATATTTTCATATTGATTAAAAGAAATTGTTATGTTGGTGATGGAGTTTACACTATTTTTTATCAATAAACCTATATTCTCCTGATGTAAAGATACGCCGAGGTTGGAGCGAAAAAGGATCCCTAGCCTCGTCGAAAGTGCAAGATACGCCTAGGTTGGAGCGAAAAAAGAGTCCTAACCTCGTCAAAAGCGCAAGATACGCCGAGGTTGAGCCAAAAAAAAGCCCTAACCTCGTCGAAAGTGCAAGATACGCCGAGGTTGGAGCGAAAAAAGAGCCCTAACCTCGTCGAAAGTGCAAGATACGCCGAGGTTGGGCCGAAAAAAATCCCTAACCTCGTCAAGAAGTGCGATCTCACCTAGGTTGCCCCCAAAAAACAGCCCTAACCTCGTCAAAAGCGCCAGATACATATAAACTAAGCTCAAAAAGTAAGTGAATAGGTTAACTAATATATACCAAAATTTTCCGAAACACAAAAATGAAAACGTTTTATTTTTTTATTGACATAGAAAATAAGTCATGATAAAGTGAAGGTGTTAATTAATTAACGCACGATAATTTAATAGTAAATATTTAGGAATGTTACCTAATTTGGGCATAACCTGAATCGATCCAAGGACACTACACGTGTGTGTCTCTGTGATTGATTCAGGTTTTTTATTTCTCGAAATTCCATAAAAGATTGAAAGGGTGTTGAAGATGAAATATGAGCAATTAGCAAAAGACATCATTGAAAATGTCGGCGGCAAAGAGAACGTCAGAAGTGTTGTTCACTGTGTTACGCGACTGCGCTTCAAATTGAAAGATGAGAATAAAGCCAACACCGATGTGTTAAAAAATATGGATGGTGTTGTAACGGTGATGAAAAGTGGTGGCCAATATCAAGTTGTAATTGGTAACCATGTATCTGATGTTTATAAAGCAGTAACAGAAGTTGGTGGTTTCCAAGCCGATAGTGATAATGAAGAAGAATCAGGAGAAAGAGGTAGTTTGTTTGATCGTTTTATCGATATGATTGCTGGGATTTTCACACCGATTCTTGGTGTGTTAGCAGCATCAGGTATGATCAAAGGGTTAAATGCTTTGTTCATTGCAACAAATGTTTTTGAAGAAGCGAGTGGAACGTATCAGATTTTAGAAGCAACGGGTGATGCGCTCTTTTACTTCCTGCCAGTCTTGCTAGGTTATACTGCGATGAAGAAGTTTGGAGGAACGCCATTTTTAGGTATGGTTATTGCGATGGCGCTTGTTTATCCGGCGCTTGAAGGGATCCCGGCAGCATCAGATCCTCTATACACATTGTTTACAGGTACAATGTTTGAATCGCCTGTTTACATTGAATTTTTAGGAATTCCGGTTATTTTGATGACCTATTCTATGTCTGTTATTCCAATTATTATTGCTGCATTCTTTGGAGCAAAACTAGAAAAATTCTTTAGAAATGTTGTTCCATCAGTAGTGAAAATGTTCTTGGTTCCCATGTTTACTTTATTGATTATTGTTCCATTAACTTTTATTGTGATCGGTCCAATAGCGACATGGGCAAGCCAGCTTCTCGGGGAATTTACAGCGTTTACGTATGATTTAAGCCCTACGATTGCGGGTATTATTGTGGGTGGTTTTTGGTTAGTGTTTGTAATGTTTGGTTTGCACTGGGGTCTTGTACCAATTGCAATTAATAATTTTGCAGTTCAAGGTTACGACACAATTTTAGCGCCTATGTTTGGGCATTCATGGGCATTAGCGGGAGCGATTCTTGCTGTGTGGATTCGATCTAATGATATGAAATTAAAGACACTAAGTGCACCTGCTTTCATATCAACCATTTTTGGCGTAACAGAGCCGGGAATGTACGGGATTGCTTTACCACTTAAACGTCCGTTTATCATTACGTTAATTTCATCAGCAATCACTGGGGGTATTTTAGGTTTCTTTAGAACAACTGGTTATGTAATGGGTGGTATGGGAGTTTTCCAATTCCCAAGTTTTATCTCGCCAGACGGATTTGATGCAGGATTTATGGCCGCAGCATTTGTTTCTGTATTTGGATTTTTATTAGCATTCGCATTAACTTGGATGTTTGGTCAAATCAATAAAAAGGAAGAAGAATCTCCAATTACTCAGGGTAATGCGGGGGGAGTTTCCGAAGACCCTAAAAAGGGAAATGTGAAAAATGATATCATTACAAGCCCGTTTAAAGGGCTAGTTAAAACTCTTTCTTCGATTGAGGATAACGCGTTTGCATCAGGTACAATTGGTAAAGGAGTTGCGATTGAACCAGAAGAAGGAAAAGTTTATGCACCTGTATCAGGTGTTGTTACAACGCTATTCCCTACGAATCATGCAATCGGAATTACCTCTGATGAAGGTGCTGAAGTTTTAATTCATGTTGGTATGGATACCGTTCAATTAGAGGGTGAGCACTTTAAAGCACACGTTAAACAAGAACAACGTGTGGAACGCGGGCAATTACTGATTGAATTCGATCAGGAAAAGATCAAAGAAGCAGGTTACTCATTAACTACACCTGTTGTCGTGACAAACGCTAAGGAATTTGATCTTCAGATTATTGAGCAAGAAAATGTAAAAGAAAAAGATTTATTAATTGAATTACAAGCAAAGTAACATGTGAGTTTCGGTACCTGGTACGCTACGTGGATGAAAATTCCCGTATCGTATCAGGTACCTTTGTATTATTTAACCGCCCCGTCAGCAACCCCTTTGATGATATGCCTCTGAGCAAAGAAATAAATAACAATGACCGGAATTATTGCTATAGTAAGTCCTGCAAGAGCAAGGTGCCATTGTTTGGTGTATTGTCCAAAGAAATAAAACATTCTTAACGGAATGGTTGCATACTCCTGACTTAATACGAGTGAAGGGAGCAAATAGTCATTCCAAATCCAAATTACATTTAAGATCATCACAGTTATTGTAATCGGCTTTAGCATCGGAAAAATGATTTTCCAGAAGATCGTCCACCTTGACGCGCCGTCTATCATCGCAGCTTCATCAAGTGACACAGGGATTCCTTTAACCGCACCATGGTAGAGAAAGATCGATAAACTCGAGCCAAATCCTAAATACATAAACAGTAATCCATACGTATTTAACATGTCTATTCTACCAAAAATAGAGATTAGTGGAATCATAACCGATTGAAATGGAATCAACATTGCTGCAACAAAGACTAAGAAGATCACACCACTTAATCTGCTCTTATTCCGTGACAAGGCATAAGCGGCCATCGAGGAAAAAACGATAATCAACAAGATACTGCCCACCGATATAATAAGGGAATTTGTTAAGGCGTTTATAAAATCAAGATCAATAAAAGCTTGCTTAAAATTATCAAACATGAATGTTTCAGGAAAAGCTAATACACTATTAAAAATTTCAAAGTTAGATTTGAACGCATTTACAAGCATTAAGTAAAAGGGAGATAACCATAGTAAAGCTAACAGTATGCCTACTAAGCTGAACAAAAATTTCGAGCGATGCTTTTGTTTAAACATTATAATTCTACCTCCCGTTTCTTATTGACGTAAACTTGTGTCAATGCTACAACGGCAACAAGGATAAAAAAGATGACGGCTTTTGATTGCGCATATGCCATTTCATATCTGAAAAAAGCAGTTTTGTATATTTCCATAGCTAACATCTCTGTTGAACCGAATGGTCCTCCATTAGTTAAAGCTAAGTTTTGATCGTATAGTTTAAACGCGTTTGATAAAGTTAGAAATAAACTAATTGTAAAAGCAGGAGCTACTAAAGGGAATTTCACCCGCCAGAAACGCTGGAATATATTAGCTCCATCAATCTCAGCGGCTTCCACTAACTCTTCTGGTACACTTTGTAAATATGAAATGTAAATGACCATGATGTAACCTGCATACTGCCAAACATTTAATATAACTAATCCCCAAAAACCCGTTTCTGGAGTAGATAACCACCCCTGTAAAAATGGTAAATTCAACAGTCGTCCAACGGCATCAAAGCCACTAATGAAGATGAACTGCCAAATGAAACCTAAAATCAACCCACCGATTAAATTTGGCATAAAGAAAATCGTTCTTAATCCATTACTAATTTTTATTTTTTGGGTAACCAACACAGCGAGACCTAAACCAAGTATGTTAACCAAAATAATGGAGGCTATTGCGAATTTAATGGTAAACTCGATCGAATCTTTAAATCTGCTATCTTGGAATGCTGCAATATAATTTTCTAAACCTAAAAATGTGGTTGCAGTAAGACCGTTCCAATCAGTAAACGAATAATAAAATCCATAGAAGAAAGGGAAAAACACAACTACTGTTAACGCAAATAAGGCCGGAAGCACGAAAAGCCAAAAAGAGATTTCTTTATTACGCATGAGCTGACCCTCCAATTTGTGGAACAAAGCGACTAACAATCAGACCTATTGTTTGTTAGTCACTTTGTCGATATCACTATTGTCTTGAGTTCTCCCAGTTTTCCTTAGCTGCCTCTAATACCTCATCCCATGAGGTATGATCAGATAAGTATTTTTGGAATTCCGTTCCGAGTACATCTTCGTTCCATCCTACTGGTGTTGCAGTAAACGTCCAGCCAATTGTTTGGCCGGCAACAGAATACTTATAGACATCTTGCGAGAGTGGATCTGCTATTCTATCGGCATCATAACCGTCGTAAGCTGGTATGAATTTAAACTCATCTAACACAAAATCTTTTCCTGTGTCCGAGGTATACATCCAGTCCAAAAAGTCTTTCGCAGCTTGGATTTGTTCATCGGAACTATTTTGGTTAACAACCCAATATTGAGGTACACCAACAGGGAGATGGTCTTCAAATTCGCCTTCAAATGGCATAGGGATCATCCCGATTCCGTTTGAAGCAAAATTCTCATCCATTTGTTGCACGGTTGGATAGATCCAGTTTCCTTGTTGAATAACCGCAACTTTTCCAGTGGAGAACAATTGCTCGACTTGCATGGAATAATCAAGGCTAAGGACTGGTTGAACAGAATATTTATTTTGAATATCTAACATTCTCTTCATCTGATCACTATATTTAAAAGAAATAGAATCCGCCTCAAAAGCTGTTAAAATATTATTATCGAATTCTGGTGCGATATAATGATTAGCTAAGTGATTTCCCAACACCCATAACTCTGATGCAGGTAAGGCAAGAACAGCATCAAGTCCTAACTCATCCTTTTTCTCATCGATTTTAGTAAAGGCTTCTTCAAGTGCCTCGAAAGTGGTTAATGTTGTAGCATCAATACCGACTTGTTCAAAAATCTCTTTATTATAAATTAGTCCGTAACCTTCCTGGGCAAAAGGCAAACCATAAACTGCACCATTTTCTTCAACACCATTAAGTGTTCCATCAAGTGCTAACGAAGCGGCATTTGTGTCGGAAAGGTCTGTTAAATACTCTCGATATTCCTCTAATTCAGTTGGTCCTCCAATATTAAAGATTACTGGTTCGTTGCCAGAAGCCATCTGTGATTTAAGAGAAGCAGCATAGTCATTACCACCACCAACGGTCTGTACACTGAATTGAACATTCTCATTTTCCTCCATATACAAACGAATTAGTTCTTCGAATTGATCCCTAAATTCAACTTTGAATTGATAGATATCTACTTCAACATTAGAAGCGTTCCCGTTCGAATCAGTATTGCCAGCATTCGCTCCGCCGTTGTCAGAACTGTTACTTTCGTTAACCACGTCAGAGGCACAACCAGTCATTAAGAATACAAAAGTAATTAAACCTGCTAAAGCTAACACTACCCGTCTTTTCATTTTCACCACTCCTGTTTCATGAGATTTTTGATTAAGGCAATCGCTCTATAGGGAGAGAAGGCATTTTCCTATCCGTCTATTATTCATGGAAGGATTTTGAGTGTTTTTCTCAATAACGGAACTTAAAATGCAATCGATTGCACTAAAATCAACTAAATTATACCACCAAACATTTACATTGTAAACGCTTTCTTTTTTGTTTTATTTTGTCTGAAAAAAGATGAATTTGGTATTTGGGAGAAATGAAAACGGGGTTATTTCATAAATAGCAGTTATGCACGCGTTTGTAAGATTGTTGGCGGAGCGAGGGTATACATGTTTTTTTAGTGGAAGGTAACCGCGATATGTGAATGGTCAATAGCAATGATGTAGAGAAAACGAAATGCTCTTATGAATTGAATTTTTATTTTATACCTTTTTCAATTTTGAAAAATGTATAATTTGAGACATCGTTTGCATTTAGTGGAACTTCAATCAGTATGGGGTATACCTACAGATTGAAGCTTTATTTTATCCCGGAGCAACCGTCCGTAAGACGCCCACTTCAAAACAAAGAGAAAAGCAAGTTGTCTAAGTGGGAGTAACGAACGCTAACACCGCGAATGGTTCAAGGGCCTTTAGGTCATCCTTTAGGGCTAACAATCAGTGGGGGATACCTACCGATTGAAGTTTCACTTTATAAGGCATCAGTAATTTCTTTCCTCTTCTTCTTATCACTGTACATCAATTGATCTACATGGTGATAGAAATCCGAGTAATTCCTCCACGTTTCTTGGAGATAGAGGTCACTCCCAATTGCGACATCTAGTGGAATGCACAATTCTTGTTCCACTTGCTTTAAATGTTTTCGGATTGTTTGAATAACTTGTTTATAATGATCTTCACACGTGTTCGACGAAAGGACGGAAAATTCATCTCCTCCCATTCGATAACACTTACTTTTCCTATCGATCGTGTTTTTTATTGCATCATGTACTGCTTTAATGGCTTGGTCTCCTTTGGTGTGACCAAAGTAATCGTTAATATATTTAAGATTGTTTAAATCAAAAAGAATAAAGCGGAACGGATCTAGTGAAGTTTGTAAATGACTTTGTAGGTCTTGTTCATAAGCTGTTCGGTTCAATCCACCTGTCACGAGGTCCTTAAAAGCTAGTTTTTTTAATAGCTTTCTCTCCCTTGCTTGCTCCCTCGTAAAACTTATATAGTTGTAGCAGTCCCATAACATAAGCGTAAAGAACAATAGCAATCCAATTCGCAAGTATAAAGATAGTGAATGAAATTGTTCGGTGTAAAACTGAAATGTTTCAAAAAGAAGGGAGACAAGAATAATCAAAAAATAGTGAAACAGACGCTTGACATAGGTATTCTTATATTTAATCCACTCGACTAAAAGCAACGTCATTTCAATAAGAGCAATCAATACAATGGTAATTAAAAGATATTGTAAGGACTGAATAAATGGACTGATACCTAGTTGTTGTAAAATTAAGATTATCATCACTGCTAAAAAGTGAAATACAGCTGAAAACTGAAAAAGCACTTGATAGCGTTTAGTAATGGCTTCTTTAATATAAAGTGCTATTAGTCCACCCATTATAGGAATCATTAAGAAACTGATCGAACCAATCAAAAAAGGGTTTCCTGTAATAAATTGAAGTAGTCTTGCCTCTGATAATATCCAAAGACTAGCCGCTATAGCTGTTAATCCTATGTAGAGTACGCGGTTATCTGGAAATAGCTTGTTTGTAAAAGAAATTACAATACAAATCATACCAGCACTAAATAGAAGCAAAAATACAAAAAGACCTAACCATTCTTCGAAAAAAATACTAATGATCAGTCCATCTGATGTTCCGACTTTCACGTCGTTCATCAGACCAGAAAAATAGTCAGTTTCAGAAAGTAACTCAATGGCAAGTACATTCCCTTCACTATTATCAGGAAGATAAATGAGTTCCCATGTGCTTGTTAGTGGTTCGCGTAAAATACCAGAGCGATCATGTATCTTCTGGTGAATAACTTCTCCATTTAAAGAAACGGTCACATCTTGCATCTGTGATCGAACAAGGACATGGTCATAATTTTTAGGTAAATTAGGTAAAGTTCGTTCTGCTCGGAACATTGTGTTGCGGTCAAGATCTAAATCAGCAGGTAGATCAATAGACTGACCAGCTAGATTTTCTGTACTGATTTTCCAGTTATTATTTAGGGACACAACATCATCACCAAGTATTCGGTAGTCATGTTCGCTATGATGGATGAAACTAAGCATGCTAAGAGTAATAATGAAAAAAATGATAAATGTTAGAATGATTAATTGATCTTTAATTCGTTTTGTCATAATATAAGTCCTTTATCCTGGGGTAATGGTCCGTAAGATTCCACTTCTAAACAAACAGAAAATAACTCAAGTTTATTCAAGCAGGAGTAACGGACACTAGTACCCCGCATGGTTCAATTAACAATCAGTGGGGGAATAACCAAAACTTTCACTGATTGAAGTTTCACTTTATATAAGCATATTTTACCACGAACTAACATAGTATGTGCTATTTTTTTTGATAAAAAAGGAATTCCTCTTCCTTTATCCCGCAGCAACCGCCGTAAGACGCCCACTTCAAAACAACGAGAAAAGCAAGTGGTTTAAGTGGGAGTAAAGGGCGCTAGCACCCCGAATGGTTCATCTAACAATCAGTGGGGAAAAAACTAAAAAACACCCACTGATTGAAGTTTCACTTTATCACGAAAAAACTCAAGCCCTAAACGAGCTTGAGTTGCTACCATATATTTTTCTTGCCAACTGGTTGTGTTTTTTTGTATTCTTCATAAAAATGAGTAATGACTGTTTTTATAACCGCGTATGCTGGTACAGCAAAAATAAATCCGATAAAACCGAAAAGCGCTCCTGCAGCGAGGATAATTACGACAACAGTTAGTGGATGCACGCTTAGCACTCTTCCCATCACGTTTGGCTCGATGATGTTGCTTTCAATTTGTTGCGCAACAATCATTATTACAGCGGTCCAAACACCAACCATTGGGTCTTGAAAGAAACCAATTGCTACAGCGGGGATTGCGGATAACCAAGGACCGATATAGGGGATAAGGTTCATCACTAACGCGAAAACTGCAAGAACCAACGCATAATCAAGACCTACAATTAAATATCCAATTAACAACATAATCCCGACACTTAAACTAACGAGTGCCTGTCCTTGAATAAATGACCCAAGTGTATGGTTGACGCTTTTTAATAGTCGTCCTAAACTTTCTCCTTTCGATTCGCTGAAAAAACCTGTAAGATACGGAATGAACTTTTCTCTATCTTTGAGCATGAAAAATAGAAAGAAAGGGATTAGTACAAAAGAGAATAGAAAACTAAATACCGACCCGATAAACTGGAATATAGACGTAGCTACTTGTTCGGTATAGCCCCCCAAATTGTCGATAAAATTATCCAAAGCATTCTGTATACCTTCTGGAATAATATCGTTGCGATTTTGCCACATCGTAAATATATCCTCTAATGACTCCGCCATAGCTGGGACATTTTCCATTAAACTTTCAAACTGTCTTTGAATTACTGGAAAAATAAAATAGATACTAAAGAAGATAACCGCTATGAGGGTAAGAAAAACAATGATAATACCTAAAATACGAGGTACTTTTACTCGTTCAAGCAAACCAACAAGTGGATTGGTAATGTAATAGAGAAATCCGGCACCAATAATAGGTACGGCTAGAGAAGCGAGTACGGAGCCAATTGGCCGAAAAACGAACCCTGTTAAATGAAAGAGATAGATCAGTGTGAAAAATAACACCATAAATATAAGAAAGCGAAACCCTCTCTTCTCCGTCAAAATAACCATCCTTTCTAATAAGCTTATTAAATTAATCATTCCTTGTTTTTATCAAAAATAAACCAACTTCAAGAAAAAGATAAAATGGGTAAGAAAAGCAATGGGGAGAATGTTAGAAGGGTTCAATAGGAAAACAAAAAAAGCAAACGCATCTGCGTCTGCTAAATAAACATTATTCGTCAAAAAGACTTGTTACTTCTCCAGTCTCTGGATCGACGAGAAACCAATCATATGTTGCTGTGTGGGTATCGCCATTTTCGTGCGTCACTACCTCAAAAACTTGTACGCGATATCTACCATCGTCTGCTTCACCGTCATAGAAATAATTAAAGTCTACTCCACCAGTTTCTGCTTGGATATGATCTTTTACAAATTCAACAGAATTTTCTGGAGTTACTGTTGTATCAGTTTCTTGTTCTTCTGATGATGCATCGTCTGTATTTTGATCATCTGCTTGTTCCTCTTCATTATCATCAACTTGTTCTTGATCTTCAGCTTCATGATTTTGATCAATTTCGTCTTCGTTACTAGAGTGTTCCTTATTGCGTTCTGTTTCAGAGGTTGCTTTGTCACCTGCATCTGTAGCAGATTGACTCGGTGTCTCTTGGCATCCAACTAGAACGAGTAATATAGCTAGTAAGATTATCTTTATCATTTGTATGCACCTCTTTAGTAAACGTATTTATAAAGTAGTTCTTAATACTATTTTAACCATGTTGGGTGAGATAATCAATAAAGGAATGATTAAAATGTCGAATTTAGTAAGATGGTCGGATGACGTGGTGCAATATTTGATTTTTAAATTTTTTGGTATGGGAAAGTGTTGCCGGCAAAGCCATCTAGTTCCTCTATATCTTGTCGTTAAAAAGGTAGACGCGGGTATCGTCGATTCTTCCGTTTTCTGTTCTTTTTTCCTTTTCCACACCATAAGGTTATTAACAGAAAAGGTGGTGATAACATGCATGTGGCAGATAGTGTACTCAGTGTATCGATAGCAATAGGAACTACGATTGCCGCAGGTGGTCTTGTTACATACGCATTAAAAGGAATAAAAGAAGAAGAGGTACCAAAGATCAGTCTACTTACGGGGGCTTTTTTTGTCTCTTCTCTGCTAAACATTCCTATAGGTCCCACTTCTGTTCACCCACTTTTCGGCGGGTTTCTCGGTTTAGTTATTGGCAGGAGAGCACCGTTAGGTATATTTATCGGCCTCATCCTTCAAGCAACCCTGTTTCAACATGGAGGTTTGAGTACTTTAGGGGCAAATACATTGCTCATGTCAATTCCTGCCTTGTTTGTTTATTGGCTTGCTTCTCTTTTTCCTAATATCGCATCTTTTACGAAAGGTTTTTTGGCCGGATTCCTTGCTGTTTGTGGTGGGGTAATTTTATTAGTCTTTTTACTGCTTTTTTCGGATCATCGCTACGGTGAAGGCGCCTTTTCCGTTATGAACATTCTGCTCTTCGCCTATTTACCACTTGCTCTTTTAGAAGGTTTATTAACAGGTTTTTCGGTGAAATATTTGTATGCTGTTCGACCAAGTTTATTTAATAAGGAGGGCTAAGGTGGCGAGGGGACTATCAACATATGTTGGCTTTGCAATCGCATTGTTACTATTCTTTTTTGTTCAACCTGAGCAGATTCTGGCACATCGGATGATTGTTGAATTAATAGAACCCGGTACAATCGAGGTGCGTTATGATGATGGAACAAAATCAGGTATGGCATCTGTCACAGCCTTTGACAAAGAGGGGGTAATTTTGTTTCAAGAATATGTAGATGAAGATGGATATGTGTATTATGATGCTACGATTACTGTTCACCAAATTGTTGCTGACGATGGAATTGGTCATCGGGCCACATGGTCGGATGAGATCGAAAAAGAGCAATCAGATGTTCCGATCATAGTCAGAGCGCTATTGGGAGTGTCCATTTTGCTATGTATTGCTGCTTTTTTTTATTTTCGAAATGATAAGGAAAAACAAGAACAGGAGTGATTCATCTAATGAAAAAGGCATTTATATTCACTATTTTTATTTTGTTATTACTTATTCCCTCAAAAGTATTTGCCCACGAGTTATTTATCCAAGTAAAAGAGGATGAAGCTAGTAGCGAATTGCAAGTCGATGTAATGTGGGGGCATTTACGTGATTTCTTAGATCAAGCAAACTACGAAGATTATGAATTGTACGTGCGTTATCCGAACGGAGAAACAGAGCTGCTTGAACTTGAAAAAATCGGTGTTCAAGCAAGAGCTTTTGTGGATGCAGATGAAGAAGGGGAATATGTGTTTTGGGCAAATAGGATGCCGAGTACATATACTCCAGGAGGTGGAGAGACTAGGTTAAGCGTTCAAATGGCAAAAGCAACTCATCAAGTGGGTGGAGCAAACTTAACAGCAGATGAACCTATTGGTTTACTGTTAGAAATCGTTACAGAGGAGAGTTTAGCTGATTTTAAGACTGGTAAAGTAAAAGGAAGTGTTCTATTTGAAGGGGAAGCCATACCAGACGTAACGCTAAATGCTTATGGTCCAAAAGGGGAACACTTAGAAGGCGTTTCTGCTGAGGATGGTACTTTTGAATTTAACTTTCAGTCCAATGGAGAATGGTTGATGAAAGCAAGTGTTGAAACAGAAGAAGCTGGATCACTTGAAGGTGAAGAGTATGAATTAATAGGTCGTACTTCAACACTATTAGTTGATACTTCATCGTCTGCAGACGATAATCTAACTAGTACCAATTCCTTAACAATGGTTGCTGTTTTCGTCATCGGTTTGTTGCTAGGCACAGCGATAACGTTTGTTTGCGTAAAAAAGAAACAAGCAAAAAAATAGTGGGTTACTCTCCTTATATATTCAGGTGGTGATCGAAATGGCGAAATCACAAGGAGATATTCAGTCTGATTTAAAAGGAATAAAAGGATGGGCGCTCTCCTGGGAGGCAAGATCGAAATTAATTGCAGTGGTTCTCTTTATATTTGGTGTCGTTAGCTTGAGAACAACTTCGTTTGCATGCTTAGCATTTTTTATTGCAGTCCTAGGTGCTCTTTCTATGGGGGTATCGGTTATTTTATTATTGAAAAGGTATTTAATAATCCTGCCTTTTCTACTACTAATGACCATTCCGCTAATCTTGGGTGGTGGCTTCCCTGTAGAAGTTGGTAGGATTTTGTTTGCGGCACTTATCTTCATAAAGGCAATGACTTGTATGACAGTGATGACGATCTTGTTGCATACACAAACAGTGGATGATTTTATGGATAGCCTCGCTCATCTTAAGGTGCCTCCCATCATAATCACCATTCTGTTATTATCTTATCGTTATGTATTTTTGTTTTTTGATGACATTCAAAAAATGCAATTAGCTGCCAGATCTCGCTTTTTTTCAGGGGGTATTTCCGTTAGAAATATAAAAGTTTATGGACAACTTACCGGAGTTCTTTTGATTAAATCGTTAGATCGGGCTGAGCACGTTTATCACGCAATGACTGCGCGTTGTTTTACTGGCACGCTTAGGTATCGTGAAAAGCGCAATATAAATCGCTACGATATTGCGAAAACGTTTATTCCATTTCTGCTAATCCTTGCACTAATTACAATCGAGAGAACGTACATGTAAAGGCACTTTTTAGAGGGAGAGCCCTTAAAGTGCTTTTTTTGTATGATAGAAGTAGGGTATGCCGGCACCAAATAGAAATCAGTTTAACAAGGCAAAGCAGTCCGAAAAAGAGGTTGATTCGGCCAACAATGCGCCAGAACAAAGCAAAGTAGTCCGAAAAAAGAGTTGATTCGGCCAACAATGCTCCAGACCAAGGTAAAGTAGTCCGAAAAAGGGGTTGATTCGGACAACAATACTCCAGGCCAAAGCAAAGTAGTCCGAAAAAAGAGTTGATTCGGCCAACAATGCTCCAGAACAAGGCAAAGTAGTCCGAAAAAGGAGTTGATTCGGCCAACAATGCTCCAGAACAAAGCAAAGCAGTCCGAAAAGGGGTTGATTTGGCCAGCAGGTTCCCTTTATTGTTGCTTCAAGTAGGATATTTCTTAAATTAGAGCATATGACTAAGACCTAAC
This sequence comes from Natronobacillus azotifigens, assembly GCF_026805325.1. Classification (GTDB taxonomy): domain Bacteria; phylum Bacillota; class Bacilli; order Bacillales; family Amphibacillaceae; genus Natronobacillus; species Natronobacillus azotifigens. The sequence goes on from NZ_JAPRAT010000023.1 coordinate 49,415, forward strand.
AGTGTTTTTCATGTAAAATCTAAGTTAATAAATGGATGTGCGGGAGGGGCTGATTGGCTTTATGGACTCTTATTTAGAAATATATAAGAAACTATATGACTACTATGGACCGCAATCCTGGTGGCCGGCAAATACGGTATTCGAAATGATGGTCGGTGCGATTCTTGTACAGAATACTTCCTGGACAAATGTGGAGAAAGTAATTCAACAGTTGCGTCCCTATCTAACCCCAGAAAAGCTAGAACAGTTATCAGAAGTGGAATTAGCACAGTACATACGACCAAGTGGTTTTTTTCGAATCAAAGAAAAAAGGGTGCGTGCGCTTCTAGCATGGTATAGAAGATATGATTATGATCTGGATCAATTAAAAACCTATGATACCGAAACTTTACGTAATGAATTATTGAGTGTTCACGGGATTGGTCCAGAGACTGCGGATTCGATTTTACTTTATGCTTGTCATCGACCAGTATTTGTTGTGGATGCTTACACAAGGAGAATTTTAGCTCGTTTCGGCTATGATCTTCCTAAATCTTATGATGCATTTCGTGAGCACTTAGAAAAAGAATTGCCAAATGACGTGACCTTATTCAATGAGTTTCACGCGTTATTCGTAGAACATGCGAAGCGGCATTGTAAAGTAAAACCAATTTGTAAAGGTTGTCCATTAGAAACCAGCTGCGCACAACGAATAAAGAGGGAATGAGAACATAAGTTTAGCTCTGTGCGTATATATTCTTGTATATGGTGAGTGAGAAAATGGAGGGATATACGATCAAAGTAAAACAGACGAACGATTATGAATTGATTGCAAAACTAAATAAACCTGTCCATGATTTACATTGTGCGTTATATCCGGAGCGTTTTAATACGTACAACTTTGAAGAAATGCAAGTATTATTTAAAGAGCTAATGTATAATGACGCATTTATTTTTCTCGTAATTTATGATCAGGAGGAAGCGGTAGGTTACGCATGGATCGAAATTCGCAATTACCCAGAAAACCCTTTAATTAAAGGGTACCATTCTATTTATGTGCATCAATTAAGTGTTGTTGCATGGAAGCGAAAACAGGGATATGGAACAGAATTATTAAGATATATTGAAGAGCTCGCGAAGGAGAGAAACATTGATGTGGTGGAACTAGATTATTGGGTAGATAATTTGGTCGCGAGACACTTTTATCAGAAACACCATTTTACAAAGAAGCGTGAATTTGTCTATAAAAAAATAGACGGATACGCATGACTGTTCTTCAAAATTTGTGTTAAAGTAGTTGTATCATGTGAATAGCGAGGTGAATGGGTTTGAAAATAGCAACGATTGGAACAGGATTTATTGTCGATACTTTTCTAGCGGCTGTACAGGAACGAGAAGGAGTCACCTGTGAAGCAGTCTATTCCCGGCGAAAAGAAACCGCACAACCGTTAGCAGATAAGTATCAAGTGGGAAAGATCTATACCGATGTAGCAGATGTATATGAGGATGAAGCAATTGATGTTATCTATGTTGCCTCGCCAAATAGTTTGCATTATCAATACATGTTAGATGCGATTAAACACGGTAAGCATGTTATTTGTGAAAAACCTTTTACATCAAATGAAAAAGAAGCAGCGCAAATTATTGAATTAGCAAAAGAAAATCAAGTGATGTTGTTCGAAGCGATCACGACGATTCATTTGCCTAATTATCAATGGATGAAGAATAATCTTGAACAACTAGGCCAGATAAAGTTTGTGCAATGTAATTATAGTCAATTTTCAAGTAGATATAACAAATTATTGAGTGGTGAAACCCCTAATGTTTTTAATTTAAAGTTTTCTGGAGGTGCATTAGCTGATATTAACATTTACAATCTCCATTTTGTTTTAAACATGTTTGGAAAACCTGATTCTGTTAATTATACAGCCAATAAACACGAAAACGGGATTGATACTTCAGGTGTTGTAGTGATGAAATACCCTGAGTTTATTGCAGAATGTGTAGGAAGCAAAGATGCTGATGGGTTGAACTTTGTTGTCATTCAAGGAGAAAAAGGGTATCTCCATGTAGTGGGTGGAGCAAATGGTTGTCGTGAGGTTGTGCTTCATATCAATGGTCAAGAAAAGAGTGTGAACATGCAACTAAATGACAACTTGTTGTATTATGAGTTAGGTGAGTTTCAAGCGATTTACGAATCAAAGGATTATCAACAATGTTATGAATTGCTAGAACATACAAGGTCTGTAATGAATGTTTTTGAAACAGCGAGAATGTCAGCGGATATAATTTACGAAGCTGATCACAAGTGAAAAAAACCGTGAATGTAATTTTTCATTCACGGTTTTTCAGTTTTTCAAGTACGTTGGCTACTCCCTCTTCGTCATTACTCGAAGTGACTTCATCCGCAATTTCTTTAAGTTCATCGACAGCGTTCCCCATCGCAACAGCATAACCGCATGCTTGAAACAAACCTAAATCATTATAATCATCGCCAAAACAAAGGACGTCATCAAAGTCGAGTTGATGAGTTTTCAATAGATGTGCAATGGCTTGTTCTTTGGATGCTTCTTTCGCCATGATTTGAGTAAGTCGACCTTGGTCCGTCACGATAACATTTAGTTCATTTTGATACGTTGTGACGAGTTGATTTGCAAACGGAAAATCGGTTAACAAAATCTTGGTGCAATCTTGTGAAGACACGTGTTCTTGTTCTATCACAACAGGATTGTGGTCTACATGCATGAATTCTCGGTAGTCTAAAGGCTTAAAGCTAAACCAGTGGTCTTTGATTTCAACACTTAAATTGGCCTCTGGATCTAATTCATTACAATAATCGATCACTTTTTGGGCTGTCCTATGTGGGATGCCGAAGTGAATTTGTTTTTTGGTGAGAGCGCAATCAAATAAAGCGCCATTATAAAAAATGAGTGTACCTAGTGTAGTCAAATCAATTCCTTTAAAAACGGTTACCCTCGGAGGGCGTGCTGTAGCAAAGACCAATTGAACTCCTTTTTCTTTCAGTTCAGTTAATAATTTGACTGTTCGTCCAGATACGTTCTTATTTGAATCCAATAATGTCCCATCTAAATCTAAGACAATCATTTTTGGCAACGTCATAGGGATGCTCCTTTGATTATTTACTTAATTACTATATATTAACATAGAATGCTTTGTTTAGGGATGATGGAAATACCTATACTAATTTCACTTTTATAATAGAAGGTTTTCGGGTATAGAGAAAAATACATCCGTTTTTCATATTTTAGTCATATAATAAGATTTCGGAAAATATGGTTAACATATATTGGATCTGTTGTTTTATTATGCTAAGCTAGAAAAAGAAAAACCAATTAATGAGGAAGACTTTAAATACTTCGTTATTTATTTGTCAATCTTGTCTGAAGGGTTAAAGCGCTCGCGATTTCAGATCATTAATAGATAGAAAATACAGGGAGAATAGCTCGCCAAGTTCATGTCGAGAGGGGATTGTTATGTTAGTGCCTAATAAGTTAAAGCCAGGTGATGTCATTCGGATTGTAGCACCAAGTAGAAGTGCGAATATTTTGTCCAAGGTAGTTATTTTACAGGCAACAAAGACACTAGAATCATTAGGGTTTGTGTTAACTTTTGGTCAGCATATTTTCAAGTCAGATTTACAACACTCAACCTCGATAGAAAATCGAGTGAAAGATTTACATGATGCGTTTCGTGATCCAGATGTAAAAGGAATTATTACTGTCATTGGAGGATATAACAGCAATGAATTGCTTCCATACTTGGATTATGATTTGATTGCGAAAAACCCGAAAGTATTTTGTGGCTATAGCGACATTACAGCAATTGCAACAGCCATTACAGAAAAGACGGGACTGATCACCTATTCCGGACCAAGTTTTTCGAGTTTTGCTATGGAAAAGGAGCAAGTGTATCAATCGGAATGCTTTTCCAATTGTGTAATGCAAGAGAAAAAATACACCTTACCTCCATCCAAACGTTGGAGTGATGATCAATGGTACATTGAACAGGACTATCGTCGCTTCCGTGATACAGAATGGAAAGTGTATAACGAAGGTTCTGCGGAGGGAGCAGTTTATGGTGGTAACTTGTGTACGTTAAATTTATTACAAGGAACACCATATCTAGGATCGCTTGAGGATGTTATTTTGTTTGTGGAAGATGATGAATTATCTTCTCCAGAAATCTTTTCGCGCGATTTAACTTCTCTGCTACAATACTGCGGTACGATTAAAGGCTTAGTAGTTGGTCGTTTCCAAGATGAGTCAAGGATGACTCAGGAACAGCTAGAATTTATCTTAGCGAAACACCCTATCTTGAGAAAAGTTCCGGTTATGTATGATGTTGATTTTGGCCACACGCAACCAATATGCACATTCCCGATCGGTGGTAGTGTAGAAATACGCACCGATAAAAAAACCATTACCTTTACAGAATTTTAATTTCATAGCAAAGGGCAGGTGAAGTGTTCCGCGATAAATATTTTATCCCGGAGCAACCGTCCGTAACACTCCCACTTCAAAACAACGAGAATTTCAAGTTGTTTAAGTGGGAGAATAGCTAAAAACCCCCATTGATTAAAGTTTCATTTTATCACCGTAGGGGCTGATGGTTGCTTTCCAACAAGTAAAACGACAGATGACCATTCATGGTCATCTGTCGTTTTACTTGTTGGAAAGTGTCACGCTATAGCGTGGCGTGACAAGCAGTAGCTTTGTCACCATCAGCCCTTTACAAAATATAGCTTCTTATTTCTTTAAAGACCGGGTAGTTTCCCTTGTTTATCTTATGTATTTGCTAGACGTTAGAATGAAAATAGTGTAAAATAAAACAAACAAATAAAAGAAAGGTTTGTTTATAAGTAGATGAAAAGTGAATTTAGTTTAGAATTATCGGATTATAAAAAGGGATACTATGTAGAAGGTGAGAAATTCACTTGTTTATATTGCGAGACGGTATTTGAGCAAGGAGTCATTTATCCGGCTGACCAGCATTATCAAACTGCGGAAAGAGCAATCAAGCAGCATATCGTTTCAGAGCATGGAGGCCAAATTCAACCATTACTTCAATTAGATAAGCGAAGCACGGGGTTGTCTGATCATCAAATGCAATTGCTTCGTTTGTTTGCAGAGGGATTGTCGGACAAAGATATAGCCAAACGGTTAGAGTTGTCGGTCTCGACGATACGTAACCATCGCTTTAAGTTTAGGGAGAAAGAAAGGCAAGCAAAAATCTTTTTAGCGATGATGGAACTTATGGATACACCAAATGATTTTATTCCAGTTCACAAGGGGGCACGAATGGTGGATGATCGTTATGCGATTACACAAGAAGAAAAAGATAAAGTAATAAAAACGTATTTCAATGAAGCGGGTCGTGTAGACCAGTTTCCAAGCAAAGAAAAACGCAAAATAATTATTTTGCAAGAAGTGATCAAAAAGTTTGATCACTCAAGAAATTATCAAGAACAAGAAGTGAATGCCATTTTACAAAGCATTTTCGACGATCATGTTACGGTGCGACGATATTTGATCGAATATGGATTTATGGACCGAAGCAAAGATGGTCAATCTTATTGGGTGAAAGGGTAAATTTTGAATGCCAATTGTGTAACTTGTGTCATCAAACCGCACCTCAACAGAGACTTTAGCTATAATAGGGTAAAGTCTCTTGAAAATAGAAATACATAGAAAGGGTGGTTCCAATCGACAAAATAAAAAATGTATCAATCGAACTTCCTGCTAGAATCATTGTCATCTCGGATATTCATGGGGAGTTGCCATTGTTACAAAAGCTTTTGAAGAAAGTAGCGTATAAGCCAGAAGATTATTTGATCATAAATGGAGACATGATTGAAAAAGGAGAAGATAGCAGTGGTGTGCTTCGTTATGTAATGAAGCATCTAGCTAATCAAGATCGCGTTTTCGTCACAGAAGGGAATTGTGAAATACTTCTCGATGCTCTATTGGAAGAGAATCCGAAGTTTGTAGATTATGTTCGGATGCGAAAACAATCGATTTTTCGTGAATGGCTGAATCAGATCCATTTTACATTGACCGAACAAACTACAGTACAACAAATAAAAGACACATTGACAGATCATTTTCCAAAGGAAATAGATTTCTTGTTGAATTTACCGACTATTATTGAAATGGATGACTATTTATTTGTTCATGCCGGTTTAGAAGATCGGAAAGACTGGCAGAACACGGATCGCGGAATTGCAACTACCCAACCAGAATTCTTAACCAAAATTCATCAAGCAGATAAATTTGTTGTTGTTGGTCATTGGCCAGTTGCGAATTATTGTATCGATCAGGAATGTAATAATCCCATCATTGATCACGAGAAGAAAATAATTGCGATTGATGGTGGCAATGTGATGAAATCGTCTGGGCAACTAAATGCTCTTCTTATCGATATAACAGAATATAAGTCCCGCTTTTCCTATACTTCTGTTGATTATTTACCGCTTGCGAAAGTTAGTCAAAATTATCAACCAGATAAAATGATGCAAGGTCTCGTTAATTATCCTAGTTATCGATTATTTCCGATGGAAAAGGGAGAGCATTTTACGAAGTGTTTAAAGGAAGATAAGAAAACATCTATTTACGTAAAAAATGAGTACATCAAAGAAGCGGATGATGGTTCTTTTTTGGCAAAAGATGATCTTTCCTGTTACCAATTAGAGGTGTTAGAAGGGGATGAAGTTTCTGTGGTCGATGATTCTTGTTCTGGTTATACGTTAGTGAAAAAAGACGGCTATGTGGGGTGGATACCGAAAAAATGTTTAACCGATATGGTAAGATAGTGATATACATGCGAAAAATGATTATGGAGTGGATAGATATTAAAAAGATCTACACACCATGTGCCTGCTAGGGGACGAATGCCCTTGCCAGTGATTGAAGAAAAACACTTACTAGTGGAAGGTGGTTAACAACCGTCTTACAGTGGTCGCCACAATATAACAAAAGCGATCGTGGTTCGGATTTAGGGATGAAAAGCCTTAATGAAGCTGGAACTAGAAGTAATCGCGGATTAGCTCTCTGCGGTGAATCTATCCCTTTTCTTCAAAAGCCTGGAGCTATTTTTTAGAAAAACAAAACGGAACCCTTTCTTTCAAGATGAAATACGATCTTGGAGGAATGGCGCATGGGAAGAAAACAAGAAAATACAGCTTTTCAATGTGAGCAATGTGGAGCCTCGGTTCAAGCCTTGACAAATGGAAGTTTCAGAAATCACTGTCCATATTGTTTATACTCAAAGCATTTAGATGATAAACCTGGAGATCGATCGAGTGATTGTCAAGGGTTAATGATACCGATCGATCTTTGTTACTCAAGCAATAAAGGTTATCAACTAATGCATCAATGTAAACGTTGTGGAAAAATCGTCAAAAACAAAGTCGCCGAGAATACGGTGCAAGAAGATCAACTGATCCCTTTTTTGAAAAAAACGCATGTATAAAGTGGAATTGCAATTAGTGGGGGAAATCCTTCACTAATTGTTAGCCCTAAAGCCTCTTGAAACCTTGGGGATGGAAGCGCGATTTACTCGGTGTTTTGAAGTGGGAGTCTTACGGGCGGTTGCTCCTGGATAAAAAGTAAAAATAGGAGAGGCTTTTTTGTCTCTTCTCAATTTAGGTGGTTGAGTAGTATGACAATAAAAATAATGAAACCAAATGTATCTAGTGAATTGGAAAGCGTGGATTTCTGGGGAGTATATGACCCAGCAGATCCTTATATTGAAGAAGTTGTGATCGAGGATTGCACCATTTCAGATTTGGATGCAGAAGGAATAGAATTTATGGATGTTATTTTTCGAAATGTCCGATTTGAAGATGTTGCGATCAATAAAATGTATGCAAGAGATGTCCTTTTTGAAAAATGTGATCTTTCCAATGCGCGATTGGAAGAAGTGACGATGCAACGGGTCGCGTTTGATCATTGTCAAATGACGGGTGTCATGATGGCGGACAGTCGATTGAACCAAGTAACTTTTTCTAATTGCAATTTGCAGTTAGCATCTTTTGGTTACAGCAATCAGAAATTTGTTCGGTATGAATCGTGTTTAGTGAAACAAACCGATTTTTATGAAAACACATGGAAAAAAGTATTGTTTGAACAATGTGAACTGACGGGGGCAAATTTGGCTCAGACACAACTAAAAGATATTGATATTAGTAGCTCAACCTTTGAGGAGATCACGGTGGGAATAGAAGATCTAAGAGGTTGTATTGTTAATGAAGAGCAGGCAAAGGCGTTTGCACGATTGTTGGGGTTGGTAGTGAAAGATCCTGATTTTACTGGTCCTAATAATCGATAAAAAGGAGGCAGTAAAGGTAATGAAACTCATCTGTCAATCTGCTCAAATGGAAGATTATTTGCTAGAAACGCCCGAAGTGGACTATAGTCATCCTCTTGTTGTGGAAACCGCAAAAAAGCTTTTTCAACTAGAGCATTCACAATTAGAAAAAATCGAGTGTGCGTTCACCTATGTGCGAGATCAAATACTCCATTCCTTGGATATTCAAGACAAACGCGTTACTTGTAGTGCTTCCGATGTGCTACAACATCGGTCAGGTATTTGTTATGCGAAATCTAATCTGCTAGCTGCCTTGTTGCGAAAAGAAGGGATCCCAACAGGTTTTTGCTATCAACGACTGATTTTGTTTGAACAATCAGAAATACAGTATTGCATCCACGCCTTAAATGCGGTTTACCTTGCTGAAGCAAACAGATGGGTTCGTCTTGACGCAAGAGGAAACAAACCAGGAATCGATGCGCAATTTTCTCCGTCAAAAGAACAATTAGCATTTAGTGTACAAGAAAATAAAGGGGAAGTGGATTATCCACACATCTACACCGCGCCTCATCCAGCAACGATTGACGTGTTGAGAAAACATAATGATTCACTATACATGTATCGCAATGCATTGCCAGAATATATTTAGTGAAAAATGAAAACCCTCACCAGTTGATTTTGGTGAGGGTTTTCCTAATAAAAGGATGAAAAACAGAATTTATGTTAGTTCGATTTCTTTGTCCCTTTGTTATTTGTTACCAACCACAGTGAAGGAAGGACGGTTAAGGTGATTACTAAGCAGATGAGTAAGCCTAATGATACGGTTATTCCCAATTGCGCCATTCCTGGATGATTGATGAATATCAAACTACCGAAACCAATCGATGTTGTTAACGTAGACAATATAATTGCTTTTCCTGTTGTCATCAGAACGTAACCAACACTTTTGTTAGCTCTTGTTTGTAAGCGGTGCAATAGATGGATGCTGCTATCAATACCTATACCGATTAACAACGGAAATCCGGCGATACTAAGAATATTTAATTCTTGACCTAACATAGGTAATAATCCAATCGTGACGTACAATGTCAGCAATAAAGGGACAACAGAGATTATCATTAATTTGAATGATCGGAAAATGCATAATAAAAACAATCCTATTATCAACATGCACAAAAGAGAAATAAATAGAATGTCGTTTTGTGCAAGCTGAACAATTTCATTCATGATAGAAGCCATACCGACTGGATGATTGCCGGATGTATCGTGTATGGCTGAAGCAATCCGCTGATAATTTGTTTCGTCGTATATATTAACAGATGGGATTAATTCAGCTAATAACATTCCGTCTTTCCCAACAAAGTTAGCAATCAAATGGTCAGGTAGATCATCGATTTGCATTTCTTGTGCTGGAAACAAGTCGTCATCTGTGTAGCCTACTTGTTTCATTACGTGATTGAGCTTGTGAATGATTTCAAGTTTCTTTTCTTGCTGTTCAGGTAGATAATCATAGATAGAGAGCACCTCTTCGACATCATCCCTGCTTTTTAATGTTTGTAATCGTTCGTCTGTTGTTGCATCCTCATCAACCATAAAAGTTAGTGTATTCGTATTGTAATCAAATTCATCTTCGACAAGATCCGCCCAGGCTCTGCTGTCAATATCTTCTGGATAGACTGCATCTAGGTTGCCAATAACAGTTATATCCCTAACAGTAGAAAAGAAAAGAGGCAACAATAATAAAGCAACAAGGATAACAACGAGTGATCGCTTCTCCAAGAATCTACCGATTATATCCAAAAAAGTGAAGCGGATTTTCTTTTTGTTTTTGAAGGGTTTATTCTTTTCAACAAGCATAATAAATGCGGGGACAAGAATAATCATCGCTACACATAAGAGGATGATACCAATACTTGAAATCACTCCCATCTGTTCGAAAGCATTAAATTGGGCGAAAATGAATGTGAAGAAAGCTGTACTGGTCGTTAGTGCACCAATAATAATGCTATTTCCCGTTCCGTTCATTGCGGTTTCGATTGCGTGAATGGTAGATTGACCTTGTTCGCGTTCTTCTAAATATCTAGACAATAAATGAATAGAAAAGTCGATACCTAACCCTACTAACAAAAGTGCAAAACTAACAGAAAAAAGATTGATAGCACCATAAAGTAAATACGCAACAGCTGCGGTCGTTAGTGCCCCAAGCAATAAAGGATAAATGACCGTTGTTAATAACAATACTTTTCGAAAAGAGATCATAATTAGTCCGACTATGAGCAAGATCGTAATGAAAAATGTCCCGAAAAAACCATCAAGCGCTACTCGATCTGCTTCAATATCTTGAATGAAAGCTCCTCCTGTCAATCCAGCTTCGATCTTTTGATAATCTGATTTTTCTAGTAGTTCATCAATAGATGCGCGCACATCATCGTAGATTCGCTCTCTCGTTTCAAGAAAATCGGTATTATCAATGTAAAAGCGCATCATCATTAAAAAGACGTTTTCCGCTTCATTACTCATGTATTCAACGGTGTCGTGGCTACTAGAGGTTTGTTCTTCTTGTATGGTAGTAAGTAGCTCTGTGAGTTGCTCGGTATTTTGATCATCTATTGCCATTTCCAATTCCTCAAACAATGAGATGTCTAGATATAGCGGACCAAATGCATTCAGTTCACTGACGTCTACTTTGTATAAAAAGTCACCTTCAACACCATTAGCTACAAGTTCTTGTTCTAACTCTGTTAAAAATGCTTTGCTCGTCTCCGCTTCTCCCTTTACTACAACAATGCCGCTTTCTTGGGATTCAAAATATGTTTCGAACTCGGTAATGGCTTGAAAAGCTTCGCTATCTTCTGGCAGTAGTTCTTCCATATCTGAAGAAACCTGAAGATGCAAGGCTCCAATTATGGATAAGCAGAAGAGTAGTATACTAGTCAATAAAATCCTTTTATAATATTTAATAATATATTTTGATAAAACACTCATAAAGCACCCCACTGTAAAATATTGTTCATAATTGTTGTTAAGTGTTCTTTAGATGACGCTAAATCATAGTCTAACTCTCCTAATATCATACGTTCTAATAAATCATGGAGAGAAACGAGCATGAATTTTGCATAAAAATACGTATCAGGAATTTGAAAGATACCTTCTTGGTTCCCTCGGTCCAACCATGTTTGAATCTTTAACGTGAAACGTTCTTCATATTCTTTGTGTTGATCATCGTGTTGAAGAAACGCTAAAAAATGTTCATGATGAATAATTTGAAGTAATTTTTTATGTTTGATTGAAAAATCAACAGCCTTACTAATTAATGAACTCAACACTTCTTTCGTAACAGGAGCATTGCTTAACACGGTTAATTCTTGATCGAATACAAGCACGCTTTTTTCTACAAGCGTCCATGCGAGTTCTGCTTTGCTGTCAAAATAGAGATAGAAGGTACCTTTTGCGACATTTGCTTTCGTCGTTATGTCACGCACAGAAATTTTGTTGATTGTATTATCTAACAATAATTGTTCTGCTGATTGGATAATCTTCTTCTTTGTTTGTTGTGCTTTTTCACTTTTTGTTTTTTTCACTGACGACACACCTTTGCGCGCATTTTTAGAAAACTGAACGTTCGTTATATGTTAATTGTAAATAATGGTTTTTTAGATTACAATATACAGTTTTAGTGTTTTGGTCAGTTTTTCCGAACTGCTAATGAGGGAAAACTACGCGGTCCTTTTAAAAAAATAAGAAGCTATATTTTGTAAGGGTCTGATGGTGACAAGCAACCATCAGACCCTACTGTTATACTAAAAAATCTGTTGCATCTATTTATCCCGGAGCAACCGTCCGTAAGACTCCCACTTCAAAACAACGAGAAAAGCAAGTTGTTTAAGTGGGAGTAAAGAGTAACGGACGCTAGCACCCCGAATGGTTCAAAGTCCTTTAGGTCATCCTTTAGGGCTAACAATCAGTGGGGGAATAACTAAAACACCTAAAAATATCGCCATAAAGCAAATTTTTAAAAACTTTCCTATGAGACGAAAAAAACAGACGCTAATCGCGTCTGTTTAGATTAAAAGAATTTTAGAACAATAAAATGTAACATTTCAATGTTTTTCAAAGTAATAGATTTATATATCCCTGAGTGGCTCAACTAACAATCAGCGGGTAAAAACCACACATCAGGATTGAAGTTTCGCTTTACCTTAATACCGTGGTAACTAAATGTTCACTGCTCATGATGCTAAGTGTAAATCATACCCACCACATGTCGGCAGGTTTTTCTACAATATTCACACTTGCTAAATTCGTTACTGCTTTTTGGAATCCTTCTTCAATCGACATAATCGGATCTTCATGTTCAATGCTGATTACATGATCATAGCCATATGTCCGCAGTGCACTAACCATGTTTGACCATTCTTGTAGGTTGTGGCCATACCCAACAGACCGGAAGCTCCAAGCTCTTGTTGTTACTTCAGAATAGGGCTGCATGTCTGTTAGTCCATACATATTCACGTTATCTTGATCGATATAGGTATCTTTTGCATGGAAATGGTGAATTGCCCCTTCTTTTCCTAGTATTTTAATTGCAGCAACGGGATCAATCCCTTGCCACCATAAGTGACTTGGATCTAGGTTGGCGCCAATTGCAGGTCCAGTCGCTTCTCGTAATTTCAGCATGGTGTATGGTGTGTGCACAAGAAATCCTGCATGCAGTTCTAATCCGATTTTCACCCCATGTTGCTCAGCCAAGACCGCTTGTTCTTTCCAATAAGGAATTAACTTTTCTTCCCATTGCCATTTTAGTATATCGCCGTATTCATTCGGCCATGGAGTTACTGGCCAATTCGGATATTTTGCACCTTCCTGATCACCAGGTGTGCCTGAAAATGTGTTAACAACTGGTACTCCCATTAGGCCTGCTAATTGCACTGTTTTTACAAAAATCTCATGTGATTCTGCTGCAAAATCTTGGTCTGGTGACAATGGATTACCGTGACAGCTAAAAGCACTAATGGTCAAACCGCGTTCCTCAACTTTGTTTCGATATGCTTGCCGTTCCTTCTCGTTGGCCAAAAGTTCATCTAGATCACAGTGTGCATTACCTGGATAGCCGCCAGTACCAATTTCCACTGCTGTTAATCCGGCATCTTTTACATAATCAAGCATGTCTTCAAATGATTTATCAGAAAATAAAACCGTGAATACACCTAATCTCATATATACCGTCTCCCTTTCCTTAATGATTAACCTTAACTAATTTACTTGTTTCACTAGATTCCATTGCTGCCAAAATAATGTTCAGTGACTTCATGCCTTCTTCCCCATCAATTAGCGGTTCTGTGTTATGGATGATCGACGAAACAAAGTGATCGATCACCTGTGTGTTTGTTTGACCTGCTTCATCATTGGATTGGATTTTCCCCAGTTGATAATGAACGGTTTCTCCATTCGTGTATTGAACAATAAGTCCATAGTTGGGATCATCTTCAAGACGTAAGACCGCTTTTTCTCCATAAATAACCGTTGAGTTATCTTCATTTCTTTTATAAGACCAGCTTGCGGTGAGCGTTCCGATCACCCCATTTTCACTTTTTAAAAGACAGACTGCATTATCATCTACTGTAGCATTTTCTTTTGCATTTGTTTCGACAATGGCTGACACATCCGTGAATTCTTCACCCAATAAATAGCGCATCAAATCGGCTTTATGGACACCTAAATCGCCCATAGCGCCAATAACTGCTTGATCTTTTTTGAAAAACCAGCTATTCGTTCCATCCACACTCCAACGTTCAGGACCGCCATGCCCGAATGTTGTCCGAAAACTGTATATTTTCCCAAGCTCTCCAGCTTCGATTAAACTTCTGGCTTTTGCATGGGAAGCAACAAACCGTTGATTATGGGCAATCATTAACTTTTTCCCGCTTTTTTGTGCTGCTGAAATCATATCTTCCGCTTCTTTCATACTAGTAGCCATTGGCTTTTCACATAACACATGACAGCCAGCTTCTAATGCGGCAATACTAACTGGTGCATGCAAATAGTTCGGTAAACAAACACTAACCGCATCTATATCCTGTTCCTTCAATAAGAGCTTATAATCGGTATACGGAAGAGCGTGATATTTTTCTCCGGATTCTTTTGCTCGCGCCTCGGCAATATCGCAGACTGCAACAATATCAACGATTGGATTTTGTTCATATTCAATGAAATGACGATATTTCGCAATGCTACCACAACCAATAACTGCTACACGTAATTTCTTCATTTTAATCAATCTCCTTCGTCTTGTTTTTTGAAATAGTTTCTAATGGGTCTACATTTCCGTATTCAGGTGTAGGTGTATTGTCACCTCGCACCCAATTCACCCCGTTCTTAATGACTGTTTGAATTTCTTTATGATAGTATGTTGGATACGTTTCATGACCTGGTCGGAAGTAAAAAATCTTTCCTTTTCCTCGTTGATAGGTAGCACCACTCCGAAAGACTTCTCCGCCCTCAAACCAGCTAATAAATAATAATTGATCTGGGGTAGGGATATCAAAGTGTTCCCCGTACATTTCTTCTTTTTCAATATCGATCCACTGATCTAAACCACTCGTAATCGGGTGGCTAGGATCAACAACCCATAACCTTTCTTTTTCGCCAACTTCACGCCATTTTAAATCACAACTTGTTCCCATCAATTTTTTAAATATTTTTGAGAAATGAGCCGAATGTAAGACAACGAGCCCCATACCAGCTAATACACGGTGATACACTTTCTCGACTACAGTATCTTCGACTTCATCATGTGCCATATGCCCCCACCAGACTAGTACATCGGTTTCATTAAGCACCTCATCAGTTAGCCCATGTTCGACCTCGTCTAGGGTAGCCGTTTTTACTTCGATTTCTTCTGTTTGTAAAAAACTTGCGATCGCTCCATGAATCCCATCTGGATAAATTTCGGCGACGACTGGATTTATTTTCTCATGACGATTCTCGTTCCAAACAATAACGTTCATTTTTGTTTCCTCCTTCTATTGATTAAAAATTATCCGTTCTTTTTTTCTTCCTGACTCATATACAGCTGCAATCATTTCTTGTGTTTTCAAAGCTTCTTCTCCGGATATATCGAGTTGATCATTACCGAAGAGTGTATCGTAAAAATTGTTAATTTGTTTAACGTGGCTTACCCCCCAATACCCTTTCACTCCGGAATCGTAACGAAATGTTTCGAGCGGATTATTATCGGCAATAAATTCTTTGCCATCGATTAATTTTACTGTTGCCTTGTCAGCTACCATCTTAGCAATCCCTAGTTCGCAATGGAGTTCAATCTCAACAGGCGCGTCATAACTATAGTAATTTATTGCGTGAAAAGCAGTGACGACCCCGTTTTGATAAGCGATTACGCCTTCAGCTGCATCCTCTACTTCAATCATTTCATGGGCACGGTTACTAACACTTGCATCCACATATTTTAGTTCACTATTAACAAACCAACGCATCAAATCCATCGTATGAATAGCCTGATCAATGATCACACCTCCTCCTTCCATCTCCCAAGTCCCTTTCCAATCACTATTTTGATAATAAGCATCCGAGCGATCCCAAGTGACGGAAAGTTTACCTGACTTAATTGCTCCTAATTCCCCATTTTCCAGCATGTTTTTAATTAACTGCGAACCAGGATTGTACCGATTTTGAAAGATCACCCCTAGTATTACATCGTTTTTTCTAGCCGTTTCTACTATTTCAACGGCATCTGCATAATCAATCGACATTGGCTTTTCCGTTAAAATGTGAATGCCATGCTTGGCTGCTTCGATGGCTACGGGTGCATGTAAATGATGAGGTAAACAAATATGGATAACATCCAATGCTTCCTTCTTAAACATGTCATGATAATCCGTATATGCTTTACAGCCTAGTTGTATTGCTTTTTCCTGTGCTCGAATTTTTTTGTTATCACAAACAGCTACTAATTCGATATCTCGTCTTTCCACAATAGGTTGCGCGTGCATTGGGAAAATGTTTCCGCAACCAATGATACCTACTCGATATTTTTTCATACAAATCTTCCTCTCTACTAATAAAAAAGTATAGCGTTTACAAATATCTAATTTGCTTTATTTTCTTAGTCATTACTTAACATTAACCTCAACCAAATCATAACTTGTAAGAACTTAAATGAAAATATCTGATATAATAAAAACATGCACTATCTTGCTATGGAAAGTAGGTTATTTTATGAAAATTGGACATTGTGGTTTTTCATTTCATACCAATGGTTATTTTGAGACAAAAAAGAATGGGTTTGATACCTATTTGTTTCGGGTTCAGACAGAAGGAACATCAGAGGCGATGGTCAACAATCAAGCGTTTACGATGGAGAAAGGCGATCTTTTACTCGTTGCACCTGGACAATCCTATCAATTATCGATCGATGCTAACAGTAAAAGTAGTGACTTTCACTTGTTTTTTTCAGGTGATTGGATTGACCAATGGTGGAGACGTTCAGACAAACCAACCATGGTAAAAATAGAATTGGAAGAGCGCATTCTGACTTTATGGCGTTTTCTCGTTGCTGAAAAAAGAAGGCCTTTAACGAATCAGAATAGCGAACTAATGGAAAGTTTACTCAGAAGTATCTGTTTATTCATTGAACGGACCATTGAAGATCGTTCCGCCTACATCCGACCATTTGTCGTAACCAAAATGATGCGTTTCATTGAGGAAAATGCTACTACTACGTTTACGGTAAATGATGTTGCGGAGCATAGTGATTTAAGCGTTTCAAGAACGGTTCATCTATTTAAAGAATACGTAGGCAAAACGATTATGGGTTATGCACAAGAAATTCGGTTATCCACTGCTATCGACCAAATGAAGCACACAACGATGACCCTCGAACATATTGCTTTCAACTGTGGATTTGGTAGCTATCCATACTTTCATCGTGTCTTTAAAAAAGTTTACGGAGTATCACCCGGTAGATATCGGAAAACAGAGTGACATATTGGGAAGCTGCCCTCTACCTATAGCGAGGTCATCGAAATGATAAATCTAATATCTTCCTTATTATAAGATCCAACGTTAGTTCCTCTCGCTGTTGATCCCGGAGCAACCGTCCGTAAGACTCCCACTTCAAAATAACGAGAAAAGCAAGTTGTTTAAGTGGGAGTAACGGCCGCTAGCACCCCGAATGGTTCAAAGGTCTTTAGAGGTCATCCTTTAGGGCTAACAATCAGTGTGGGAATAACTAAAACCCTCACTGATTGAAGTTTCACTTTATGTGGTGACGGTAAGGATATGATTACTGTAGTTTTTTGCTTTGTATGTAATCTGAAAAATTACTCAATTCCGGGTTTTTTATTGACAATATTAGGAATGTGATGGTATATTTGTGTGGAAAAGTTAGTAAAAATAGTTTACTTTACCTGTTTGTATTTGATTAGCGTTTGATTAAATGATTTTTTTCATAGAGACAACAGCTCTCGTGAAAATAGATTGGTTATTTGTTACGAAGATAAGGAAGTGAAGTCCTATGAACTTAAAGATGCTGTTACCATTGTTTCTTTTTAGTCCGTTAATTGGTTGTACATCCTCAACCGTTGACAGCACTGTATTAGAAGAACCTCCGCCGAATGATTTTCGTGAGAAAAATCCATCTATCGAGCATGGAGAAATAGAGGAAATAACATATTATTCTGATACTGTTGGTGTGGAAAGAAATGCTCATATCTATAAGCCGCCTGGTTACTCAACAGAAGAAACTTATCCTGTTCTGTATTTATTGCACGGGATCGGTGGAGATGAAAATGAGTGGATTGATCAAATGAATCCTCAAGAAATTTTGGATAATTTATATGAACTGGAAGAGATAGAGCCGATGCTTGTCGTGTTACCAAATGGACGTGCAATGGAAGATGATCGTCCGGGAAGCGATATTTTTGCGTCTGAAAAAGTGAAGGCATTTGAAACATTCGAGTATGACTTGATTGATGACCTTATCCCCCATGTGGAAGCGAACTATCCGGTTTCAGCTATGCGTGATGACCGAGCGATCGCGGGTTTGTCGATGGGTGGAGGTCAATCACTGAATTTTGGTTTGACGAACATTGATATGTTTGGTTGGGTAGGGGCGTTCTCACCAGCACCCAATACAAAACCAGTAGAAGAACTAATTCCAGATCATGATTTGGTTAAGAAAAATTTGCATTTATTGTTTCTTTCTTGTGGAGTAGAAGACGACCTTCTTCCTATAAGTGATGATTTTCAAGCTTACTTAACAGAACATGATATCCCACACGTGTGGTTTGAAGAAGAAGGAGATCACGATCCAGTGGTTTGGAGTAAAGGGTTATATTATTTTGCTCAATTGCTTTTTAAACGATAATAACACACCAGGCCGTCGCTTTTTTTTGCGGTGGTCTTTTTTTTCTTATTGAAAAGTGTCGCGCTATAACTTGTCACCATCAGTCCCTTACAAAAAATAGCTGAGGCCGCTCCGGTGGAAAGCGACCGTCTGTAACTGGAGTGCCATAGAAGGTCTTAAAGAACCGGATGATCTTTTTAACCCGGTTTATCTTATGTGTGGCGAAAGATCATTTTTCGATTTTAAAAGTTTTGTAAAAGGTTTACTTCGTAGGGATAAAGAAAGTATTAATAGTTGACGCATTCAACTGTTCACCGATAAAATGAGTACTATTGGAAATCGTTACATAGATTAGCCACAAGAGGTTAGGTTATTA
>NZ_JAPRAT010000024.1 GCF_026805325.1 Natronobacillus azotifigens
TCTAATTAACTCTCTCGTTCTCATCGCAATTTGACCGTGCAATACCTTGTATCGATATTTGGTTACCCAGATCACATGATACTTAATATCATACACTGCATGACTATTCTTTTTATATCCACCCATACTTTTTTCACCTCGTACCTTAAGTATGGACATCAAAAGATAAGGCTAAAAGCGGATACCGTCTAAAGACGGTGGAGTTTGACCACGCTTTTGGAAATTAAAGAAAAGCAAGAACAGAAATTATGGCGAAACCTATCTCCTTCTATGAGTTTTCATGCACTATTAGAGCAGTTAACAAAGGTAGAACTGGATTATATTCGAAGAGGTTTAGAAATTACGGGAGTCAGTTCGTTAAAAAAAGCTGATTTGATTGACGAACTTGTCGAAAGAATTCCTAATCGAATCAATAAATTTATTGATGTTATTGATCAAGAGCGTTTGCAAATCATTGATATTCTTATGGAGTATGAGGGAATTATCGAAATGGAAGATCAACTACCTTTAAAGAAAATTGATACATTAAGAAGATACGGAGTTGTATTTCCAGGGATGATTAATGAAAAGAAGGTACTAATCATGCCACAAGAATTAATTGATAGACTCAAAAATTATAACCGAAAAGATATCGAGTTAAAAGCAAAGCGGAATGAAGAATGGATTCGTCTAACACAAGGAATGCTTTATTATTATGGCGTACTAAAAATAAACAACCTAGTAGAACGAGTCAAATCTATGACATCATTCGATTTTGATGCGGGTGATTTTTTTTCTGTCATTCACAGTGCAAGCAGCTATTATGAACATATTGCATGGGATCGTTCTTTCTTCATTGATACGCGTGTTTACGATGTTGATGGCTTGATCCATCAACAAAACAGTCGCAGTACCATTGACTATTATCCTTTCACCCGTAAACAGCTATTAGCGGCTGGAGTAGAGAATTACCTTGATATTACCGCCCCAATGATGCAATTAATCCGTTATATGAAAAATACGTTCCATTTAAGTGAGCATGAAATAAATGAGCATATTGATAAATTAATTACGATAACGAATACTTCTGAAAAACCAACTAGTGGATTAAATTATTTGCAAACTCATCTTGCGTTTAATGATGTAGAGTCTTTCAAACAATTAGCCGAATTAGTAATGGCAGCACAAAATGGAACTAGACAGTGGCAATTAAAAGGATATATGCCGAGCGAAATTTCTCCATTATCCTCAAGAAGACCACCAAAACGTTCCACGAAAAATAACGTTGTACAACTAAATACAGCAAAAAAAGTCGGACGCAATGCCCCATGCCCGTGTGGAAGTGGAAAAAAACACAAAAAGTGTTGCGGTAAATAAAGTGCCTGTCACCGCCCGGTTTTTGTCGAAAAGGATAGCTTACTTTAATTGAACAAACTTTTTTCATAGATTAACTACCTTTTCCTACGAAAATTTAGTAAAATGTAAGTTACTGTTGAAAAAAGGGGACAATACAAATGTCATATAAAATGATTGTGTTAGATTTGGATGATACATTACTACGTGACGATCATTCTATTTCTGATCGTACCAAGCAAGCCCTTATGAAAGCACAAGAGCAGGGAGTTAAGGTAGTCCTTGCATCCGGACGTCCAACATTCGGAATGAATGCTGTGGCAGACGAACTCGCCTTAGCCGATCACGGGAGCTTTATTCTTTCTTTTAATGGAGGAAAAATCATAAACTTTCAATCAAAGGAAGAAATCTTTAGCAGTACCTTAGCTGCTAAAGCAGTAGAAAGAATTTATGAGCTTAGCCGAAGAGAAGGGGTTTATGTTCATACTTACATTGGCGATGATATTATCACCGAGAATGAAAATCCTTTTACAACGATTGAATCGGAAATTACAGGACTTCCAATCAAAGTGGTTACAAAATTTATGGATCACATAATAGAACAGCCCGTTAAAGTTTTAATGGTCGGTGAACCAGACAAAATGAAGCTTGTGGAAACAAAACTTCAAAAGGAATTAGCAGAAGAATTTAGTGTCATGCGCTCGAAGCCGTTTTTCCTTGAGTTCACAGAAAAAGGGGTTACAAAAGGAACAAGTTTAGACCACTTGATTCAACTTTGTGGCATTAAACAGGAAGAGGTTATAGCAATCGGAGATAGCTACAACGACCAAGAAATGATTGAATTTGCTGGCCTTGGTGTTGCAATGGGGAATGCGCCAGAAGATATTAAAAAAATCGCTGACATCGTTACAGATTCAAACATGAATGACGGTGTGGCTAAAATAGTAGAAAAATACATCCTTTAATGCTACACACGATGATTCAGGGGAAGAAATACCGTCCCCTGCATCTTTTTTATTTCCCACAAAAAACAAATCAATAATAACTAATGCATTAGAAGCTTACTTAGTTTTACACATGATAATTAATTTAATGATAAAGTGAAACTTCAATCAGTGGGAGTTTTTAGGTATTCCCTACTGATTGTTGGTTCCAAAGGATCACCTAAAAGCCCTTGAAGCCTTGGGGGTGCTAGCCTCCCTTACTCCCAGGTAAACAACTTGATATTCTCAATTTTTTGAAGCAGGAGTCTTACGGACGGTTGCTCCGGATAAAGGAAAAAAGGATGCCATGAGGTGGCACCCTTTTAAAGGTTACTTGTATTAGTGGTATTTGTATGAAGATCCAGTATAGGAGGATAAATGTACTATGGAGGAATTTCTATTGAAGTTATTTAGTTTATTCAGCCATTAAACCTTCCATCGAGCATTCTAACTGAAAAACTCTTTTATTTAACACTTCTGTTTTTCTATCTATATCTTCTGTTATTTTATCTGTAAACATTCCTATGTTCTCAATTATGTTAGATTGCATTTGTCTTTGATTTTCTTCTAAACGAGCTTGACCTTGTTTTAGTTGATCAATATCATTGTGAATACTGCCTATATCTCCATGAATGCCGCCCACTTCATTATGAATACTGCCTACATCTCCATGAATGCCGCCTATTTCACTATGAATACTGCCCACATCTCCATGAATGCCGCCTATTTCATTGTGAATACTGCCTACATCTCCATGAATGCCGCTTATTTCACTATGAATACTGCCCACATCTCCATGAATGCCGCCTATTTCATTATGAATACTGCCTACATCTCCATGAATGCCGCCTATTTCATTATGAATACTGCCTACATCTCCATGAATGCCATTTATTTCACTATGAATACTGCCTACATCTCCATGAATGCCATTTATTTCACTATGAATATTGCCTACATCTCCATGAATGCCGCCTATTTCACTATGAATAGTTGTTACGTCTCCATGAATACCAGTCAAATCATCGTAAATAGTTTGGATTCCATTCTCCATGTTATTCATTCTGATCTCCATTTTGCCCATCTGACTTTCCATGTTATCCATTTTCTTGTTCATGTTTACAATCCCTATATTTAATAATTTGACCTCGTGTACAATTTCTTTTAACATTTTTTCCATTTTCTTCACCTCCAATCTTTTTATTAATTATAGCATTTATCGATAAAATACGTCACGATAATTTTCAATTTTCTTATACTTTTTTTGTTCATTCCTATTCTAAAAAACACATCGATTTTTTTGATAAGAAAACTATTTCTTTGGCTTTCATGTAGAGTAATTATATAATAACTTTTTTATAAAAAAATCCGAATTTCTAAAGTATCAATACTTTGACCTTTATTTTCTCTGCTTATTAAAGTGGAAGTGCTGCATAAGCTTTGTACTGATAGAAAACAGCTATAAACACCCTAGTATAGCCAAAATCTTAATAGAATAAAGTGAAACTTCAATCAGCGTGGGTTTTTAGTTATCCCCCACTGATTGTTAGCCCTAAAGGCCCTTGAACCATTCAGGGTGCTAGGCGTCCGCTACTCCCACTGAAACAACTTGGTATTCTTGTTGTTGTGAAATGGGAGTCTTACGGACGGTTGCTTCGAAAAAAACAGTTAGTTGTTTTCGTTAGAAGAACAACTAACTGTTTTTTCAATCATAACTGTATTATTCAATGATAAACTCTGCTGCCAAAGTCGCTTCAAGATCATTCATATTTTCTGCTCCTACATTCTTGATTACACGGTACTCCCCCTCGTCCAATTCTGTTAAATCAACAGATTGATCATGCGTTCCACCAACACCTAAGTGAATTGCAATTTCAATAAACGCTAAATCAAGTGGTACAACACGCCAAGTACCTTCTATTCGTTTCTCTATCGAGTAATGCATACTCAAAAATAGTATAGTCGGCCCAAAATTTTCTAAGGTGAGCATAGCTTCTGAATCTTCTACATCGTAAACATCTTGATCTAAATACATCGATACATTCATTTCTTCTGCGGGTACGTAAATCAAAGAAAGCCTTGAATCTTCAACCATCCCTTCATCGTCTAAAATTTCAACACGAAGAAGGTAATGAGCGTTCTCACCCTCTGGAAGCGTTCCTGAAAATACATTCTCCTCTTTTGTTATTTTTTCAAGATAGACAGTCTCATCAACGAAAAGTTCATCTTGTTCATAATCACCAACTAGTGATGTCAGTTGAACCCTAACCGAGCGATGAAATTCAACTCCATCGGCTTCATGACCAATTATACGAACCGAGAATTCATCTCCTGGTTTAGCAGTTCCACTAGTTAGACCATACCCGAATTCCCCTTCTCCTTCATGGATGAACCACTTCCCAGTAGGTGGGTTATCACCTGTTTTTTCTGCTAATCTTACACTACTGTCAAATAAACCCTCTGATGATAAATCAGTTAACATATCTTCAATCTCAATTTGCTCGCCTATTTGATTAGGTAATTCCCCTTCACCTAGTTCCCAATCGCTTTGGCTAGAAGAATTCGCACTATCACCATCACCACCAGTGTTTATGGTTTGTCCACACCCTACTAATACGAACAATACACTGATAAAACAAAATATCATTATTCTATATTTTCTTTTTCGGTCCATTTAATAGCACTCCTTCATTATTCATATATAAAATTAGTCGTTTTTTAACTATTTTAGTTACATCATTAGTATTTATACACTGATTAACAAATCTAGAAGTGATTATTAACAGGGATCTTTATTTGTCTCCATCCTCTTTTTTTTTTGAAAGTTTAACTTGATGTAGTATGTTTGTACTTATTCATCACTACCCTGTTGAGCAGATAGTTAACAGGTAATATTTCGCAATAAAAAACACCTGTTTCTAACCATGCTCTTGAGAACAAGGTTGACAGGTGTTTTGTATAATTGAAAAAGTTAAAATTTGAACTTAGCAATTACGGATTGTAGATTTTCTACCAAGTTTGATAATCCTATACTGGCATTTGCAATTTCACCAACAGTAGCTGTTTCTTCTTCCATAGATGCACTCACCTGTTGAGTAGAAGCTGAATTCTGTTCAGCAATACTAGACAGATTTAGTAATGTATCTACAATAGCTTCTTTCATCTTTTCTACTTCAGCACCAGATAGTTGCAATTTGTCTACCACTTGATCAACTTCTTCCATTGCTAGATCAATGCTTTCAAATTTTTCTTTATTTTTCTTCACACTGATTACTTGTTCGTCCAGAATAGTTGATACTTTCCCCATGATATCAACCGCTGCATTAGAATTGTCGTACAGTTCACTGACGACATCATCAATCGTTTTGGTTGATGATGAGGATTGCTCAGCAAGTTTTCTGATTTCATCTGCAACAACTGAGAACCCTTTTCCGGCTTCACCTGCACGAGCTGCTTCAATCGCTGCATTTAAGGCAAGTAAATTCGTTTGATCAGCAATATCTGAAATTACTTTGCTCGCTTGGCTTATCTTTTTCGCACTCTCATTTGTTTGTAAAATACTTTCTTGAACTTGGTTTGTTCCTTTACTGCTTTGTTTCGTGATTTCTGATAGTGATTCTATCTCTTGCAAACCTTCTTCTACAACCTGGTTTACTCTTCTCGAAGCTTTGGTGACTTCTCTTACGTATTCCTGATCTTTCACCACAATTTCACCAAGTTGAAGTGCTTTTTGAGAACCTGTTTCAGAGGTACTTGCTTGTTCGGTAGCACCATTGGCAATCTCCTCAATGGTACGAGCAACTTCTTCAGTATTGCTAGCTGACTGTTGAGCTGCAGCAGTCAACTCTTCTGATGATGCTGCCACCATCTCAGAAGAATTGGAAACATGGTTGATCATATCACGTAAATTCTCAATAATCGTTTGTAACGCTTTTGATATGTCTCCTACTTCATCCTTCCGAGTTACCAATTTGCTTGGAATATCTTCACGAATATCTAAGTCGGCAATTACATTGGAACTTCCAACAATTTTTTTAATCGGTTTACTTATCGTTTTAGCTACAAAGAAGGCAGTGATTAAACCAATGATTGAGGCAAATCCTAGAATGGAAAAGGCGATTGCTCTTATGACAATGATACTGCTTAGCGCCTCGTCTTCATCAATCTCCACAATCAATGCCGCAGACGTATTCCCAATGTGAACAAATCCCGCGCTACCCAAAACAGAGTTATTTAGGTAATCATCATATATTTCTGCAAAAGAAAAATCGTTATCTTGATTTTCAATTGCTACTCCGATCTCTCTGATAGCTTTAGTGTCAATATGCTCATTCATCGCTGCATTTTCTGCATAGTCACCCAGCATTGTATTGGTTAATAATAATCCATTCTGATCGACAATATATGCATCCGCACTTTCACCAATTTGACCAATCCCACTATGAACGATATGATCCATTTCCGTTTGATCAATCAAAATATTGATCGTTCCAAACACTTGGTTCGAACCTGATCCACGATACACTGGAGTCGATAATACAATCGTATTATTATCGATGAATTCTGAATAAAACAATTCAGACCAAACTTGTTCACCATTTAAAGCTGTTTGAATATAATGTCGATCTGAAAAATTTTCTCCTTCGATTTCCTCTTTATATCTAGTAGCTACTACTGCTTCTCCGCTTGCATCCGTGAGATAAATATCTAATAATCGATATTCTATAACAGCCGTCGAGAGTATTTCTTCTATTTGAAGATAAAATTCTTCCCACTCTGAAGAGTTCTCTGAGAATTCTTCAAAAGCTTCTAATCCTTGATACATTTCTGGTATTTTACTTAAAACAATGCCATCGGCGTTTCGTCCTTGATAATAATCGTTAATTTCATCTCTTTTTAATGATAAAAATAATGTATTTTTTGCTAAGGCATCTTCTGTCATTTGCTTTGCAACATAATCTTGCACAACTAAGCTCAAAATAAAAAGCGGAATGAACCCAGTTAATACAAACATAATAATAAGCTTATTATTCATTTTTACATTTTTCATTTTCTTATCTCCTTTTGTTCTGTGATGTTTTTCATTGATTGTCTTGGAAATACATGCAAAAAAAATAAAAAAGGCTAGTTCTATACATACATAGAACTAGCCAAATAGCAAAGCTTATTGAAAAATTTGGTGATCCGGCGATCAATAGGAAATAACAGAATCCCTTAGACCCGTAACTTTGCGTCCTATTTTTTCAAATAGTTTGCCTTTTTCGTTTATTCATATTAAATTATCAAAGATCTCTTAATCATTCTTAATGTGTGATTAATTATATGACATAAAAAGATCTTTTTCAACAATTTTCTGCAATTTTGGGTTTTTTATACATTAGTAACCTTTTCGTTTATTAATAGGGAGTTCCTATTTTTCTTATTCACCTTTTCATAAGTAGCTGGTAATTACGGGGATTTTAGAAATAACTATACCAATGAATTTTCCACTTGTGTCAAAGCTTTTTTTCCTGGTGAATAACGTGCAAACAAGCTACTCTGTATCATTTAGTGGCTTTTTTGACATCCAATTTAAAAAACATGTTATACTTAATCTATCTTAAAGAATTTTCAACTCTTACTAAGTAGAAAGGGTTTTTTTCTATGCGAAATATGCTAAAAATAATGAAACCTTTAGATGTTGTTGTAATATTATTTTTAATCACAATCTCTTTTGTTCCTCTTACCGTTTTTTCAATGACTAACACCTATAATGAAGGTGATGATATTATTGCAGTTATTAGTCGAGATGGAGAAGTAATACATGAAGTGACTTTATCAGGTCATGAAGGAAATTCTGAATATAGAATCGAAGGCGATGGAGATCAGTACAACCTTGTCGAAATTGAAGATGAACGAATTCGGATCCGACACGACAATACCCCTCATCAGGTAGGGGTTAATATGGGTTGGAAGAGCAGACCGGGCGAAACGATCGTTAGTTTACCGCATAAATTACTCATTGAAATAAAATCCATTGGAAATAACACAGATGATGACGTCATTCTGTCGTATTAATACTTGTTTTCAAATAAAAACACTTATTACGGATTTCATGAATCCTTAGAATAAGTGTTTTTTTCTATTTAGAGGAGAGATTTCATCGTATTTGTATTGTATGTGGATATACATAGGGTTGTTCTGGTTGTACAATTTTATTCCATTCCGCCCCCTTAATTGTAGGTAACTGAATTCCTTTATATTCAATTAGCTGGAGGGTACCTGTTACTTCAACCCACATATCTTCTGCTAATAGAGATGCATTTTCTACTTCCGATAGAAAACCGATAAAACTTGCATCAGCAATACAATGTGTAATTAGAAATCTGCCAATTACGACTTGATTTTCTTCTAATTCCTCGTCTTTATAAACAAAGCCTTTCAATGTAATCTCTCGATCGATGAACATTTCGATATCATGATTTATTTCATCAAAATAGGTAGCATATACTTGATCATTCATCGTAATCGAATCGACTGTTTTCAAATTTTCAATGATCACTTGGTGTTCCTCTTTTGATATCGTATTTGAATAAAGGTTAGGATCAGCAGGGGTATCATAAAAATGCTCTCTCTCCTGATTCTGCATTGGATCCGGTGGAAGTTCAACTTCCACATCACGATTCAGACTACTAGCCCTCGCATGATTCGTTAGCGATAACATCACTCCTCTATTCGATGCAATCGACGCATCTAATGTAGCGAATGGTAATACAAACCCTGTAAATAATGGTAGCATGATAATTAAATAAGCAATCGTCCGTTTCCAAACGGAGGAATCATGATCATGCTGATGACAATGCTCATGGCAATGATGATCATCGGCTTTATTTGTTGTCCAGATCTGTTGAATCTGAAGAACAAATAATATAATGAAAATAATTCCTCCCAATGCACTTAAGCGCTCATATTTTGGATTAATTAATTTGAATAGATCACCATTCAGATGCAGATGCAAAATGAGGAGTACGAACAACAGTAAAATAATAGCTCTTAGTGCATGACGTAAATGAAAATGCATTTAGATTCCTCCCTCTATAAATTAAGTCATTCTCCTTAATAAAATCCTTGAACAAGTATCAAACCTCCAAATACAATCACCGTCACAATAAGTAGAAAGATGAAAACAAATTTCTTATGGAATATACTAAACATCATGAGCGTATTTTTTAAGTCAATCATCGGTCCATAAATCAGAAAGCTTAAAATAGGTATTGGTGGAAAAGCATGTTGAAAAGATGCAGCTACGAAAGCATCTGCTTCTGAGCAAAGTGACAGTAAATAGGCTAGCCCCATCATAACTAATGATGCAGATGCCGTTCCCTCCCCCAATTCCATTAACTTTTCTGAAGATACATATGTTTGTACAAAAGCTGCAAAAAGACAACCAATAATTAAATATTTTCCCATATCAAAAAACTCATCTACACCATGCTTTAATGCATTCCCGAACTTTTTACCAAATCCAGTTGGAATCCCCTTTGAAACTGGTATTTTATCAGGAATTACTTCTTTTAATTGATTGGTATGGAAAAGCAAACTAACAACAGAAGCAATAATAACAGCAAGGAAAAATCCTAATAACATTCGAGAAATCGCCATCATCCAACTGTTTCCAAAAGCCATATAAGTAGATGCAATTACAATCGGATTGATTAATGGTCCTGTCAGCATAAAACCAATCGCAGCGTAAATAGGTACTCCTTTCTGAAGTAACTTCCTTGTAATCGGAACAATACCACATTCACAACCGGGAAAACATGCACCTAATACGCAACTCATAATGACTGCCGAAAATTTATTTTTCGGCATCCATTTTCTTATATGGTCTTCTGTAATAAATATTTGAATCGAACCTGCAATCATTACGCCGATTAACACAAATGGAAGTGCTTCAATAAGAATACTTAAAAATATTGTACTCATCGTATAAACGGAGGAAGGTAGCTTAATCAGCGATTGAATCCAATCACTAAATGAAAGAAGATAAACGGCTAACCCAAATAGGATGATCCCTGTTAGATCGATTAGTGTACCATGAAACCTATTAAACATCTTAAAACACCTTCTTCACATAAATATTTGTTCTTTAATAACAACGATGATTGGAACTTTTGACGGTACTTTGTATGTTTTTAACACAAAAGCTTGCTAAACCTTTTTCTATACCTATTCCTAGTATCGATTTAATAGAACTATCATTTGGTTGATAGTCCAAAAATTAACCTTGTAGATTTTTAAAATTGGCATACTAACGGTACAGTTGTTTTTGATTGGTGGTCTTCTTTCCCTTTTGATCTATGGGGAAAGGTATCCACATGTACTTAGAAAATTAAAATTTCACTAGGAGAAACTAAGTCAAAGTTGACGAATCTCGGTTCATCGCTTATAGTTAGATCAAGTTCTATACTACTTAGATTCCGTAGCTCAGCTGGGAGAGCGCTTGCTTGACAGGCAAGAGGTCGTTGGTTCGAGCCCAATCGGAGTCATTATTAAACGTAAAGACACTTCTTCATTATTTGAAGAAGTGTCTTTGCTTGGTTACATTGAAATAAGTTTTCTTTTCATAACAATTCATGTGCTTTTTTTGATATGATAGAGGAAAGATTTTATTATATAATGATATAATCATGAATCTCTTCAACATCAATTTAGTACATGGGATAGATACTTCTAAAAAATGAGGACAGATATATGCAAACAAAAAAATTACCGATTGATTATACAATATTATTTTTATTAGGATGTTTTTTACTTTTTAGTGTATTAGCAATATATAGTGGTTCCGCTCAATATGCTAGTGGAGATCCGACCTTCTTTGTAAAAAGACAAATTGTCTGGTACGTTGTCGGTATTTTGGTTATGATCGTTATTGCTTATGTTGATTTTGAACTAATTGAGAAATGGACCCTTGCATTATATGCCATTGGAACGATTTTACTTATCTTGGTTCATTTCTATGGAAAAGAGCTTAAAGGGGCACAACGTTGGTTAGATCTTGGTTTCACAGACATTCAACCTTCAGAATTTATGAAGATATTTCTCATTTTGCACATTGCAGCGATACTTAATAAAATTGGGAAATATCGTCTATCTTTTAAAGATAGTATTTGGGTTACAATGAAAGTTCTTTTTTATAGTGCAATACCGCTCTACTTAATTTTTGAACAACCCGATTTGGGTTCTACCTTAATGATCGCATTCGCAGTTTTTGGCTTACTATTCGTTAGTAGCATCTCTATTAAGATGATTTTATTATTAGTTTCTCTTGCCGCCACCGGGCTTGGTACATTAATCTTTTTATATTTTCACCATTTTGAGCTTTTTTCTAAAGTGATCAAAAGTCATCAAATGCCACGAATTTATGGATGGTTAAATCCAGAGATGCATGCGCAAGGGTTTGGCTTTCAACTCCGCCAATCTTTACTTGGAATTGGTTCGGGTCAACTTACAGGCTCTGGGTATAACCAAGGATTTCAAGTGCAAAATGGACGGATTCCTGAAGCACAGACAGATTTTATCTTTGCCGTAATAGGCGAGGAGTTCGGTTTTATCGGTGCAAGTATTTTGGTTTGTTTGTTCTTTTTATTGATATACCGAATCATTACAATTGCTTTTCACGCAAATTCACTATTCGGTGTCTATATTTGTGTAGGAGTAATTGGTTTGATTGCTTTTCAAGTGTTTCAAAACATTGGCATGACTATTGGGTTAATGCCTATTACGGGGCTCGCTCTACCATTTATAAGTTATGGAGGGAGCGCGCTAATTACCAATATGATGGCACTTGGTTTAGTCACGAGTGTTCATCTACGAACGAAATCCTACATGTTTAGCAATGAGGAGGCAATTCGCTAATCCTATTTTAAGGGGTCTTTTATCATGCGCAATAGATTGAAAACATTTGATTATGGGCTAATTATTGCCGTTTTTTCCTTAACTATATTTGGGATCATTATGGTTTATAGCTCTAGTTATACACTGGCCTCACTTAATAATGAAAGTGGTCACTTTTTCTTTGTTCGGCAATTACAATGGGCTGTGATTGGAACAATCCTGTTTACAATTGCAGCTTTTTTTTCCTTACGTATATTAGGGAAAATGAGTCCATTTCTTGTTTTACTCTCGATTATTCTATTGATTCTCGTACTCATCCCTGAAATTGGGCAAGTAAGAAACCACGCTCAACGGTGGATTGGATACGGCGGTTTCGTTTTTCAACCATCGGAGATTGTTAAACTGTTCATGATTATTTATTTTTCTTACATTTATGCAAAAAAACAGCCTTATCTTCATCAATTTACAAAAGGTGTATTACCACCATTAGTAATTCTAGCTGCTGTATTCTTATTGATACTGCAGCAACCAGACCTTGGATCAGCTACTTTGATTATGGCGGTCTGTGGACTCATTGTCGTTTTATCAGGGGTTCGCTTTCATCATATCCTTTTACTTGGATCCATTGCGATAGCAGGAATTTTTTATTTTGCTGTTTCACAACCATATCGTTTATTACGATTAACATCTTTCCGGGCTACTTTTGATGACCCGACTGGATCTGGGTTTCATCTTATTAATTCTTACGTTTCTATTGCAACAAGTGGATTTACCGGTAATGGACTGGGAAATAGCGTACAAAAATTAGGTTATTTGCCAGAAGCACATACTGACTTTATTATGGCAGTAATCGTTGAGGAATTGGGGATACTCGGGCTATTGTTTGTCATAGGTGGTTACTTATTTATCCTTTATCGCGGGGTTCAAATTAGTAAACAAGTGGATGATATGTATTTAAAGTTGTTAGCACTAGGAATCACTTTCCAAATTATGATACAAACAGTTTTCAACCTTGGTGCAGTCAGCGGAATGCTTCCAATTACGGGGATTCCCCTTCCGTTTATCAGTTACGGAGGAACTTCTCTTACATTCACGCTCATTTCTGCGGGGATACTCGTAAATATATCTGGTAGGCGAGCATTAAATAAAATTGAATAATACTATATTAGAGTAGAGACTGAAACTTCAGTCTCTTTTTTTTATTTTGGATAAAATGAAACTTCAATCAGTGGTTTTTTTTAGGTACTCCCCCACTGATTATTAGCCTTAAAGAATGACCTAAAGGCCTTTGAAGCATTCGGGGTGCTAGCGTCTGTTACTCTGACTTAAACAGTTGTGATTCTTTTGTTGGTTTGAAGTTGGTAGTCTACGAACAGTTGAACCAAGATAAATGTCTCTAAAAAAAATAAACATCACATTTCTTAATACTAGCACGCTAACATTCTCCACAACTTCCTTTGTAACGCTCATGACACACTTGTCACAAAGCGACCATCCCTTAACAAGGTAGCCACATCCATCCAAAAAATTTAAACTGGTTATTTTTACATAGTTAAAATTTCTTCTATACACAACTTGGTTTCTCACTCTCGTAAACTATTTACCATAAATAGACTAATGAAAATGTATGTTACAACTGTTAGCATTTTAATAGAGCAATAGTTTACAACAACTTTGAGGAGGAGAAAAGATGTTTAAAAAAATTCAAATAATAAGTATGCTTGCAATTGCATTAATTTTCATACCAACACAAGTAGGAGCTACTTCCACACATACCGTTACTTCTGGTCAGTCACTATGGAAAATTGCGAATCAACATGGTGTATCTGTTACTAACTTAATAGAAGCCAATCAATTAACAGGTACAGTGATTTTCCCAGGACAAAGATTAACCATTCCTTCAACCATTTCTGCTGCAGATCAAGCTTTGATGGCACAACTTGTACATGCAGAGGCAAAAGGTGAACCTTATGCAGGAAAAGTTGCTGTAGCAACCGTTGTATTGAATCGAGTAGATCATCCCGAATTTCCAAACACCGTTCGTAATGTCATTTATGAACGCTCAGCAGGGGGGCATTATGCATTCACTCCAGTACAAAATGGTGCAATCAATCAAACACCAGATGCTGATTCTATTGCAGCAGTAAAAGAAGCATTGGCTTTTCGTGGACAAGGGCAAGGATCGATATATTTTTATAATCCTAGAATTGCAACCAACGAATGGATTCGCACGAGAGAAGTAACAATTGTAATCGGTAACCATCGTTTTGCAAAATAAATAGAACCGTCAATAATCGCGGATAGCAATCTATTCGCGATTATTTTTTATAGGTTGGAGTCTATTAAGACGTGTTCAAAAAAACGACGAATTAGAAGCAACCAGGTCAAGGTGGGAACGTTTTAAGAAACGGAGTGTAGGCTTTCCCTATATGAGAACGAGAATAACAGCTCAACGAAGAATTATAGTGCTTATCATTGATAACTTTTTAAACAATCTCTATTACTATATTCCCAAACGAATAGAATGTCGTGTTATAATAGGCGAAAAACTTTTACATAGAGGATGACTACCTAATGCAAATTATTACAGTAGAAAGTAAGCAACAACTATTGGATGCTTTTCACGTACGCGAAAATGTTTTTATTAAAGAACAAGGAGTCTCGGCCGAAATTGAACATGATGAACATGACCAAACAGCCATTCATCTTGTCGGCTATCTTGATAAGCAGCCAATTGCAACAGGACGCATTCGAATAATTGACCAAGCTGGAAAAATCGAGCGTGTATCTGTAATGAAAGACTATCGTGGAAATAATTTCGGTCAACAACTAATGATTGCAATGGAACAAGTTCTTTTAAAACATGAACTAAAAAAAGCTAAACTGAATGCTCAAACACATGCCCTTCGTTTTTATCATGGATTAGGCTATCAAACCACTTCAGCTCCGTTTTATGAAGCGGGAATCGAACATGTCGCAATGGAAAAAAAGCTAATCAAATAATGAAAAAGTAGATGGTATAAATCCTCTTCAAATGGTCGAAGATGAACATGTATGTTTAAAACCATAGAGGGAGGAGTTTCCACTGCTTAGTTTTGGTTCCATTTTTATCGAAACAATATTTGGTTTTTTCGTATTATTTGTTTTAACAAAGTTATTAGGAAAAACGCAAATTCGACAATTAACTGCCTTCGATTTTATTTCTGCACTTATTCTAGGTGAATTAGTTGGTAATGCACTATATGATGACGAGGTTGGGATTCGCTATATTGCTTTTGCGGTGTTTTTGTGGGGAGGATTATTATATTTAACGGAATGGGTTACACAAAAATTCAAGGGAACTCGTGCCCTTCTGGAAGGACGCCCTTCCATGGTCATTAGTAAAGGAAAACTTCAACGAGAAGTGATGGCCAAAAATAAAATAGATATTAATGAATTGCTTCATCTACTACGTATGAAAGATGTTTTTTCGGTGCAAGAAGTTGACTATGCGATACTTGAAACAGACGGTACCGTGTCTGTCTTAAAAAAAACATATTTTCAATCCCCAAATCGGTTGGATTTAAATTTAACACCTGAGCAAGTCATTCTTCCAATCACTTTAATTAACGACGGTGAGATTATTGAGGATAACTTGAGTGAGATTGAACATGACAGAAAATGGTTAGAGGAACAATTGAAAATGCAAAACATTAAATCCCATCAAGATATTTTTTATGCTGAATACAAAAAAGGAGAAACTCTATACATCCAAATGATGTGAGTTTCTCCTTTTTTTAATATAGTAAATTCTTCAGCTATAATGTCCAACGCAACAATACAATCTCTTTAGATATAGGTATTGATTTCTCTTCCAACACCAGTCATCTCCGCATGAAGTTTTGCTGCTAGCATAGAGGAATGCACTTCATGAGCTGGTGTCTTTTTTTGTTGGGGATATAGATGCTTATCAGACTCTACTAGTTCAAAGCGATGTTCTTCATTTTGATTTGCTGTATTTCTGTAACTCATATCCAATTGAACTGGATATAACCGTTCAATTGGGTATGGATCTCGATCTGGATGTATGACCCGATTGTGATAATTTGTTGATTGGTAATTTTCAATTGGTAAGATGTAGCCCATGAATTATCCCTCCTTTATACTAATCTATACCCTTTTTCATAAAAAAATATGCCACTTTACCAATCTTCTAATGCTTTATCTAAAAGATCAAGTTGTTGCTCCACATCAGTAAATAGTGACTCGAGCTTTTGTTCTGGATAACGAAAATATCGATCGTTTTTTGATAAATGATCTTCAATAATATCAATATTTTTAACTAATTTACTCATCTTCATCCTAAACTCAACTCTCTTTTCTCCTTATTGATTTTCTAAATCCATGAAAATGGGCGACGCGGTGGAACTTGATTAACTGGTTGAGCTTCTGGCTGTGCTTCTGGTTGAACTTCTTGCACTGGCTCTGATCCTTGCTCAGTTGTCGCTTCTGGTGACTCCTCTTGCACTGGAGTCTCTTCTTCTGTGTTTGTTGGATCCTGAACTTCAACCGGCTCTGCTGGTGCTGGTTGAACCATTGGTCTTCTTCCAAATAACCCATCAAACGGACGACGTGGCATCGGACCCGGAACTGATGCTGGTACAGGATTTGGTACTGGTGCCTGTGTTGGCGCTTGAGCAGGTTCAAAATGAACATTCTCTGCTTTAATCACTAAATCCTTTACATGAATAACTTTTTTCTCCTTTTTTTCTTCTGCCATGATACTTTTCACTCCTTCTTATCAAAAATGAAGTCGCTATTAGTCTATGTCCAGACCCAATGTATGTTAGGGATATCCGCCTAATTGGACCTAATTCCTTGTTATTTTTGTTGTTTATGTTATCTGCCCACACCGGAACGAACAATTACCATAAGCTATAAGTGACAATCATGTCATTTAAAATATAGGAAGGAGCAAGATATTTATGTCATGTGGAAAAAAATTCGATACTGGCAATTGCGTTGCTGATATATTAAGAGAGATTGCAGACGCACAAACAGACCTGGAGTCAGTGTGTACTTCTGGGTGCGAACAATCAATAGCTGATTTATTGGGGGAAGCAGGCCCAGTTAGTAATCTTGATACTGTTCCAGTTATTCTCTATTGTAAAGACTGTAAACCATTCAAAGGTTTTGGTGCTCCAGTTAATGATATTTGCAACGTATTTGGTAGCTTCTATTTCCGTGTTCAAAGCGTGGATGAATCCAATTGTGCAGTATTGGAATTATTACGTGATCCACTCGATCAAAAAAGAGATCCTCGTTCCCCAGTGGACCAACTAACTAAACAATTAGTAGCAACTGATGTTTGTATTACTGTCGATCTTGATTGTTTCTGTCATATTACTTGTTTACCAGCAATTCAAGCACTATAAGGCAAACAAAATACGTCATACCAATTCTTATTGGTATGACTTTTTGTTTGTCCTAAACAAACATATACAAAAAATAAGCACAGAGACTGAAAAAAAACAAGAATAATAGCCGCATCATAATAGAGGTCTCATCCATTATGATGCGGTTATTTTTCTGAGAAACACATTTCAGCTGTGCTGTTTTTTTACTTTTTTGTCCAGGACCAACCGTCCGATAGGTGACCACTTAAAACCAAGAAAAATCAAACTGATTTAAGTGGTAAGAGCGGATATTATCATTCCGAATGGTTCAAAAGTCTTTAGTTGCCTTTAAGACGAGCAATCAGCGGGGGAAACTGAAATCCCCACTGATTGAAGTTTTACTTATACAAGAAGATTAAACTTCTTGTAAGCAAAGGAATTTTGTTTTATCCAAAGCCTTTTTAGAACCCGAGCAAACGAATGTTTTTAATTTCTTCGATCTTAATTTGATGATATTTTGGTTGCTTAAAAGTTTCAAATTTGATATGATCCTCTTTTTTTTCAATAATTTTTCCACGAAAACGTTCATCATTTGTCTTTACTTCACATTTCAATTTTGGGGTGAATTTTGAAGGTGTGACTAAATAGTCAATCTGCTCAATAATCGTCATCTCTTTAAATGGCTTCTTTTCAAAAGATGGGCTAAAGTCCGGTGTCTCATTCGATATTTCCGTTTCTGAAATTCTTTTTGATTCTTCTATCTCAGTCTCTAAATCCGGTGTATTATGCCCTTCACTTTCTATTTCTTTTTTCCTATTGGTTGGCTCCACTAATCCTTTCTCTTCCACATCCTCTTCGATATGCTTATCCGCTACTTCTGCTGCGTCGAACACCTCAATATCATTAACATCATTTTTAAAAATCATCGATTGATTCCATCTAGCTTGGGGTGAACGAACAGTTTTTTGTTTTTTTGTTGTTACTTTTTCTTCAGGTCGATCTAATAAAGAATTATATTCGTTTTGCATCGATGCATGTGGTGTGCGAAAATCTGGTTGATCTATATAGACGACAGGGCTAGTTTTTCTTTTCCGTCGCAACGTAACTTCCTCCTTTCAAACCTCTTCTCCTTACTATATGATTGATCACAAAAATTGGTGCCCATCTGCAAGACTAAATTAATCCACTCCAGATATTCACACTGATCCCACACAAAATCTTTCTACCTTTCAACATGTATATATCACACTTTAGAAACAAAAAAACGAGCCCTATGGACTCGTTTTTTTATTTAAGATAATCCTAATATACTATAGCCAGAATCTACATGAATAATTTCTCCTGTAACTCCTTGTGATAGATCGCTTAGTAAATAATAAGCAGTTGAACCAACCTCTTCTTGTGTTACCGTGCGTCGCAATGGTGCTTTTTCTTCGATTTGTTTTAAGATAGAATTAAAATCACCAACACCTTTAGCAGATAATGTACGAATTGGTCCTGCTGAGATTGCATTGACACGAATATTATCTTTCCCTAAATCATTTGCTAGATACTTCATGCTCGCATCTAAGCTTGCTTTGGCAACACCCATTACATTGTAATTCTGCACCACACGTTCACCACCTAAATACGTTAAGGTAACTATTCCACCACCTTCAGACATTAAAGGTTGTGCTTCACGAGCAACTGCTACAAGTGAGTATGCACTAATATTATGTGCCAATAAATATCCATCTCTTGATGTATCAACAAATTCGCCTTTTAAATCCTCTTTTTGCGCGAATGCAATACAATGTGCAATACCATGGATAGTACCAACATCTTCTTTTATGGAAGCAAAAGTCTTGGCAACAGCATCATCATTTGTAACATCACAAGGATAAAATAAGGCATCTTGTCCTTCTAGTGTTGCTGCTAAATCTTTAACTGGTTTTTCAAAGCGCTCATTAGCATAGGTGAAAATAAGTCTTGCCCCTACTTCATGCAATGATTTCGCTATTCCCCAAGCAAGACTACGCTTATTTGCTACACCCATAATGACATACGTACGACCTTCTAATGAAAAATTCATAGATTATATCCTCCTGACAAGTTATATAACTTGTTATTAGTACCTGCTACTATTTTATCTTAATTGTTTCTAAAACTCAATTCCTAATTTTTTTTTAATGATGGATTACCTTAGAACAAAAAGACACATGCAACTAGCTAAAGTTTCAAATGTAGGGGGATATAAGGAGATTTTCCCGAATGTAGCTGCTCTACACTTCCCTTACCAAATACTTTTTACATCCGAACCTACTGAATGTTATGATAATGAAAAGTATCCAGATGATTTAAATATTGGATGAAGCGTTCACACATGGACACGATAAGATTATCAATTAATCTTGAATAGGAGGTAATTCTGTATGAAAGTAGATATTATTGGAGATATTCACGGTTGTTATGATGAACTAATAAACCTTTTAGAGAAATTAGGTTACAAAAAATCCAGTTATTCTTATCACCATCCTGAAAATCGACAGATTGTTTTTGTTGGAGATCTAACAGACCGTGGACCTCATTCCATAAAGACAATTGAACTCGTGTATCACCTTGTAATGAAGCAAAAAAATGCTCGTTATGTACCAGGTAATCACTGTAATAAACTTTATCGTTATTTCCTGGGCAATAACGTTAAAGCAATACATGGGTTAGAAACAACGATTGCTGAGTATAAAAAGTTGACCCGCAAAGAGCAAATGGAAATTAAAACCCAATTTATTGAACTATACGAACAGGCGAACCTATACGAGATGATACCTGAAGTTAATGCAGTTGTCGCTCATGCAGGAATTCGTGAAGACCTAATTGGTCGCTATGACAAAAAGGTCAAAACGTTTGTTTTGTATGGTGATATTAGTGGGGAAAAACATCCTGACGGTCGACCCGTTCGACGAGATTGGGCACAAGGTTATCATGGTGAAAAATGGATTGTTTATGGTCATACACCTGTAAAAGAAGCACGCTTTGTTAATAAGACAGTAAATGTTGATCTTGGTTGTGTCTATGGCAACCAATTAGCTGCTTATCAATTACCCGAAGAAAAAATAATATCCGTTCCATCACTACAACCCTTTCAAGCAAATAAATTCACTCTATCTCATGAATAGTTAAATAATTAAACAGCCTCTAATTGGG
Source organism: Natronobacillus azotifigens (assembly GCF_026805325.1). Lineage (GTDB taxonomy): Bacteria > Bacillota > Bacilli > Bacillales > Amphibacillaceae > Natronobacillus > Natronobacillus azotifigens. Next base: position 20,750 of record NZ_JAPRAT010000024.1, read on the forward strand.
CTGTTTTTATTTACGATCCAAATCATCCAACAACTGTGTCAGATCATTTGGTAATGCGGATTGAAAATGACATTGTTCTTTTGTGATCGGGTGAATAAATCGGAGTGATGTACAATGTAAAGCCTGCCTATCTATATAGGTTAAACTACCTCCATATAAGTCATCCCCCACAAGAGGGTGACCGAGTGAAGAAAAATGGACCCTAATTTGATGAGTACGTCCCGTCTCTAAATTCACCTCAACATAGGTACCATTTGCTAAATTTCTTAATACGTGATAATGGGTAATCGCATGTTTACCGCTTTCAGCTACCATACGTTCAATAATCGATGTAGGTTTACGAGCAATTGGTGCATTAATTGTTCCCTTTTGATTATCTAGCTTCCCCTCTACAATTGCCTGATAACTTCGTTCAATTTTTTCTTGTTGAAATAAAGAATGACTGTAGCCATGTTTAGCAATCAACATTAATCCAGAAGTATCTCTATCTAACCTTGTTACAACATGAGCAGTATACTGCCAACCTTTTTCTTCATAATAATGAATCAATCCATTCGCAATTGTTCCCGCTTTATGGTGAGGAGAAGGCATCGTTGCCATTTTTGTTTGTTTATTAATCACTAATAGATGTTCATCTTCATAAACGATCTCTAAAGGAATAGGTTCTGGAAGTAAAAACTTACCACGTTCTTCAGGTGGAAATATCACTTGAATACAATCATTTTTCTGCAACTTTTCCCTCACCGTCACATCTCTTTGATTAATAAGTATTTGACCACCCTCATGTTTCAATACCTTAACCATATTCCGCGAGATATTTGCCACGTCTTTTAAAAAATCACGAACCATCATTCCATGCTCTGCATCTTTCACTATCCATTTCACCGATAACACCTGTCTCTCTATAATCTTTCGTAAACTCTTTTTTTATCCCGAAATCCCCCAACTTAGTCGGTATCTAATCACCATAAAAACTTTCGTTAAAACAAAGTCTAAAAACGGCTTGGTTTATCTGAACGGAGGCATACCTATTGTAAATCTTTCATGTCTTTCTTTCCCTATTTCTTTCGTTTGTTGAAAAAGAAAGATAATTCTAAATCTCTCTAGCGTATCTTAACTTGATATATTTAGGGTTTTCTTGTGGTACTTTTTCATGTTGAAATTTGAAACCTTTAGCTTCATAAAAAAAGTATTCCTTTCCTATTTCCTTTCTGAACAGACACCCATTGCTTTTCTGCTCCAAACTCTTCTTTTTGTTGTTGCGTAATAGCATCCAATAATTTGGTACCAATTCCTTCATTTCTTCTAGTTGGGTCCAAGTACAAAACGAATAACTCTCCTACTTCTCTTAATATTCTCTCGTGATTATAATATTCTTTAATAGATTCTTCAATGTAACCACTTTGGTGTGTTTCACTATAAGTAGCCCAACATGCATTTGTACACACGCTTGATATTCCTTCAACACGACTTTCATCGGCTTTCACAATTTGTATCATGTGAATTTTAGCCCTTTCTCCATTCACGTGCAGTGACTGACTTATGAAATCATTTCCTCCAATTATAATTATACAATAATTCCATATACCATAAGGAAAGAGGTTTCCTTATTTTTTTAAAAAAGCAAACAGCTGAAGAAAAGACTAACAGATGGTTTACGTTTCGCTAGTCAAATTAAGTTAATTTTTACTAGATAAATAGGCAATGGAACCCGTTACTACAACAGATTATCATTATAACTAGTCCGACGTAATACCGAATAAAAACAACGTAATAAAGTGAAACTTCAATCAGTGGGGGTTTTGAGGTATTCCCCCACATAATGTTGAAGTTTCACTTTAACGTTGATCAGATATAAATGAGTCACGAACTCTTTTCCAAAATGGAAATGGTCGAAATCGCGCAAAACGAATTCTTTGATCCGCAACTTTGCACTCAATCGCTACAATATTCTCAATACTTTTTGTTATGTGATCAATTGTAATTAAAAAATGCTGATTTAAATCTACGGGTTTAAACCGACATACATGATGATCTGGTAAGATTAATGGTGAACCTATCGTACGATATACCCGATTATTAATCGATGACATCTCTGTAATTTGCATAGCAGGTAATGATGGGTGGATAATCGCTCCGCCCAACGCTTTGTTGTATGCTGTACTTCCAGAAGGGGTTGAAATGCACAAACCATCACCGCGAAATCGTTCAAAGTGCTCCCCTTTGATAATGACATCTAACACAACAGAACCATCAACTTTCTTAATTGATGTTTCATTCAGCGCCAAGTAACAATCAGGATCTGTATCTTTTCTGTGTATTTCCATAGAAAGTAATGGATATTCAACGATTTCAAAGGAGTTCTTCGCAATATCAATAACAAGCTTTTCAATTTCTTCCGGTAACCAGTCTGCATAAAAACCTAAATGGCCTGTATGTACACCAATAAAAGAAATTTCATCTAAACGATCGATATACGAATGAAATGCATGTAAGAATGTGCCATCACCCCCAACAGAAATAACAATCTCTGGTTCTTTTTCATCATAGATTAAATCAAAATCCATTAAATATTGATAAATAATTTCCTTAATCATATCTGATTTGTTGTCGCCTTTTGATGTTATGGCAAATTTCATTAGTTATGCATGTCCTCCCTTTTTGTTTGCATTACTTTTGTATTGATGGAAAATCCATTGTGCTTCTTGTACCTCGTCTTTAATTTTTGCCATTTCTTCATCCAAACGAAAAGCCGCTTCTGCTGCACGCTTTAGTCTCGTTTGAATATTTTCAGGTATTTGGCCAGCATATTTATAGTTCAATGAATGCTCATTCGTTGCCCAGAAATTCATAGCTAATGTGCGAATTTGTATTTCTGCAATGACATGTTTTTCTCCATGGATCGTTGCGACAGGATAGCGTACAATCACATGATATGAACGATATCCACTATTTTTTTTGTTTTTTATGTAGTCTTTTTCTTCTAGTATGTCAAAATCATGGCGGGCTCGAAGCATGCTTGCAATCGAATAGATATCATCAACAAATTGACATACAACTCGTACCCCAGCAATATCTTGCATTTCTTCTTCTATTTGATCATGCGGAATATTTTTTCTTCTTGCTTTGTCTAAGATGCTAGAGACTGGTTTTACACGACCTGTCACTAACTCAATTGGAGAATGACTTGATTCGATTTCATATTGCGATCGCATGCCCCTTAATTTCACTTTTAACTCTTCTACCACCTGGGTATACGGGGCTAAAAAAACCACCCAATTTGTTTCTGAGTTCAATTGAAACACCGCCCATCGTTTCTCTTTTGCTCCTATTTACCATATTTATTGTAACACATATTTTGTTTTTCACACTACTTTAATCATAGGATAGCATTTTCAAATCACTCGACTTAAGTGGTTAAATTAGACTATACTAATCTTAGCAATCAAGTTGAAGGAGGGAATTATTTTGACGCAAGAAATTGAAATGGAAAGCAAAAATTTACTAACCAAAAAAGAATATATACGGTTATTACATTTCTTTTCGGTTGATGATCATAATAAAACAAAGCAACGGAATTATTATTTTGAAACAGAAGATTTTCAATTAAAAGAGAATGGATCAGCATTACGAATTCGTGAAAAGCAAAATCAATGGATGCTCACCTTAAAACAACCATATCAAGACGGCTTATTAGAGACCCATCATCCACTATCTAAAGAGCAAGTAGATCAATGGTTGCAAGGAAACCCTTGTCCTGCTCCAACCATTGATGCTCAATTAAAAGCTCTTGGCGTTGAACGATCAGCCTTAGAATATGGTGGTAGCTTAGAGACAGAAAGAATTGAGATTCCGTATAAAAATACAACTGTTGTGCTTGATTTTAGTCGATACAATGGACTGACTGATTATGAATTAGAGGTGGAGGCCAATTCACTTTCATTAAGTCAAGAAGTTATGGAAGAACTTTTAACATCACTTGAAATTAAACAAAAAACGACTCCAAATAAAATTGAGCGATTTTATCAATCACTTCAGTCTAATTAGTAATATATTTTTATCCAATTGTTCGTTATGTCAAACTGTAAGATCTTACAAACAGATTAGTTGCTCAATCCCTAAATAGACTGTTACAATAGTATAGTAATCAGTTTCTAATTACTCAAACAGTAAGCAATTACTACAACATAGAAAAGAGAAAGGAGAATCGATGTGAGCTGGAAACAATCTGGGCCATCTATCCCGCAAGAGACACAAACAAAGGCACAGTATGGCTACTTTGATCTTCTAAAAAAACCATTGGAAATTTATCTTTTCATTGACCCTCTATGTCCAGAATGTTGGGCACTAGACCCTATCATTAAAAAACTTACACTAGAATATGGTCGTTTTTTTACCATTCGACCTATCCTAAGTGGACAACTATCCGCTTTAAATCAGACTTCTTTAGGTAAACCTAGGGAGCTTAAAGAGATTTGGGAACAAACTTCTAATCGTACAGGAATGTGCTGTGATGGAGATATTTGGTTGGAAGATCCAATTATCTATCCGGTTAATGTTTCTCTTGCCATTAAAGCTGCCGAATTACAAGGTATCAAGGCAGGGAGACGATATCTACGGAAAATTCAAGAGCATGCATTCTTGACAAAAACTGATATATCAAAAGAAAATAACCTACTATTTTGTGCAGAGGAAGCCATGTTAGATATAGATGAATTTAAAGCCGATCTTCATTCCAACTCGGCGAAAAAAGCATTACAATGTGATGTGAAGCTTTCTAAGGAGATGGATATTGAAAGAACTCCTGCCATTGTTTTTTTTAACGAATCTGCCGAAGATGAAGGTTTAAAACTTACCGGACTTTATGATTATGATATTTATGTTAAAGTACTTAAACAGATGCTCGAGAAGGATGTTACACCAGCTAAAAAGCCAAAACTCGAAGAATTCATTTCATATTTCCAATTTATTGGTTCAAAAGAAATTGCGGTCATTTATGATTGGTCTCCCGAAAAGGCGTGCAAAGAGATGAAGAAATTGCAACTGAAACAAATCGTTACCGCAATTCCAGTTAAAAATGGGTTTTTTTGGAGATATAATACCTCCAACAAATAAAGAAGCTAGTATACCCCTGATAGATACCTATTAGGGGGTTTTTATTGTCTAGGAAATAAGCTTCGTTAGCAGTAGATAACTTTTCCGAACAGAGTATAGCCTCGTCCAGCTCCAAGGGCCAAAAACTAGGAAAGCTTCACGAATTTGTTCTGATCATAGAAAAAAAGAGTATACCACTAGGGTATACTCTCTCCATGCCTTGCAGAGACATGGGGGGATGGGAGAAAGTTTTTCGTTCAAACAAAGGGGTTTTGTTTGTTAAACATCTCACAAAGTTAATATAGCAATATTTTGAATTCCACGCAAGGGATTGTTCATCTTTTCACAAAAATGTCATACTTCTAACTTTGTCCCATGAAACATAGACTATTTAAAAAAGGAGGACAGATAATGACTGCTATTCCACTATTACTTTTATTGTTGCTTGTTTCTTTTAGTTTCTTTCTAAATATTCTTGGTTTCATGCGGATCATTCCTTTAGTCTTTACCTTACCGTTATTATTTTTCTCCATTTATTTTTCTTTAGCAACAATCACCAGAAGAAATAGTTTTCGTGGGTTTAAATAAAGGGCCCCTATCAAAATCGATAGGAGCTCTTTTTTCGGTTTTATCACGGAGCAATCGTTCGTAAGACTCCCACTTCAAAACAACAAAAAAGCAAGTTGTTTAAGTGGGAGTATCGGACACTAACACCACGAATGGCTCAAGAGCCTTTAGAGGTCATCCTTTAGGGCTAACAATCAGTGGGGATAGCTAAAAACCCCCACCGATTGAAGTTTTACTTTATTCTACTTTTTCCAATAACCCTTCCATCTCCGTTAACTTTTCTTCAAAAACATCAAGTGCTTGAAGTATTGGTGTTTTTGAAGTCATATCCACGCCAGCTCGTTTCAACACTTCAATAGGATAGTCACTGCTACCTGCTTTTAAGAAACCAAAGTAACGTTCAACAGCCGACTCTCCCTCATCAAGGATTTGTGCTGCTAATGATTGTGCTGCTGAATAACCTGTAGCGTATTGGTACACATAATAATTATAATAGAAATGAGGAATACGAGCCCATTCTAAACCTATTTCCTCATCTTTTTCGATCTCATCTCCAAAGTATTTGTCATTCAATGCGTAATACTCTTCACTTAGCTTTTCTGGTGTCAACGCTTCTCCACTTTGTGCAAGCTGATGAATAATATGTTCAAATTCTGCAAACATTGTTTGACGGAAAACAGTTCCACGGAATCCTTCTAAGAAATGATTCAATAAATACAGTTTTTCTTTCGGATCAGTAGTTTTCTCTACTAAATATTCATTTAATAAAGCTTCGTTACAAGTTGAAGCAACTTCGGCAACAAAAATTGAATAATTTCCATAACGGAATGGCTGACTCTCTCTTGTATAATAACTATGCAATGAATGGCCAAACTCATGAGCTAATGTAAATACATTGTTCAAATTATTTTGCCAGTTCATTAAAATATATGGATTGGTACCATACGCACCAGAAGAATAGGCACCACTACGTTTCCCCTTGTTCTCTTCTACGTCAACCCATCGATTATCAAAGCCTTCTTTCAAACGATTCACATACTCTTCTCCTAAAGGTTTCAAGCCATGCAATAAATGCTCTTGTGCCTCTTCATACGTATACTTCATATTTACGTCTTTAATTAATGGGGTATACATATCATACATATGAAGCTCATCAACTTTTAAGATGCGTTTTCTTAATGCAACATAGCGATGTAACAGATCTAAGCGATCATTAACCGCCTCAACAAGATTATCATAGACTTGTTCTGGAATATTGTTATTATCTAGTGCTGCTTGACGAGCAGAATCATAATTACGCACCTTTGCATTAAAATTATCTTTTTTCACCTGACCAGTTAAGGTTGCTGCAAAAGTATTGATATATTTTTTGTATGTGCCATACATTGTCATAAATGCATCACGACGCACTTGTTGGTTTTCTGACTCCAAAAAGTTAATAAAACGTCCATGTGTTAGCTCGACTTCTTTACCATCATCATCTTTTACAGAAGGAAACGTTAAGTCTGCATTATTCAACATGCTAAATGTTTGTGCTGAGCTACTCGTTACTTCGGACACTTCAGCTAACAATGCCTCTTCCCGCTCTGATAAAACATGTTCCCTTTGACGGGTGATTTCTTCTAATGATTGTCGATATTCGACTAACTCAGGCTTTTCTTTCATGAATGATTCTAGTTTTCCTTCATTCATCTGTAAAATCTCTGGGACAATAAAACTCATTGCACTAGAAGTTTTCGTATAAAGACTTTGTGCTTTTGCATTTAACGCTTGATAAAAAGAATTGGTAGTATCTTGATCGTAACGCATATGTGCATATGTATATAGTTTACCAACTCGCTCTGATATTTGATCTTGGAAAACAAGCAAATTGTATAATGTCTCAGCTGATTCAGCTAATTTCCCTTGAAATTCTGAAAATTCCTTTAAAGCTACTTCTACTTCTAACCGTTCTTTTTCCCAGGCTTCATCAGATGCAAAGATGTCTTCTAAACGCCATGTTTTTTCTTCAGAAACTTGATCACGTGTTTGCAATTTTTCAGTTGCTTTCGTCATTATAATGACCTCCCGTTTTGATTTTTCTGATGCTCACTAACTAGTATTATGACTAGATAATCAACACTAATAGAAGTTTCTCTTTATACTACTATTCACAAAATAAAGTGAAACATTCTCAAATTACTTATACTTTTTATTATAACGCATTTTTTACCAATCGTATGCTTATCTGCTTTGATTTATCAAAAAGTCAATTAATTGTTGATCTTTTTTTCTTGCTAAATCCACTGTTGCATACGTTTGAATTGGTCGCACAAGTTGAAAACATTGTGGTTGAATTTCTTTGATTTGTTTTCTGCAAATAAACAATTGAAGATATTGTCTAACAGGATCTTCATATGAGGTAATTAGAGGATAATTATGACTATTTGTATAAAAAGGGGTTAGAAATGCCTGACATTCTTTCCAATTAAAAATCTGTCTTCTCATAAAAAAATCAAAACATAATCTACTTTGCCAATTCCATGGGGGAACAGTCATTTTCCATTGGTCTGGCACTGGTAAGTGAATCCACGCAGACATTGTTTGGGTTGATTGTTTTTTTAGATACAGCCACTCTCTCCATTGACGTTCTGACCTGTTTGCCTGAATTGGGATGTTTATTCTTAAATATTCTTTTTCTTTCTGCCATAATTGATAAGAAGGTTCTTTAAAGAGTGGGAATAATTGAGTTAATCTACAATCCTTTAGAGCAATAAATGTTAGGTTACCAAGTGTTTCTTTTCTTCCCGTTAACATCAAGTTATGAAATAAGGCGAATTGTTTTTGGTTTGGACAATAATAGAGAAGTTGTAAAGCTTTTTTTGAGGATAAACGCTGGATAAAGTGAAGTTCAGTACTGGTGATATACAAAGAACCTTTAGCTTTTCGTTTGAAACGATTTCCGCCTAGAATCCAGATTGGAGTGATATGCAAGGATTGAAAACCCTTTGTTCTTTTTATTATCGATGTAACACTAATTCTTGCACATTGGTATTCGATAACAACTTTCTTTCCACCTATTCGAAAAAAAAGATCAGCTCGTTGTTTAATTTCTGGGAAATATTTTTCTAACTCCGGGGCTAAGTTATGTTTACGCAACCACTGATAAAGATCAAGTTTACCATGTTCATGATATGCCCCCTCTCCTCCTTCGCTAAACTCACAAGAATTTTGTTGTTTATGGGCAAAGTGTGCGATCTGTTTACTTCCTGCTTTAACAATAACCATTTGATTACAGATGGGACAATAGAAATTTAACTTATTTCTAATATTTGTGATCTCTGTTTTCGTCAATAGTGCCAAAGTGATTCGTTCTCCTTGTTTCGTTACTGCTTGTAACATTTTTAGCTCCTTTCACATATTTTATCTTCACTTATTCGACTCAAAACTGATATTCCCCTTCTTTTAGTCGATTATATTTTTAAATGTATAGCATGTCTTGATAAAGTCAAACTTCAACCAGTGGGGATTTTTAGGTATTCCTCCACTGATTGTTAGCCCTAAAGGATGACCTAAAGGCGCTTGAACTATCCAGGGTGATAGCGTCCGTTACGCCCAATTAAACAACTTGATATTCTCGTCGTTTTGAAGTGGGAGTCTTACGAACGGTTGCTCCGGGATAAAAAGCTATATTTAGTAAGGGGTAGATGGTGACAAGCAAGCTATAGCGTGACACTTTTTAATGATATAACACCTTGAAATACACTATAGAGCCAAAATTCTAGGCTTTCTTATTTTGCAAAAAAAAGAGAGTACTCCCAAAGGAATACTCTCTATTTCTCGAAAAATTGCTTCGTATTTTCTAGTGCATTGTCTGCAAAAATAACTTTCCCATATTCTTGTAATAAATGAACCGTTACATTCGCTCTTTGACCATATTCTTTTAGTCGGCTAACGATATTATCCTGCTGGTCATCATCAAGGTAAATATCATCAAACTGTACAAGTAATACATAGCGATTTTCATAATGATAAAGACGGTCCAATATTCCATCCGAAAAAGTCAGGTTGTGACTTAATTGAATAACATCTTCAAATTCTTCAAATTGGATGATTTGGATCAGATCTTGGTCAACGGAAGATAAATAGTCGTCATCATCATCTTCCTCATCACGACCAAATTTGTCGTCTAATAACGATTCCATTTTTTCATCGATTGGCAAATCAAATCCGATTCCACTCTCAGCTGGCAATTCTAAATTTTGCCCATCTTTGGAGATTTTCGCCTTCGTAACGACAATTTCCAATCCTTTATCTAAAGCTTGTACTTGAATCCAGAGTGGTCCGTCTATATTAAATTCTTCATCATTATAATTCGCTTCATCCATAACTTGCCAAAAAAGCTGCTCACTTCGCTCCCGATTATACCATATTTCTTCGCGATCAAATCCACGATTTTCAATATCCATATAAGAAATATAAAATTTAACGGTATTTTCATTAATTCTTTCTATTTCCATTAGTTAATCTCTCCCTTCGAAAAGATAAGTAGGAGAAAATAAATATTCCACCTATTTATACCTTACCCGAAATAACGTAAATATAAGCCATGAATTAGCTGGTTCTTTATTTACTTATATCTTATGCAAAATCTTCAGAAATTGAAATAAAAAATACGAAATTATTCATTTCACGAGTACCTATTTTAACGTATTTTCATGAACTTGTCACGTCTGAATGAAAAAAATGCATAATTCTTCATCTTACAATTGTCTTTTTCATGTTTTAAATAGTAAAGCGCAATCCATTATGGACTGCGCCTTCTAAACATATTTTTTTATATTCTTAGTTAACCATTCGTTGCGCTTCACGTAATTGATAAGTACGTACTTTTCTAGGTAAAAATCGTCGTATTTCATCTTCATTGTAACCTACTTGTAGACGCTTCTCATCAATAATAATTGGACGGCGTAGAATACCTGGATGCTCTTGAATAATGTTAATTAAATCTTTCAGTGGCATTTGTTCGATATCTACATCTAGCTGTTGAAAGACCTTTGATCTTGTTGAGATAATTTCATCTGTTCCATCTTCTGTCATTCGTAAAATTTCCTTGATCTCATCAAGGGACAGCGAATCGGAAAAAATATTTCTTTCTTCATAGGCAATGTCATGCTCTTCTAACCATGTTCTAGCCTTCCGACAAGATGTACAACTTGGCGAGGTATAAAGTGTTACCATTGTACTTCACTCCTCAATTATAATAAATTTATTTTTACGATTCTATAGTGTTTATTAAATCAAAATTATTTTAAATAAACATCCTATGTATAGTATACTATACCATGTATATTTACGATATAGTAAAATGTAATTTTCCTCAGAAATTACATACTCTATTTACCGATAGCTTGATTGCTTTCGCTAATAAATATACCCGTAAATAAATAAGGTAAACCTCATTTTCAAAAAAATATTTCATCTACTTTCTTGACTTATTATATTATAAACTATTTTTATCGCAATGGGAAGGTGAATATCTCGATTTGAAGACTTTTTATATTTTTTTCAAAAGAAATACCCTTGCTCTGAAAATTTTGTGCAGCAAGGGATCTATTTCCTACCTATTTGTTCGTTTCCTTAAGAGCACCAAATATATCATCTGTTTTTCTTTTTTGGTCATAAGATAATACTTCTTCCGCTTTTTGATATGGTTTTCCATACAACTGTTCATCTTTATATGTATGAATATCCTCATACATTCTTCTCATTTGCTGATAAATAGTTTCTTCATTATCATCATTTGGTGACCAATATAATATCTCTAAAGGTGTATTTTCATTTGTTGCTAAAGACCTTCTGTTGTATCCAATTGATTTCGCGTGTTTAAAATCCTCTCGACGGTAAAAATGTAATCTTTTTGCTGAATCTGTGTCTTTATAATCAACAGGCTCAACCTCTAAAATAATTGGTTTTTTTCTGGCCTTTAGTTTTTCAATTAACTGATGGCCCAGTCCCTTTCCTCTAGAACTGGCAGCAACATACAAATAATCGATAAAAATAAATTCCTCAAACTCTGCATACATCAAAACATGTTCATCGCCTTCATCTTTATAATATACGTCGCTTTTTTCTTTTAATAATGTTTCCATATGTTGCTTTGACTTCATTTCTTGTATTGGAAAATATTCATTTAATTTCTCAAACCAATCCATACTGTATTCCCCTCTCTTCTAGACTGCTTATTTATTATAACGAATACCAAACCTTTTGTGAAACTCATTACACGCTTCCATGTTTAGATATACCCTTAATCTAGATGATTATTATCAGATAAACAAGAAAAACTCCTTTTCACTCTTGAAAAGGAGTTTTTGCTTAATTTCTTAATCTAATGGTGTATAATCTACACCTTCTGTATAAACATTATTTGCATTCCACAACAAAAATTCGTATATTCCATTTTCGTTTAATGCTCGAATTTGCGCTTCCACTTCATCTACCCCATAAATAAATGTAGGACCACTATATAGCCATGGTGCACTGAAATCCTGTATCCATGGTCTTGAAGTAGGAGGTGTGTCTAGAGCGTCTAAAATTTCATTTTCAAGCTTGCTATACTCGTTTACTAACTCATATGGCTCTCGATCAGGGAAATCAATCCCAAAGTGTGGCGTCCAGTGACTCGGATAAATCATGGACGAGATAACATCAACATTATCAGAAATACGAGAGAAATTTTGACCAATACCTGGTGTTTCTTCTACGGTCGCAGCATATCCAAATATATCAACAGAAACATCAACGTTATATGGTTGCAAGGATTCCCGAGCATGTGAAACAAAGTCCGTAACAGCTTCTACTCGTTTTTTTACTCCAGTCATTTCTATATCTGCATAATCACCTTGGGAATATTCTAAAATTTCATCTCTTCTTTCAAATCCTTCTGGGAAACGTACATAATCAAATTGAATTTCTTGAAAGCCCATTTCAGCTGCCTTAATCGCAATATCAATATTGTATTCCCATACTTCTTTTTCATAAGGATTAACAAATGCCTCATCACGATTGTTTAACCAAACTTCTCCGTTCTCTGTAAACGACAAGTCAGGTCTTTCTTTTGCTAGCACAGTATCCTTAAAAACAACGATTCGCGCAATTGGGTAAATGTCTTTTTCTTCTAATACTTCCATCATTTCTGTTGGATTTCCGATATAGTTCCTTGCAATGTCATAGTATGGTGAATTTTCATCAGGACGATATGTTAGATTGCCATGGTCGTCCTTTATGTCAATAACCATTGCATTCAACTCTGTTGAGTCAACCAAATCAAGAAGGGTGTTAAATCGTTCACCACCAGCTGAATGTCCAGTTACATAAATCCCTCTTACTGCATCTGGATAATTAAATGTAAACCCAGAGTCATATGTAAATCGAGCCATATGTTGAACATGATCTTGAACAATTAGGTTGATCTCTTTCTTTCCATGATCCTGTGCCACTAAAACATCTTCATTCTCTGCTGCAAAAATTATTTTTGGAACACTTAGAATCACGATCAAAAAAGGAATAAATAGAAGTAGGTGTCTTTTCCTATGTTTCATCTCTGTGTAACCCCCAAACTGTAGTATCTAACAAAAAAGTTGCTTAATTAGCTTGTCACCTTTTCTCCATTATATAAGAAATTATTGAATAATCCTATCGAAAACTACAAATTACCACATTTTAATTTACTACTTCCCTTCCATGATTAGAATTTTTTTCTATTTTAATCTAGATTATACAGGCCCGAGCGGAAGAAATTATCTGTTTTGTAAGGGGGTGATAGTACAAGCTATAGCACGACACTTTCCTAGAAAAACAGAACAAAAGCGTAGAGCACAGATTAAAAATGTAGCAACTGGAGCGAATCAATGGAGATAAAAGAATCACGTTTTGCTTACGAACCGATGATGACTTATCGCAGATTGCTTCGTGAAGTAGCCTAGTTTTTGGCGCTCGGAGCTGGACGAGGCTTTAATCTTTTCAGAAAAGTATTTCACAGCTTAGGAATTTTATAATTCCCCAAAAAATCAGAAAGAAGTTGCCAACAAAAGTCGACAACTTCTTCATTTTTAATTATTCAGCAGCATTAGCATCTTCTTGTGTGACTGCTAATTCATAACGGTAAATATCATGACCTGCTTGGAAATTCACTGCGTAATTTTGTACACGGTCATTTACTGCCACTAATCTAGCTCTATATAGCGTAGGGAATGCTGGTATATTTTCAACCATATATTCTTGCCACTCGCTGTATACATCTTGACGATATGATTCGTCAAAAGCTTCTTCTGACAATCCTTCAGCTAACAATTCATCATTTCTTTCGCTAGCATAGCGAGTGTAATTAAACCCAGCGTTGCGTCCGTATAAACCTGTTGGGTCTACGTCACTTCCTACACCCCACGCGCCTTGGTAGATGTCGATTGCTGCATCATCAGCTTCAACACGATCGTAGAAGTTATTAAATTCCATTAATCGACCTTCAACTAATTGAACATTTAAGCCAATCGCGTCCCAGCTCTGGATATAGTAACGTGCTAATGGTTCTGCTGTATCTCCACCTGACATGGATGCAAAATTAATTACCAACTCATTACCTTCTGGATCTTCACGATAACCATCACCCGTTACATCTTCATAACCAGCTTCATCCAAAATTGTATTTGCCAACTCCACATCATATAAAGGTGCTTCGATTGTTTCATCATGATAATCTGGGTGGGATGGCGGTATTAAAGTAGTTGCATTCCAACGTAAACCGTTATAAAAACGATCTCCTACTGTTTGATTATCAACCGCATGCCACATCGCTCTTCGTAATTCTACATCTGCCATTTTCGCATCTGGATCCATAACAACTTCTCGCTCTTCTTCATCCCAAGTACCTAATTTAAAACCAATATACGTGTATGCTGTGTCAATAGATGCAAGGAATTCAACATTTGACATCTCTGCATTTTCTGGGTATTGATCTGCAGGGAATTGATTGACCAAATCGATTTGTCCATTTCTTAATGATTGAACAACAACATTAGGATTAACAACTCGTAACGTTACACCATCAAGATTTGGTTCTCCACGCCAATAATCTTCATTTTTCACATAAGTTACCGACTCTCCAGGAACGATAGAATCCACTTTAAATGGTCCCATACCCACTGGATTACGTCGAACTAAATCATGAGAAGACATATCTGCTACTGGGATGTCTTCAAATAAGTGTTTTGGCATTGCATATGCCCAGACACCACTTGCTAGTAGTGACGGAGTAAATTGATCATAAGTGATTTTTAATGTTTTCTCATCTAATACTTCAATACCTGAAATCGTATCTGCTTCTTCGTTATTGTATGCTTCCATACCTTCAATAATGGTAAACATAGAACCATAACGAATACCATCATAATCAGGATGTCCAATAACTTCATAAGAGAATAACCAGTCTTCTGCTGTCACTGGTTCTCCATCATGCCAATTGACATTGTCACGAATCGTAAACGTCATGGAGCCCTCATCTTCATCTACTTCAAAAGTCGCCGCGCCATCTTGCGTATACGCGTAGTTTTCATCAATTGCTAGTAATGATTCATCAAACCAATTAATAATTTCCACGTCAGGATTACCTGTGTAGAAGTTAAAGTTTAATGTGCCCTCAAATGCAGTATCCGACACTAAACCAAAGTTAAGAACGCCACCATCGATTGCTTCTGCACCATCTTCGTGCGTTTTCACTTGATTAAAATCGTCGATTGTATAAATACGATCTTCTTCTTCTGTTGCTTGATTCCCGTTATCGTCTTCTCCAGTCTCGCCACCACCACATGCTGCAAGAACGAATAACGACATTAGGATAAGCGTTAGTAAAAATTTGTTTACGCTTGTCTTCATGTTGTATGACCTCCCCAAGTCTTTTGTTACTATATTGGCTTCTATTTTATTTTTAGCCAAAATATAATATATAAACATTAATAGTTTTATTAATGTAAATACTAACCTCTACGTTGACGAGCATCTGTCGCTCGTTTCAGCGCCTCACCAACATTACGCACACTTAACATCAACAAGAAAATTAAGATGGCGGCTGGCATCCAAATCCACCAGCGGTTTTCTAATGTTTGTGGATTTCTTGCATAACTTAATAATGTCCCTAAACTTGGTGTTTCTTCTGGAAAACCAAAGCCTAAGAAAGATAACCCAGATTCCAAACCAATATTTGCTGCTAAATTTAACGTCATCGTTACGATAATTAAGGAACTAACATTCGGTAACACTTGACCAAACATAATTTTCCACCTTGGTGTTCCTAACGTTTTCGATGCTTGCGCATAATCCAGTTCCCGTTCTTGCAATGCTTTGGAACGGATAAGGCGTGCAATTCCCATCCATAAAAATGCTGTCATAATTAGGGAAAAACTAATGATCGAATAGTTTGGTACAATCGAAACAAAAACGATAACAATCATTAAAAACGGCAAGATGATAAAGAAATCAAGAACTCTCATCATAATGTTGTCAATATGACCACCGAAAAATCCAGCCGTTAAACCAAAGGTAACACCGATAAGTCCAGTCATTAATGTAACCAGAAAACCGATCGTTAGCGAGTTACGTGTTCCAATAATCAATTGCCCGAACACGTCTCTTCCACCATAATCTGTTCCTAACCAAAAGTCACTAGAAGGTGGTTCGTGGATCGCGAATAAATCGATTTTTACAATTTCATCCAAGTCTAAAAATATAGACACACCATATACTAGCGTTGTAACTAAGAGTAGAAAAACTAGAGATATTAGTGCTAATTTATCTCTCATAATCTCTCGCCAAATAATGCTAACTCCAGATGGGCTTTTCTCTATGTTGTTTATTTTATTATCTAACTCTTTTTGTAAATTATCCACATTTTTCACCTCTTCCTTTTATTGATTACTTAATACGAATTCTCGGATCAACAAGACTCAGAATAATATCAGAAAGTAATGCACCAAGGATCGATGCAATTCCTAATAATAGAACAACAGCAGTTACGACACTGTAGTCCCGGAGATTAATCGATTCAACAAATAATTGACCCATTCCTGGATAACTATAGATTGTCTCCACAAAAATCGTACCGCCAATTAATCCTGTAATCTCAAAGCCGAAAAACGCCGCAATCGGTAAAAGTGAATTTCTTAAAATATGACGATTGTATACCCTTGATTCTGAAGCTCCTTTTGCCCGAGCTGTTATGATAAAATCTTTTTGTTTCGTATCAATAATTTCACTTCTTAAATACTGTACGGTGTTAACTGTAGTAATTAATGCCATCGATAATGCTGGTAAAATAAGATGGTGTAATCTACTCAAGAAATATTCGAAAGTTCCTGGTGTCAAACCTGGTGATACACTTCCCCCTGTTGGGAACCAACCAAATTGAAAACCGAGGATCCATAGCGCTACTAGTGCAAAAATAAATAATGGTGTAGCAAAACCTACATACGTATAACCAGTAATCATTTGATCTCTAAACGTATCGTTATAACGACCACTTGTAATGCCTAATGGAATAGCGATTAAATAGGTAAAGATTAATGTTACTAAAGACAACCAAAATGTATTTGTTAGACGCTGCCCGATGATTTCCGTAACGTCCATTTTATAACGAAACGACCTTCCTAAATCACCTTCCGTGACTACGCCAGTAATCCAATCTACATATTGAATATGCCACGGGTCATTCAATCCAAGTCGTTCCCGTTGCGCTTCGATAGCTGCTGGATCAATGTTAGGATCGATTAAACCGGATAACGCATCCCCTGGCATCATCTGTGCCATCAAAAACACTAATACACTTAGTAACAAAATCTGCGGTAATGCAATAAGTAAACGTCTTACAATAAATTTCCACATATCATTATCAACCTTTCTCCGGCAAAGCTACTGCATGTGTGTCGGAAATTTTTTTCAAACCGTAAGCCAAGCCTTCTTCATTAAAGTATGATTCATACGATTCTTCGTACTCTCGTTGAACTTCTTCGCGGAATTGCTTCTGTTTCTCTCGGTTTTTCGGATCAATATCAGGAATCGCCGCAACGAGTCGCTTCGTATAAATGTGTTGAGGATTCGTAAAAATATCTCCAGTTTTTCCTTCTTCCACATATCGGCCTTTATACATGATGCCAATCTCATCACACATATGTTTAACAATACCAAGATCGTGGCTAATAAATAAATATGTTAAGTTCAGTTCTTTTTGAATATCCTTCATAAAGTTCAAAACCTGCGCTTGAACAGAAACATCTAGTGCGGATACTGGTTCGTCCGCAATAATTAATTTAGGCTTTAAAGCAATCGCTCTAGCAATACCAATTCTTTGCCTTTGACCACCGGAAAACTCATGTGGATACTTTAAAATACTTTCTGGTGAAAGACCTACTTTTTCTAGTAACTCGGCTACTTTATAACGTTCTTCTTTCTTCGTTAAACGTTCATAATTCCGTAACGGTTCTGCGACAATATCGATTACTCTTTTCTTTGGATTTAAGGATGAGTACGGATCTTGGAAAATCATCTGAATATCTTTTCGAACATCGAGCATTTTATTCTTTTTATCTGTTAAATCATTGCCCTCAAAAAATACTTTTCCAGCAGTAATATTATTCAAACCAATAACTGCACGTCCCGTCGTTGTTTTACCAGAGCCTGATTCCCCAACCAAACCATACGTTTTTCCTTGTTCGATAGAGAAAGATACGCCATCAACGGCTCTGACTGCATCAATTTTTCGATTTAGTAGGCCACCTCTTATTGGAAAATGAACCTTTAAATCTTCAACATCAAGAAATCCCATCGTTTTGTACCTCCTTAGATTCTTTTGGAAAATAAAAATGTTCATGACAAGTACAACGAACATGATGTCCTGGTGCGATTTCATGTAAGACAGGGTTTTCTTCATGTACACTTTCATCCATCCACGGCATCCGAGCAGAGAAACGACAGCCCTGACGTGGTAAGTGTTTTAATGATGGTACAATCCCTTGAATAACGTGGAGTTTCCCTTCATGACCATCAGAAGGAACAGAATTTAATAGTGATCTTGTATAGGGGTGTCGTGGATTTTCAAATAACGTGTGTACATCAGCAATCTCAACAATTTCACCGGCATACATAACAGCAACTCGATCCGCCATTTCAGCTACTACACCTAAATCATGAGTGATTAATACAATTCCAGCGTTCATGTTTTCTTTTAAATCTCTAATCAAGTCCAGAATCTGTGCTTGGATCGTTACATCTAATGCAGTAGTAGGCTCATCTGCAATAAGCAACTCAGGATTATTTGATATGGCAATCGCAATCATAACTCGCTGTCTCATCCCACCAGACAGTTCATGAGGAAATTGATCACAAGTATAGTCTGGACGTGGAATTCCGACCTGATTTAATAAATCTATCACTTTGTTACGTCTTTCTTTTGGTGACATTTTCTTGTTGTGTAAAAACAATGCTTCACCAATTTGGTCTTCAATTGTCATTAAAGGGTTCAATGCTGTTAATGGGTCTTGAAAAATCATTGCCATGTCATTACCACGTAATTTGTTCATTTTGCTAGGTGATAATTCTACAATATTGTTCTCTTTGAACAACACTTCGCCTTCTATTTTAGCTCGATTGTGTAAACGCATAATTGAGAATGCTAATGCACTTTTTCCACTACCTGATTCACCAACGATGGCGAGGACTTCATTCTTATTTACTGTTAAGGTAACATCATCAACTGCAGCATAATAATCATCTTTAATTCGGAAAGATGTTTTCAGATTTTTAATTTCCAATAATTTATTATCCACGTTAATCCTCCTATATTATTTAGCTATGTGTTTTCCTAGATCAATGAACTGACATTTACGATCTTTATGGTCAAGCGCATGGGAATTAGCTCATGAAATGAACCAATCGAATAACAGCTTCGATTAACCCTATTTGAGCTATGTGTCAGTCGCTATTTTCCGTCAAAGGTATAGATAAATAAATAGTAAAATAGTTCGGTTGTAGAAATTTTTCTAGGATATTCACGAAATTCAGCTATTATTCTGATAATTAACAGTTAATCTTCTCCTACAGAAAACGTTAAAAACTGATATTTATCGACTTTTTCCAACAAATTGAGATTAAATATTTGCATAAAGAAAATTATATTGGATTCGATTAGAAATTGCAATATCAATCGCATAATAATATAATTTTTGCAAATGAATCACTTTTCTGACAATTACTGTACCTGTTCGTATGACTGTAACGAGGGCTCAACAGTTATATTTTTACATGTTGAATAAAAATGAATAGCATTGGTTATGGAAGCCCACCATTGCATCTATCTCCAACGAAATGCATCCTTTAAATTATACCTTACAACACTTCCATCCGCAGGTAAACCGAGACAATGATTTAGCTCCGAAACGATCAAATTCAACTATATTCTAAATGTATGTAAGATAGTCTTCTGTCACTGGTAGAAGTTTCGTATAGTGGATAGTAAAACAATTGCTAGTTGAATAGAGAAAGTGAAAGGATCAACTTGCCTCTAGATTTTTTTGTGTTATAATTTTTTTATATCTAAAATAATTAGCATAGATGAAGCATGGGATTCATACCCGCTGGTTACTAGAGAGTCTGAATTGCTGGAAACAGACACGAAGGTATGATGAATTTGGGGCTTTGGAGCTAGTAGGTAATTCGTAGCCTACCGTATCTCAGGCGTTAACTGAAGGTTTAAGTGATCTCATATTTGAGATAATAAGGGTGGCACCGCGGTTGATTCGTCCCTTTTTATCCAAGGGTGAGGTTTTTTTATTTTTACTATACATAAGAAAGGTGATTGATATGAAAACAATTTTTTCAGGTATTCAACCAAGTGGTACATTAACACTTGGCAATTACATCGGGGCAATGAAACAATTTCCCACTATGCAAGACGATTATGACTGCTACTTCTGTATTGTCGACGAGCATGCAATTACAGTACCTCAAGATCGATTGAAGTTAAGAGAAAACATTCGATCATTAGCAGCACTATATTTAGCATCTGGTATTGATCCAGAAAAATCAACATTATTTATTCAATCTGAAGTAGGGGCACACACACAGTTAGGTTGGATGATGCAAACACAGAGTTATATTGGAGAATTGGAGCGGATGACACAATTCAAAGATAAATCCACTGGTAAAGAAGCTGTATCTGCTGCATTACTAACTTATCCACCATTAATGGCGGCTGATATTTTACTATATAATACAGACATCGTTCCTGTTGGTAATGATCAAAAACAACATTTGGAAATTACTAGAGATTTAGCACAGCGCTTTAATCGTAAATACAATGATATATTTACAGTGCCAGAGATTCGCATCTCTGAAGTCGGTGCGCGGATCATGTCACTACAAGAGCCAACCAAGAAGATGAGTAAATCAGATCCAAATAAAAAAGCAACGCTGTTCATGCTTGATGAACCAAAGCAAATCGAAAAGAAAATAAAAAGCGCAGTTACTGATTCAGAAGGTATTGTTCAGTTCGATCCAGAAAACAAACCTGGTATAAGTAACCTGTTAACCATTTACGCAGCATGCTCAAATCAATTGATTGAAGAACTAGTTATTAAATATGAAGGAATTGGCTATGGACAATTTAAAGAAGATACTGCTAATGCGGTAATTCATGCATTAGCACCTGTTCAAGAACAATACAATAAAATTATTCAGTCATCTGAATTAGATGATATTCTTGATCAGGGAGCAGAAAAAGCAAGTAGAGTAGCAAATAAAACATTGGCAAAAGCGAAAAAGGCAATGGGACTAGGTCGTGTAAAAAAACGAAAATAATTTTTTTAAAAAATATTAATGCCCGTAGATGAGAAGAAGTTTCTCTGCGGGCATTTTTATCTTATTTATTTTCTTTTTTGCTCATTTGTCAGGGGGATTGAAGAATTAAGGGTATTTTTTTCTGACTAGAACCCAGAAGATTATAACGTCCTTTTCACCAACGTCGTACTAGTTTCCTGATTAGCCAGTTCCCACAATTGTTCAAAGAAAGGTTGTCCTTTGATCATCGCAAGACAAAATGCTTCGTGCTTTTCTGACCAACCGTTATAAACTCCTTGATAGAGTTTTTCCCAAGCTGTGGTAAAAGACAACTCGCGATTTCGTTCATATTGATCAGGTAACCATTCTGTTAGCCAGTACTGTGTTTCTGTTCTGTTTTTCGTTTCTCTTAGCGCATCCAAAGTCATCATTAGTAATTGTTTTAACTGACGTTCTCGTCTTGTCAACCCTACCATAGCATCCGGAGATAACGAGAGTAAATGATATTCTTTTTTTTCCTCCTTCTCTTTTAATGGAAAGAAGGCTCGTTGTTCATGCTTAATTATTTGTAAAACCTTCCTTTCCTGTCTAGGGATTAGTCTACTTTTTCGAATGGGGACGGAATAACCGATAGTATCAAATGCTAATACCTCCTCACCATCGGTGACAACCGTTGCATACGTTAATGGTATTCTTTCATCTCCCTTTTTAATAAAGGTTTGTTCGTGGATATTGTCTAAAAGTTTTTTAGGTAAGTCGGATAGATGGTTTTCAATATATTTGTATAAGCGTGTTTCAATGAAGAGTACTGGGATTTGATCCAATAACTCTATCGTATCTGTTTTCTTCCACTCATAATAAGGGCAAATATTGTAGCCATTTTCTTCTCCTTCAAACCAATTCACCCACACATCGTGTAAATACATCATCACTATTCCCTCACTTCAATCATTCAACTTCTTTTGTGAAAATACTATGTGAAGTTGGACTTTGTGTTAGCAGTCAGTATCACCAATTTAGGAAAATTTATTCATTTTCATTGTTTGACAAACGATTTACTGAGATGGCAATCAGGATCACACCAATAAAGAATAGGTAGCATTCACTGCGTGAAAAAATAAACATCACATAACCTTGCCAAGATAGGCCAGCAGGAATTAAATTTAAATATAAAATGATCGTTACCCCACCTGCAACGGACAGGCCGAACCCAATTAAGAATAACGTAGCATAAAACAGTGATCATCACCTCACTAGCTTGTCCTCTCTTCTTTTTTAGTCTATGATACGAACGATTAAAAATATGACGCCTATCTACAGATATAGAAATACAAAGAAGCTGAAATGATAAAGTGAAACTTCAATCAGTGGGGCGACTTTCCCACTGATTGTTTAGTTGAACCATTCGGGGTGCTAGCGTCCGTTACTCCCACTTCACCAATCTTGATTTTCTTGGTGCCTTAAAGTGGGAGTCTTACGGACGGTTGCTCCGAGATAAAGTGAAACTTCAATCAGTGGGGCGATCTTTCCCACTGATTGTTTAGTTGAACCATTCGGGGTGCTAGCGTCCGTTACTCGCACTTCACCAATCTTGATTTTCTTGGTGTCTTAAAGTGGGAGTCTTACGGACGGTTGCTCCGGGATAAAGTGAAACTTCAATCAGTTGGGCGACTTTCCCACTGATTGTTTAGCCCTAAAGGATGACCTAAAGGCCCTTGAACCATTCGGGGGGCTAGCGTCCGTTACTCCCACTTAAACAACCTTGATTTTCTTGGTGCCTTAAAGTGAGAGTCTTACGGACGGTTGCTCCTGTATAATTTAATTGCGTGAATTCTCCAGTACTTACTGAAGACGTATGTAAGAAACTAAACGTGGACTAGTTACGGAGAAATTGTTTTATGTAATAGTTTATTAGTTTATTGGATCCATTACCATTATATTTTAATAGAATATGAGCACAAAAATGAGGATCTCAATCGTAATCTTAATAATTCTGTTCATATGAAAAACATCCTTCAAGTCGATGACAAGAAGGATGTTTTTCACTTATAGTTTTTTAAAAATTAATGTTGCATTATGACCACCGAAGCCTAATGAATTACTGAGGGCAACGTCTACCGTTGCTTTACGCGCGTTATTTGGTACATAGTCTAAATCGCAAGCTGGATCTGGGGTTTCATAGTTAATTGTTGGAGGTATAGTACTTGTCTCAATTGCCTTTATACAAGCAATCGCCTCTACTGCACCCGCAGCACCAAGTAAATGTCCAGTCATCGATTTTGTTGAAGAAATTGCTACATTAGATGCGTGTGCTGAAAAGACAGTTTTTATCGCTTCTGTTTCAAAAGCATCATTGAATGGGGTACTCGTCCCATGTGCATTGATATAGTTCACTTGATCTGCTGTAATTTTTGCATCACCAATAGCTTGTTGCATGGAACGCGCTGCTCCCTCTCCTTCAGGAGCAGGTGCAGTAATATGGTGAGCATCCCCTGTAGATCCATAACCAACAATTTCTGCATAGATCTTCGCACCACGAGCTTCCGCTGATTCTAGTGATTCCAAAATCAGAATTCCAGCACCCTCACCCATTACGAAACCATCACGATTTTTATCAAACGGACGACTTGCTGTATTTGGATCTTCATTAAAAGATAGGGCTTTTGCAGTCGAAAAACCTGCAAAGGACATGTTTGTCAGTGGCGCTTCTGCTCCCCCACTAATCATAATATCTGCATCGCCACGTTGAATTACTTTGTATGCATCTCCTATCGAGTTAGTTCCGGTTGCACAAGCTGTTACTGTACAAGAATTAATTCCTTTTGCACCTAGTTGGATCGATATTTGACCAGAAGCCATATCCGGAATAAGCATAGGCACGAAAAAAGGACTTACTCTACGATAACCTTTTTCCATGAAATTTCTGAATTGTTCTTCATAAGTAGCCATCCCACCGATACCAGAGCCAACCCACACGCCTACATTGTTTGCAATTTCAGGAGTAATTACGAGTTTAGCATCTTCGACAGCTAACTTTGCTGCTGCAACAGCATACTGCGTAAACAAATCCATTCTTTTCGCATCTTTCTTATCCATATAAAGTGTTGGATCCCAATCTTTCACTTCTGCAGCCACTTTTGCTGGAAAATCATCTTTATTTACTTTTGTTAGATAATCAATACCTGAATTACCCGCAATTAAATTATCCCACAATTGATTAATGGTATTTCCTAATGGCGTAATTGCGCCTAAACCAGTTACAACCACACGTCTATTTTCCATTACTTCCATCCTCTCTCAATCAATGTTTTCCTATCTATTTTAACATACTGTTATTTCCCCCAACGCATTGCAATTGCTCCCCACGTTAGTCCTCCACCAAATCCTACAAGTACAACAAGATCACCTTTTTTAATTTTTCCATTTTGCACATCTTCAGACAGTGCTAACGGAATGGACGCAGCCGATGTATTACCGTATCGTTTTACCGAACTTGCCATTTTTTCAACAGGAATTCCTAATCGTGTGCGTGCCGCTTCCATGATTCGGATATTTGCCTGATGAGGAATGAGATAATCCACATCTTCTTTTTGAAAACCAGCTTTCTCAACAACAGAAACAGAGGATTCCGGCATTTGTCGTACCGCAAATTTAAATACTTCTCGCCCATTCATTCGAATACGTTCATCTTCTTGATAAAGCACATTTCCTCCAGTACCATCTGCACCTAATTCAAAAGACAAAATACCGTAATCGTCATTTACGTTACTTACAACAGCTGCACCGGCACCATCTCCAAATAACACGCAAGTATTTCTATCTTCCCAATCAGTAATTTTCGATAATTTTTCAGCACCAATTACTAGCACGTTCTGATAGACACCTGTATCGATAAATTGTTTGGCTGTAATGATCCCGTACATAAAACCAGCACATGCAGCACTTATATCCATTGCCGCTGCTCTCGTAGCGCCAAGACGTTCTTGCAACTGACAAGCTACAGATGGAAACGGCTTATCGGGGGTCACAGTAGCAACTAAGATTAAATCAATTTCGGTTGCGCTAATATTAGCATCTTCTATTGCATGGACAGCTGCATGAAAAGCAAGCTCTGACGTATCTTGATGATCTTCTGCAATTCTCCGTTCTTCTATGCCTGTTCTTGTTCGTATCCACTCATCATTTGTATCAACGATTTTTTCCAAATCTAAATTTGTAACAATTTTATCTGGAACATAGTGCCCTACACCAATAATTCCTGTTGCCATAATCATTTGCTCCTCACTCAATTAACCTATATTATCAATTATTAAGACTTGGTACTAATATAAGCGAAAATCACGTAAGAATCAAGTCCGTTTTTGATCAATATACTAGATGGGTGAGAAGTGCGCATTTAGGTGGCTAGTCCAGCTTCATTCATCTCTTGTTTTCTTTTATTTGAATATTACAGACATTTACATTGGAAATAATTATTTATTTTATCCCGATACTTTGATAAAATAAATAAAAACAAACCATGTAATTTATTTGATGTGATATCATGTGATTTCTAATTGCTGTACTATGTGCTTTTCCGTTCATTTCGTGTTTGATTATTTATCGAGAAAACCATATTGCTTTTGTTTCGCTCAGTAGAAGAAGGGCTAACCTTGAAATTAGTAACATTTCCTAATTTATTATGACGAACAAACCCTTGTCACCTGTAAGACAAGGGTTTGTTACTTTCTAGATGAAGGGAAGTGCACCTAATGCAGTCACAGCTGCAAGGGGTAAAATCATATTCCGAAATGATCCAGTCCCTGCTGCTCCTGGACCATAGCCTGCTCCTGGGCCGAAGCCTGCTCCTGGGCCATAGCCTGCTCCTGGGCCATAGCCTGCTCCCGGGCCGAAGCCTGCTCCTGGGCCATAGCCTGCTCCCGGGCCGAAGCCTGCTCCTGGGCCATAGCCTGCTCCCGGACCGAAGCCTGCTCCCGGGCCGAAGCCTGCTCCTGGGCCGAAGCCTGCTCCTGGGCCGAAGCCTGCTCCCGGGCCGAAGCCTGCTCCTGGGCCGAAGCCTGCTCCCGGGCCGAAGCCTGCTCCTGGGCCGAAGCCTGCTCCCAGGCCGGACAAGATTCTTTCATCTGATTCATAGTTACGAGAATAATCTGGGACAGCAATATGCACATTCTCATCGTCTACATCAGTAATAATACCTTGCACTAAAGAGCCATCTGATGTTTGTACGGTAACATACTGATGAATATGTTTTTTACATAAATCATACATATGAGGTTGATGTTGTTTAGGTTGATTCATTTATATAAAACCTCCCTTTCTCACCATAGCCTATGCCCATTAGCACTGACATGTTACAAGAGATCGCTAATTAATTTCGTTGCAGCTACACAACTTGAGCTAATTGATCTATTTCACATCTTTTAATTAACACAAAACAATCATTAAACTTATGGAGGGATTTACATGGAATTATTCGATCATTTTGTTTTACTAATAAAATATATCTTTTTTGGATTTATCCAAGGATTCACAGAACCTATTCCTATTTCGTCAAGTGGACATCTAGTTATCTTTCAAGATCTGTTCGGATTAAAGATGGAAAATCTATCTTTCGAGATTCTAGTCAATTCTGGTTCTCTAATTGCTGTATTAATCATTTACCGTCAAGATATTATCCGTATCATACAGAACAGTCTCCTTTATCTATCAAAAAAAGACATTGAAGCAAAAGATGATTTTCATTTTATACTCTATTTAATTCTTGCAACGATTCCTGCTGGTCTAATTGGCTTTTTATTTGAAGATCGTATTGCTTCTGTTTTTAGTTCAGCAAATATGGTAGGTATTACTTTAATCGTTACTGGAATTGCACTTTGGACAATCCGAAACTTACGGGGACGAAAAAATGATGGAGAATTAACTTGGAAAGATGCGCTTATTGTTGGTTTGGCACAATCTGTTGCCTTAATACCAGGGATTAGCCGATCAGGAGCTACCATTGTTGCAGCCATGTTGCTAGGAATGAAACAAGCTACTGCTTTACGATTCTCTTTTTTATTGTACGTTCCAGTTAGTTCTGGGCTATTATTGTTGTCAATAGACCGATTATTTGACGATCAATTGGCCGAGCTTTGGATTCCTTACTTATTAGCACTTATTACTGCAACAATCGCTACTTATTTCTCTTTACGTTGGTTTATGGGAATTATGGCACGCGGAAACTTAAAGTATTTCGCCTTCTACTGCTTTATCGTTGGAACTATTGCTTTTCTCATTTTATAATGATAATTATATCGTTTTAGGAGTTGATATCCATGCGGAAAATCCCTAGAATAAATGGTTTATCTAAACAATTAGCAGATCGTTTATCACCACCAGACCAATTTCTCACGATCAAAAAGAATACCTTTTTATTTCAGCAAGGAGAAAAGGTCAAAGAGTTATATATATTATTATCGGGGAAAATACAGATAGGAAAAATTTCCCCTGACGGAAGAGAGCTTACCTTACGATTTTGTGATGTTGGTGACATCATCGGTGAATTTATTTTTGATGAGGAAGAAGTTAGTTATATTGTAGACGCAAAGGTCGTAGAAGATGGAGAAGTTGCCGTTGTTAAACAAAAGCGGGTAAGGGACGAGCTCATGGATGATTCTAAATCAATCATCGAACTACTTAAGCATTCGAACCTTCAGTATCGAAAAGATCAAACAAAATTTCGTGATTTAGTTATGTTTGGGAAAAAAGGTGCCTTATACTCGACACTTATTCGGTTATCCAATAGCTATGGCGTAAAAAAAGTTGATGGGATTTATCTCGATGTAAATTTAACAAATCAGGAAATTGCTAATTTTTGTGCGACTTCACGCGAAAGTGTCAATCGGATGTTAAACGACCTGAAACGAGATGGTATTATTGGCATCGAGAAAGGAAGAATTACTATTTATCAACTGGACTATCTGAAAACAGAAATCAATTGTGAAAATTGTCCCGTTGTTCTATGTTCCATAAAGTAAAACTTCAATCAGTGGGGGTTTTTAGGTATTTCCCCACTGATTGTTAGTCCTAAAGACTCTTAAAGCCTTCGGGGTGCTAGCATCCGTTACTCCCACTTAAATAACCTAATATTCTCGTTGTTTTGAAGTGGGAGTCTTACGGACGGTTGCTTTGTGAAGTTGCTAGTTTCTGCGCTCGGAGCTAGACGTGGCTATGTCTGTCTCAAAAATTTTTTCCATTCAAAATATTTTTTCGTTACCTAAATATTCAAAAAACCTGATCAACCGATCAGGTTTTTTGAATATCAATCTGGTATACCTAAAGCAATTTTTGCATAACGTGACATGCGATCTTTGTTCCATGGTGGAGACCACACGATATTTACTTCTGTTTCTTTTACTTCAGGTATATCTTCTAAGGCACGCTTAACATCTTGCTCAATATGACCTGCTAGTGGGCAACCCATTGCTGTTAATGTCATGGTAACAGTAGCTAATCCCTCATCATTCAGATTAACACCATAAATCAATCCTAAATTAACAATATCTATTCCTAGTTCAGGGTCAATGACATTTTCTAAGGCACCCATTAGATTTTCTTGTAATGCATCTTCCATTACTATTTCCCCCTTCTCACCCTTTATTTAGGGTTGTTCAACAACGATTTTTCTTTAGATACACTTTTATTATAAACAAAATCGAATAAAAATTAAAATAAATTAAATCCTATCGTATCAAAACATAATGAATAGGATCGATAATTGAATAAATTAATTCGTACATTGAAAACAATCTCTAAGGTTATTAGAAGAAAAGTGAAGCCTTTCGTTTTTACTTATATCTAATCTGCGCTTCTTCATGTTGTATGCAAGAATATTATATAAACTAGAACGAAAACCAGATATTACAGTTGCTCTGCAAACCAGTTCGCCGCTTCTAATCGGGCAAATCTACTTACTTTGTGACCCGTTTTTTTCTCACTCAAAAATCGAATATGAGCTGGATTTTGATAATCGGCTCGAATTTTTTCATAAAAACTAAAAGCATGAGTAAATGGTACAACGGCATCTTCTTCACCATGCCACATAAACAGTGGACGCCCTTTTAACCGATCTGGATGTAGAGATAAATCAAACTGTTTTAATCCAAGAAGAATCTCTTTTATCTCATCATCAGTCATGGAAGACAAATAGCCTTGTTCCTTTGCGACAGAAATGATCCCTTGTGCAAATTCCGATAACTTTGGAGATCCCATTAATACTGCTGCAACTTTTATCCAAGGATAATTCGTCAAAGCTGCTGCAGTAGAGATTCCGCCCATACTTGTACCAGCCAAACCAAAGCGATCATCAACTAACCAATTACGTGATTCTAACATAGATTTTATTGTTTCTAAATCACTAACGTTTTGTTTTACAATCTCAAGAAATCGCAATTGTTGTTCAACAGGATCAACACCTTTTGTTCGTTCACCATGTAGAAAGGCATCGGGAAGCAGAACTCGATATCCTTTTTCTGCCAACAAATAGGCAATGGCTAAATTATCTTCTTTTGCGCTTGTAAATCCATGCAAATAGGTGATAACTGGCAAAGGTTGTTGTCTAGAAGCATGTTTGGTTACAATTAAAATAGGTATGTCTTCCCACTGCTCTTTTTCGATTTGTATCATTTGCTGAATCCCTTTCTATTGTTGAAATACGTTATTACTACTATGATATATTTTCCATTCAACAATTGCAAAAACTATTCCTAAAATTACGGAACTAAATTCAGTTGAGAAAAACGAAAGCACTTTACAGCAAGCGCAAACTTCATTACACTATATGTACAAAGATAGAGGTGATTTTTATGAAAAAGGGACAACATCTAATTGCACTTGATCTGGATGGAACTCTATTATCAAACAAACAGGAAATAAGTGCACGCAATAAAAAAGTTATTGAGAAGGTGAAAGCAGAAGGACATATTGTTGTTATTGCAACTGGTCGTCCTCATCGAGCTAGTCTGGATTATTACAACGAACTGGGTTTGGATACTCCAATGGTTAATTTTAATGGAGCCTATCTTCATCATCCGAAGGACACGAAATGGGAAGTTTTACACAGCCCACTTCCACTTCGAACAGCAAAGAGCATTGTACAAACTTGTTATGACTTTAACGTAAACAATTTAATCGCTGAAGTAATTGGTGACTTGTACATAGACCACTATGATGAGAACCTATTAAATATCATGCATAGTAGTAAAGAAGAAAATCCAATTACAATCGGAAAT
Source organism: Natronobacillus azotifigens (assembly GCF_026805325.1). GTDB lineage: Bacteria > Bacillota > Bacilli > Bacillales > Amphibacillaceae > Natronobacillus > Natronobacillus azotifigens. The sequence continues at coordinate 51,541 of NZ_JAPRAT010000024.1, forward strand.
CTCAAAAATGAGTTAAAAGAAGATCCAACATCTTTACTAATTCATCCAAGAGATGAACATGTTTCCGAACTTGGGGAAATATTAGACCGTGATCATGCTTCAGTAATTGAACATCGAAAATGGGGCGCGCCATGGAATATGATTGAAATTGTTCGAAAAGGCATGAATAAAGCAGTTGGACTTCAGCGGATTGCACACTATCATCATATAGAAGCAGAGCAGATTATTGCTTTTGGAGATGAAGATAATGATCTGGAGATGCTTGAATTTGCTGGAATAGGGGTCGCTATGGAGAACGCAATCGACGAATTAAAGGCCGTTGCTTCTCATGTAACAAAAACAAATCAAGAAGACGGTGTTGCAGATTTTCTTGAGTCTTATTTTAATTTGGGATAAAATGAAATTTCAATCAGTGGGGGTTTTTAGGTATTCCCCCACCAATTGTTAGCCCTAAAGGATGACCAACCATTCGGGGTGCTAGTCTCTCTTACTCCCACTATTCTCGTTATTTTGAAGTGGGAGTCTTACGGACGGTTGCTCCGGGATAAAGCGAAACTTTGCGATAACTCATATAAATGATCAACTGCGTTTGATTTCATAGTAAATTCAGGTACTCTAATGTTAATACGTGACACTCACAATCAATCTTTCTTTACAATTGTACATTCGGACTAATCATTCTCTTCCAAATAAGCGATCTGCATATCGTTTAATTCTCGCTTCTAATTCTTCAAAGGTAAATGGCTTTGTGATATAATCATCTGCACCTAATTCTAATGCTTTGATCATGTCTTTGTTTTTCCTTCTCCCTGTAAGCATCATAATACTAACATTTTTCTGTTCAACGATGCGTCGTAAATGTGATAAAACCTCTAAACCATCCATTTTTGGCAAAATAATATCTAATAAGATTAATTTTTTTCCCGGTTGATATCTCCAATCAGAAGCAAGGAAAGTTTCACCGTCAGCAAATGTTGTTACTTCGATTGGATAATTATTAGCTTTGATCTTACTTAAACGATCTTCTAGGAAGTAACAAATGAATCGATCATCATCTATTACAGCAATTTTAAATGTTGTATTTTTATCCACTTCTATCCTAGCTTGTTCAACTACTTGACGATATTCTTCCACACGATTTTTTCCATTTTCCTTACCATAGTATAGGGCTTGATCACTTTTTTCTAGTAAATCCCTCATCGTTTTAATCGTTGGCTGCATTTCGCATACACCAGCTGTGAAACTGACGGAGAAATTATCATTACCAGAGCTATGTGTAATTCTATTGAATTGATTAAGAATATATTTGATTTGCTGCACTGCCTCACATTGATTTATTTCGGGCATAAGTAAAATAAATTCTTCTCCACCATAGCGAAAAAAGTAGTCTTGATCGCGCTTATTATTTAACACACATTTTGAGAAACTTCTTAAAACTTCATCGCCAATGGCATGGCCATAGGTGTCATTAACTTGTTTAAAGAAATCTAAATCAAGTAACGCCATACTAAAGTTTATTTTTCTATTTCTATAGTCATCAAAAAATTGTTTCCAGATCTGTTGAAGGAACGTTCGGTTATATGCTTTCGTTAACTCATCTACTAACGTCGTAGCCTTTAAAAACTTTTGCTGCCTTAATCTATTATTAATCAGATGCGGAAAGACCTCTTCACTAATCGCTTTGTCCAATAAATCCGTAACACCAACGTCATATAAATTAATCTGCAATTCATCAGAAATTTTGGTACCAATCACAATTATCGGAATAAAGGCTTCAAACGCTCGCTTAGATAGTCGACTCACTAGTTTTTGAACTGTTTCCTCTGCTTTGTCTGCATCCAATAGTATTACATTTGGGCGATAATCATAAAATAGACGGATAGTTCGGTTCATATTCGTTGCAACTAAAATTTCATATCCCTGCTTTTCTAAGGATTGCTTTCTAGAATCTAACGAACCCACTTCATTATCAAATAATAATAACGTTATTTTTTCTTTAGTATGTGTATCATTAATCGGTTTATTTTTATGTTCATCTAATTTGAGGACAAAGAGCTGAATCAAATTACTCCACTCATCTTCTTGCCATATTTCTTTATTCTGATGTAATAGCTCTTCTATTAAGCTATTAGCATGCCTCGCAATCGTATCCAAACCAATATGGCGAGACGATCCTTTTACTTCTTCTAACCATACGAGTAGTTCTTGTTTCGTTACTGTACTTTTATTTTGAAATTGGGCGATTTGTTTCTCTTGCCTTTCAAAAAAAATTGTTTCAATATTAAGAATCAAACTCACCCCTTTCCCTTTATTCCCTTTAGTATACCGTATGATTTCATCAAACAAAAGACCAAGAAATAATTTCACTTTCGTCTTTTTATAAATTTTGCTAAACTAGTTTTAGCTAGTAACGATAAGGAGGACTTAACTTGGCTATTATAACAGAAGCAACACCAAATCCAAACGCAATGAAATTCACTTCCGATAAACAAATATTTACTGGGGATGCTAGCATTTCTATTAAGACTGGGCAAGCTAGCGAACACGAACTGTTAAATGAACTAATTGCACTTGATCACGTGGATAACGTGTTTGGTTACCAACATTTTATTACCATCAATAAATCTTCTGAGGCAGATTGGGAACAAATCGTTCCTAAAGTAGAAGCAATTATAAGCAATTACGGCTATTAGTCACTCAAAAGAAAAACGTCAAGAATAGTGACCAAAGAATGGTTCTTTTCTTGACGTTAGTTTCATTCTTTCATTTGATAGTAAACAATCTAAGCATCTTTTCTAAAGAAACCGAATACTCCGGCGGTTTGAACAACATTTGTGAAGGCTTCTGGATCTACTTCCGTAATAATTCGTTCTAAGTCATATAACTCATATCTAGTAATCACTAGTACAAGCATTGATTTGTCTTCTTTTGAATAAGCACCACGTGCCGGTAAAATAGTTATCCCTCGTACCACTTTAGTATGAATCGCTTGTTGTAATTCATCTGTCTTTTTGGTTACAATCATTGCTGTAACCTTTTCATGACGAGTATGAATCGCATCGATAACACGGGTAGATACGTAAAGTGCTAATAAAGTATACAAAGCGTTTTCTGGTTCATTTAATATCCCAGCAAATAGGATGATAAATCCGTTTACCAACATTAAATAACTACCTATTGGGCGATCTTTCATCCGTGATAAAACCATTGCTACAATATCTGACCCACCTGTTGAAGCCCCCCATTTTAGTGTGATTCCAACACCAAATCCGCCAAGAACACCACCAAAAACCGCGTTTAACATAATATCATTAGAAAAACTATAGATCGGAATTAGTTCAAGAAAAATAGTAGTAGTGGCTACTGATAGAAAACTATAAATGGTGAAATGCCTGCCGACCTTATACCAACCTAAAATAGCGACAGGAATATTTAATAATAATAACCAAATACCTGTACTAATAAAATCGATATTAAGAAAATCGGAAAATATTGTAGATAATAACTGCGCCATCCCGGTAAACCCACTAGCATATACATCTGCACGAATAAAGAAAAAATTTAGAGCACATGCGTTAATTAAAGCACCAACAATTACAATAATAATTCTCTTTGCTTCAAATATGAACAACGTTCTTCCCCCTTAAAACTGTCATAAATTAATTTGATAGCCTTACCTTTTCCATACCCAATCATACGATAGAGTAATCTACTTCCTAAGATACATTCTACCTTATTCTACGTAAATGTCAGTATATCATGCAATAGCAGAAATATCTTTTGACGAAAACCATGGTTAACTATAAACTAGAAGTAGTAAGGACGAAATTATTTAAGTAATTATTTTATTATCTTTCGCACAATCAAATTAATTTAATGGAGGGGACAAAATGAAGGTACAAATTATTGCCGATTCAGCTTGTGATCTCAATAACGAAGACTATCAGCAACATGAGATAGACCGAGCTAGTTTAACCGTTCATTTAGACGATCAAAATTATCAAGATGGCAGAGACATTTCTGCAAAAACGATCTATGATGCAATGCGTGCAGGTAAGTCTCCAAAAACATCACAAGTAACACCTCAGGATTTTTCAGAAATTTTTACGAAATATGCAGAAAAGAAACAACCTTGTCTCTATTTAGCTTTCTCATCTGAGCTTTCTGGGACCTATCAGGCTTCAACAATTGCTGCGAGAGAGGTGCAAGAGAAATTCCCTGATTGGAATTTAAAAATTATTGATACAAAATGTGCTTCATTCGGCTACGGGTTAGTAGTTCTTCGAGCAGCAGAATTAGCAAAAGAAGGACGTTCACTTGAAGATATTACTGCCATTAGTCAGTATCAAGCAGATCATATGGAACATATTTTTACCGTAGATGACTTGGAGTATTTATACCGTGGTGGACGTGTAAGTAAGTCTGCTGCATTCGTTGGTACACTATTAAAGATTAAACCACTTCTTCATATGGAAGATGGTAAATTAATTCCTTTAGAAAAAATTCGTGGTTCAAAAAAAGTATTCAAGCGGATGTTAGACATCATGGAAGAACGTGGTACCGATTTTAGCAACCAAACAATTGGTATTAGTCATGGTGATGTCGAAGAAACCGCTCTACAATTAGCGGACATGATTAAAGAACGTTTTGAAGTAAAAGACATTCAAATTCGACTGGTAGGATCAACGGTGGGTGCTCATTCTGGGCCAGGAACAATTGCTTTGTTCTTCTCAAACGATAAATATCAATAAAGTATAATTCACTCGTTATGGAAATTTTCCATGACGAGTTTATTTATAACCAGATTATGGTCTGAAAGATAAGAAACTTTGTTGCGTGGCACTTGATAATTTTATGAACTTTTTTCAAAAGGGAAAAATACTATCATGATTTACAAAAAAACTATTGCCTTTTCTTCTTCCCCGCAGTAAAGTATTAATCGTGTATATATATTTAGTTACTCGAAATTATTTTACCACTATATAAGGGGTGCTCATTTGAAAGATCATAATACGATGAAAAAACTATCATTACTTGCCTTAACATGGCCAATTTTCATTGAAATATTTCTCCACATGCTTATGGGGAATGCGGATACATTAATGCTGAGTCAATTCTCTGATAATGCCGTGGCAGCTGTTGGGGTTTCTAATCAAATTTTATCCGTAATTATTGTCATGTTCGGTTTTGTTGCTGCAGGGGCATCAATCTTAGTCGCTCAAAACCTTGGGGCTAATAATCCGCTGACTGCTGGTAAAATTGCAGTAACAGCACTAAGTTTAAATTTGCTATTCTCGTTATCTCTAAGTATCTTTCTCTTTGTTTTTAGTACGCGGTTACTCCATTTAATGAATTTACCGATTGAATTAATGAGTGAAGCTACCGGATATATGAATATTGTTGGTGGCTTCATCTTCATTCAAGCACTTATTATGACTGTTGCAGCTATTTTGAGAAGTTATGGTTACACCAAAGATACAATGTTTGTTACAGTTGGAATGAATATTGTTAATATTATTGGTAACTATTTTGTTATTTTTGGTCCGTTCGGATTTCCAGTTCTCGGTGTAGAAGGAGTAGCATACTCCACGATGACCAGTCGTTTTCTTGGTTTTATTGTTTTACTCTTTATTTTGGTCAAAAGAAATAAAGGTCTTTTACCTTTTCAATCTTTATACAAATACAACAAACAACATGTGAAAGATCTATTAAATATCGGAATACCTTCTGCCGGCGAACAACTTTCGTACAATGGAAGTCAGATGGTAATTACATATTTTATTGCTCAATTAGGTACGGTAGCCATCACGACGAAAGTATATGTTCAAAATATCATGATGTTCATTCTGTTATTTTCCATTGCAATTGGGCAAGGCTCACAAATTATTATTGGACACATGATCGGAGCTGGAGATACTCATTCCGCTTATAAACGTGGGATGAAAAGCTTACAAATCTCTTTTATAATCAGTTTGTTCGCTGCCGTCACCATCTATTTTTCTAGTGAATTTTTACTTGGTATTTTTTCTAATGATGCTACGATCATTTCTGAAGGGAAATTCTTACTTCTCATTACGATTATTCTGGAACCCGGAAGAGCATTTAACCTCGTGTTAATCAACTCTTTACGAGGCACAGGAGATGTGAAATTCCCTGTAATCGTGGGTATTGTTTCTATGTGGGGAGTAGCCGTAACTTTTGCTTGGTTTTTTGGGATTTTTCTTGGTCTTGGTCTTGTTGGTGTATGGATTGGTTTTATCTGTGATGAATGGCTTCGTGGTCTCATCATGTTAAAACGTTGGCGTTCAAAAGTATGGGCAGAAAAAGCGTATGTAAAGAAAGAAGTAGAAGGATAATACTTAGTCAAGCATCGAAATGCTAGGGAAGAGTTCGGAACATCAACAATAATTTTTATGCTTTCTTATTTTTTCTAGACAAAAAACGCAGAGGATTTACTCTGCGTTTTTGTTAGCATGAGAAAAAGACCTTTTAAATTTCTAATCTTACATTATATGTTCGCATCCAATAATCAAACTGTGCGAGATAGGCTAATAATTGAGGCCCTTTCATTAGCTGACCAAACCAAGGCTCCTCTATCGATTCCCCTTCTGTCTCAACCAAACGTTCTATTGCTGCTCGGTCAAAAACTTCAAACATTCTTGCATTCGGATCTGCCAAAATATCCTTCATCCAATCAACTACTGCTTTAGTATAAGCTGGATGGTATGTTTTTGGGTACGGGCTTTTTTTTCGATAAAGAATTTCATCGGGTAATAACCCTTCTAAGGCTTTTCGTAAAATTCCTTTTTCCTGATTTTGATGGGTTTTCATCTCCCACGGAATGTTCCAAACGTATTCTACTAGTCGATGATCACTAAATGGTACCCTTGCTTCAAAACCACTAGCCATACTCATTCGATCCTTCCGATCCAATAAAGTTGGCATGAACCACTGCATGTTCAGATAAAACATTTCTCTACGTTTAGCTTCTAAAGGCGTATCTTCTTCAAGTGTTGGTGATTCATCAATTGTCTCTTGATAACGTTTTAAACGATAGTTATCCAAGTCTAACTTTTCTCGTAGTTCTGAATCAACTAGCTTATTTCTCAGTGAGTTTGAACGGATCCACGGAAATCCTGTTCGATTTAAATCATTTTCACGATAGAACCATGGATAACCTCCAAAGATTTCATCCGCACATTCCCCAGACAACGCCACAGTAACATAGTCTTTTGTTTGACGACAAAACCAAAGTAATGAACTATCTACATCAGCCATTCCTGGTAAATCACGAGCAATTACCGCATCTTTTAATAGCTCAACCATTGTCTTATTATCCAAAGTAAATGTATGTTGTTCTGTTTGATGAGCATCTACAACTTTATCAATAAAATCAGCATCTCGACTTGGTTGAAAATCATTTTTCTCAAAATATTGCTTGTTATCTTCAAAATCAATAGAGAAGGTTAATAATTTTTGTTCTTTCTCTTTTGCTAAATATTTAGCTGCAACAGCAGTAATAGCGCTAGAATCTACCCCTCCTGATAAGAAAGTGCCAATTGGCACATCAGAGATAAGTTGTCGTTCTACTGAATCAATAAACAATTTTCTAACGTATACAGCAGTCTCTTCAAGGGAATCTTCATGTAATTTACTTGTGACATTCCAATAACGACGGATATCCAATCCAGTTCGATCATAGGTAGCTAGATGGGCAGCTCTCAACTCTTTAATCCCTTTAAACACTCCATGGCCAGGTGTCCGTGATGGTCCAAGTGCGAGTATCTCTTGTAAGCCATCTTTATCTATGACCGGTTCTACCTGATCATGTGCGAGTAGTGCTTTGATTTCTGATGAGAAGAGAAAGGAATCTTCTGTCTCTGTATAAAACAATGGTTTTACACCCAGCCTATCTCTTGCTAAAAAAACTTGTTCGTCTTCTGGATTCCAGATTGCGAATGCAAAAATTCCATTTAATTTTTCTACTGCTTTTTCACCCCACTCCAAGTAACTTTTCAATAAAACTTCGGTGTCTGAGTGTGAATTGAACGTCCAACCGTTCGCTAGTAACTCCACTCTCAGATCTTCCGTGTTGTAAAGCTCTCCATTATAAATTAATACAAAGTTTTTATCATTTTGCACACAAGTCATTGGCTGGAGTCCACCTTCTGGATCCACGACAATTAACCGCTTATGACCGAAAGCTACGTGTTGGTCGCACCAAGTTTTTGCCTGATCAGGACCTCGGTGCTGAATTTTTCCAGTCATTTGATTGATCATTTTATCTTGTGCTGATAAATCAGTTTCAAAGTTTATCCATCCAACAATTCCACACATAAGTACGTGCCACACCCTTTCACAAATTACTCCACTATCTATCTATGTATATGAGAATAAGGGTTGATTATGTGCATGTGTCTAACAAAGTAAGCTTCAATCAGTGGGGGTTTTTAGGTGCTCCCCGACTGATTGTTAGCCCTAAAGGATGACCTAAAGGCCCTTTAACCATTAGGGGTGCTAGCGTCCGTTACTCCCACTTAAACAACTTGATCTTCTACTTGTTTTGAAGTGGGCGTTCCTATGAGGTTGCTGCATTTTTGCCCTGCCCTGAACTAGGCAAGATCACGCGTTCACCAAGGTTGCAGCTCTTTCTGATCTCTAACCTAAGCGTAAGTAGTTCTTTCAATGAGGTCGTAGTACTTTCTCATATCTAACCTAGGCGCAAGCACGCCTTATAAAGAGTCTACAGTATTTTGATCCTTAATCCTCAAGTGAACATCGTAAAAGTAAAGAAGATAGAATATTACCACACACTTCGTCCATTGACTAATAATACTGTTTACA
>NZ_JAPRAT010000025.1 GCF_026805325.1 Natronobacillus azotifigens
TCATATAAAGGAAACATTAATCATAGAGGTTTTTAAGCATTCTCTCATTGATTGTTCCGTGATGATAATAAAAAAGGCACAGTTACCATTAAGTTGAGGTAACTGTCTTTTTTATACTCAAAATAAGAACTGCGTCAACCTCCTCGGTTTTACTTATTGTAAAGATAGCTTCCTATTATTTTTTAAAAGGACCGGGCTGTATTTAGCCCGGTTTATCTTATTGAATGTAAGTAGTTTGACGTGGGCCATTCTTCGATTGAAAATATACCGATTCATACAAAGGTATTTCGGATACCGAAAAAATATAGTAAAATAAATGATAACAACAGTAAAGAGGAGTGGATGAAATGAAAGAAGATTTAAAGCAAGTATGGGATTTGGATTCGGTTTTTTCGGGAGGAAGCGGATCTACTGAATTAAAAGCATATTTTCAAGAAACTGAACAAAGTTTAACTGAGTTAACTGAAAACGTAAACCGTTTTACTGATCAGCCAGCAAAAATAACGAATACTGAATTTGCCGAATTAGTAGAACATATTCGAATCGCAAGAGTACATATTGGTGAAATAGGTGCGTTTATTAGTTGTTTGTTAGCGCAAGATGTTACGGATAAAGAAGCCAAATTATTAGCAGGGAGAAGAAGTAGCCTCGCTGCACAATTTGGAAAATTAATTACGAATTTTGATTTGGCCTTAGCAGAAATTCCAGAGCAACGTTGGGGTGAATTATTGGAAGATCCTTCTATTAAACCAATTACTTTCATATTAAATGAACATCGTGATCAAGCAAAAGATAAGCTTCCAGCGGAACAGGAAGCGTTGCTAAAAGATTTATCTGTAGATGGATATCATGCATGGGGGGAAATGTATAATAATATTGTTGGAAAGATCTCTATCCCTTGGGATGATCATAGCTTATCGGTAGAACAGGTTACTAACAAATTAAGTGATAGTAACCGTGAAGTGAGGGAAAAAGCATTTGAAAAATTAGAACAAGCCTGGTTTAAAGAAACAGACTTATTCACAGATACTTTAAATCACTTAGCTGGTTTTCGTGTACAAACATATGCACATCGAGGTTGGGGTGATGTATTAAAAGAACCTTTATCATATAACCGGATGTCCAAACAAACGCTAACTACAATGTGGGATACAATTACAGCGAATAAACCTGCTTTTTATGATTATTTACAAAGAAAAGCTGATTTGTTTGGTATTGAAAAACTTGATTGGTTTGATTTAGAAGCTCCGATATCAACTGAAACTAAAACTGTCGATTATCAAACAGCAGCAAAAACAATTGTAGCACAATTTAGTAAATTTAGTGAACGGATGGCGAAATTTTCAAAGCGAGCTTTTGAAGAATCGTGGATTGAAGCAGAAGATCGTTCAGGGAAACGACCAGGTGGGTTTTGTACAAGTTTTCCAAAAAGTAAACAAACACGAATATTCATGACTTATGCTGGAAGTGCTTCGAACGTTGCGACGTTAGCTCACGAATTAGGTCATGGATATCATCAACATGTAATGGATGAGTTGGACGTGCTAAATCAAGACTATGCAATGAATGTTGCAGAAACAGCGTCTACGCTGGCTGAGATGATCGTTGCTGATGCAGCTGTTAAAGAGGCATCATCAAAGGAAGAGAAAATTGCATTATTAGAAGATAAAATTCAACGAAGCATTGCATTTTTCATGAATATACATGCCCGTTTCTTGTTTGAAACTCGTTTCTATGAAGCACGCAAAGAAGGATATGTATCAACTGATCAACTGAATCAGTTAATGGAAGAGGCACAAAAAGAAGCATATGGTGATCAATTAGCATCTTATCATCCTACTTTCTGGGCTTCCAAATTACATTTCCACATTACTGGAGTTCCTTTTTACAATTTTCCATATACATTTGGATATTTATTTAGTTTAGGTATCTATGCTTATGCACAAGAAAACCAAGCGGATTTCTCTTCATTTTATGACGAACTATTAAAAGATACTGGGCGAATGACAGCAGAACAACTGGCAGAGAAGCATTTACAAGTGAATTTGGAAGAGCCAACTTTTTGGCAAAATGCTATCGATTTGTGTGTGAAAGATGTCGAAACATTTCTAATGCTTACAAAGTAATCCAGTGAATAAATTTTATCTCGGAGCAACCGTCCGTAAGACTCCCACTTCAAAACAACAAGAATATCAAGTTGTTTAAGTGGGAGTAACGGATGCTAGCACCCCGAATGGTTCAAAGGCCTTTAGGTCATCCTTTAGGACTAACAATCAGTGGGGGAATACCTAAAAACCCCCACTGATTGAAGTTTCACTTTATAGCATGCAAAAAAATAGTGGGGACATTCCTCACTTTTTTTGCGTTCTTTTATTATAAACCTTTTTTAGCAAAAATAGCATCAATGAATGATTTGGGATTTTGGTTCGTTTGAAAGGTGATAATTCCACTTATGGTATACAATTGTAAAAAATATATTGTGCCTGACAATTGTCGATAGCAACAATCATATAACTGGGTGTACGGATATACCTTACCATTTGAAGTTGTAAGTTCGTTTTCACCAAGGAACAATTCGTGTGTAAATTCTTCTATTACTACTTGATTGTTAATAATATTCCGGTCTGTAGTGAAATAGCATAATGTTTGAACATCTAATGACATCTAATCATCCTTATTCGAAGTTTTTTCCACTACATTCATTATGATTGGTAATCCGGACAGAATCAAATTGTTTTCAATGCAAATAAAGATAGGTTGTTTAACATATGGAACAGTTTGAGAAACAAAGGGAATTCAGAATAACACCTGTTCAAAATAAACTAAACGATTAAGATGTTTGTGATGAACCTAGAATTCAATAGCAAATTAACCTTGTTATAGGTTATTAACGAGTGCTTAAATATTTTAAAGGGGCATGACGATTCCCGTCATGCCGAAGGTCTATCTATAAGTAAAGTTCTTACATGTTACCTCTTACCCTTTAGGTTTAAAAATCAATGCTCCAATCATACCAAACACGATTGCTGAAGAAATACCAGAGCTTGTGACTTCAAACATTCCTGTCGCGACCCCGATAATTCCAGACTTTTCAGCTTCTTGCATAGCACCGTGAACGAGTGAATTGCCGAAACTTGTAATGGGAACAGTGGCTCCTGCTCCCGCAAAGTCAATTAATGGTTCATAGAGTTCAAATCCAGCTAATATAGCTCCCATGACAACCAATATGCTTAAGGTTTGTCCGGGTGTTTTTTTGAAAATATCCATAATAAGTTGTCCGATTAGACAAATAAGCCCACCAATTAAAAATGCCCAAATAAAAACCATTATACCCCTCCGTTCTCTATGGAAACTGCGTGGGCAATTGTAGGAATGGATTGATTTTGTGAAGCGGAAAGTGGGGATAGTAACGCACCAGTTGCCACGATAAGAATTTTATTTAATTGTTTATTGTTCATCTTTTTCCATAAATGTCCATAAGTGACTACGGCTGAACAACCGGCACCACTTCCACCAGCAAATACTTCTTGATTACTTTTATATAACATAAGCCCACAATCTTTAAATTTATTCTCATTTATTTGAATGCCTTGATCTTGTAACATTTCCAGGGCAATGGAATTACCTATCTCTCCTAGATCCCCTGTAACTATTAGATCGTAATAATTAACATCCACTGCCCGTTCGGCTAAGTGTGTACTTATTGTATCGACTGCGGCTGGAGCCATTGCTGCACCCATGTTCAAAGGATCTGATTGATTTAGATCTACAACTTTACCTATAGTTGCACTCGTTATTTCTGGTCCTGTTCCTATCTTGCTAACCAAACCAACACCGGCACCTGTAACTGTCCATTGTGATGTTGGTGGTTTTTGTGCACCATAATCAGTTGGATAACGAAATTGTTTTTCGACTGCGCCATGGTGGCTACCAGTTCCAGTAAGAACAAAATCTGCTCCATTCGTGTCTACAAAATAACTAGCTAGAGCTAATGCTCCTGTTGAGGTTGCACAAGCATTAGAGATACCTAAAAAAGGTATCTTATTATTTCGAGCAGCAAAATTCGTCGGAGTCATTTGGTTTACGAGATCACCACTTAGAAAAAAATTAACATCTTCAAATCTCATTTTTTGTTTTTGAATTGCGATTTTGCAAGCATCTTCAATGAGTTGCTGTTCAGCTTGTTCAAAGGAAGGTTGTTTCATGAACAAGTCTTTGTGCAAAAGATCAAAATCATCAGCAAGTTTACCCTCTGATTCAATAGGACCTCCTACTGTTCCAGTAGAGATAATCTTCGGTTTTTGATTGAATAGCCATGTTTGTCGTCCTAGTAGCACTAAATAACCCCCATTTGAATAAGAATTGTTTTGGTTAATGCAATGACAAATGCAGAAAAGACTCCAAACAAAATGACAGAACCAGCTAATTTAAACATGTTCCCACCAACCCCTTGAACAAAGCCTTCTGTTCGGTGTTCAATCGCAGCTGAAATAACTGCATTACCGAACCCGGTTACGGGTACCGCAGTGCCAGCACCGGAGAACTGTGCTATTTTGTCGTAAACCCCGAAACCGGTCAATAACATTGTAATGAAGATTAGTGTTGCGACGGTAGGGTCACCAACAGTTTGTTCGGAAAAATCAAAAAAGTAAATATAAATAAAACTGATTACTTGTCCGATTAAAGAGATAGTTCCACCAACAAAAAAGGCTATCATACAATTTTTAACTATCGGACGCTTTTTTTCGTGTTTATCAGCTAATTTCTGATACTCTTCCTTACTAATTTTGCGATTGGAACTCATTATTATCCCTCCTAATTTCTTGGTGTGACAATCTCTTTAACTTTTTGAAATTGAACATCGAATTCTGCTTGATTGAGGTTTTGGTCCCTTATGTGATATTTTAATCGATCAATTTCTAGAAAGAATTTTTGATCAGAAGATACAGTAGACTTAAGGTCTGGGTCGAAGTTTTTCAGTTCATCTTTCACTTTTTCTTCAATTTGTTGTTCATTGAATTGTTCAAATGTCGATGCCTTTATTGCTAGAAGAATTTCATCTTTGTTCATCACACTTGTGACCTCGATAATGGAATCGAATTTATCTAACACATGTCGATTGATCGCTTCTTGCTCGTATCCAGCATAATTCATTTGTCTCACTTGAATTGGGTTGATTGGTTCTTCGTCTAGTGTTAGCCCAACACCAGCACACGCAGCAAGAGTTATTATTACTAACGATATAGCAAGTAAACGGATTAGTATTTTATTTTTCATATTTTTCACCACCATTTCATTGTTTCCTGTAGTTTTTGAAAAAACGAATGAATTTATACAACAAAAAAACGCCAATAAGTTTTGACGTTTTTACAAAAAAGAAGGTTTATTTTTTATTGAATTTTTTTTCTTGTAAGTAGGGAGTTAATCTTGCTCCTCTAGGTTTTTTTAAGTTTTCTATTACCTGTTTTGTCCAGTGATCCGTGCGTTTATTTGTACTTCTTGACAGATAATATTCTTCAATTTTTTGATCGAAAATAGCTAATTGCTCTGCTTGTATTTGATCATTAGCGTATTCATTTTCAAAATAGAAAGCTTTTTGTGGTAAACGTGGCTTTTGTTCTGGATTATCGTCAGGATAACCGATAGCAATACCGAACAGAGGTATTACATGTTCTGGTAATTTCATTAATTGATCTACTTTATCCATATCTCTTCGTATACTTCCAATATAACAAATCCCTAAGCCCATTGATTCAGCAGCTAATGCTGCATTTTGAGCGGCAATAGTAGCATCAACAGTAGCAATTAATAAATTTTCTGTACTAGAAACATTTTCAGAAATAATAGCTTTTTCATCATCTGAAGCCTCGATCATATGACGATGAAAGTCTGCACAGAAAAGTAAAAAATGGCTGTTTTTCTCTATATATGGTTGACCAGAAATGGATGCCAAAGCTGCTTTTTTTTCAGGGTCAGTTACACCTATGATTGAGTATGCCATTAAGTAGCTTGAAGTGGAGCCAAAACTAGCAGCTTGAATAATTTGTTGAATTTGATCATCTGTTAGTTTCTGGTCAGTAAACTTTCTGATCGTCCGATGATTTACCATTGTTTTTATTGTTTCGTTCATCTAACTCTCTCCTTTTAATTTTTTTCCTGAAGGAACAAACGCTAGTACTCCGAATACCGGTGTGAACAGCTTTCGTTCCTCCTTTAGAGCTAACAACCAATGAGGAAACTTAAACTCCCACTGATTGAAGTTGCACTTTTGTCTTTTTAATCAAATGTGACCTGAACTTCTTGTGTGTTCTGTGATAATTCGTACCATGTATTTAATTGTTCATCTGTCGGTTCATTTACAGCTGGAAGTGTTACAGTGATCGTTTTGTTATCTTGCCAATTGACTTCAATAATGGGCCAAAGAAATTGATGTAATTGGAAGTTCGTTTCATCAATAGTATTTAACGATAGTGCATTCCAAGTATTTAGATCAAAAACAATGATTTTTTGCTTGGTCCATAATTCTGATTCCCCTGGGCGTTCAAACACGAGTAACAGCTTATCCTCATCAGGAGAGATATTTATCGATTTTAAAGTAGCATTATCCGCCAATAATTTTGATCTCTCCGTTTCTGTATTTAATAGTAAATAGGAACATGTGTTATCAACACAAGCAAAAGATAAAACGAAGAGTGGAGCCACCTTGTCTAACTCCTCGCTGTCTATCACGCGAGTAAGCTCCATTTGTTCAATCGCTTGTTTCCGATTTTGATGCTTAGCTAAGTAATTGTTAAGAATCGGTATTTGATCTAAATGCAATGAAATTTGCTGCATAGGTAAAGTGAATTCTAGAATCCGTTGAACTTCTTCCTCATCTTCACTCTCTTGTTCGATTAAGTTGATGTCTTCATCATCAACATTCGTTTCTTCCTGTACGATAATTGGAGCTTGATTGGAACACCCTATTAAAAGAAGAGTGAAAAAAAAGATTAGAAAGAATAATTTTTTCATTTTCATGTATCTTCACCTCTAATATTAAGTTGTTGATGTTTCGATTGTAAAGTCAATGATCTTTAACTGATCATTCTCATAAGCAACGATAAAAGTATATATCGAGGATAATTGACGGTTATCATCAATCTCTGTTTTATTCACATCCGCAGTCACTAGTACGTGTTCTTTATCGTCAATATAATCACTTTCCATTTGAACAAGTTCTAATGTCTTTCCATGTGAAAATTTTCCGCGAAATGCCGAATAGTCCATATCGCTTTGTAACTGACTCCCTAATAGTGTATATGCGTTTAAATAATCTCGCATCAATACACTTTCGAAGAAGTAGTTGATTAAGTAATCAGCATCCTCTTTTATTAGATCAGGCTCTCTTACTAGTGAGCGTGAATAATTTGGGAAAATTAAATCTTCATCCGTAACAGAAGTAGACCAGTTGGTCACGTCATCAATTATCGATTGAATGGGTATACTAAATGCAATTCCACTATCATCAATCCCTGCAGCATTTACACCGACAACACGACCTGTATTTGTATCAACTAACGGACCTCCACTATTCCCTTGTCTAATATTTGCAGATATCTGATAAACGTTGTCATACAAGAACTCATTAATTTCAAAAGAGCGATTGATACCAGATATTATCCCCAATGAAACAGAATTTTGAAATCCTAACGGGCTTCCTACGGCAAGAACTTCTGCACCAATAGGAAGTCGATCGTTTACCTCGATTTCCATCGGTGTTTGATTGATTAATTGTGGAACTCGTATCACAGCTATATCTTGTTCTTCACCAATCCCAACGATTGCAGCAGGATATGTTTCTGCGTTTGCCATTGTAACAGTAATCGATCGAGCGTCTTGAATTACATGAGCATTTGTAATGATATCACCACGTGTATTATATAAGAAACCTGAACCTATGCGATCATTATAATGAGTATCGACATTAATTTGCACGACATTTTTTTGTGTTTCATGAATAATAGATTGTAAATCACTGTTCTCATTACTGTTATAATTGTAAACAGCAAGAACATTCTCTAGATCGAGCTCTTTGTTTACTTGATTTTGATAGGTGGTTAAGATGACAAATAAGCCAAGGATAGAACTAAGAGTTATGAAAGCAATAAGCATTATTTTTTTCCTTTTTAACATAAGGTTTCTCCTTTGGTATCGTTAATCAAGAAACCAAGTGATCGTATCAATGACCACCTCAAGGTCTTGAACGGATTCTTCTAGATTAAAATACGTGTAATCGAATTTCCCGGTTTCCCCTGGATACAGAGTTGTAGGATATACATATGTTTCATTTGTTTCGATTTGCTCATCTGTACTATTTTCAATATGATAACTTATCGCAATCGTATGGATAGGAACAGTGGCTACACTTTTTATTTCTCCAGCAACAATAATATTTCCTCGACTATTTTCGCTGACTTCTATGTCAATCAGTTCAATTGCATCATTCAGATTTATTTCTTGTTCCGCTTGATAGGCACTCACGGCTTGTTCCATTCTTTCTTCTTGCGCTGTCTCAAAGGCTGTTTTTTCATTAGCAATGGAAGTGCTTAAACTAGCAAGTTTTTCTGAATTGGGTACATAATAAAGGCCATTTTCCACGAGTTCTAAAGCTTTAGAGAATTGCTTTTCTCTAGCTAGTTTGTTTGCTTCAGAGGACGTGTGCGCGACAATTTGTTCCCGAATCGAACTGGCTATTTCAAATGCTTCAGGATCTTGTATTCCTTCCGCTTCCCATAGAATGGGAGGAAGAGATTTCAAGTTTGAGGTGTTGTTTAGTTTTTCCTTTACAATCTCTAATTGAATTGCCGTCCTATCACGGACTAGTTTGTCTTGAAATAAGTCAACAGCTTCACCAGTATACGCTTGTAATTCATTTATTGTTTGATTGATTTTTTGTAGGAGTAATTGGTGGTCATCTTCTTGCTTCATTAATTCTTCGTGTGATAGAGCAATTTTACTAAAATGATGCAAATCAATTGCGGAAGAAAAGTGTTCATGTAAAGAGATGGCGTTTTCCAATTCTTCAAAGGCAAGTTCGTATTCTTGATTAATAAGATGATCTTCAGCGTTATGATAAGCACTTGTTGCAAGATTCATTCGACTATTTAGGTAAAATTGAATTCCAATGCTAATTAATAGTGCAAACACGATGATAGATAACGGAAGGAGTAACAGTTTCACATTGGTTTTCCGTGAGACTTTTCGTTGATCAAAATCGCTTGGCAATTCCTCTCCGCAACATACACAAAATAACTCGTCATTTTTTACTTTATTCCCACAATATGGACAAAATGCCATTGTATTCACCTGCCTTAGAAGTGGAGTTTTATTCAATTACCGCCCAATCAACAAGTGGCTGAATGATAAATTCTGCTCTGCCAATAATGTTTTTTTTGGAGACAAAGCCGAGACTATTACGACTATCCCTAGAATTTCTGCGATTATCACCAATAACGTAATAATATCCATCAGGTATTTTGATCGGATTAACATCATGAGTGCGAAAACTTTGTGCATCAGTAATAAACGTTTGTTGATAGGGAATACCATCAATATAAAGTTGCTGATTAATGATGGAAATGGTTTCACCAGGTAATCCAATAATGCGTTTGATATAAACTTTTTCATCACGATCAATAACGATTACTTCCCCGCGACTTGGTTCATTAAAGGAATATATTAATGTGTTTGTAATGATTTTTTGATTGTTTTTTATTGTAGGGAACATGCTGTCACCGACAACAACTGCTGTTGAAAAGACGAAAGACCGCATTAAAATATAAATGATAAGAATCAGTATTAATACTTTTCCAACTTTTAAGAGTTTGTTATGAGGTTTCTCAAACATCTATTTCTGTCCTCTCTACCGTAAATCACAAGTTTCTATCGTACATGTCCTATTTTAACACAGTCTTTCAATAAATGTTGTTAAGAATACTTCATGTCTACATTTGATAAAAGTTCGAAAGTAGTTTACTATAATCTATGTAAGTATAGTATATTCGTTGATGAAAAATGCGACAACAGGAGGTAACTCACTTGACAAGTGAAAAAGCGCATTATTTACTTATCGAAATCGAACAATTAAGACAGAAACTAGTTAATATTGTTAGGATCAGCGGTTTTACAAGTGAAGAGTCTATTATTATTAGTCAAGAATTAGATATATTATTAAATGAATTTGAAGAGATAGAAAGAAACAAGTAGAGGCGAATATTTCGCTTCTACTTGTTTCTTTTTTTGTAAGATAGGAAAAATTTAACACACACTTTTATTCCTTTTTCACCTTTTTGATCTTTGTAAATAATCTTCTAGACGATTAAGTCCTTCCGTTAATGTTTCGAGACTATAAGCATAAGAGAGACGTATATAGCCCTCCCCAAAGGATCCAAAGGCATCACCTGGAACTAACGCTAGTCCTACGGTGTTTACCAACTCTAGGGCGAGGTCAAAAGATGATAATTCACTGTTTATTTTAAAGAAAAAATAAAATGCGCCATCAGGCTTAATTACTTCTAACCCCATCTTTTTAAGACGTTGATAAACGTAGTCTCTCCGTTCTAAATAAGCTTGTTTCATTGGAATAGGATCGTCTTTTCCATTAGTTATAGCAGCGAGTGCTGCGTGTTGACTAATGGATGTAGCACACGAAACATTGTATTGATGCACCTTCGTTAAATGTGGTGCTAACCATTGAGGGGCTAATAAAAATCCGATTCTCCAGCCAGTCATTGCATGTGATTTTGACAAGCCATTAATAACAATGGTTTTTTCTTTGATTTCTTCAATTCGTGCCATGGAGAAGTGATCTTCATGATAAGTTAAAGCACTATATATTTCGTCTGTAATAATAAAAATATGATGCTTTTTTAAAACATCTGATAGTCCACGTAGTTCTGTTTCGGTTAATGACACTCCTGTTGGATTCGAGGGATAAGGTATGATCACGCATTTCGTTTTCGGTGTAATATGCTTTTCTAATTGATCTACAGTTAACTTGAAATTATCATTACTTGTGTCAATGTAAGTTGCTTTTCCCCCAGCTAACTCAATCAGAGGCTGATAACCAGGGTAAACAGGTCCGGGTAACAGTACTTCATCACCTGCATTGAGAAGTGTTCGTAATGTTATATCAATCGCTTGTGATGCTCCAACAGTTATAAGAACTTGTTCAGGTTTGTAGTCCAATTGATATAATTCTTTTACGTATTCGCTAACCGCATTACGAAGTGGCAATATACCGGCATTAGGAGTATAGCTCGTATGATTATCTTGAATTGCATGAATTGCAGTTTGTTTTACATGTTCTGGTGTGAAGAAATCTGGTTGTCCAATTGTTAGAGATAGAATATCATTTTTTTCATTTACAAGGTTGAAAAATTTCCGAATTCCCGAAATCTCAATATTCTTAACTCTCGTGTTGATAAGATGTTCCAATGTTGTACCTCCTATAGTATATATTTACAACCAAAAAATTGGATGGATGAATAAGAATAAAAAAATAGGGCAAAGCTAGTTTTCAACAAAAAAGAAAATAAGGAGGGATCATATGAACACCATCCATGTTTTATTAAGTTGGATAAAAAAAGATCAACTAATTTCTTTAGGTCTATCTGATCAACAATTTGACTTTATTTTAGCATTTTTTTTACTTATTATGCTTTACATTATCGTTAAGCCGATTATAACGATATTGATACGATTGAAGTGGTACCATCTTTCGGCATATGTAATAACGATGTTGTTGTTTAGTAATTTTATAAGTCTTTATCGATTGAATCAGATGCGGTCTTTATCAGAATCCAGCCTACTTATTGATAATATGTCATTGTTTTTGTCTATTTTCACCCTGGGTGTTGCTATAAGTCTGTTCATTATTGCAGAAAGAATTCTTTCCTATTTCAAGTTAGTGAAAAAACAATCAAATTAGTTATCTTCGATGATTTTTTTTATAGTAAGAATAATTCCATTTCCCTAAAGATGAAGGAGTGAAATAGGAAGAATTTGATTTCCGTTCTTTTGGAAAGGGGATGTCTAAATAGCTACATATGATTTTTTTTGCATGTCTTAAAGACATTTTTGTTTTGGGATTTCGATAGTTTTGATCAAGATTTCCTAAATGCTTTACTTTTTTGAAATCCTCTTTCTTAGGCGGTATATGAAAATAATAATCCCCCACTTGAACAAGTAGTGTGGAATGTTGTCTACTTAATTTAGGTTGTTCTGAGAAATGTAACCCAACTTTTTCAGCTATATGGTTTTCAAGTAATCTATTGATAGCTTGTTTCTTCATATCATATAACTCTTTAGGATTTAGCGCTGTTTTCGCATGTCGATTGATAATATATATCGCTTGTGCAATTTCGTCAATCTCTTTAATTCTCTCTTTATTCATGAACACTTCTCCTCTCTATAACAGTGAGCACAAAAATTAATATCTATTTTACACTATCATCCTACACAATATTTTACCATTGATTATAAAGTAAAACTATATCTCTTCATGATTTTCTCCCGTAGTAACTATTGATTAGACCCCAAATTTAAAAGAAAAAGTATATTCAAGTTATTTAAGTTAGAGTACATGATTTTATTATTCTGAAGGTTTCAAGCCCTTTAGGAATAACAATAACTGGGCGAACAACTAAAGTTTTTGACTGGTGAAGTTCCGGTACTCATGAACAATCGTAGTCAGAAAAAAATACAATTTACGTATGACCACAGGTGAAAAAGATTTGTTCTAGGCATCGTTTATGGTAATATATAATAGAGATGTGTAACGTGAAAATACTCCTCAACTGCTTGTTAAGGAGAGTGTACAAGATGGAAGAAATAAAAGAGTTACCGTTATTAGAAATTACGGCTGAATCATTAATGATTTCATCAGAAAAAGTTGCGCATGTTCAAATGAATAATCCATTGGAACATGCGTTGTTAATATTAGTTAAATCAGGATATTCGGCTGTACCTGTACTTGATATATCATACAAATTCCAGGGCGTTATAGGGAAAAACCTCATACTTGATAAAATATTAGGCTTAGAGCGATTTGAGATGGAACGTTTATCAGAAGTGCGAGTAAATGATGTTGTGAATCAAGAGATACCATGCTTGAAAAAGTCAGATAATTTTTTATCCTGTTTAAAATCAGTGATTGATTATCCCTTTGTCTGTGTGGTCGATCAAGAAGGATATTTTGATGGAATTGTGACAAGACGAGCAGTATTAAAGCAGTTGAATAAATACATTCACGTTAAGAAATCATTATTCAATGAAATAATTGATGATAAGTAAGGTATACTACTTGTCATTAGTAAGAACAATTTGATAAAGTTAGACGTACTATTTTTTTAGGGGGAAGACAAAGATGAAAATGATGGATGCAAACGAAATAATTTCATTTATTTCAAACAGTGAAAAATCAACACCAGTTAAGGTTTATGTAAAAGGTGAAAACTTAGATCAAATCGATTTTGGTTCAAGTATTCAAGCGTTTGTCCAGTCTACTACTGGTGTTTTATTTGGTGAATGGAAAGTAGTCAAAGAAGCATTAGCTACATATGAAGAGAAAATCGCTGATTATGTTGTGGAAAATGATCGTAGAAATTCTGCGATTCCAACGTTAGACTTAAAAGAGATAAATGCCCGAATTGAACCAGGTGCCGTGATTAGAGATCAGGTCGAAATTGGTGATAATGCGGTAATTATGATGGGTTCAATGATTAATATTGGAGCTGTAATTGGTGCAGGGACAATGATTGATATGAACGCTACCCTAGGTGGGCGAGCAACCGTAGGAAAGAATTGTCATATTGGTGCAGGAGCTGTGTTGGCTGGTGTTATTGAGCCACCATCCGCCAAGCCAGTTATCGTGGAAGATGATGTAGTAGTTGGTGCCAACGCAGTAGTGTTAGAAGGTGTAACAATTGGTAAAGGTGCTGTTGTTGCAGCGGGAGCAATTGTAACAAAAGATGTCCCAGAGAATACTGTTGTTGCAGGAGCACCAGCTAAAGTTATTAAAGAGATTGATGATCAAACGAAATCAAAAACAGAAATCATGCAAGCGTTACGTAACTTAGGAGCAGAATAAAGGCGTAAGAGTGAATACAGTTAGAATTAATAATGGACATCAGTAAGTTCTACATTAATTAAGGTTAACGAAAGCAGGGGAGCAAATCTCCTGCTTTTTCCTGTAAATATATAAGAGGGGCAGAGGATGTTTAATGGACTTAAACCGATTAAGTAAAATCAGACAGGATTTACATCAAATTCCTGAATTGGGTTTTCAAGAGAAAAAAACGCAAACATATTTGCTAACAGTTTTAAAAAAATTACCTCAAGAACACCTAAAAATCGAAACGTGGCGTACGGGTATTCTTGTTAAAGTTATCGGAAATAACTCGAAACGTGTAATTGGTTTTCGAGCAGACATGGATGGATTGCCTATCCAAGAAAATACTGGGCTTTCTTATCAATCGAAACATGAGGGGTACATGCATGCATGTGGACATGATTTTCATATGACAATCGCATTAGGAGCTTTGTTTCAATTGGCTAGTCAACCAATTGATGATGACGTTGTGTTTATCTTTCAACCGGCAGAGGAAGGGCCTGGAGGTGCTTTGCCAATGTTGGAATCAGAACTGTTTGCTGAATTTCGTCCGGATTATATCTTTGCTCTGCATATTTCACCTGAGCTCCCTGTAGGCATAGTCTCTAGTAGGGCGGGCCTATTATTTGCCAATACGAGTGAATTATTTCTTGATTTTAAAGGGAAAGGTGGACATGCAGCCTATCCTCATATGACAGATGATATGGTTGTGGCTGCCAGTACTTTTGTTTCACAACTTCAACAAATTGTCAGCCGGAGAGTCGATCCAATTGAGAGTGCTGTGGTTACAATTGGAAAAATAACTGGAGGAACAGTTCAAAATGTAATCGCGGAGCATGCTCGGATAGAAGGGACGATCCGAACCGCTAATGCGTCAACAATAAATAAAATCAAAACAGAAATAGAGTTATTTGTGAAAGGTTTTGAGCAAAGTCATCATTGCGAAATATCCATTGATTATGGTTCGAATTACTATCAAGTATATAATACCAAGGCGTATGTTGATCAATTTAAGCAAATTATACAAAGTTCCGGGAAAGCAAAGTGGTTAGAGGCTAGTGCAGCGATGACTGGTGAAGATTTTGGTTATTTCTTGCGTGACATTCCAGGATTCATGTTTTGGTTGGGGGTTGATTCCGCTTATGGTTTACACCACAGTAAATTAAATCCAAATGAATCTGCGCTTGAGGTGGGAATGCATGTGGTTGAACAAACGATTCGCGAACTTAAATTTGTATAATCATTTTCTGTCTGGTTAAAACTAGTGATGTAAGCTATTTACCCTGGGGCAATCATCCGTATCAATCCCATTCATTGTACCAAGAAAAAGAAAAGTTGTTGAAATGGGAGTAACGGAGGATAGCACCTCAAATGGCTGAACGAACAATCAGTGGGGGTGAATTCGAAAAGCCCCTATGATTGAAGTTTCACTTTACCAGGAGGAATGAGAGATGAAAAAAGTAGGCGTTGAATCAACTTTGACGGACGTGACGCAGGCACTTCAACAAAAAGGGTACGAAACAGTAGAACTTAAGGAAGAGTCAGATGTGCATTCATGTGATTGTTGTGTTATCTCTGGTCAAGATAAAAATGTAATGGGTATGCAAGATTCTAGTTATCAAGGTTCTGTAATTAATGCTGATGGCCAATCGGCTGAACAGGTATGTAAACAAGTACACAATAAAATCGATTAAGATAAACCGTGAAGACCATCTGGTTCTTTAAAAAAACAATAAGATGCTATATTTGTAAGGGGCTGATGGTGATAAGCGAACGCTGGCATATCATGCTTTAGCGTGACACTTTTCCATAAGTGAAACGGCAGATGACCATTCGTGGTCATCTGCCGTTTTAAATATGGGAAAGCAATCATCAGAACCTACTGTTATACTAGATTAATGATAAAACACCTAAAAATATCGAAATAAAGCTGACTTTTTTGAACTTTCTTGTCTTGTTATAAAAGCTCCTAACCCTTGGCGGCATATTAACAAAAACTAATGTTTGCTATAGTGAAATCAAGATGAACGTAGATGCTTTTATAGCACTTGCTTTCGTTTTGTTACATACAATTTGAATTAATTTTCTTTCATTATATTGACTTGGTGGGGGAACGGAATTTCAATATTTGCTTGATCAAATGCTTCTTTTATAGCTTTTCGGATCGACCGCTCGGCGCTCCATTGCTCCATGTTTTGGGTTTGACCAATTATTCTTAAGACGATATCAGATGATCCAAAAGATTGTACCCCTAAAACAGAAGGGCCGTCAACGAATCTTTCATCTGTCTGAAACTGAGTACAAACCGTTTGAAGTACCTCCATAGCATGATCAATATTTTCATCATAGCTAATACCGATATCGACCAGAGCGCGCATGGTTCCACGAGAATGATTACTTACACCTTCTAGTTGTCGGTTGGGAATAAAATTTAATGTGCCATCAAAGCTTCTCAGCTTCGTTGTACGCAAACCAACTTCCTCAATAATGCCCTCATATCCTGCAGTTGACACATATTCTCCAACTTCGATTTGTTTCTCGAGTAATAAGAAGAATCCAGTCACTATATCACTCACTAATCCTTGGGCTCCAAAACCAACTGCGAGGCCAAGTACACCAGCTGAAGCTAGTAAGGGACCTAAAGGTAGATTGAAAACCCCAAACAACATAACAATGAAAATAAAAATTAACAAATAAGAGTAGATGTTTAGCAACAGTTTCTCTAAAGTGAGAACACGTGCCTCCGAAATGTTTTGACGCTTTGTTGACTTTTTTAACGCACTAGTAATTAGTTTTTTTCCTAGTGGGTTAAAGATTGCATACGCAATGAAAAGCAATAAAATTTGTAATGCCCATGTGAAAATGATGTGGGAATAATTATTGAATTGAATAAACAGTAAATACATATGTATTTCTCCTTTCTTTTCTAAGATGAAGTTCTTATTATCAAGTATTGTTCATTATATACCCAATTAACCATTTTTTTAAGCATCCTGCTTATGTACATCGAAATTTTTGTTAATGAACTCATCGATCATTGTTCGTTAGAGATAGTATTTCAGCTTATCACTACAATTTTTACCAAAAGTTTACATAGAGGTCTTATTTCCGCCTAAAGTCTGATTTTTAATTTTTTCAAAGAAAGTAGGGCAAAAGGGTGGAAATTTATTTCGTAACCCGATATATTAATAGTTATGAATAAAGTGAAACTTCAATTAGTGGTTTTTTTCCTGGATTTTCCCACTGATTGTTCGTAACACCATTGGGGGCTATTGTCCATTACTTACACCGAAACATTTTGTTTTAAAGTGGGAGTTCTAAGGATTGGTTGCTTCTTGAGAAACACATAAGAGGAGGGAGACATCATGGAGACATTTAAAAAATTAAAAGAATTTTATTGGCCATACAAGAAATACTTTATTTACTCAATATTTTTTGTACTTATGGTAACGGGAATTACGGTTTTATATCCTGTTATTCTTCAACTAACAATCGATGAAGTCATTGACGAAGGAAGATACGGTCTTATTCCATATTTATCAATTGGATTTATTTTAATCATGATGGTTAAAGGTGTGACAAATTTTTCACAGCAATATTTAGGAGATTTATTTGGTGTTTCATCTGTCTATCGACTGCGTGATGCATTGTATAAAAAATTGCAAAGCTTATCATTTACATATTATGATAATGCGCGAACAGGTGATTTAATGTCACGCTTAACAATGGATGTAGAAGGGTTTAAATTCTTTTTGGCTGCTGGCTTTAAAGAGCTTATTCGTGTTGTGATCTTAATGCTCACAAGTATCACTGTAATGTTCTATTATTCAGTACCATTAGCGTTAGTAACAATGGCTGTAATGCCACTACTTATTATCGTAGTAAAACAATTTGATAAAGAAGTACATCCTGCTTTTCGTTCGATTCGAAAAACGTTAGGGAAGTTAAATACGAGAATCCAAGAAAATGTAAGTGGAATGAATACAGTAAAATCTTTATCGAAAGAAGACTTTGAGATTGAGAGGTTCACGGTTAATAATCAAGATTATAAGGAAGTAAATATTAAAACCTCAAATATATGGGCAAAATATTTTCCTTTTATGGAGTTTATCGGAAACATCGCGATGATTGCATTGTTGATTTACGGTGGTTCACTTGTTATTAATGGAGATATGCGTTTAGGAGAATTAGTAGCATTCTTTAGTTTAGTTAGTTATATTATCGGACCATTGATGCACCTTGGTTTTATTGTTAACCAATTTTCACAAGCCAAGGCTGCTGGGGAAAGATTATTAGAAATTCTAGAAGCTCCAGAAGATATTGAAGAAAAAGATGATGCTATTGTTCGTGAACGAATCAAAGGTGATGTTACCTTTAAGAATGTAACATTAAAATACACAGAGGACGACGATGCAGCACTTAAAGATATTTCTTTCGAAGCACCTCCAGGAAAAATTATTGGGTTAATTGGTGCTACGGGATCTGGTAAAACAAGTATTACTCAACTGATGACTCGTTTCTATGAGCCGCAAGAAGGTGAGGTTTTGATCGATGGAAAACCTACAGAAGACTACGATTTGAAATTCTTGCGTAAACATATTGGTTTTGTATTACAAGAATCCTTCTTGTTCTCCACAACCATTAAAGAAAACATTGCTTATGGTAGTCCTGAGGCGAGCATGGATCAAATTATTGCTGCAGCTAAACGAGCACAAGCACATGAGTTCATATTGGAATTGCCAAATGGATATGACACGATGTTAGGTGAGAGAGGAATGGGGTTATCAGGTGGTCAGCGCCAACGTATTGCAATAGCGCGTGCGCTTTTAATTGATCCTAGTATTTTGATTCTTGATGACGCTACCTCAGCAGTTGATATGGAAACGGAATTTAAAATTCAAAAAGCTCTTAAAGATGTTATGCAAGGGAGAACGACATTTATTATTGCACATCGAATTTCTTCTTTGAAACATGCAGATGAAATCATTGTTCTAGAAGAGGGAGCGATTGTTGAACGAGGAACGCATGATCAATTATTAAATAATGGTGGACCCTATCAGCGTATCTATGATATTCAATATCAAGATAAGCATGCGGTAATGGGGTCCGTTCAATAGAGAGGGAAGGAGTGAGACCATGTCAAATAAGGAAGCAGTAACTACCAGTACACATTTAAAACGTTTTTACTATCCATTGGATCGTGCAGTAGAAAAGCCATTCAACTGGCGTCAAATGACACGTCTGTTACAATATATCAAACCCTATTCAAAAACTTTATTACCAGGTGCAATGGTTGCGATGTTTGTATCTATGCTCGTTCGACTAATTGTACCGATTATGATTGGTCAGGTTGTAATTGAGCGAGCTATCCGGAACGAGGATCGGAATTTATTAACAAGCATGGTAGTATTAATTGGGTTCCTTTACTTAGCTAATTATATTGCCAATCGATATCGAATCAAGTTAGTGAATATCTTGGGTCAGCGTACGATCCATGATTTGAGAAAACAGCTATTTTCTCATGTGCAACGTTTATCGCATAATTTTTTTGATAAACGTTCTGCAGGTTCAATTTTGGTACGTATTTTGAATGATGTAAATTCATTACAAGAATTATTCACAAATGGTATTATCAACTTATTAATGGATATTCTTATGTTATTGGGGATCGTCATTATTTTGTTTGCGCTAAGCTCTCAATTAGCTTTAGCTGTTTTAGTTATTTTGCCTATTATGTTTTATATTTCCACGAAATTAAGAAGAAACATTCGAAAAACGTGGCAAAATGTCCGTATTCAAAAATCAAGAATGAATTCACACTTAAACGAAAGTATTCAAGGGATTCGAATTACCCAGTCTTTCTCACAAGAAAAAGAAAATACGGAATTTTTTAATGGTGTAAATTCGGATAACTTTGAGACGGAACGCTTAGCAATGAAGAAAAGTGCGTACTTCGGCCCATTCGTTGAAATGAGTAATGCCGTGGGTACTGTCATTTTAATCTCGTATGGTTCCCATCTTATTATTAATGGAACGATACAAATTGGTGATTTTGTCTCTTTTGCTTTTTTCTTAGGGATGTTCTGGGAACCTATCTCCCGACTTGGACAAATATATAATCAGTTACTTGTTGCAATGGCATCTTCAGAGCGGATATTTGAATTTCTCGATGAACAACCGAATGTAGAAGAGAAAGCGGATGCTAAATCGTTTACGGATATGAAGGGTAGTATTGAGTTTGATCATGTTGAATTCTCATATGATGAAGATCGAATTGCTTTACACGAAATATCATTAAATATTAAAGCGGGTCAAACGGTGGCGTTAGTAGGCCATACCGGTTCTGGTAAATCAACAATTGCAAACTTAATTAGTCGCTTTTATGATCCAACAAAAGGTGTTGTAAGGATAGACGGACATGATTTGCGTGACATGCGATTGGACAGTTTACGAAATAATATTAGTGTAGTACTACAAGATACATTTATCTTCTCTGGCTCTATTATGGATAACATTCGCTTTGGTCGACCTGAAGCTACTGATGAAGAGGTCATTGAATCTGCAAAAGTTGTTGGAGCACATGATTTTATTTTGCGTTTAGCTGATGGCTATCATACAGAGGTAGAAGAACGCGGAAACATTTTATCAGCTGGGGAGCGTCAATTACTTTCGTTTGCTCGTGCATTATTGGCTGATCCCCGGATTTTGATTCTTGATGAGGCAACAGCAAGTATCGATACAGAAGCTGAAATGAAAATACAGAAAGCTTTGAAAAAATTATTACATGGTCGAACAGCCATCATGATTGCCCATAGATTATCAACCATTCGTGAAGCAGATAACATCATTGTTCTGGAAAATGGAAAAATTCTCGAACAAGGAAACCATGATGAACTTATCTCATATCGCGGAGAATATTACGGATTAGTTAAATCACAATTTGAAATGCTTGACGTTTTGTAATGATTGAAAAAGCCTTCCCTATTTTTTAGGGAAGGCTATCTTTTTTTGAAATGAATATGATAGACTAAACGTAGTAAGATTTGTTGGGAGGAAGAAACATGAAAAGAGAATTTGCGGTGATTGGTTTGGGACGCTTTGGAGGCAGTGTGTGTCGTGAATTAAGTGAAGAAGGAATGGAAGTCTTAGCAATTGATACACAAGAAAGTAAAGTGAATAAATTTCGTAATATTGCTTCCCATGCAGTAATTGCTGATGCGACGGATGAAAACGTATTAAAAGAATTGGGAATTCGTAATATAGATCATGTTATCGTAGCGATCGGTGAAAATATTCAAGCAAGTATTTTAACAACATTAATGCTCAAGGAACTTGGAATTAATAAAATCACAGTTAAGGCTCAAAATGATTATCATGAAAAAGTGCTAAACAAAATTGGAGCAGATCAGGTTATTCATCCTGAACGTGATATGGGGAAAAAAATTGCCCATAGTATCATTTCCAATAATATTTTAGATCACTTGGAATTATCTGATGATCACAGCATTGTGGAGATAAAGGCAAGTAGTAAGTTAATTGGGAAAACATTAGTTGAATTGGATATACGTGCAAATTATGGTTGTAACGTGGTCGCAATAAAACCAAAGCATTCTAAAGATATTAATGTTTCACCAATGGCTTCTGAAATGATACGTGAAGATGATGTTTTAATCTTAATTGGTGCAGATAAAGATATATCTCGTTTTGAACGTCAACTCATTATAGAAGATTAACCAATTTTTCTGGTATAAATTGTACGGAAGACAGAAAAAAATTACTGATTGAAGTTTACTTTTATAATGGTGCTCAATATTTGGTAACAAGTTTTGTGCTAGTGCAGAGAACTTGATAGGTGGTTTCTTGCTTTTCTAATTATAGAACAAAAAACACACAATCTCCCGGGATCTTCCGGTGTTTGTGTGTTTTTTTGAATTGATTAAACTTCCATGATAATTGGTAATACCATTGGACGTCGTTTTGTCTTTTCGAATAGGAAAGGTGCGATCGTGTCTGTTATTTCATTTTTGATTTCTGACCATTGAGTTGTTTTTCGCTCCATCACTTTATTTACGTGTGAAGCCACTAATTTTTGTGCTTCATTAATCAAGTCTTCAGATTCTCTCATGTAAACAAAACCTCTTGAAATGATATCAGGACCGGAAGCGATTTTGAATTCTTTCATATTAATGCTAACCACAACAATAACTAATCCTTCTTCTGAAAGAATGCGTCGATCACGTAGCACGATGTTTCCGATATCTCCAATACCACTACCATCAACATAAACTGATCCAGAAGGAATCTTCCCGGCTATAGAAGCATTGTCTTTTCCTAATGCTAATACATCACCATTATCCATCATGAAACAATTTTCAGCTTCAACATCACAAGCTTCTGCTAATTTCGTATGTTCTTTTAACATGCGATACTCTCCATGGATAGGCATGAAAAACTTAGGACGTAATAATCGCAACATTAATTTTTGTTCTTCTTGTCCACCATGACCAGATGTGTGTATATCATTTAGAGGGCCGTGGATTACATCTGCACCAGCACGGTATAGCATATTAATGATCCGACTAACACTGACAGTATTTCCAGGGATTGGTGAAGAAGAAAAAACTACAGTATCGCCTGGAATCGTTTGAATTTGTCGATGGGTACCATTTGCGATTCTTGATAGTGCTGCCATGGGTTCCCCTTGTGATCCGGTACAAAGAATAGTAACTTCATTTGCAGGTATTCGATTGATCTGCTGTGTGTCAATGAAAGTGTCATCGGGAGCTTTGATATACCCAAGCTCTTTACCAATTGCAATGGAAGCTTCCATACTACGACCAAATACCGCTACTTTACGGTTGTTTTTAACAGCTCCTTCAACCATTTGCTGAAGTCGATGGATATTGGATGCAAATGTTGCGAATATTAGTCTGCCATCAGCACGAGTAAATATGTCATTAATGCTTTCCCCGACAACACGCTCTGACATTGTAAATCCAGGTACTTCACTATTCGTACTATCTGACAATAAGCAAAGAACCCCTTCTTTACCTATTTCTGCCATCTTAGCTAAATTAGCCGGTTCCCCAACTGGCGTAAAATCAAATTTAAAATCACCTGTGTGAACAATACTACCAGGTGGTGTTTTCACTACAACTCCATAAGAGTCTGGTATGCTATGCGTTGTTCGAAAAAATGTAACGGATGTTTTTCGAAATTTGATAATATCGTCTTCTTGATACGTATGAAGCTTTGCGTTTCTTAGTAAACCATGTTCTTCTAATTTGTTTTTTATTAACCCAAGCGCGAGTTTACCAGCATATACAGGTATGTTAATTTCACGTAACAAATATGGAATTCCGCCAATGTGATCTTCGTGACCATGGGTGACGAATAAACCTTTAATTTTATCTTGATTCTGAACAAGATAGGTGTAGTCTGGGATTACGTAATCAATTCCCAGTAATTCATCTTCTGGAAATTTAATACCAGCATCAATTAAAATAATTTCATCTTGAAATTGTATGCCGTACGTATTTTTTCCAATTTCACCTAACCCACCAATTGCAAAAACTGCTGTTTGATCATTTTTTACAAATTTCATCGTTATACGTTCTCCACGGTGAAATCTTCAGCTTGTTTTTCATAGGCTAAATGATCACCCTCAATTGGTTGGATAAATTCAATGTTAATGTTACGATCTTTTAATGCTTGACGTACTTGGCGCTCGCTATCTGCTTGGTAATATAAACTGCGGGTGTTTTCTCTAACAGGTACTTCATCTGCTAGTTCTTGATATAATACTTTATATATCATTTCATCTCTCCTTTTTTTATCTTTATAACATAACAATAGATGATGATAAATTGGCAGTTGGGGTTTGCCACAAAAATCATTTTTTATGCGTTTGGAATACGTTCTTGACCTAATAATCTTTTCCATCTTTTTCTAAGCTTTTCTCTCAGCCGTCTTAACATGTAAACAGCTCCTTTCGAAAAAGCAAAAAGTGCAACCGATCCAACCCTCATATCCATAGTATAGTACGGATTAGCTAGTTTGGAAACAGAAACGTTTGAAATTCGATTGAAAAATTATATATTTGTGTAGTTCTTTCTATATTTTTCACTTGATTGCTTGTTCTTATACGAAAGAAAATAATTAAGCAAATCAAAAGAGGATTTCATATGGTCATATTAGCTCTCTACATCACACGGCTTAGCATTTTCGGGTGCTTCGAAAGGATTGATATCATTTATTCGATCGTAAAACATGACGCCATTTAAATGGTCAATTTCGTGTTGAAATACAATTGCTGCATATCCACGTAATCGCAATTTGATTGATTCACCATTTAAATTGATTGCTTTGACTGTAATACGCGCGTATCGAGGAACATAACCAGGAACTTCTCGATCAACGGATAGACAGCCTTCCCCAGTGCTTAAATAAGTCTGCTCAACAGAATGACTAATTATTTTGGGGTTAAAATATCCATCGCTATACTGTTTTCCTTCGTAATCTTCAAAATGTACAGCCATCATGCGTTTAGGAATACCGATTTGCGGAGCAGCTATACCAACTCCAGGGCGTAATTGGTATTTTTCGGCTACTTTTTCATCTTGACTATTTTTTAAAAATTGTAACATCTCCATTAATGTATTTCGATCCGTTTCATTAGCAGGAAGTTGCACCTCTTCTGCTGTTTTCGTTAAAACTGGATGACCTTCACGTACGATATCATTCATAGTAATCAAGGTATATTTCACTCCTTTGCTTGCAGATAACTGTAACATAGTGTAACATAAATTGCGATAAAATGGGATAATATTTAATCATTAACAGTTTTCGTGAGCTTAAAATGAAAAAAATGATTTGTTTTTCACTTTATACTATAAGTTCATTATTTGTTTGTGTTATACTATTTTTAATTGTTAAATAACTTCAAGAAGCTACATTAGATGGAATAGGAGGTAGAAAGTTGCGCGCGAAATTATTAGGAATCATAGCAACGGTAAGTATATTGTTGGTTGCTTGTGCAAATGAACCAACTACAGAAGAAGATATGTTTGAACATATGGAAGAATCGGTGCGTTTAGAGCAAGACTTTGTAGCTCAACAACAACCACTTACAGAGTTAGAGGCTGAAGAGCAAGCAATCTATGAAGAGATTAGTGAGCTTGGAATGGATGAATATGAAACGATTAATGAATTGGCAGATCAAGCAATTGCTTCTATCGAAGAAAGACAATCATTAACGGAAATAGAAAGAACAAGCATAGAGGCTGCAAAAGAAGAATTTGATAGAATAGAGCCTTTAATTGCAGAATTAGAGGATGAAACTTTACAAGCTCAAGCAAGAGAAATGTTTGATGCTATGGAAGAACGGTATCAAGCATTCTTGTCTTTAAACGATGCCTACCGTACTTCATTAGATTATGATCAAGAATTATATCAATTGTTAAAGCAAGAAGATTTAGATGAAGAGCAATTCACAGAACAAATTGACATTGTTAACAGTCAATATCAAGAAGTTATTGAAGCTAATCAATTGTTTAATGAAAAAACAGATGAGTTTAATAGCTTAAAGAGAGCTTTTTATGATGCATCTGACTTAAATGTTACATATGAATAAATAAGTAAACTGTTCAAATAAGAGGGCAATCCTTTCTTGTTTGAGCAGTTTTTTTGTTGATGTACTAAGGATTTAGATCCATTTAGACTAACAATATCAAGAAAGAGACTATCTTTTAGGAAACATAAGGAAAGGCGTGAATACTCCTTAGAGAGCATAGATTAAAGTTCTTTTCTTTTTTTAATTCTTTTTTTGGCATAAAAGAAAGGGGCAACGGAAGTTAAAGACGGCGTCCGTGGAAAGCGACCGTCTTTAACTGGAGTGTCCGCGCAGGTACTGTGTAGAATCTTTTGAAGATCTGGTGAACTTTCCCGTTTTTTCTTAAGTAAGAATAGATAAGAGACCACTTTCTGCCAAGAGTTAGAATTATTGTGCGTTTATATTTCGTTTACGTCTAACTGAACTTATGTGCTTACATCTGAAAAATATTATCCTGATTATATCTAGATGGATAAAGAGGTTAGAGGGGGGACAAAATCACAATTTTATTTTGCCGATATGTAAAGCAAGTTCTTGGATGAAGTGGGAATAATATAATATAATTATGTTTAACTTATATAAATAAAGACCATTGGGAGGTTGTTTATTGAATTAGTACAGATGATTGAAAATTAGGTAACAGAATGTTTTTTCGACATTTTAAATTATTTTGTTTAAAAAATAAGAAAGTTATTGTTGCAAAGTAATTGACGGGTTCGGAACAATAAGCTAAACTAAGAATTGAACCAACATTGTACTAATGAACATACAGATCTTCTGTGTAACAGTTTTACATAGAATAAAAAAAAGATTAAAAAAAGTTGTGAAGGGGTATTGTATGGGTAGGTACAATTCTGTTCGATTTCTCGATTTATGATGAGCAACAGCAGATAAAAATTATAATTGGAGTAGAAAGGAAGAGGTGAGTGTTTTGAAGCGTACAATAGACAAAGTTGAAAATCAATTTGAAACGTTTCAAATTCTGAATGAAGAAGGGAAAATTGTTAATGAAGATGCAATGCCTAAACTTTCAGATGATGAATTAAAAGAATTAATGACAAGAATGGTTTATACAAGAATTTTAGATCAGCGTTCGATTGCATTGAATCGTCAAGGTCGATTAGGTTTTTATGCACCGACAGCTGGGCAAGAGGCTTCACAATTAGGGACGCAATTTGCGTTAGAACAAGAAGATTTTATTTTACCTGGATATCGAGATGTTCCTCAATTAATTTGGCACGGTTTACCTTTATATCAAGCGTTTTTATTCTCAAGAGGACATTTTCATGGGAACCAAATGCCTGAAGGAGTAAATGCGTTAAGCCCACAAATTATTATTGGTGCACAGTATGTTCAAGCTGCGGGGGTAGCTTTAGGTTTGCAAAAACGCGGTAAAAAAGCAGTTGCTATCACATATACAGGAGACGGTGGAACTTCACAAGGTGATTTCTATGAAGGGATGAACTTTGCTGGTGCGTTTAACTCTCCAGCGATTTTCGTTGTTCAAAATAACCGTTTTGCAATTTCTACTCCAGTTGAAAAACAAACATCAGCAGAAACACTTGCTCAAAAGGCGGTTGCTGCTGGTATTGAAGGTATTCAAGTGGATGGTATGGACGTACTTGCTGTTTATGTAGCAACGAAAGAAGCGAGAGAACGCGCGGTAAATGGTGAAGGTCCAACGTTAATTGAAGCATTAACTTATCGTTATGGCCCGCACACAATGGCTGGTGACGATCCTACTAGATACCGTACGGAAGATATGGATAATGAATGGGAAAAGAAAGACCCACTTGTTCGATTCCGAAAATTCTTAGAAGAAAAAGGTCTATGGTCTGAAGACGAAGAAAACAAAGTGATTGAAAAAGCAAAAGAAGAAATAAAAGCAGCTGTGAAAAAGGCTGATGAACAACCAAAACAAAAAGTAACCGATTTAATTGCTAATATGTACGAAGAACTTCCTGCACACTTACAAGAACAAATGGAAGAATATAAAGCAAAGGAGTCGAAGTAGATCATGGCTCAAATGACAATGATTCAAGCAATCACAGATGGGTTGCGAACTGAACTTAAAAATGATGAAAATGTATTAGTTTTTGGAGAAGATGTTGGTCAAAATGGTGGTGTTTTCCGTGCTACAGAAGGTTTGCAAAGTGAATTTGGAGAAGACCGTGTTTTTGACACTCCTTTAGCAGAATCCGGAATCGGTGGATTAGCAATTGGTTTAGCAACACAAGGGTTCCGTCCAGTACCAGAAATCCAGTTTTTTGGGTTCGTATATGAAGTTATGGATTCAATCAGTGGTCAAATGGCTCGTTTGCGTTATCGTTCAGGTAATACAGTGAATATGCCAATTACAATTCGTTCACCTTTTGGTGGAGGTGTACATACACCTGAAATGCATGCGGATTCGTTAGAAGGTTTAATGGCACAACAACCTGGATTAAAAGTTGTTATTCCATCAAATCCATACGATGCAAAAGGTTTAATTATTTCCTCTATTCGTGATAATGATCCGGTAATATTTTTAGAGCACATGAAATTATACCGTTCATTCCGCGATGAAGTACCAGAAGAAGCATATACGGTTGAGCTAGGTAAAGCTAATGTTACTCGTGATGGTAAAGACGTAACATTAATTGCCTATGGTGCAATGGTTCAGGCTTCAATGAAAGCAGCAGAAGAACTTGAAAAAGACGGTATTGATGCAGAAGTAATTGATTTACGTACAATTGCTCCACTTGATGTGGAAACAATTGTTGAATCAGTGAAGAAAACTGGTCGTGCGGTAGTTATTCAAGAGGCACAACGTCAAGCAGGGATCGCTTCGCAAATCGTGGCGGAGATTCAAGAACGAGCTATTTTGTATTTGGAAGCACCAGTTTTACGTGTAGCTGCTCCAGATACCGTTTATGCCTTTACGCAGGCTGAAGAAATTTGGTTACCAAATCACAAAGATATTGTTGAAAAAGTAAACGCAGTAATTAACTATTAATCGGAAATTGAATAGGAGGTAAGCTCAAATGGCGTTTGAATTTAAATTGCCTGACATAGGTGAAGGTATTCACGAAGGTGAAATCGTCAAATGGTTTGTCAAAGCTGGTGATGAACTGAAAGAGGATGACGTACTTTGTGAAGTTCAAAATGATAAAGCAGTAGTTGAGATTCCGTCCCCTGTAGAAGGTACGGTCAAAGAGATACATTTCGAAGAAGGTTCTGTAGCAACTGTAGGTGAAACGATCGTTACTATAGAAGCAGAAGGTTACGAAGATAATGAATCAGAAACAACTGACTCTGGTGATAACAAGGAAGAATCCACC
The DNA here is from genome assembly GCF_026805325.1 of Natronobacillus azotifigens. Taxonomy (GTDB): domain Bacteria; phylum Bacillota; class Bacilli; order Bacillales; family Amphibacillaceae; genus Natronobacillus; species Natronobacillus azotifigens. The sequence continues at coordinate 29,081 of NZ_JAPRAT010000025.1, forward strand.
GAGGAAACATCTTCTGATGCTAGTAAAGGAGTTTTTGAATTTAAACTACCTGATATTGGTGAAGGAATTCACGAAGGTGAAATCGTCAAATGGTTTGTCAAAGCTGGTGATGAACTGAAAGAGGATGACGTGCTTTGTGAAGTTCAGAATGATAAAGCCGTGGTAGAGATTCCATCTCCTGTAGAAGGTACAGTGAAAGAAGTACATTTTGAAGAGGGATCAGTAGCAACTGTAGGTCAAACGATTGTTTCTATCTATGCAGAAGGTTATGCATCCGAAGAAAAAACAGATTCTACATCAGACAAAGAAGCTACAGAAGCAAAGACATCGAAATCAGAAGAAAAAGAAGAGCAATCTAGTTCAAGTCAGCGCGTCATTGCCATGCCGTCTGTACGAAAATATGCACGTGATAATAATGTTAAAATCGGTAATGTAAAAGGTTCTGGAAAAAGTGGTCGTGTGTTAAAAGAAGATATTGATGCTTATTTAAATGGTGATCAAGAATCATCAACAGCAACAGAATCCTCTGCATCTAGTGAGGCGAAAACAATCATTAGTGAAACAAAACAAGAATCAAAATCAGCTGCGAAACAAACAAGTTCGCCAACTGGTGATTTACCAGAAACACGTGAAAAAATGTCTGGTATCCGTAAATCTATTGCAAATGCAATGGTGAATTCTAAACATAAAGCTCCGCATGTTACGTTACATGATGAGATCGATGTTACAGAACTTGTAGCTCATCGTAAGAAATTCAAACCAGTTGCTGCCGAAAAAGATATTAAATTAACATACTTGCCATATGTTGTTAAAGCACTTGTTTCAGCACTGAAAGAATTCCCAATTATCAATGCATCTATTGATGATGAAACGGATGAAATTGTATATAAACATTATTACAATGTAGGTATCGCTGCTGACACAGACAAAGGTTTATTAGTACCTGTTGTAAAAGATGCCGATAAGAAGTCTATATTTGCTATTTCTAAAGAAATTAATCAATTAGCGAAAAAGGCTCAGGAAGGTAAATTATCTCCAGATGAAATGAAAGGTGCTTCTTGTACCATTACTAATATTGGATCAGCAGGCGGACAATGGTTTACACCTGTTATTAATTATCCGGAAGCAGCAATACTTGGAATCGGACGTATTGCTGAAAAACCAGTGGTTAAAGATGGAGAGATTGTTGTAGCTCCAGTGTTAGCATTATCATTAAGCTTTGATCACCGCATTGTTGATGGTGCAACAGCACAGTATGCATTAAATCAAATAAAACGTTTATTAAACGATCCACAATTAATTATGATGGAGGCGTAGTTCTATGGTAGTTGGAGATTTCGCAATTGAGATAGATACATTAGTAGTTGGAGCGGGACCGGGTGGCTATGTTGCTGCTATCCGGGCCGCTCAAACTGGTCAAAAAGTTACAATCGTTGATAAGGGTGCACTTGGAGGAGTTTGTTTGAACGTTGGTTGTATTCCTTCAAAAGCACTAATTCAAGCAGGTCACCGTTTTGAAGAAGCGCATGGTGCTGATGAAATGGGTATTAAATCTGACAATGTAACGGTCGATTTTTCTAAAGTGCAAAAGTGGAAAGATAAAGTAGTGAATAAATTAACGAGTGGTGTTGAATCGTTATTAAAGGGAAATAAAATTGACATCGTTAGTGGAGAAGTGTATTTTGTGGATAAAAATACGGTTCGCATCATGGACGAAAAAAATTCTCAAACATACACATTCAACAATTGTATTATTGCAACTGGCTCGACGCCAATTGAAATTCCAACCTTTAAATATTCAGATCGCATTATAGATTCTACTGGTGCATTGAATTTAAAAGAAATTCCTAAAAAGCTGATTGTTATTGGCGGTGGCTACGTAGGTACAGAACTTGGTACATCTTATGCCAACTTTGGTACAGAAGTAACAATCCTTGAAGGTGCTGATGAGATTTTAGGTGGCTTTGAATCGGATATGTCCTCGATTGTTAAACGTCATTTAAAGAAGAAAAACGTTAAGATTGTTACAAATGCGATGGCGAAAAAATCAGAAGTGACGGATGACTCTGTAAAAGTTACCTATGAAGTGAAAGGTAAAGAAGAAACGATTGAAGCTGATTATGTACTGGTAACCGTTGGACGCTACCCAAATACAGCAGATATTGGTTTAGAACAAGTAGGAATTGATATGGATGATCGTGGTTTAGTTAAAATCGATAAACAATGCCGTACCAATATTGACAATATTTATGCCATTGGTGACATTGTAGCTGGACCGCCACTTGCGCATAAAGCTTCTTATGAAGGGAAAATAGCAGCAGAAGCTATCGCAGGTGATAAATCAGAGATTGATTATAATGGTATTCCAGCTGTTGTATTCTCTGAACCTGAACTTGCTACAGTTGGGTATACTCAAGCAGATGCAGAAAAAGCCGGCTTTGAGGTTATTACATCGAAATTCCCGTTTGCAGCAAATGGCCGTGCATTATCACTTGGAAGTGGTGATGGGTTTGTAAAACTAGTTACAAGAAAAGAAGATGGTTTAGTATTAGGAGCACAAATTGCTGGTACCAATGCTAGTGATATGATTTCAGAGCTAGGATTAGCTATTGAAGCAGGTATGTCCGCGGAAGACTTAGCGATGACGATTCATGCTCACCCAACTCTTGGTGAAATTACGATGGAGGCAGCCGAGGTTGCTATGGGTACTCCTATTCATATCGTCAAATAACGTTTTCGTTACAATAGAACATTCACGATTTAGTTTTTCTAATCGTGGATGTTTTATTTTTATTTTTCAATTATAATGGAAATATCATTTCAAAAACATCACGGAGGTCATACGATGAAAAAAACGATTCAATATATAATACTAGCTGCCCTGGTTACTATACTGTTCGCTTGTCAAAATAATGAACAAGATATACCTGAGACAGAAACTGAAGAACAAGAAGATATCAATAATGACGATAACCATAACCAAAGCGAGGAGGATATCGATCAAGAAGTGTCTGTGGGGGACGAAGAAGATGAGTCCGAAGAGGAAGTGGATGAGCCTAGTCAAACAGTAGATGTAGAATACGAAATTAACCCTGTGTCTTGGAGTGTTGATCCTTTAACAGAAGAGGTCAATGAAGAAGTGGTTTTGTTAACCATTGATGATGCTCCAGACGGAAATGCTTTAAAAATGGCAGAAGATTTGGCAGAATTAGATGCCAAAGCAATTTTCTTTGTTAATGGTCACTTTCTTCAAACAGAGGAAGAACAGGAAATATTACGGCAAATTCATGAGTTAGGTTTTGCTATAGGTAACCACACATACACACATCCCAATCTAAATGATTTGTCCGAGGAGGAGCAACGGGATGAAATTGTTGGGCTGAATGATTTGGTTGAAGAGATTATCGATGAGCGGCCAGTATTTTTTCGAGCACCATTTGGAGCGAATACCGATATGTCTCATCAGTTAGCTGAAGAAGAGGGTATGGTTGTGATGAACTGGACATATGGCTATGACTGGGAAGCTGAATATCGTGATAAGGAAGCATTAGCAGATATTATGGTAAACAGCCCTTATTTGCGCAATGGTGCGAATCTGTTAATGCATGATCGTGATTGGACAGCTGAAGCACTACCCGATATTGTAATTGGGTTACGTGAAAAAGGTTATGAAATTATCGACCCTCTTGCTATAAAAATACCAAACCAGAGCTAATAGCTCTGGTTTTTGTTTGGTATCGTTAAAAGATAGCTTTCATTTCTTTAATAACATGAATTTTTTGTAAATTTTGATCTTCTAGTCCTTGAACGGGAAGCCCAGCTTCTAAATTTTGCTCAATATAATTAATATTCTCTTTCGTAATGATTTCTCCTGGAATAAAAATAGGAATTCCGGGTGGGTAAACCATGATGGATTCAGCACTTATTCTACCAATAGCATGTTTCAACGGTATTATTTCTGTTTCTGCATAAAAAGCATCTCGTGGAGATAAACTCAAAACAGGAATAGGAGGAACGGTAACATGGACCGTTCGATCTGTCGCGGCAGGCTTATAAGACTTAGCCAATGCTTGTAAAGCACTTAAGAGTATGTCTGTTTGTTCTGTAGTATCTCCAGGTGTAATAATACACAGAATATTATACATATCTGACAGTTCCACTTCAATTTGATAATTCTTTCGTAGCCATAGTTCAACATCGTAACCAGTAATACCTAATTCTTTCACCGAAACAATTAATTTACTTGGGTCATAATCATAGGTAGCTTCCGTTCCTAATATTTCAGCTCCAGGACAATATAGGTAAGGAATTTGGTTTATAGCAGCTCGGACCTTTTGAGCGAGATGAATCGTTTGTGTAAGTAACTGTTGCCCTTGGATCGCTAATTGTTTTCTCGCCACATCAAGTGATGCTAATAATAAATAGGATGTTGATGTCGTAGTTAACATTGATAACACGGTTTGCACTCGCTGTTTGGAAACAAGGCCTTCTTTACCATTTAACACCGAGCTTTGGGTGAGAGACCCTCCTAATTTGTGCACGCTCGTTGCTGCAAGATCTGCACCTGCCTCCATTGCAGACAATGGTAGATCTTGATGAAAATGAATGTGAACCCCATGTGCTTCATCTACTAGTACAGGAACCCTGTGTTGGTGAGCTATCGTTACAATGTTTTTTAAGTCGGCTGCGATACCGAAATAGGTTGGATTAATTACAAATACTGCTTTTGCATCGGGATGTGTAAGTAGGGCTTTTTCAACTGCATTTGGTGTAATACCATGGGCGATCCCTAATAATGGATCTAACTCTGGATGAATAAAAATTGGTATCGCACCGGAAAAGATAATGGCGGACGTTACTGATTTATGAATGTTTCTAGGTACAATGATTTTATCTCCTGGTTGACAAACAGAAAGAATCATCGCCATAATCGGACTGCTTGTCCCTTGTACGGAAAAGAAAGTATAATCTGCTCCAAAAGCACTTGCAGCCAGTTCCTCTGCTTCTTTAATCATCCCGTGTGGATGATGTAAGTCATCTAATGGAGCGATATTGATTAAATCTATGGACAGGGCATTGTCACCGATAAACTGACGAAAAGTTGGATCCATGCCATTTCCTTTTTTATGACCAGGTATATGAAAAGGGATCGGATTCTTTTTTACGTGCTCTACAAGCCCGGTGAATAAAGGTGTATTAGTTTGTGCTTGCATCATGGTTGCTCCTTTGTATAAAATATAGTTGCTTGAAAGCAAAAGAATTATAGCAAATTTTTGTCTGAATTGCTATTCTTTTTTATCGTTTTAGTATAGGGAAGGAAGGTATGATCTATGCAGTATAGCTATCCAATCGACGAGACTTGGTCAACCCAAGAAACAATAAAAGTAGTTGAATTTTTAGCTCTAGTTGAAAAGGTGTATCAAGTGAGTGTGCCAGCTCAACAAATTTTAAGTAGTTATCAGCAGTTTAAACAAGTTGTTCCGAGTATGAGTGAAGAAAAAACCATCGGAAGAGATTTTGAAGCTTCAACTGGCTTTTCTATTTATCGTACGGTAAAGTTGGCTAAAGAAAATAAGGATAAAAAAATTAAACTGTAAGCCATGATAAAAAGCTGCCCATTTGTGCAGCTTTTTTAGATTATTTTTACGATTATTTTAACACAAATGGCTGTATGAAAGACAGCGGTATGCATCTTAAATCGTTGTCTGATACAATAAACAAAAGACATAAAGTGGAGGATGAATAGATGAAAAATTTTGATCGATACACAGTATTTGAACAGGCAAAACAGTGGGTATATGAGGCAGGTGAAATTATTCGAGCTTCCATCGATAAAAAATTGACTGTGGATACCAAGTCAAATCCAAATGATCTTGTTACAGAAATGGATAAAAAGATTGAAAAATATTTTGCTGACGAAATTAGGAGTACATATCCTACACATCGAATTTTAGCTGAAGAAGGTTACGGAGATGAATTAAAAGGACTAGAAGGCATTGTCTGGATTATTGATCCAATTGATGGGACAATGAATTTTGTTCATCAGAAACGAAATTTTGCCATATCTGTGGCTATCTATCAAGAAGGGATAGGAGAAATTGGTTTGATTTATGATGTAATGGCCAATGTTCTTTATCATGCTATTCGAGGAGAAGGAGCGTTTAAAGACGCAGTTCGTTTACAACCACTAACACAGGACCTTAAACTATCAGAGTCCATTTTACTAATAAATAGTATATGGTGTGCGGAGAATAGTAAAGTTAATGAAAAGAAAATCCAAGAATTGACAAGTTTAGTGCGAGGGACTCGTGCATATGGCTCTGCTGCTTTGGAGTTTGCTAGTGTAGCAGAAGGGATCATCGACGGTTACCTATCTATGCAACTACAGCCATGGGACTTTGCGGCTGGAGTGATTTTAGTTAATGAGGTTGGCGGAGTGACTCTCCATGCAAGTGGTAGACCACTAAATTTATTAGGGAGTAATCCGATATTTACAGGCAACCAACAGATAAAAGATGAGATTATTGAGAAATATATAGAGTTGAAATAAGAAGAAGATGAAGATCCTATTATCGGATAAAAGGATCTTCATCTTTATTTTCTTTGAATAATTGAAATTTACCCGTTGCATGGCGTTGGTTTGTTTTTTTACCAATTCGGTCCGTACAGGTTGGGCATAAATATAAATGTTTACGACGATTACGTAACCGCTTAGCTAATGGTGAATCCGTATCAATCGTATCAATACTATCGCATATTGGGCATTTTACGTCCATTATTATGTAGTCACCTCTAAAAGTATTGGAAATTGAAATTGATGTTACACCTATTTTATCATAGCTTGAGCGAATTTGGTAACTCTTTAGCGAAAGCTGTTTGATTTTTAACTATTTAGGGAATATTTATGTATATTAAGCAAAGAAAGGTTTGATAAAATTGAGGAAAAATATATTCTTTGTATTCGTTGCAATATGTGCATCTATTGTTACTTATTTGATGATGGATCAAGAGAAGCGCAAACGATTCTTATCTCGATTTCATGATTTTATGGTAGGTATAAAACTGAAAAAAAATGAAGGCTTTCCAATTGATGCAGCAGGCGATCCGGCATTAGACAATTTAGATAATGCGGATATGGTAAGTGAAGGTTCTCAATTTGGCGTTCAATATTATAACAAAGTAAAGAAATAGGTTATGAAATTATCTGAGCAGATTCGTAATTCTTCAACAATAGTTTTCTTTTATTATTGAAAGAACTAGCTAAATTTTTTCGTTGTTTGGTTCATATTGACAGTAGGACATGATGTTAGACAAGCGCTTGCTTTTCAATCATCATGTCCATGTATCTCGTGATTTAAAGAAAAAAAAGGAAGATCCAAACTCCATTGATTTTTATCGCTTCATTTTCATTGAAACTAATGAATCCTTTTCTACCCCAAACATATTCTTGTATTTGTTCATTCCAAACTATTTAATTACCTGTTACGAAAGAAAACTACTGATGAATTTTTTAAGAATAAACAGGTAGTTTTGACGATTCAACTTGCAATTTTAGCATGTAGAAGCTAATATGAATAGAAGGAGTATCTTATTTTGAGGGGGATTGGATATGCAAGAAGCAGCGGTAAGTCATGCGAAAGAAGCTTATGCCCTTCTGAAGGCTGATGCGGATAAAATCTTGAAGCTCATTCAAGTTCAAATGGATAATTTAATGATGCCACAATGTCCTCTTTACGAGGAAGTTTTGGATACCCAAATGTTTGGTTTGTCTAGAGAGATCGATTTTGCAGTTCGGCTTAAATTAATTGAACAAGCTGATGGTAAGGCACTTTTGGACAACTTAGAGAAACAATTAAATCTTTTACACGAGAAAGCCAAGCAATCATAAATTGTTTATTTCACAGAAACTTTGCTAAAGAGCAAGGTTTTTTTATTGTCTAGCTTTTTTGCGAATTGACTTCTTCTTAATCCTTGTTTACCATTAAGTAGTCTCATTGACTATGACCTCCTTTGGTTGGGTGATTGAGTAAACTTGGTTAAGTACATTAATCGTAGCATAGTCATGGGACTTTTCTATGTACAAAATGATTTTCATACACCAGGAAATTATAAAGTTCGCTAGCTATGGATAACTTTTCGGAACAGATATAGCCACGTCCAGCTCCGAGCGCCAAAAACTAGGAAGCTTCACGAAGCAATCTACGATAAGTCATCATCCGTTCGCAAGCTTACCATTATTCCTTTATATTTGACTCCTTTCCACTTAATTGAAGCGCAATTTCTACTACTGTATGGACAGTGATTGAAATTGGGTATTCAATACTATCTTCAATACTATTTTCACCTATATTAATCTTCGGAATTTTTGGCCTCTTAAATTACAAAAACACTGGTAATACATTGATAAAATAGTATAATAAGTAATACAGGGATGGAATTTTATGTTACTAATCGATAAATAGGTTGCTAGTCTAGGCACGTAAAAAATCCTCTCCGCTAATTAGCATAGTAGTTGAAAAGGTTTTACGGAGTAAAGGCTTTGATACTAACGCCTTGACTGACAGACCATGCCATTACAATCTATGTGTCAAACGGACTTCGTTTCTGTGTCTTGTATATCTTCCTAACCAAATAATAATTTTAAGGAAGGGTATGTCATAATGGTTTTATCATTATTTTTTTTCACTGTGGAGATTTGCGCCATTTTTTTCGGGCTATTTTATACATTAAAAACCTATCCGCTTGTTCGAAGGTTAGTTAGCGGTGTTTGTCTTGTTCTGCTGCCAACAGTTCTTCTTTATTTACATACAGCTCCTTGGCTCTGGCTCATTTATTTTTTTATCTCCGTTATCAGTCTTTTTTATTTTTACACCAAGCAATTACGTATACTGTTAGACGTAGTTATTCTTGCTATCGGTACTAGGTTTGGGGAAAATATTTCACAAATTATTCGATTTACCTATTTAGAGGAAAACGATACAATTCTCATAAAATCTGCACTGATCATTATTATCTTTTTTGTATTGTTTACGTATCTGTATCGGTTGTTTATTGATAAAACATGGGATTCGAATACGATTCCTATTGTTAGCCAGTTGGTTTTCATTATCGTTGCTTGGATAACTGTGACCATTTTTTATATCAACTTGTTTATCTCATTACGTGACAATCTATATTACCCAGCGATGTTTAATATAATGATTGAATCAATTTACTTCGTGTTAATGTTTATTCTATCTGTAATACTGCTGCGGAATGTCAAAAAAGAAAATAGCATTAAGCAAAAAGAGATGGAGCGTGAGCAACTATTTCAATATATGCAGTCACTTGAACATGTCAACAGAGATATGCAAAATTTTCGTCATGATTATAAAAATATTCTGCTTACGATGCAAGGATATATGAACGAGAATGATATGGAAGGGCTAAAGCATTACTTTGATGAATGCATTATGAAAGTAGAAGAAAATAGCTTGCACCACACTTACATCTATAACCAATTGGATCATATTAAGTTAGTGGAACTAAAAGGGATTTTATCATCAAAAATCTTATATGCAGAAGAGTTGGGTGTTCAAGTTAACATAGAAATTCCCAATCTGATTGATCAAGTTGACATGAATATAATCGATTTAACGAGATTAGTTGGTATACTGATGGATAATGCACTGGAATCATCTAGTGATATGGAAGATGCGCAAGTAAATCTAGCACTTCTGAAAAAAAATGATTCCTTCTTACTCATACTTGAGAATCGTGTTGATGTTGAATTTATGAATATTGAAAAGCTTTTTCAAGCGGGCTACTCGACAAAGGGGAAAAATCGTGGCAGAGGGTTATCAAATGTACGATCAATCGTTCACCGATATCCTAATATTATGATGAATACTAGAGTTGAAAACTCTTATTTTATTCATGAGATAGAAATAATTAAGATAGATTCTATGAAAAAACGTGACATTATTCAATAAAGATATAGCGAAAGCGCAACTTATAAAGGGGTTGGTTAGGTGAAGGTAGTTATTTGTGAAAATGAGGAAAAACACAGCGAATTTGTGCAAGCGGTTGTACATAGTGTCAGCTTCCATGAACCAAGCATAGAACTCGTTTTAATTGCATCAAAACCTGAAGAAGTCTTAGCTTATATCCGTAACGAACGCGCAGATTGCTATTTGTTAGATATTGAACTTGGCTCATCGATCAATGGGCTAGACCTTGCCAGTATGATCCGACAACAAGATCCAGTCGCTACCATCATTTTCATTTCCATGCATGCAGATAAACTCAAACTGACATTCAAATATAAAATAGCTGCATTGGATTTTATTGTAAAAGAAAAGAGGGATGCTTCCTTATCTGAACATTTGAAAGAAGCATTGCAAGCATCTTTTATAAAATATCAACAATTGAGTACAACAGATGGAACTGAGTTTGTTCAAATAAAAATTGGTGAGCGCATAAAAAATATAAGTTATCATGATATTTATTTTTTTGAAACTTCTGCCTACGAGCATAAAGTCACCCTTCAGGAAAAAAACGGATATTATGAATTTTATGGAAAACTAAAAGAGTTTGAACATATTGATGCACGGTTTTTTCGATGTCATAAAAGCTACATTATCAATTTGCATCATGTAAAGGAATTTGATAAAGAAAAACGTCAAATTAAAATGAAAAATGATCTTGTATGCTATGTGTCTTTTCGAAAAATTACAGAATTGCAGTCCAAACTGATTAGTTGTAAGCAAAATGAAACGTTCACGACAAAATAGTAAACGGTTACGAAAAAAATGCCAAAAAAATGGAGGGATGTATTACTATATGAACAGGTTAACCGAAACGAAAGCTCATGAGCAATTCACATGAAAAAGGAGTGTTTGTAATGAGAAAAAAAACAGGAATCATTCTACTAGCTGCTATCATGATCTTAACATTAGTTCCATCCACAACATTTGCTTCAAATCATGAAGATACAGAGTTTAGTTTTTATTTAACTAATTCAACAAGCCAAGTGAACACGCAAGGGAGAGCAAAGCAAAACAGTACTTCAACGTACGTAAATCTATCAGCTGTACCTACTGGCTTTATCAACCTAGATGTGCAAGGCTTTCGACCAATTTCAAGTACGGGGACAAATCAGTGGAGAAATGAAACGATTGGTGGTACCGTAACTGTTTCTACTGGTCAATGGCTTGTTCGACAACTTGTCTTTGAACACGGTGGCCGAAGTGCTAGGTTAAGATTTAGTAGATATGGTGGAAATGGTGCGATAGCAGGCGAATGGAGCCCAGATAGTGTTGGTAGTTACCGGTACGCAAACTAAACCTCTTTTATGACGGATAAGAAAGAAAGAAGAAGCGAAGGTAGTTATACTTTGCTTCTTCCTTTTAAAAATCTCTACAAGGAGCTGAAAACATGAGAAAAACAAGAAGCATCTCAGGATTTTGTATCATTGTTTTCTTTCTATCGGCTTGTTCATACAAAGACTTCGAAGACTCGCTGAGAAACAAGCTAGACAATGATGAAGAGGTGGAATATACCAATCCCACAAGCATACCCGAAAACTACTCGGAAAATGAAGAGGAAGGTCTGTTTACGATAGGAGACACTGCCACTACATATAGGAACTTAGAGCAATATACCCTACACAAAGTGCAGGTGTTAACTAACATTAATGAAGCTGATTTAGAATTAACAGACTTTAAGGATATATCGTTAATAAAGGACAACGGAGACATTGATCAAGATTATCAGCTAGTATTGATAGATCTGACGGTGAAAAATCTCGCCTCCCGCTTATTCATGGATGATTCAGATGTTCCCATTCTGTATATTGAAAATGGTGCTGGGTTTAAATCAGAAATCGAAGACCCTAATGGTCCTTTTCACACTGAAATTTCCTACTTTAGTGGTCAGCAAAAAGTTGATGATGATCCCAAAGGCTATTATAGGTTTTTATTAGAAATCGGTGAAGAAGTAGATGTAACGATCGGGTGGTTTTTACCTGTTGAGCAGTTGGACGAAGAACTCTTATATTACATGATCTCTACCAAAAGTGAAATAGAACATTTCCAGTATTTTGAACTCCCGCTCGATTAGAAAAGGAACACTCTGTACAAGGAGCTGAAAACATGAGAAAAACGAGAAGCATCTTAGGATTGTGCATCATCGTTCTCCTTCTGTCTGCTTGTTCATACAAAGAATTCGAAGACTCGCTGAGAAACAAGCTAGACAATGATGAAGAGGTGGAATATACCAATCCCACAAGCATACCCGAAAATTACTCGGAAAATGAAGAGGAAGGTCTGTTTACGATAGGAGACACCGTCACTACACATAATAACGCAGAGCAATATACCTTACACAAAGTGCAGGCGTTAACTAACATTAATGAAGCTGATTTAGAATTAACAGACTTTTTTAAGAATGTATCGTTAATCAAAGACAATGGAGATATTGATCAAGATTATCAGCTAGTGTTGATAGATCTGACAGTGAAAAATCTCGCCTCTCGCTTATTCAAGGATGAATCAGATGTACCCATTCTGTATATTGGATATAGTGCTGGGTTTAAATCAGAAATTGAAGACCCAAACGGTCCTTTCTTTACTGAAATTTCCTATTTTAGTGGTCAGCAAAAAGTTGATGATGATCCCAAAGGCTATTATAAGTTTTTATTAGAAATCGGTGAAGAAGTAGATGTGACGATCGGATGGTTTTTACCTGTGGAGCAGCTGAGAGAAGAACCATTATATTACATGATCTCTATCCAAAGTGGTGTAGAATATGCCAAATATTTTGAACTACCGCTTGATTAGGAGGAATTTTTGTGAAAAAAACATTTAGTAGATTATTAGCAATCGAAATAAAAAAAGCGATTAAAAACAAATTCTTCATTGCAACATTAGGTATTGCTACAACTTTTTCATTATTTAGTGCGTGGTATATGATTGACCATTACCGCTTTCAAACGTTTTTGAGTTCGATAGATGGAAATCCAATGACAAATGCATCATCCTTATACAATCATTGGATCGGTGGAGAAGCAATGTCGCTTGGATTTACACTTTTTTTCACTTTATTACCACTTATCGCCGTTTTACCCTATGGCTGGTCCTACTTTATTGAAGATAAAAATGGCTATGTAAAAACAGTGGTGATTCGAAGTAACAAATGGCAGTATTTCTTGTCGAAATATCTGGCTACTTTTATAGCAGGTGGACTTGTTATACTAATTCCCCTTGTTGTTAACTTTTTACTTGTTGCATCTTTTGTCCCGGCCATTACACCATCTATGGTCTATTCATTGCGTTATCCTGTCATGATAGGTTCATTGTGGTCAACTTTATTTTATACTTACCCATTAATTTTTGTCTTGCTTTATCTAATCTTAAATTTCATCTTTGCCGGCTTATTTGCAACAATGAGTTTAGCTATTTCCTTCTTTTTAAGAAATAGAATTGCGATTATCCTAACCCCCTTTTTCTTGATTATGACGTTACACTATAGTCGAACATTTTTAGCCTATCGTTACTATAATGAAATTTCGCCGATCAATTACTTACATGCAACTTGTGTTGAAAACGCTGCAAATGCCTGGATTATAACAGGCCAAGGCTTACTCTTTTTTGTACTGACTTTTGGAATCACGATGAAATTAGGTGTTAAGCGTGAAATTCTTTAGACTATTAGCCTATGATTATAAAAATGGGTTTCGGGTAGGGACGGTAAAGTTACTGGTTATGGTTTTATTTGTAGTGGCATTTTGTATTGATTTTTATTACCGCAAACATGTTACATATAGTTTTGATGAGGTGATTCCATCTGGTACATTTATAGACTATTTGTTTTCTATTTTTGCAGGTATCAAGGAGTATACGCCTTCTAAGGAGGAGAACTTTATTATTCCGGTAAAATGGCTGCTTCTTCATCTTTTTATATGTTATAGCACCCTATATTATCCATTTAGAGACTTATCTTCTATGGGATTAAACATATTAGTGAGAACGAAAGGAAGACTTACCTGGTGGTTCTCTAAATGCATCTGGAATGTTAGTTATGTTTTGACGATGTACGGTGTTATCCTTATTACCGTTTTTGCGTTTTGCTTGATAACAAAAGAACCTATCTCCCTAAACATTACAAGAATGTTTGTAACTGATTTATTACAGCCAGGAGATATTCATGAAACACTTTCATTTAACTTGGTGTATATCATTCTATTTTATCCACTATTAATCTTAATAAGTCTTAATCTATTACAGATGACATTAGTACTCATTTTTAAACCGTTGTACAGTTTTGTTGTGGTGACTGTTATTTGGTTGACTTCTGCTTATCTGTTTAGTCCATTTCTTCCTGGAAATTATGCGATGGTGATCAGGAGTGAGTATGTAATCCAAAAGGGTTTGAGTGCTAGTGAAGGGATGGTCATGTTTTTGTTTTTAGTGTCTGTTTCACTTATCTTTGGTAGTCTTTATTTTCGACGCTATGATGTATTAGGAGAGGAATAATGTTAGATGAAAGTCAAAAATACTTATTAGAAATGGGGTAAATACGATGACAACCATTCAAATCGAAGGTGTAACAAAAAAATTAAAAGGTGTATTTGTGATTAATAATGTTTCGATAACACTTTCATCTGGGAACGTCACTGGGTTACGAGGGGTTAATGGATCAGGGAAAACCATGTTGATGCGACTCATGGCTGGACTCATTTTGCCTACCAAAGGAACCATTAAGATAGACGATAAAATTCTTGGAAAAGAGATTACGTTCCCTGAAAGCATCGGCATTCTTCTTGAAAATCCTGCTTTTTTGGATAGTTATACTGGGTTTCAAAATTTGAAAATGCTTGCTTCAATTCGAAACAAAATTGATGATGTGCAGATTAAACATACGCTTGAAAAAGTTGGATTAGATGTAGAAAGTCATAATAAAAAATATAAAAAATATTCGTTAGGGATGAAGCAACGTTTAGGAATAGCTGGGGCAATTATGGAACAGCCTGATATCGTTATTTTAGATGAACCTACCAATTCATTAGATACTGCTGGTGTAGAGTTAGTTAAACAAATTATTCGTCAAGAAAAAGAGCGTGGAGCACTCGTTGTTTTAGCTTGCCATGACACAGATATTTTAGATGAATTAGCTGACGATATCTATTACTTAGAAAATGGATCGTTGGTATCAACAACAACTAGGGGGCAAACTGTATGAAAAAAATGATATTTGGCTTATTGTCCCTCCTTCTGCTCGCTGGTTTGGGTTTTCGTATTTGGTATGTCAATAAAGATATCGATCTTCCCCCTGTGCACACGTTTAAAATGGGTGAGGAAATTGCGCTTGGTGAGAATATTTTTCTTGACGATTTCGAAAACATGGACGGCTATACTGTCACCGTTAATAACGCGGAAATACTTTCCTACGAAGAATTTCTATTAAAATATCAATTTGAAGAAGATGAAGAATCTCCACTATTTGATAAAGATAGTTTAACTTACCCAGAAATGGTCTACGATCTCCATTTAACTGTAAAAAATACAAATATAACTGATGATACGAATCCAGATAGCGGCATTAATTTTATTCATTACAAAATATTCGGGACGGATTTTTTACTACATACTAACGGTATACTATACTCCGTTGCAAATCCTGAGTTAGAATTAAGTCTTGAAGAGGGGGTCAGACTACGTTCTGAATCAGAAATGGATTTCCAACTACCGTTTTATTTTTCACCCTCGTCAAAATTTGCGGCAGTTAAAGAAAAAGATATTAAGAATGAAGATGTGTATCTTGTGATCTCCTACTATCCGAATGAATATCGCATTTTAATTGAATAGTACGCATGAAAAAATGGGAAAGTTCTCACGGTTCTTTAAGAGCTTCTACACAGTATCTGCATGGCACTTCAGTTACAGACGGTCGCTTTCCACGGGGGCGGCCCTCAACTAACTTGGTAAAGAAAAGCACTTTACCAAGTGAACAGCTTATTTTTCTTTGAATCAAAATGAAACACCATCCCTAAATTGGAATGGTGCTTTTTGCATGATTTCATAAAAATTCATGCAACGAATCCGTTCAAAATATAAATGACTATTTATATCGTTCAACAATCAACGAACCCAGAAATAAAACAGCATTCTTTCATTAATTGTCTATTTCTGCTTTTATCAAAGACTTTTAAAGCTAATTTCATTAAAATAGCACTAAGTATATGAACTGCAAAGAACAACATTAATCTAGGGAAAGCCGCATACAAATTTCATCATGCAAAACCTTTTTGATCTTCTGAATTTCCATCAAGCTATGGCAATACTAAGGCAGGCATTAAATTTTATCCCGGAGCAACCCACCGTAAGACTCCCGATTTAATACAACGAGAATATTAAGTTGTTTAAGCGGGAGTAACGGACGCTAGCACCCCGAAGGCTTCAAAGGCTTTAGGTTCTTTCTTTAGGGCTAACAATCAGTGGGGGAATACCTAGAAACCTCACTGATGGAAGTTTTACTTTATAATTTAACATTCCACTTGATGATTCCGGCTTCCTTAGCAGAAGTAAAAGCGATTACAAGAACAGGTCCGATAATAAATCCTAAAATCCCAATTAACTGAAGACCTAAATACATAGCAATCAAAGTAGCTAATGGTGATAAACCGATCTGTTGTCCCATTACCTTTGGTTCAACTGTACGACGAATCGCTAATAAAACAATCGCTAAAACCGCTAACTGTGTTCCCATTAATATATTTCCAGTGATAAACATATACAGTGACCAAGGACCTAGAATTGCGATGGAACCAATAATTGGTACAAAGTCAATTAACCATATGATCAACGACATCCCTATCGCATACTCTGGAATAATCCATAACAAACCCAATAAGGTGACGGTAAAGATGAAAATGCTAACTAAAAATTGGGCTTTTAAAAAGCCGACTAAAACATATTTTAATCTCCCAGTCATAAACTGCACCTTTTCTGCAGTATGATCCGTGAAATTTTGATAAAATTTCGCTTTTAGAAATGGTAATTCTAACATGAATAAAAATAAGGCAATCAAATAAACAAGAAAACTTACGATATATTGAGGAATGGCTGTAAGAATCGTTGCGACCATTCCAGCAACCCTCTCTACTTGGATATTATCAGTAATGACTTTGTCAATCGACTTAACCGCATCACTTATGCTTGCGTTTACCTGATTAACAAAGTCATTTGGCAAGTCTTGCATAATGATTTCTAGATTGTTATTCCATTCAAGTAATTTATTGTTAATATGATTTATGTATGAAGGTGCGTTTTCGGCTAATAGCACTAGCTGTTTAATAATCGTGGTCACAGCATAGGTACCTATAAAAGCGAGCAGTAAAAGAAATGTTAAATAAACAATAGTAACTGTTATTTTTCTATTTAGTTTAAATCGTTTTTTTATTGCACGAACAGCAGGGTTTAAAAACAATGCTGTGAAAAAAGCTAAAACTAATGGGACAGAGATTGGTAATATAAATAAACCGAATAATATCAATCCGATTATTAGAAAAATGTAAATCCAATGACGTGAAGTGAAATTTTTAAACAATGTACCTCGATAACTCCTTTCGAATCGCACCAGTAAAAATCCTTTATAAGAAATATAGCACGTTAGAAGCGAATTGAATAGTTTGTTTTGTGTAATTTTGTTTAAATTTGATGAATAATCACAAATATATTTTTCAGGATTTTAGCGCAAGTTTTACGTGTAGCAGGTCATAATAATAATTGATGATATTTTATCATTGCATCATAAAATCATCATTAGGAGGATACAAAATGAAAACGATTGAGCAAGTAATGACACCTGACGTAACTTCTTGTAAATTGGATGATACGTTAATTGATGTAGCGAAGCAAATGAGAACCCATGACATTGGATCTATTCCTGTCTGTCAACAAGACCAACATTTAGTTGGTATGATCACAGACCGCGATTTAGCAGTTCGCGGGTATGGAATGGATAAGCCTGGAACAACAAAAGTAAAAGAAGTAATGACAGATCATTTGGTTTCAGCAGAGCCGTCTATGTCTGTTCAGGAAGCAAGTGAATTAATGGCCGAACATCAAATCCGTCGGTTACCGATTGTTCAAAATAACAAGTTAGTAGGAATCGTAGCACTAGGTGATTTAGCATTAGAAGATCAATCAAATTTAGCAGCAGGACATGCTTTAGAGGAGATATCAGAACCTCGCGAGTTACATTAAATCTGATCGGGGAAGGGGGTGAGTGCACACCCTTCCCTTTTTAATTTTCATGTAGGAAAGTATTATTCAATTGACTTACCTTGTATGCTTTCTCCCAAACTTATTAAGCGTTTTTAGTGACACGATCCTATCTTCACGCATAGACTATCGTAACGAAGTAAAGTCTTTGTGCGTAAATGAATGGGAAGACGAGGTGAAGAATGTGCCTAAAGATAACCTTCATCCAGAGTTGATAAAATTCAAAAAATTTGTGAAAGAACACCCCGGCCTTGTTGCTGAAGTTCGACAAGGAAAGCAAGAATGGCAGTATTATTTTGATCAATGGTCGAAGTTAGGGGAGACGGATCAATTTTGGGATGACTACCGTAAGGATGTCATCAGTAAGAATCATAAACAATCGAAAAGTGAAGAAGCGGAAAATAACGAAGATAATAGTAACAAACAAGCCTGGTATAAACAAATGGCTGATTTGGTTAATAAGATTGATTTGACTAACATGGAGGAACATGTTAATCAATTAGACAGTGCCTTTGCAAGTGTTCGCTCATTAATTGATCAATTTAAGTCTAGTGACGCACCAAATCAAGCATCACAGTCTAATCCTTCTCCTAACCAACAAGCTCAAACAAGACCGAATCAACAACCGAATTATCCGCAACATCCATATTATCAAAACCGAACTTGGTTTTAGAGTTAGTAGAAAAGCTGTTTGTTAATCAAACACTTTCGTAAGCTAGCTCTTTTTTTTTGTGTGCAATACTGGTATGATATTTCTAACGGAGGTGATCATGTTGTTAGCTACAACAGAGATTGTTGCATTATTAGATCAAACAGATCGAATTGGTAATCTGATTAATCAATCAGAACAAATGGATAGATATATACAAGCGAAAAAAAGACTTGAAAATGATAAAGAAGCTCAAGCACTAATCACTGCTTTTTATAATATGAAAGAACAATATGAAGAAGTGCAGCGCTTTGGTCGCTATCATCCAGATTTCAGTAAAGTCACAAAAGAGATCAGGGTATTAAAGCGTGAAGTTGATATGCATGAGGTAGTTGCTGCTTTTAAAGTTGCTGAACGTGACATTCAAATATTATTAGATGATATAAGTGAACGGATTGCCTTTAGTGTCAGTAAGCAAATAAAAGTTCCAAGAGATGGGGCGCTTTTTACAGAAGGTGGTTGTGGCTGTGGCTCAGGTGGCGGCTGTGGTTGTAAAGCGTCATAAATTAATGAATGTGAAGTAAAATCCCAAAAGTAAGTGAGGGTCTTCGAATGCATAAGAAAAGACAAGGATTAATTGTTTGGTTTCAACACATGAAAAATGTGAAACAAATAAAACGATATGGTCATTTAATTGCAGTTTCTAGAAATGATCGTTATGCAGTAATCTATGTGGATCAAGAAGAAATTGAAGACAAAAGGATGAAGTTAGAGCGATTACCATTTGTCTCAAAAGTCGATCTATCCTATAAACCATTTGTTAGAACAGAGTTTGAAAATGCAAAATTTGATAAAGCAAAAGAATATGACTATAAAATGGGGATTTAATCAAGTGAAGATGTTTTCAAATGATAAATGCTCTAAAAAACAAATTAGAAGGTATATTTTGTAAGAGGCTGATGGTGACAAGCTAAAGCAACCATCAGATCCTACTGTTATACTAAAATAATTTTTGCATCTATGTTAATGATAGAATACCTAAAAATATCGTCACAAATATAACTATTTAGACTTACCTATAGGGTAAAAAAAAGCCTGCAGAAAAACTGCAGGCCCTTTTTGATTCTATATTCGAGTGAATCAAAAAGGCAAAGGGAGAGGAGAAACCGGAAAGGACTTATGGGGAAACGTAAGTCTTTTCCGTCTTCAAGAAGTAACAACCACTTCAATAGTGACATTAGCTTCCTTATAAAATAGGAAAGCTGTCAAACAGTTACTTCACTAGCTTATTATAGACAAGACAAAGTATTCTATACATTAGAGTTGAAAAACCTTTGATATTAATAAAGGAAAAATTCAATAAGTGGATATTTTTATAGTTTCCTTATTGTTAGGCTTTTAGGGTGATCTAAGGTCCGTACATTGCGTCACTGTAACTTTTATGTTGCTTTGAAATGGCAGTCTTACGTAAGGTTGCATTGGATAAAAGTAACAAGGAGCTCTCGTGGTTACCTGCAAAATTAAATGATATTTGACCATGTTTGTTTGATAATATTCCTAGTTGAGTTTTTTTGTGGTAGGATTAAGTCGAATACATAAATTAAGAGGTGTCAGTGATGAGAGTTATTGCAGGTACATATAAGGGTCATCCTTTACAAACTGTTTCGAATAAGTTGACCCGTCCTACTACAGATAAAGTTAAAGAATCTTTATTCAATATTATCGGTCCTTTTTTTGAGGGTGGGATCTGTTTGGACCTATTTGCTGGTAGTGGTGGCTTGGGTATTGAAGCATTAAGTAGAGGTATGGATCATGTAGTTTTTGTTGATCAACAAAAACAAGCGATTCAAGTTATTCATTCAAACTTACAGGCTCTAAAATTAGAGGGGAAAGCGGAAGTATATCGTAATGATGCGTTTCGAGCTATTAAAGCAACGAGTAAGCGAGCGTTGGAATTTGATTTGATTATTTTAGACCCTCCTTATCAAAAAATTTCCTATGAGAGTTTGTTGACGAGTTTAGCAGAAAATAATGTGACACACCTAGACACAATCATTGTTTGTGAACATGATACGAAGCAGTCTTTACCAAAAGAGCATGCAAGCTTTATCCAAATGAAAACAGACAATTACGGTGGAACTACCGCTATATCTTTATACAAAAGAAAGGAAGAGATTTATGAGTAGATTGGCAATTTGTCCAGGCAGTTTTGATCCTGTTACCTTTGGACATTTAGATATTATTGAGCGAGCAGCAAAAGTATTTGATCATGTAATTGTAGCGGTGTTTAATAATCAATCAAAAGATCCTTTATTTACTGTGGAAGAACGAATGGATTTGTTGAAAAGTGCAACCAAAGATATTGGTAATGTTACAGTAGATTCGCATGGAGGCTTATTAATGGATTATGCACGGGAAAAACGTGCAAAGGCGATTGTACGAGGTTTACGTGCAATTAGTGATTTTGAATATGAGCTTCAAATCACATCCATGAATCGAAAGTTAAACGCTGCTGTGGAAACGTTTTTTATTATGACAAACAATAAATACTCTTTCTTAAGCTCCAGTATGGTAAAAGAGGTGGCTAAATATCATGCTAATGTGTCAGACCTTGTTCCTGAAGCTGTTGATTTAGCTTTGCAAAAAAAATTTTCAAAGAGTAGCAACTAATTGAAGTTGTACTCTTTTTAACATTTTTAGGTTCATCGCAAAGCATCTATCCGAAATGTTTAGGCTTCAAATCCAATAGATTTGAAAAAACACAATCATTATATTTTTTTTATTCGCCGATAAAGAATAATACTAGTTAAAAGTAAGGTGAAAATAGTAAGTATGGGTCCTAACTCGAGCATTTTTGTATATAAATTTACAAAGAAATTATGATTGCTTTCAGCGATGACTGGAAGAGATATTGTGCTCATATGTTCGCTTCTTGTATAAAGGAAAGGATAGAGTGTGATCACTAACACAGTGGCAAAGCTGCCGTGTAACAATCTCGCCATAAAATATGGGAGGAACCGAATGTCGGTTTCTGCTAAAATACTAGCCACTTGGGCTTGAACACTAAACCCATTAAATGCTAGCATAATACTCACAAGTATCGCTTGGGGTAACAATGTGTCAACGCCTGAATTTGCAATCAATTGTGCTCCTAACGTTATTTCAAATATTCCGGAGAAAAAGGGTAAGGCAAGCTCGTTAGGAAGAGAGAGTATAGAAAAAAGTATACCTATGATTTCACTAGCAAAATTCGCGATACCAATTTGAAATAACAGGGCAGAAAAGACAGAAAATATAATAATGAATCCACCGATCATTAATAATGTCTGAACTGATTGAATAACAGCATCGCCAAATAATTTTCCAAATGGACGGTTATCCTTGATTCTCGTCTCGTGTAGTGCTTGAAAAGCTTTTGTTAGTGATTTTGATGATCGCTCCTGATGTCTATGCTCTTTAGGTTCACGTCGGTAAAAACGCATGCAGACCCCAACTAATGCATTACTGCTATAGTGGACAATCGCTAATAAAAATCCTAAAGATGCATCGTGGAAAAAGCCTACCGAAACAGCGGCGATGATGAATAATGGATTGGAAGCGTTTGTGAAGGATACGAGCCTTTCTGCTTCCACCCTAGTCAGTTGCTGCTCTTGTCTTAGACGAGCCGTTAATTTAGCTCCAGCAGGATAGCCGCTAGCCATTCCCATAGCCCAAACAAAACTTCCAACTCCAGGGACATTAAAGACGGGGCGCATAATCGGTTCGAACAGAACGCCGATAAAACGAACAACTCCAAAACCAATTAATAACTCAGCCGTGATGAAAAATGGTAATAATGATGGAAAGACAGTCCCCCACCAAATATTAACCCCTCGCAAACTAGCTTCAAGTGTTTGTGTTGGGAAAATAATGAGGTTGGAAGCGATGATTATAGCAAAGCCAGCTAAAACGAATGATTTTATCTTTGATTTCAAACGGAATCCCCCCAAGTAACGGATAAGAAGCGTAAATTGCTATACTTATCTTCAATATGGTAGTAAAATTAATTTAGTTTCTTATGGCCAAGCTATATATAACTATACGCAAGTATCTGTTTTTTTTATGCTTAGAATTTATATTTTCCTGTTTGAAAGTTACGAGATGTTCAATAAGGAGCACTGTAGTTCGTCCACTTGGACTTAGAAATTGCCCCTTAACAAAATTTTTAAGAAAATAATCTTAAGAATAAAATAAGTATGGTAAATCTTTGCCTAACATAAAATGAAACAACTGATTTTTTTGAAAGGGGTAAAATATGTTACAGAATAAAAAGAGAATTGCAGCTTTTTTCGTCCTGATCGCTATATTTATATTTACGATAACATTTCCACTACCATATTATATTTATAAACCAGGTACTGCTGATCCTTTAGATCCAGTTGTTAATATTGATGGTAGATATGATAGTGTTGGTGAGTTGCACCTTGTAACAGTAAGAGGGGGGCGCGCAACGCCATTACAATATTTATTAGGGGCGATTAGGCCGTATCATGATATTGAACGTCTAGAAGAAGTTTTTCCAGAAGGATATAGTAGAGAGGAGTATTTGCAAGCCCAGTTACGTTTAATGGAAAATTCCCAAGAGGCTTCTACAGTTGTAGCTTATCAAGCGGCTGAACAATCTATTGATATCACCTACCGAGGGGTGTATGTTGTTTCTGTCATACCAGGAATGCCGGCTGAAGAGGTATTAGAAATTGGTGATAAAATTATCGCGGTAGATAACCAAGAAGTAACCGATGCTGATAATTTAATTGAAATAGTGAATCAAAAAGAAGCTGGAGATCAAATTCTTCTTTCCATTGAACGAGAGGACGATCACCTCGATAAATACATTGAATTAATTGCTTTTCCTAACAATCCAGAACAAGTAGGGATTGGAATTCAATTGGTTACCAATCGTGAGGTTAACGTTGAACCCTCGATTGAATTTTCTAGCGGTAATATCGGTGGGCCTAGTGCAGGTCTCATGTTAGCTCTAGAAATTTATGATCAGTTAACTGAGGAAGATGTAACTAGGGGGTATCAAATTGCTGGGACTGGTGAGGTAACCTATCAAGGGGATGTATTGCGAATAGGTGGAGTTGATAAAAAAGTAGTTGCAGCGCATAATGCTGGGATGGATATATTCTTTGTGCCATTTGAGAACGATGCACCGAATTCAAATTATCGATTGGCTCGAGAAACTGCAGAAGCGATTGGAACACCTATGGAAATTGTAGCCGTCGATACATTTGATGATGCACTTGATTACTTAGCTAGTTTAGAGTGAAAAATATATACCAAAAGTAGCGGCATGGCTAACAATAGCTATGCCGCTACTTCTTACCTTGATTTTTTATAATAAGGAGCGGAGAATTCCTGAGCTCGTAATTTTTGACGCTTATCAAGCGCTATCGGTAAATAATAAACATCGGTTGCTCTCTCGTCTAATTTCATTAAGTCAGGTAATTCTTTTCGCAGTTGTGTGTATACCGGTGCACTACGGATTTTTTTGGTATGATTTAAGTAGCGTTTTCCTTGTTCACTCATTCCTAGTAGACGCATACAAACAATGGATTCTTGCTGGTGGAGCCTGCTTATCGTATCTTTGGAAGTATTAGTAAGTAAGTGAACAAACATGCGTTGTAATCGTGTATACGTGTATCGTTTCGATTTTAATAGATCGATCCATTCTGTAAAAGACCTTGCTTTATGCGCGCTTTGGATAAGTGCGTATTCTAAACCCTCATCAACTCCTTGAATCTGGGCTAACTCCTCTTTTGACTCCGTTAAGACACGAAATTGCAAGAAAGGGAAATAAGCCTCCCAAGAATGCCATATTCCTGCACTCTTTTTGTAGGATTCCAAGTATTGATGAGAATTGATTGGTAATGCTAAGTTGGTAGGGGCGGAGAGTTTGTTTTGCTCTTTTATTGTCTTTCGTATGCTAGTAGCACTAGCGATAGGAGTAGTTAATGTTTCATCATGATAGTCACTTTGTTTTCTAGCGATTGTGTCTATCTTGATGGATGAATTAGTCTCTGCAATCGCCTTTAAATAACTAAAACCTAATATATTATTCGGTTTGGTTAAATCCACCATATCTGTTTCTTTATCAACGCTAATTAACTCAAAGGCTTGTTGATTAGCTTTTGGAAAAGACAAACCTTCTGCTAACTTCTTTTTAAGTTGTGTGTTAAATGTACCTTTATTTTGCATGTATGTATGAAAAAGTGATTGGAAAGAATCAATTTCCCCTGCTTCACTTCCAAATATTAGATAATCGACTGTTAATTCATTTAGTATTTTTACTGCTCCGAGACTGAACAGATCACTATGTTGTACAGCGTATAAATAAGGAAGCTCAATAACAAGATCAACACCTTGATCGATAGCCATTTTTGCGCGATGAAATTTATCCACTAACGCTGGTTCTCCGCGTTGAAGGAAATTTCCACTCATACAGGCTATTAAACAGTCTGCATTGGTCTTTACCTTTGCCTGTTCTAAATGATGAAGATGTCCGTTATGAAATGGATTATACTCTACAATAAGCCCTGTTGCTTTCATAATTGCCCCTCCTTTTGTTAGTATTGTATCATAAAAGGATTCATAATAAGGACAATCAATCATACCTGTAAAGAAAAAATATTGACAAATCAAGTTATACCTTTTACAATAAACTTTGTGCTTTGAGGTGATAGAAGTGAAAATTTCAATTCAGAAAATTAATCAATCGGAAGGTTATGCATTTGATGAGCAAGTAGATCTCTCAGAACTAGAATCATTAAAGAATGACATTAGAAAGATTGGTCTTGTATCCGTGAAAGGGACAGCTACAGCGCAAGGACAGACAATTACTTGTCAAATGACAATTAAAGGTACAATGATTTTGCCGTGTGCTAGAACTTTAGTGGACGTACCATATCCGTTTGAGGTGAATGTAGTAGAGCTATTCTCTACTAATCCTTATTACACCGAAGAAGATGAGTCGGAAATTCATCCAGTTGATGGAGAAGTACTTGACTTAGAGCCCTTTATAAAGGAAAATGTATTATTAGAGATTCCATTCCGTGTCTTTGCCGATCCAGAACAAATGGAGGCAAATGCTTTAACAGAAGGTGAAGGATGGGAGATAGTCTCTGAAGAAAAGCAAGAGGGTAAAATTGATCCTCGGCTTGAGAAATTACAGGCATTACTAAATGATGATGAAAAGAATGAAAATCAATAAGGTAAAGTGTTAACATATCACTTCCTAGCCTTATGTATTTTATATAGTAAGGGAGATTTTCGTTTCGGAAGTGAAGGAGGTGTAAGACATGGCAGTACCAAAAAGAAGAACATCAAAAAAGGTGAAAAACCAACGACGTACGCATAAGAAATTACATGTACCAGGAATGGTTGTTTGTTCCAATTGTGGTGAACTTACTAAACCTCACCATGTTTGCAAAGCATGTGGACATTATGATGGGAAGCAAGTAGTTGAATCATAGACTATTCTAAAAATAATATGCTTTCAGATTGGGGAGATAGTTTATCTCTCTAATCAAAAAAAGATGACAGTTTATGCAGTCATCTTTTTTTGTTGAGAAATTTCAATGATTGTTCATAGTAGATAGAAATTTGCTCTATTTTAATTCTAGTAGCCCCTTTTCTTGCATATAGTAATAGCAACAATAGGAGGGGGTAGGAAATGAATACGAGTAGACAAGATGCTTGGACAAAAGATGAAGATGCTTTACTTGCTGAGACAGTATTAAACTATATTCGAGAAGGAAAAACGCAATTAGAGGCTTTTAGAGAAGTTGCGAAAAGATTATCGAGGACACCAGCGGCTTGTGGTTTTCGTTGGAATGCTTCTGTTCGTAAAGTTTATGAAAATGCTGTTGAACAAGCAAAAAAGGATCGAAAAAAAGTAACGATAACAGAAAAGCCTTTGTATACCGATCACTCGACGGAGCAAATTACTTTAGAAGCAGCGATTTCTTTATTAGAAAAAGTAAAAGGAAATGTGCTGAAAGTAGATCAAGCTTTTTCAGTGGATCAAGAAAAGTATCAATCATTAGTAACCGAAAATAAACAGTTAAAAGAACAACTTCAAGCTTATCAGGTAATTATCAATGAAATTAATGGACTTATATCTAAAATCGATGAGCAAAAAGAAAAAACCTTGCTATAAGGTTTTTTTCTTTTTGTCATTCTATCTATTTAGAAATCTCATATTCACTTTTCATAAACAACAAATACCTAACGTGGATACATCATATGAATAAACTGTGCGGTAACAGAAGCTTTTTATCCCGCTCCTCAAATGAACTTGGCTCCCTTTCCGCAGGGCGCGGCTTCAGCTAACTCGGAAGAAATTCACTTCCGAGTGGATCTTCAGCTCGCTCTTTTCCTGCTGGAGTGTCGCCAATTTCATTTGATACGCTAGATGGTGGATCTAATTGTTTTTGAATTCGATTATTGGATACCGATCTAAAGTATTAGCATATTTAACAGGTTTTAGAACTTATTAACTTTATTGCAAATTTATATAAACAGTTTTTTGATTCGTAATTTTACGAGTCAAATGCTAATTTAAGCGGAGGAGGTTGCTATTCAAATTATTTACCACACTGTTTGAGTCTATTGTGAAGTTGTGGTTTGTGAAGGGGTGTTTTTTGGGTGGACGAAAATAAAAGAATGTTATATGCTTTGTAGGGGAAAATGTCGAATTTATAATTTAGATAAGAGGTGTTGATATGAGGATTGGTGTTATTGGTGGTGGATCAATTGGACTTTTTATCGCAGCAAAAATGTCAGAACAACAACACGAAGTTACACTTTATGTAAGAAGTAAAAAGCAAGCTCAGATAATTCAAGACCAGCAAGTCTGCTGTTTGCCAGACTCAAAACAATACCAGGTTAAAGCAAAACAATTTAATGAAAATACATATGTTGGAGATGAGCTTGTTTTTATTTGTGTAAAACAATATGATCTTGAGGACATTCTCGATAAATTTCACAATTTCTCAGGAGTACTTATTTTTTTGCAAAATGGAATGGGACATATTGACTTGATAAAGCACCATAACCTTGTTAATCAAATCTTTATTGGTACTTGTGAACATGCTGCCAGAAAAGAGGATGAAGCAACTGTAGCACACACAGGGGTTGGAAAAATAAATCTTTCCTTATACCAGGGAGAGGCATCTTTATTAAAAAAATACTCTCAACATTTGTCTAGGCTGAATTTTAAGATAGAAATAAAAGAAGATTGGTATCATCTATTATT